>NZ_JBITLS010000012.1:0-241174 GCF_044465465.1 Nonomuraea sp. NPDC049655
CCATCGGACTCAAACGCCCCTACGCCGGAGCCTGGAACAAAGACCTCCCCCACGCCCTGCTCTCCTTCACCGTCATCCCCTTCGCGGCCTACATGGCCACCTGGACCGGCTGGTTCGCCTCCGCGAACGGCTACGGCCGCAACTGGGACCAGGCCACCTCCTCCGGCCCCTTCTTCTTCCTGTTCGACTCCATGCGCTCATGGGTCCAGTACCAGTGGCAGGTCTTCTCCTTCCACAACGGGCTGGAGACGTCCCATCCGTACATGTCGGAGCCGTGGCAGTGGCCGCTGCTGCTGCGTCCGGTGGCCTTCTTCTACGAGGGCAAGCAGAACGTGTGCGGGGCCAAGGACTGCTCGGAGGCGGTGCTCGGCGTGGGCACGCCGGTGATCTGGTTCGGCGCGCTGGCCGCGCTGGTGGCCCTGATCGCCTGGTACGTCTCCTCGCGCGACTGGCGGGCGGGGGCCGTGCTGCTGGCGTACGCGATGGGCTGGCTGCCCTGGTTCTACTTCGCCATCTCCGAGAACCGCACGATGTTCCTGTTCTACGCGATCCCCATGGTGCCGTTCATGATCCTGGCGCTGACGTTGTGCGCCGGGTTGCTCATCGGGCCCGCCACGCCGACGGAGAGCGGGGCCATGCCGATGCGCCGCACGCTGGGGGCCGCGGTGGTCGGCGCGTACGCGCTGCTGGCACTGATCAACTTCTGGTGGTTGCACCCGATCCTGTCCGCCGAAGTGATCCCGTACACCGAGTGGAAGGCCCGGATGCTGTTCGACAAACGATGGATCTGACCCGCTCACTGTAGGTAAACATCGGTTTCGTAGGGTAGTCGCTGTGCAAGACCCAATACGCACCGCATTCGGTCATCGTCATAGCTGGGTTCGATACGGCAAACTTCGAGGCATGAGTGCACCGGATGTCACCGCCCTTCTCGCCGAGTTGGAGCGATCTCAGCCGGACCTGGCCGAGGAGGCCAGGACCGCCGTCGAATGGTTGACGGGTGGGGAACCGCTGGAGACGGTGACCCAGCTCGACGTCTGCGAGTTCCTCTGGTACACGCTTCCGATCAAGGTGGGCCCGCTCCGGCCCGGAGGCGACCACGAACGCCTGTCCCGCTCACTGGCACGGCTGCTGCAACTCGGCGGCATGGAACGTTACGCCGCCCTGTGCGTGTCCCCCACCACCGCGCAGATCCTGCGCACCTACGCCCAGGAGGGCGAGGACGCCGGCACCAGCGCCTACCAGAAGGCCCTGGAGGCCACGGGCGTGCTCCCGCCCGACGTGCCCGAGCTGCAGTGGAGCATGATCATGGGCCCGGAGGAGCTGGGCGCGCACGTGGCCTGCTCCGCGGCGCTCGAACTGGCGATCGTCGCCGGCGACGACGTCGACCGCGGCGCGCTCACCCGCCGCTGGCTCACCGAGCCCCGCGCCGAGCTGGGCGGCGACAGCTGGCTCAACCGCGTGCACGGCGAACGGCTCAACCGCTGGGTGCTCGGCCGCGGCCCGGCCAGGCGGGAGCTGGCGCAGCCGTTCGAGGTGCGCCTGCACGCGCCGGTGACGCCGCAACCCCTGCCCGCCCTGCGCAAGCTGCTGTCCCTGGCCGCCTCCGAGGGCAGCCTGCCGCTCCGGCTGGCCCCCTCGCCCGCGGCGCTGCGGCTGCGTGAGCTGGCCGAGCGCGAGCTCGGCGCGATCAGCCGCGACGGCGCCCGGCTGGCCATCACCGACTACGGCCGGCACCTGCTGGGCTCGCCGGAGGCCATGTGGGAGGCGGTCACCCGGCTGCTGCTGGCCAGGGGCGAGCACGAGTTCGAGGTCTCGGCCCGCGAGGCCACGCTCATGCTGCTGGCCGACGGCGTCCTGATGTCCCCCGCCCAGCTGCGCGAACGGGTGGCCGAGGTGGTGGGCGGCGAGGGCTGGCACCCGGCCACGAGCCTCGACGACGTCACCGCGCCGGTCGCCGACCTGGTCTCCCAGCTCACCGCGCTGGGCCTGGCCTACAGCGACGACCTGGTCGTCCGGATGGACCGGCCCGGCCAGTACGCGGCCCTGGCCGCGCTGCGCGCCCACGCCCTGCGCCCGCGCAAGTACGTCAGCTCTGGCTGACCGCCTTCACGGCCTGCTTGAACTCGGGGCACTCGACCAGCGGGTCGTGCTCGCACACGGCCGCGTGGCGCAGGCTGTCACGCAGCCGGGTGAGCTGCCGCACCCGCTGGTCGACCTCGCGTTCCTTGGCGGCCATGCGCTCGCGCAGCCGCGTGTCCGCCGGCCGGGCGCGCAGGAACTCGGCGATCTCCGACAGCGTGAACCCGGCGTCGCGGGCGCAGGTGATCAGCGCCAGCCGGTCGAGCGTCTCGGGCAGGTAGACGCGGCGCAGGCCGTTGCGGCCCTCGGCCTCGATGAGCCCCTTGCGCTCGTAGAAGCGCAGCGCGGACGCGGCCAGCCCGGTACGCCTGGCCACCTCGCCAATGTCGATCAACGTGTCCCGCATGCCCCGGCTCCTCGACTTGAACCACCCTTCAAGCCGGATATTAGCGGAGACCCCCCGAAGAATGGTTACGCAGCGTAGTTACGATGGACACATGGAGCTCTTTCCGGCCATGCCACTCGAAGAGTGGGCCGACACCAAGGAGACCTTCCACCGCTTCGCGCAGATCGTCGGGAAAATCCGGCTGACGGTGAGTAACCGGCGTAACCATTGGTGGCAGGTGCCGTTCCATCTGACCGGGCGCGGCCTGACGACGCGTCCCATGGGCGGGCTCGGCGAGCAGCCGCTGTTCTGCGTGGACTTCGACCTCGTCCGCCACCGCCTGGTGATCGACGTGCTGGACGGCCGCAGCGCGGAGTTCAGCATGATCGGGCTGTCGGTGGCCGCGTTCCAGTCCCGGCTCTTCCAGACGCTGGCCGACCTGGGGATCCGGCCGGAGATCTGGGCGGTGCCGTACGACCTGGACGACGAGACGCCGTTCGCCGAGGACACCCGCCACGCGCACTACGACCCGGTCCTGATCAACCGCTACTGGCGGATCCTGTCGCAGGTGGCGCAGCTGCTCGACCGGTTCGCCGCGGACTTCGGCGGCAAGGTCAGCCCGGTGCACCACTTCTGGCACACGTTCGACATCGCGGTCACCCTCTTCACCGGACGCCCGGCCGAGGTGCCGGAGGAGGCCGACCCGGTCACCCGCGAGGCGTACAGCCGGGAGGTGATCAGCGCGGGGTTCTGGTTCGGCGACAAGGAACGGCCCTGGCCGGCGTTCTACTCCTACACCGCGCCGGAGCCGAAGGGGCTGGAGCGGGAGCCGCTGCTGCCCGAGCAGGCCGAGTGGCTGCCCGCGCGCGGCAGCCATCTGGCCGTGCTGCGCTACGACGACGTGCGCGCCATGGGCGATCCGGTGGCGAGCGTGCTGGAGTTCCTGCAGAGCGCCTACCAGGCCGGGGCCAAGCTGACCCACCTGGACGTCGAGGAGGTGGCCTGCCCCGGCGGCATCACCGACCCGTACTACGTGAAGAACCGCCCGGTGTGAACGACGCGAAAGCCCGCCCTCCGGAGAGGGCGGGCTTCCACGTGTGCGTGTACCGGTGTGCAGGTCGCCTCTCGGCGAAAGGCACAACGCGGCTCCAGCCGAACGGTAGTCCGCGAAGGCAATAGGTGAGGCCCGGGGACACTGGACACACCGGCCACGGTCTATGTAACGGGGGTTCCTCCAGGAACATTCCCCGCGTTCCCCCCGATTCCGCTCAGGTCCGGACGGCGGCCGGTTGCCGGGCCGGCAGCCCGCTCTCGCGGACCAGCAGCAGGACGGCGAAGGCCAGCAGGCCCGCGACACCGCCGGTCCAGGCGACGGTGGAGCCCACGGCCGCCGCACTGACCTGCGCGCCGATGAGCGATTGGGCGCAGGCCAGGCCGAAGGAGCCGCCGAGCTGCTTCGACAACGCCGAACCCGCGGTGGCCGCGCCCATGTCGGCGTGCGGGACGCTGCCCTGCGTGGCGATGGTGAGCCCGCCCATGGCCGGGCCCGTGCCGAGCCCCACGAGCAGCAGCCAGACCCCGACCAGGTAGGGCGAGGTGCCCGGCCCGAGCGCGGCGAAGGCGAGCGTGCCGGCGGTGACCAGCGCGGCCCCGGTCAGCAGCACCGGCCTGGTACGGCCGGACCGCAGCACGAGGACGGCCGTCAGCCGGTTCCCGGCGATCATGCCCACCAGCATCGGGAGCAGCAGCAGGCCGGACACCGTGGCCGAGTAGGCGCGCACATGCTGGAGGTACAGCGGCAGCAGCACGCCCGCGGGCAGCCCCGCCACCTGGAAGAAGAACCCGCCCGCGAGCAGCGCCGCGTACGTGCGGCGGCGCATCAGCCGCGGCGGCAGCACCGGCGTGTCCGCCCGCCGCTCGACGGGGACGAGCGCGACCAGCAGCGCCACCCCGCCGAGCAGCGAGCCGAGCACGGCCGGGTCGCTCCAGCCGCGGCCGGTGTTGCCCTTGAGGCTCAGGCCGATCAGCACCAGCGACAGGCCCGCGGTGAGCAGCGCGATCCCGGCCGCGTCGAGCCTGCCCGAGGTGCGCGGCGGACGCCGGTCGGGCAGCAGCAGCGCGATCAGCGCGGCCGCGAGCGCCCCGGCGGGCAGGTTGACCAGGAACGCCCAGCGCCAGCCCGCGTGGTCGGCCAGCAGGCCCCCGACCAGCGGCCCGCCGACCATGCCGACGATCATCATGGCGGCCAGCAGGGTCTGCATGCGGATCAGGCCCTCGCTCCGGTGCGGCGGATGGAGGTCGCGGATCAGGGCCATGCCCAGGGTGAGCAGCGCGCCCGCGCCGACCCCCTGGACGGCCCTGCTGACGATCAGGACCTCCATCGAGCCGGCGAGCCCGCAGGCCAGGGAGCCGGCCAGGAAGATCGCGAGGCCGGAGAGGAGAAGGCGGCGGCGGCCGTACAGGTCGGAGAAGCGGCCGTAGATGGGGACGCTCACCGACGAGGTGAGCAGGTAGGCGGTGATCAGCCAGACGTACCAGGAGGTGGTGCCGCCGACCTGCGCGACGATGCGCGGGAGCGCGGTGCCGACGACGGTGCCGTCGAGCATGCCCAGGAAGGCGCAGCCGAGTAAGGCGAAGGTGACCGCCGTGCGGCGGCGGGGCGCGAGGTCCTCGTAGAGGTCGGTCAAGGGCGTTCGCCCGCCCCGAGCGCGCCGTTCAGGAACAGGTCCACCAGCTCTTCCGAGCCCAGCGGGGACGGGCCGCGGCCGGCCGCCATCACCAGGAACTGGAACGCCTCGGCCAGGCGCTCGGGGGCCAGCCTGAGCCGGTCGCGTTCGGGCTCGAACAGCCCGGCCAGGGCCTCGCGGGAGGCCGCCATCGACTCCTCCCGCCCGGACCCGGGCCGCCCGGACCCCTCGGCGGCGCGGGGCTCGCCTCCGGGTGCCGGGCGGGGCTCGCCTCCGGGGGCGGGGCGGCGCAGGCCGCCCGTGGTGGCGAGGGCGCCGGCGACCGCGCCCATCCTGGCCAGGTAGCCGCGCAGTGCCTCGGCGGCCTCCACCAGCCGGTCGGCCAGCGGCAGGTCGAGGGAGATCGCGGACACGTGGGCGAGGGTGTCGTCGGGGCGCAGCGCCTCGGCCATGCAGGCGGCGAGCAGCGCCTCCTTGTCGCCGAAGGCGCGGAAGATCGTGCCCTCGCCGATGCCGGCCGCGCGGGCGACCTGGGCGGTGGTCACGGAGGTGCCGTACTCCACCACCAGGGGGAGGGCGGCCTTCACGATCATCTCGCGGCGTCGTTCTGGGCTCATCGCCGGCGCTCTCCGCCGGCTCGTCTCGTTCGTCATACCGCCAACGGTACGGAGTGAGTACTCACTCCGTCAAGGGCATATGCGTCGCCGTGGCACCATCGAAGGCGTGCCTTTCGCCATGACGACGGGCGGCGTCAAGCTGTCCTACCAGGTCCGCGGCAGCGGTCCCGCGCTCGTGCTGCTCCAGGGCCAGGCCAACGACCACCGCTGGTGGGACCCGGTCCGCGACGACTTCGACCGCGCCCGCCGCACGATCACCTTCGACTACCGCGGCACCGGCGACAGCGACAAGCCCGACGAGCCCTACACCACCCGCGGGTTCGCCGAAGACGTGCTGGCCGTGCTCGACGAGCTGGGCGTCACCCGCGCCGACGTCTACGGCACGTCGATGGGCGGCCGGGTGGCCCAGTGGCTGGCCGCCGACCATCCCGGCCGGGTCAGGGCGCTGGTGCTCGGCTGCACCTCCCCCGGCGGCGTCCACGGCCTGGAACGCGGCGCCGACGTGCGCAGGGCGCTCGCGCAACCCGACCGGGCCGCCGCCGGGCGGGCGCTGCTGGAGCTGATGTACACGCCGGGCTGGCTGGCCACGCATCCGGGGCCGTACCGGACGGTGGGCGATCCGGGCATGCCCGCCCACGCGCGCCGCCGCCACCTGGCCGCCAGCGCCGGGCACGACGCCTGGGCCGTGCTGCCCGCCATTACCGCGCCGACGCTGGTCGTGCACGGCGCCGACGACGTGTTCAACCCGGCCGCCAACGCCCCGCTGCTGGCCGGGCGCATCCCGGGGGCGGAGCTGCGGCTCATCGAGGGGGCGCGGCACGCCTACTTCGAGGAGTTCCGCGAGGTGGCGAGCCCGCTGGTGCTGGAGTTCCTGGCGCGCTCGCGCGGGTGAGCCGGGCGGCCAGCCCCTGAAGGTGGGCGACGAGCTCGGGCGGCTCGTGCGCCTCGAACTCGCAGCCGAGCGTGATCAGCCGGAAGGCCAGCCAGTCCAGGGTGTCGGCGGAGGCGCGCAGGAGGCAGGTGTGCGCGTCCAGCGGGGTGAGCTCGCCGGGGATCGCGCGGGCCACGACCTCGGCGGGCGCGTGCAGGGTCACCACCGCCTCGTACGTGGGCGCGCCCGAGTAGAGCTTGGCGGCGACGTACGCGGCGGGGTCCGCCGGCTCGGTCGTGGTGATCCGGGCGCCCGTGGCCCGTACGTCGTCCATGCGGTCGACGCGGAACAGCCGCCGGTCGTCCCGGTCGTGGTCGTGGGCCAGCAGGTACCAGCGCCGCCCGGCGGCCACCAGCCGGTACGGGTCCACCAGCCGGGCACTGCGCGCGCCGTCGCCCGCCAGGTACCGGAAGCGCACCCGTTCGCGGTTGGCGACGGCCATGGCCAGCGTCGTGAGCCGGCCCGGATCGACGTCGAACCCCTCGGCGCCGGGCAGCGGGACGGTCGCGGCGCCGAGCGAGGCCACCCGGTGGCGCAGCCGGGACGGCAGCACCTGCTCCAGCTTGGCCAGCGCGCGCACCGACGCCTCCTCGATGCCCTGCACGGGATGCCGGGCAGCGGTCACCAGGCCCACGGCGATGGCGACGGCCTCCTCGTCGTCCAGCAGCAGCGGCGGCATGGCCGCGCCCGCGACCAGCCGGTAGCCGCCGTCCGCGCCCATGGTGGCGACCACCGGGTAGCCGAGGTCGCGCAGCCGCTCGACGTCGCGCCGGACCGTGCGGCGACTGACCCCGAGCCGCTCGGCCAGCTCGCCGCCCGGCCATTCGCGCGGGGTCTGGAGCAGCGACAGCAGGCTCAGCAACCGCAAGGACGTCATGGTCCAAGAATGCCGCCGATGTAGGACGAGAATTGACCTACTGGCCTTCTAACGTCGTCTCGACGCACCGATCGAGGAGGCACATCATGACCGTCAACCCTGTCCCCGAGGGCTACACCACCGTGACGCCGTGGATCATCTCGCGCGACACGGCCGGGCTGATCGACTGGCTCAAGGCCGCTTTCGACGCCGTCGAGCTGGGCCGGATGACCGGCCCGGACGGCGACGTCCAGCACGCCGAGGTGCGGATCGGGGACGCCGTGGTGATGATGTTCGACGCCCGGCCCGAATGGCCCGCGACGCCCGGTTTCCTCCGCCTGTACGTGCCCGACGCGGAAGCCGTCCACCGCCGCGCGGTCGAGGCGGGCGGCACGTCCGTCACCGACGTCACGCACCTGTTCTTCGGCGACCTCGTCGGCCGGGTGCGCGACCCCTGGGGCAACCTGTGGTGGATCCAGACCCACGTCGAGGACGTCTCCGCCGAGGAGGCGGAGCGCCGCCTGGCCGACCCCGGGTTCGTCAGGGCGATGGAATACGTCCAGAGCGCGGAATTCTTCCCCGGGCGGTGAGCGCGGCGATCGCCGGCAGCGGGAAGAGCAGCAGGTAGAGGTTGGGGATCCACCAGGCGGGCGAGAAGTCGCCGCGCAGCGTCCAGAACGCGATCGCCATCAGCCCCGAGGCCGCCGTCAGCACCAGCGAGACCAGCATCAGCGGCTCGCCCGCGGGCGAGCGCCGGCGCAGCAGCCACAGGCTGGTCAGGCCGGTGGCGCTGGCCAGGAGGTCGATCCAGAGGAACGACCAGTTCCAGTCGGCCATCAGCGGATCGGCATAGTCGGCGAAGGCCCACTCGGGCGGGATCAGGCCGAGGCCGGTGATCGTGAAGTAGGCCACGAAGCCGACATCCGTCAGCAGCATCAACGCCTTAGTCGCGCGCAGCACGATCGATGGCCTCCATCAGGTAGCGGCGGGTGGGTTCGTGCAGGCCGGGGCCGGGTTCGCCGAGGCCGAGCAGGCGGGCGGCCCACCAGCCGTCCACCGCCAGCCGGACGGCGGTCGCGGCGGCCGGGTCGATGCCGTCGTCGGCCAGCCGGGCCTGCCAGGCGGCGAACCGCTCGCGCAGCGGCTCCAGCCCGGCCGGGTCGACCAGCACGCCCGCCAGCAGCGCGACGGTGACCCGGTCGGCCGGGACGGAGGCGGTATGCCGTTCGGGGATCGTGGCCCGCACGTACGCCCGCAGGAAGTCGCCCGGCCGGCCGCCCGCCGCCGCCAGCGCCTGGTCGAAGGCGTCGGTCAGCCGCGCGACCATGGCGGCGACCAGGGCCTGCTTGGTCGGGAAATGGTAGAACAGGCCGCCCTTGGAGACGCCCGCCCGCCGGGCGACCGCCTCCAGCGTCAGCGACTCCGCGCCCTCCGTCAGCAGCACGTCGGCGGCGGCGTCGAGCAGCCGGTCCTTGGAACTGGGTCGTGGCATGGCCATTACTGTACCGGCTGACCGGTACAGTTTCGAGCGGTTCCGTCCCGCGCATAAACGTCATCCGACCTCCGCACCCAGCCGATCGGAGCGAGCCCATGGATCATGTCGCACACTTCCACCGCGAGGCACGTGCGTTCGAGGCGGCCGCGCGGCGGGCGACCGCGTCGGGTGGCGCGCCCCTCGTGCCGTCCTGTCCCGGGTGGTCGGTCGCCGACCTGGTCATCCACCTGGGCGCGGTGCACCGGCACGTGCACGCCGTCATCGACGAGCGCCTTCCCGGGCTGCCCGACCCCGCCGACGTCGCCGTCCTCGGCCTGCCGGCGGACTTCGGCGACTGGCCCCATCCCGACCGCGCGCCCAACACCGGGCCGGTGCCCCCGGCCGTGCTCGACTGGTTCGCCGAGGGCGCCGCGCGGCTCGGAGCGCGCTTCTCCGCCGCCTCCCCCGACGACCCCGCCTGGACGTGGTCCGCCGCGCAGACCGTCGGGTTCTGGCAGCGCATGCAGGCCATCGAGGCGGCCGTCCACCGCTGGGACGCCGAGAACGCGCTCGGCACGGCCGCCCCTATCGACGCCGCGTTCGCCGCCGACGCCGTCACCCAGGTCTTCGAGGTGATGGCCCCGGCCCGCAGGTCCTGGACGCAGGCCCCGCCCGGCGCGGGCGAGCGCTACCTGTTCCGCCAGAGCGACGGGCCGGAGGTGTGGGCGGTGTGCTTCGACGGCGACGACGTCCGGCTCACCGGCGACTCGACGGGCGCGGTAGAGCTCGTCGGAACGGCCTCCGACCTGCTGCTGCACCTGTGGCGCCGGCTGCCCGCCGACCGGCTCGACGTCCGCGGCGACCGGGCCCTGCTCGACCGCTACTTCACGCTCGTCCCGCCGGTGTGAGCCTGCCGCGGCCTCACGCCTCCCCGCCGAGGCGCTCGACCACCACCCCGCCCGGATGCAGCGGCAGGCGACGCCCGGACACGCGGTGCAACGGCAGCCGGACGAGCACCGGATCGGCCAGCTCCGGCCAGGGCGCGCCGGTCAGCCGCTCCAGCCGCCCGGCCTCCTCCCGATCCCGGACGACCTCCGCGACGCCGGTCACCAGCACGCTCCACCCGGTGCGCATGGCCGGCTCCATGTCGTCGACCTCGAACGCCATCGGCACACGGTGCTCGATCGCCTCCAGGATGCGGCCGGGCGGGATCCGGAACACGACGGTGTCGGCGTCGAGCGTGAAGTTCACCGGCAGCACGATGATCGTGCCGCCCGGCCGCGCCCACGCCACCCGGCCCACGGGAACCGTGGACAGCAGCGTCAGGCACTCCTCGCGACTCATCGTCCGGATGGCCCCCAGATCCATGCCGTCCATCCTCTCACCTGGGCGGATGCTTCCTCTCGGCAGGCTCGCGGGCGGTGGCGAGCATGGAGTCGAGCGCTTTCCGCGAAGCCGCCAGGCGGCTGATCTCGCCGCTGATGCGGGCGCGCTCGCGGTTGAGGTTGTCCATCATCTCGGGGCAGGAGGAGGGCACCATGTCGGCGCCGTCGTCGTGGACGCAGTGCAGCACCCTGGTGATGACCGACGTGGGCAGGCCGGCTGCGAGCAGCGCGCGGATGTGGCGCACCTCCGCGACGTCGGTCTCGGCGTACTCGCGGTAGCCGTTCGGCCGGCGCAGCGGTGTGAGCAGGCCCTGGTCCTCGTAGTAGCGCAGCAGCCTGCGGCTCACTCCGGTCTGCCGGGCGAGATCGCCGATTCGCATGGAGCCTCCGGGTTGACCTTCACATGGATGTGACCCTTTATCGTCCCCATTGTCGCCACTACAGATGGGAGATGAAGGTGTCCGGAGCAGTGATCATCGCGGCGGGGCCGGGGATCGGGCAGGCGGTGGCGCGCCGGTTCGCCGCCGAGGGGCTGCCGGTCGGCCTGATCGCGCGCAGCGCGCGGACGGTGGAGTCGGCGGCGGCGTCCCTGTCCTCCTACGGGGTGCCGGTCGCCACGGCGGTCGCCGACAGCACCGACGAGGACGCGTTGCGCGCCGCGCTCGACAAGACGGCCGCCGAGCTGGGCCCGCCCGACGTCGTGGTGTACAACGCCGCGATCGTCCAGGCCGACCGGCCCGGGGAGCTGCCGGCGCGCGCCCAGCTCGACGCGTACGCGGTCAACGTCGTCGGGGCGCTCACCGCCGCCGCCCACGTGGCGCCGGGGATGGCCGGGCGCGGCGGCGGCACGTTCATCGTCACCGGCGGCATGCCGCATCCCAAGCCGGACTACGTGAGCCTGTCACTGGGCAAGGCCGGCGTACGAACCCTGGTGACCCTGCTCGACCAGGAGTACGGCGCGGACGGCGTGCACGTGGCCAGCGTCACGGTGGCCGGCGTGGTCGCCCCGGGCACCGCCTTCGACCCCGACGACATCGCCGAGCACTACTGGCGCCTGCACACCCAGCCCCGCGACCAGTGGGAACACGAGGCCCAGCACCTCGGCGCCTGACCCCTCACCAGGCGGCGACCGGCGACTCGCCCTCGCCCGAGCGCTCGCCCGCGTCGATCGGGACCGACGTGGCGGACCCGTCGGCGAGGTCGACCCGGTGCGCCCGCCACCCGTCCGTGTACAGCAGTTGCCTGCCGGTCCCGTCGATGCTGAAGCGAAGGCCCAGCGAGGCTCCCCGCGGCAGGGTCAGCCGGGCCACCACCTGGGGCCGGCCGCCCGCGATCGGCACCCGCTCGACGTCGTGACCGGCGGAGTAGAGCAGGGCGCCCCCGTCGGGGGTGAAGGCCACCGACTGGGGGCTCCACACCGCCCTGTCCGGCCTTACCGGCCGCGACGCGGCGATCAGATCGGTGCCCGCGTTCCCCAGGTCGAGCACGCTGAGGCCCCCTCGGCCCAGCACCGTGGCCACCCGCCGTCCGTCGGGGGCCCAGGCCAGGCCCATGACGGCGGTGCTCTCCCGGGTGACCCAGTCCCGCCGCCGCCCGGTGGCCAGATCGAGGACAGCCACCTTCGTCCCGCCGCCGATGAGCGTGACGGTGTAGGCGAGCCTGGTGCCGTCCTGGCTGAGCGCCATCGCGGTCACCTGGTCTGGCTCGGGTTCCAGGTCGGGCACGAGCTCCGGCTCGCCGGGCCGTCCCTTCTCGTCGAGACGGATGCGGAAGAGCCGGAGTGGCGTGTCCAGCCCCGTCCATCCGGCCAGCACGAACGTGCGGTTGTCGGGGGCGGCGGCGACGAGGTGCCAGGACGAGCGCACCCCGGGCGGCAGCGGCACGGCCGCCACGAAGGCGCCCGTCACGGCGTCGTTCACGGCGGGCGGCACCGGCGTGGCGGTTGCCGTCTTGGAGTGGTCCGCGAAGGAGAAGATCGGCGTCCGGGCGGCGACGAAGAAGCGCGGCGGCCCGGTCGCCGTCAGGGGCTTGCCCGTCGCCATGGGCTCGGCCAGGGAGGTCGCCGGAACCAACGGCGGCGGCCGGAAGTACGACGGCGACGGAGTCCCGCCCGGCATCGCCGGGGCGTCCGTGGCGACGCGCGGCATGGCCGGCGCCAGGCTGGACGACGGCGGCGCGGACGGGTCGTTCATCAGGGACACCCGCTGGGTCGCCGGGTCGGCGCAACCGCCGGTCAGCGTGAGCACGATCAGGCCCGCTAAGGCCACCTCCGTACGGGATCGCATGCCTCGATCGTGCCACAGCCGCCGCCTATCCGGCGGGTGGACCGGCGGCGATCGCCACCCGGTTCCAGACGTTGATGGCGGCGATCGTCCACAGCAGGTGGGCCAGCGCGGTCTCGTCGAAGTGCTCGCGGGCCGCGTCGAACACCTCCTCCGGCACCCCGGCCTCGGCGATCCTGGTCATCGACTCGGTGAGCGCCAGCGCCGCGCGTTCGGGCCCGGTGAACAGGGTGCTGTCGCGCCAGAGGGCGAGGGTGTGCAGGCGTTCGGCGTCCTCGCCCGCCTCCAGGGCGGCGCGGGTGTGCAGGCCCAGGCAGACCGCGCAGCCGTTGAGCTGCGAGGCCCGCACCCGGACCAGCTCGGCGAGCGCGGGATCGAGCTCCCGGCTCGCGGCGGCGTCGAAGCGGGCCATCGCGGCGTGCACGCCGGGCGCGGCGCCGTGCAGGTCGATGCGCATCACGCCACCTCCAGGGGACGGCGGCCCTGCACGGAGTAGGTCACGCACGAGGTGGCGCGGAAGTCCGGATGGGCCAGCAGCGCGCGCACGTCGGCGAGCTGCCGGTCGGTCAGGCCCTCCTCGGCGAACCGGTCGCGCAGGTGCCTGGTGTGGTGGGCGACCAGCCGCGCCCCGGGCGAGCGCGCGTCCCACAGCTCCACCCGGGGCCTGGGGTCGACGCCGGTCAGCCCGGCCCGCCGCATCGCCGCCGCCGCGTGACGTCCCCAGGCCACGTCCACCCCGGCGCGCGTCATCACGCGGATCTTGGCCTGCATGAACGTCTCGTAGAGCTCGGCCGAGGCCGGGTCGGGCATCAGCAGCCCGGGGCCGTAGGTGATGTCGAACTCGTCCAGCTGCAGCACGCCGCCCGGCTTGAGCGCCCGGACGAGCCGGTCCAGCACGGCCAGCCGCTCCGGCAGGAGCAGCAGCACCAGCCGCGCGTGCACCACGTCGAACGCGGCCTCCGGCAGCGGGTCGCGGACGATGTCGTGCCTGACCACCTCCAGCCGTGGGGCCACGGGCTCGAAGGCGGGCTCGACGTCGGTGGCCAGCACGCTCCCGGCCGATCCGACGCGGCGGGCCAGCCACTCCGCCACGCTGCCGCCGCCCGCGCCCACCTCAAGGCACCGCATGCCGGGCCCGACGCCCGCCTCGGCCAGGCGTTCGATGGTCATCGGGTCGTAGGCCAGCTCCAGGCAGCGGTGCTGCTCGGCGACGTGGTCGCGGCGCTCGCCGAACACGTAGGCGGTCCGGCTCATCGGCCGCTCCTCATCGGGCTGCGCGGGACGGGCACCGCCGACTGCGCGGCCAGGCGGGTGAGGGTGGCGGCGCAGACCTTGCCGGTCGGGCCGAGCGGCAGTTCGGGCAGCCAGAGGAACCGTTCGGGGAGTTTGCGCCGGTCCAGGCCGCGTTCCTCGCGCAGGTAGACGATCAGCTCGGCCGGGGACGGCGGTCTCGCGCCGGGCCGCGGCGACACGCAGGCGCACATGCGCTCCCCCAGGTCGTCGTCCGGCACCGGGACGCAGAAGGCGTCGGCGACGTCGGGATGGGCGCTGAGCTCGCGTTCGACCTCGGCCGGGGAGATGCTGAGGCCGCCGCGCATCACGACGCGCTTGATCCGGTCGAGGACCCACAGCGTGCCGTCGGGGTCGAGGCGGCCCAGGTCGCCGGTGCGGACCCAGCCGCCGGGGGCGCGGTAGCGGTCGTCCAGGTCGGGGGCGGCGACGTAGCACAGGGGGGTCATCGGGCCGAGGGCCCAGATCTCGCCCGGCTCGCCCGGCGGCACCGGCTCGCCCTCGGCGTCCCGGATCGTGATCTCGGCGACGGCGGGGTCCGGGGTTCCGGCCAGGCCGGGGGCCCACCGGTCCGGGGCGCGGCCGGTGTGGCAGTTGACGCCGTCGGTGGAGCCGTACACGTTGACGAGCGGCACGCCGAACCGGCGGGCGCACGCCTGCCTGGCCTCGCCGTGCAGGGGCTGGGCGCTGGTGACGACGCGGCGCAGCGACGACAGGTCGGCCTCGGCCGCCGAGTCGGCCATGCGGCGCAACATCGTCGGGACGCCGTACAGGTGGGTGGGGCGGTGCCGCTCGACGGCGCGCAACGCGTCGGCGGCGTCGAAGCGGGCGCGCAGGATCAGCGTGCCGCCGTGCCGGGCCAGCAGGACGGAGGTGCCGCAGGAGCCGTACGAGGAGGCCAGCGAGACCAGCAGCAGGTTGCGCGTGGGCCCGTCCTCGCCCAGCACGGCCCGCAGGTAGGCGCCCCGGCCGCCGGCCATGGCGTTGTGGGAGTAGGCGACCATCTTCGGCTCGGACTCGGTGCCGGAGGAGAGCAGGATCCGGGCGGGCCGCTCGGCGTCCGGGCACGCGGGCCGCCACGCGCGGACGTCCTGCTCGGCCACCTCGTCGAGCGATCGGGCGCCGGGCGTGGGCGGGCCGAACGTCCACGTCTGCTCCAGGTACGGCAGCCCGGCCCGCAGCCCCAGGGCCAGCTCGGGCACGGTGATCAGCGCGGCCGCCCGGGACCGGTTCAGCAGGCCCGCGATGTCGCGCCGTCCCCGCGTGTGCGGGATGGGCAGGGCCACCGCGCCGACGGCGGCCACCGCCAGCTCGGCCACCACCGCGTCGCGCCCGTTGGGCAGCAGGACGGCGATGATGTCGGCCGTTCCCCGCCCGGCGGCGGCCAGTGCGGCGGCGGCCCGGCGCACGCGGGCGTCCAAGCCGGCGAAGTCGAGCGAGCCGGTCTCGTCGGCGACCGCCTCGCGCTCCGGCGTGCGCCGCACGTGCCGGCTGAACAGGCTGTACAGGTCCAGGCCGGGGCACAGGCCGCGGGCGGTCCACGCCGCGCGCACGTCCGCGGGGACGCGGTCGGCCAGGACGATCCCGTTGGCCGACGTCCAGGGCAGGGGGTCGGTACGCATTCAGAGGGCCTCCTCGTGGTGGGGGGCTGGCACGAACGTCCAGGGGGCACGGCTGTAGGCGGCTTGCGGGGTACGGTCGAGCACCCGGTGGAACGCCGGGTCGTCGGCCATGGCGGCCAGATCCGTCACGGGCGCGGCCTCCCGGCTCCCCGGCGGCGTCCCGGGCGGGGTGGCGCGCAGCAGGCGGGCCGCGTCGATGAGCGCCGTCCCGGCGCGGACGCCGGCGCCGGTGCGGGCGCGCGCCACCAGCGCCGCGACGACGGCTTCCGCGCTGATCAGCGCGCCCAGCACGTCGGTCAGCGTCATCAGGGACGGCGCGGGCTGCTCGCCGGGTCCGGCCAGCCGCGCCGCCACCCCGCTGTAGGCCTGCACCAGGTAGTCGGTGCCCATGGGCTGCGGCGCGGGCAGCGCTTCGGCCCACCCCCCGGCCTGCGCGTACACCAGGGACGGCCGGACGGGCGCGAGGTCGTCGTGGTCGAGCCCGTACGAGCAGGCCCGTCCGGGCGGCCAGTTGTGCAGGAACACGTGGGCGCAGGCGATCAGGCGCAGGGCGGCCCGGCGTCCGGCGGCGGACTTGAGGTCGGCTTCGAGGGCGCGTTTGCCGCGGTTGAGCGCGAGGAACCGGGCCGAGGTCGGCCCCGCCATGGGCGGCACGCCGCGCAGCGGGTCCCCGCCGGGCGGCTCAAGGCGCACGACGTCCGCGCCGAGCAGGCCGAGCACGTGTCCGGCCAGCGGTCCCTGCACCCGGTTGGTGGACTCCACGACGAGCAGCCCGGCCAGCGGGCCCCGGGCGTCCCGGGCGAGCGGCGGCAGGCCGGCCGGCTCCCCGGCGGCGTCCTCGGTGGCGGCCTCGGTGGCGGCCTCGGTGGCGGCCTCGGTCAGCGCGCGCAGCCGCCACGGCGAGGCGGGCGGGGGCGGCAGCGGCGCGTCCGCGTCCCGTACCGGGAGCACGCTGACGCCGGCGTCCGCGGCGGCCGCCACGACGTCCCGGTAACCGGCGGCGGCGGCCGTCCGGCCCAGCCCGGCCGGCAGCGTGCAGGTCGCCGTCGCGAACCGCTGCTGGAACGGCGGCCAGCCCGCCGCCGCGGCCCTCGGCTCGGCGCCGAGCAGGTCCCAGAACCGCCGCCAGCACTCCGCGTCGAACGTCTCGATCTCGAACCGCACCTCGTCCGCCGACCGGAACGGCGGCACCCGCCCCGCTCCCGGGGACGGCACGCGTCCGGCGGAGAGGGGCGGGTCGAAGCGTTCACAGGTGGCGACGGCGATGTACTGGGTGAGCGCGAGCAGCGCCGCCTGCGCCACGGACGTGCGCGCCGCCAGCGCGGGCCCGCCCCGCAGCAGGGCGAGCAGGACCGCCGTGAGCGCCTGGGCGGTGAGCACCCCCGCGCACACCGACGCGTAGTCCAGGCGCAGCGCCCTCGGCCCGCCGGCGGCCCGCCCGTGCACGTGGGCGATCCCGCAGGCCGCCTGCACGTCGCGCTCGCCCTCCATCGGCACCCCGACCGGCCCCGACCAGCCGATCCCGCACTCCGGCAGCGCCTCCCCCGGCCTGCCGAACGGCGCGGAGGCGACCCCCAGCCACCCGGCGGGCGACCCGTCCGGCGGCGGCGCGCCGTCGAACCGGACCTCGCAGCCCAGCGCGCACAACCGCTGGACGGCCACCCGCAACGCCACCGACTCGCCGCGCGCCCGCACGACCACGCCCGCCAGCGGCCAGGCGACCGCCTCCCGCTCGGCGACGGACCGGCCGGCGGCCCGCGTCCCCGGCGTCACGTCCACCGCCCGGTGCCGTACGTGTCGGGGGTCTCGCCCAGCAGCTCGCGCAGCGCCGTCCTGCGGACCTTGCCCGTGCCGGTGCGGGGGACCTGGTCCCAGGTGATCACCACGGGGTCTGCCAGCTCAGGCAGGTCGGCGACGGCCCGCCGCCACGCGTCGCGGTCGAGGCCGCCGTCCTCGGTGACCGCGACCGGCAGGGACGGCCGTCCGGGAACGCCCAGGATCACGCACTCCAGCACTTCGGGCAGCCGGTCGTCGATCACGTCCTCCAGCTCCACGCAGCTCGCGCCGGGGATCGTGTCGGTCTCCCGGTCCACGAACCGCACCCGGCCGGTACGGCTGAGCGTCCCGACGTCCCCGGTGTGCCACCACCCTCCGAGCCGTTTGCCCTGCCACCGTTCCTGCTCGCCGACGTACCCGAGGCACAGGGCCTTGGTGCGGCAGACCACGAGCCCGCTCGCGCCGCGCGGCAGCGGACGCAACGTCTCGCGGTCCACCACCCGCAGCCGGGTCCGCGTGGGCACCGGACGTCCGAGGTCGCGCGTGGTGGGGTGGCGGCCGTCGTCGTCCGCCATGGACCGGCGGGTGAGCAGGCGGAAGGTGAGCGGCCCGGTCTCGCTCTGCCCCCAGCCCTGCATCCACACCGGCCGCCGGCGCCGGGTGGCGTTCAGGAAGGCGCGCACGGTGGGCGGGTGCACGGCGTCGAACGTGCTGATGTACAGGCGCACCCGCGCGAACGGGCCGGCCTCGCCGAGCGCGCGCCGCTGCCACCGCACGTACGTGGCCGGCAGCGCCTCCAGCGTCGTGGGCCGGTGCCGGGCCAGGAACGGGCCGGCCTCCTCCCAGCCGGGCGCGGAGACGGCCAGCACCTTGGCGGGGCCGAGCCACAACACGCTCGCGGTCCAGGCCAGGGCCCGCCCGTGGGCGAAGGAGATGGCGCTCGCCACGACGTCGTCGGGACGGCTGCCCAGCACCGGCCACCGGTGGGCCTCGAACCCGGCCAGGCGGCGCAGCAGCGTACGGGTGGAGTGCACGACGAGTTTGGGCACCCCGGTCGTCCCGGAGGTGTGCATGACGGCCAGCGGGTCGTCCAGCGCGGGCCGGTGCACCGGCGGCACGGCCCAGCCGCGGACGTCGTCCAGCGACAGCAGCCCCTTCGCCGTGCCGTCGAGGACCAGGGTGCGCGGCGCCTGGACGGCCACGCCGGGCCGGGCGGCGAGGGCGGAGTCGGTGACGAGCAGCGCGGGCTCCAGCCGTTTGAGCAGGATCTCCAGCACGTCGGGCGGCAGGTCGGCGGACAGTGTGGCGGGCACCGCCCCGATGCGCGCGGCGGCGCAGGACAGCAGCACGTAGTCCCAGTGGTTGCGCTTGACGACGGCGACCCGGTCACCCCGGCGCGCGCCGGCGGCGGCCAGCCAGCCGGCCGCCTCCCTGACCAGCTCGGCCAGGTCCGGCAGGTCGAGGTCGGCGCCCAGGTGGGGGGCGATGTCCAGGGGACGGCTCACGTGCACGCCGGTCCCGCGTCCGCGATCGGCGAGGTCGTCGAAAAGGGTGCCCAACTCGATGGGCCGGGTGAAGAAGGCCATCTGCTTTCTCTCCATGCGCGTACGTCGTTGAAAAACGGGCGGACGGCGGGCGGGCGGCTACGACAGGCGGGCGAGCACCCGCGCGGCGGCCTGTTCCCCCGCCGCGACCGCGCCCTCGCTGCACGGCCGCAGGGCGACCCAGTCGCCGGCGTAGTCGACCGCCGCCCCGGGACGCCCCTCGAACGCCGCCCGCAGCGCCAGCGCCCGCGGCGTCGCCTCCGGCAGCCCGTGCGGGAAGCGGTGCACGTGGAAGCGGGCCACCCGGCCGGCCAGGCCGGGCACGAACCGCTCGGCGCGCCCGACGAGCTGGTCGGCGACCTTCTCGTCGCTCTCCCCCATGAGCGCGGCCGTGCCCTGCGGCGAGGTGATGAGCGAGATGAGCCCGGTGCCGGCGGGGGCCCGGCCCGGGTGCTTGTGGTGGTCGACGGTGATCACGTTGAGCACGGGGTCCTCGGCCGCGGGCACGAGCGTGGCGAACCCGCGCCGGCCGGGCGCCGCCGGCCGGGACAGGACGAGGCTGAGCCGCAGCATGGGCGCGTACGTGCACGCCTCCAGGTACGCCCGCTCCTCAGGCGGGGCGCCGGGGTGCAGCCGGGCCGCCACGGGCGCGGGAACGGCCAGGACCGCCGCCCGCGCGCTCACGCTCCCCCGCGGCGACTCCAGCCGCACCCCTCCCGGGCACGGGACCACCCCTGTCACTTCGTGCCCGGTGACCACGTCGAGCCCGGCGGCGAGCACCCTGGCCAGGGTGTCCATGCCGTCTCGGTAGGTGTGCCAGGTGTTCGTGCTCCCGGTGCTCGTCAGGTGCTCGGCGAACACCGCGGCGGACGAACGCCCGGCGTCCCAGCCGAAGAACCCCGCGACCAGCGGCTCGACGAGAAACGCGCGCAGGTCGGGATGGTACTTCCCGACCAGGTCGGCGACGGTGGCCTCCGGGCCCGGACGGCCGCGGGCCAGGCGGAGGCGCAGGCGTACCAGGTCGAGGCGGGCGCGCGGCGGCAGGCCGGCGCCCGTGAGCAGCCCGAGCGGGCGGCCGACGTGCGGGTGGACGCGCCCGTCGCGCCACACGCCGACGGCGTCGCGCACCCTCGGCACGGCCGCCGCGTCGAGGCCGACCGCCCTGATCAGCCGCCAGGTGGCCGGGTAGCCGTCCGCGGACGGCAACATCTCGGCGCCGGTGTCGATCAGGCAGCCCCGCGCCCGGAGCGTGCGCATCCGCCCGCCCACCGCCTCGGCCGCCTCCAGGACGCGGACCGCGAGCCCGGCCCGGTCCAGCGCGTACGCCGCCGCCAGGCCCGCCGGCCCGGCGCCCACCACCGCGACGTCCACGTTCATGCCAGGACCAGGTTGGCCAGGATGAGCACGCCGACGGTGACGCGGTGGGTGCGGATCGCCACCCGCCGGGCCCGCAGCACGTCTGCGCGGACGAACCCGATCACCAGCTGGGTGACGCGGAGGGAGACCAGCGGCACGAGCACGCCCAGGAACCACCAGGGCGCGACCCCGGCGGCCACGGCCCACCCGACGACCAAGCTCTCGGCCGCGCTCACCGCGGTGACGAAAGCGGCGTTGACCCGCGGGGACGTCCGCGCCGCGACGGTGAGCCGCCCGGCCTCCCGGTCACCGCGGGCGTCGTTGGTGTTGGAGTACAGGCCGAAGATCATCGGCCCGAACCCGAAGAGCACCGCCTGCACCGCCACGAACCCGCTCGCCTGCCCGGTCAGCAGCCCGTACGGCACCACCACCCACCCCACGCCGAGCCCGACGAGGAACAGCTCCTGGAACCCCCGGTAGCTGAGCTTGAGCCCCCACGAGTACTGCACGGCCGCGACCACGCACGCCGCCGCCGTCACGACCACCCACGCGGGCCGGTGGGGGGCGGCGGCCACGACCGCGGCCCACAGCACGGCGCTGATCGCGGTGGCCGTCCAGGCGAAGCGCAGCGCCTGCCGCTCGGTGAGCGTGCCGGCGACCAGCGGTTTGCGGGCCAGTCTGCGCCGGGCGGCGTCGGAGGAGTAGTTGGCCGCGTCGCTGCCGTCGCGGTGGCCGGTGATGTCGTCGAACCCGACCATCGCGGCCACCACGGCCGCCTCGGCGATCAGCACGGACAGCAGCAGGCCGACGGCGTACGGCTGCCATCGCCCGGCCGGCGGCAGCAGCGACCACACCAGCGGCAGGCCCAGGTAGTAGTCGTAGATGTCGAGCTTGGCCAGCCGCGCGTAGGGGCCGAGGCCGCGGGTGACCACCTGGTCGGTCATGGGTTCTCCTGCGGGGAGCCGTGGGCGAACGCGCAGACCGCGTCGGCGATCCGTTCGACCTCGGCGTCGGCGAGCCGCGGGTGCAGCGGCAGCGACAGGTTGCGCCGGGCGGCGGACTCGGCCACCGGCCAGGACGCGCCGGGCGGCGCGAAGCGGGCGAAGGCCGGCTGGGCGGGCAGCGTGCGCGGGTAGTAGACGTGGGTGGCGATGTCGTGGGCGGCCAGGTGGGCCGCCAGCGCGTCCCGGTGCTCGGTGAGCACGGTGTAGACGTAGTGGAACCGCCCGTCCCCTCCGACGGGCGGTGCCACGATCCCGCGTTCCGCCAGGGGCTCGAAACGCCGGGAGTAGTAGGAGGCGATCTCGGCCCGGCGCGACAGGCGGTCGTCCAGGCCGGCGAGCCGGTGGAGCTGGAAGGCCGCCATCACCTCGTCGAAGCGGCTGTTGTGGCCGACGCGGCGGTGGTGGAAGCGCCGGGCGCCGTCCTGGCCGTGGTTGCGCAGCATCCGTACGTGCGCCGCCAGGGCCGGGTCGTCGGTGATCACCACCCCGCCCTCCCCCGGCATGCCGAACGTCTTGACCTGCACGAACGAGTAGACGCCCGCGTCCCCCCACCGACCGGCGGGCCGCCCGCCCAGCGTGCCGCCCTGGGCCAGCGCGGAGTCCTCGACCAGCCGCAGGCCGTGCCGGTCGGCCAGCTCGCGGAAGCGCGGCATGTCGGCCATCACGGAGAACATGTGGGCCGGCATCACCGCCTTGGTCCGCCTGGTGACCAGCGACTCGGCGGCGGCGGGGTCGGCGGTGAGCGTCACGGGGTCGACGTCGGCGAACACCGGCCGCGCCCCTGCCCCGACGACGGTGGCGGCCAGCGGGGCGCAGCCGAAGGCGGGCACCACGACCTCGTCGCCGGGACCCACGTCCATGGCGGCCAGCACCAGCGTGAGCGCGGACGTGCCGCTGGAGCAGGCCACGACGTCGGCCGCGCCGAGCCGGTGGCGCAGCTCGCGTTCGAACCGGGCGGTGTGCTCGCCCAGGATGAACTTCTGGGCCTCGCCGGTGCCGACGGCGTAGACCGTGCGCAGCAGCGTCGCCCGGTCGGCCTCGAACAGGTCGGCGGCGAAGAACGGCACCCGGCTCATCCGCGCCGCCCTCGGTAGAAGCCCTCGATCTCGTCGCACACGCGGTCGGCCGCGGCGTCGGACAGGTCGGGGTAGAGCGGCAGGGCGAGGGCCCGAGCGCAGGCCGCCTCCGCCCTCGGGAAATCGCCCCGGACGTGGCCGAGGTGGGCGAAGCAGGGCTGGAGGTGCAGCGGGACCGGGTAGTAGACCTCGGTGCCGATGCCCGCCGCGGCCAGGTGCGCCGCCAGGGCGTCGCGGGACTCGACCTCGACGAGGTAGACGTAGCAGACGCGGTTGCCGCCCGGGTGCGGCGGGGCCGCGCCCGGCACGGCCAGCACGCCGGGCACGTCGCGCAGCCGCGCGTCGTAACGGGTGGCCAGCTCGGACCTGCGGGCGATGTCGGCGTCGAGCCTGGCGAGCTTGGCCAGCAGGACGGCGGCCTGGAGGTCGTCCATCTTGCTGTTGCAGCCGGGCAGGATCGTGGGGTTGGCGATGCCGGGGAAGTGGTCGAGGGTGCGGCCGCCGCGGCCGTGGTGGCGCAGCGCCCGCGCGGTCTCGGCGATGCCGTCGTCGTCGGTGAGCAGCGCTCCGGCGTCGCCGATGGCCCCGAGCGTCTTGGACGGGAAGAACGACAGCACGCCGCCCGCGCCGACGAGCCCGGCGTGCGTGCCGTCGAGGCGCATGCCGATGGCCTCGGCGCTGTCCTCCAGCACGGTCAGGTCGCGCCGCCGGGCGACCTCGCACACGCCCCGCAGGTCGGCCAGGCGGTCGAACAGGTGCGCCGGCATGACCATCGTGGTGCGCGGCCCGGCCACGGCGTCGACGGAGGCCGGGTCGATGCCGTGGCCGTGCTCCTCGATGTCGGCGAAGACCGGCACGCCGCCGGCCAGCACGACGGAGCTGGCCGTCGCGATGAAGCTGTAGGCGGGCACCACGACCTGGTCGCCGGGCCGCAGGCCGGCCGCGCGCAGCAGCAGCACCAGCGCGTCGGTGCCGGAGTTGACGCCGACGACGTGCGCCGCGCCGGTCCACAGGGCGAGCCGGCGTTCGAGCTCGGCGACCTTCGCGCCGTGGGAGAACTTGCCGCGGTCCAGCACGTCGACGCACCCGGCGCGGATCTCCTTCCACAGCCGGTCGAACGTCGCCGCCTGGGAGAAGAAGGGGATGGGAGCGGCGGCGGCGCGGGGCGGCGAGCCCCCGGGCGGAGAGAGCGTTTTCTCCAAGGTTCCCGTCCTGATGCGATGGTGGAGGCGGGGCCGCCCGGGGATGCGGCCCGGACGGCCCCTTCTTCGGGCGGAGCCGCCCGGGGACAAGGCCCCCGGACGGCTCCCTCGGCGGAGCCGCCCCGGAGACAGCGGCTCTGGGCGACCCTTCGGCCTGCTCGGGCCTAGGTCACCTGCCGAGCAGAGGGATGTCGTTCTTGCCGAGGTGGTAGTCGCGGACGGCGGCGACCAGCTCGGAGACGGAGAGTCTGCCGGTGCCGTCGGTGTCCATCTGCCGGAAGGCCTCGGCGGCGACCGAGCCGTCGAGCCCGATGGCCGCGAACCACTTGGCCATCTCGGAGGAGTCGACCTCGCCGTCGCCGTCACGGTCGAGGACGTTGACGATGGCCTGGATGGTCGGGCCCACGACCTGGGCGAACCCGTCGTCGCCCCGGCTGATGATCTCGCGCTCGGCGGCCTGGAGGAACTGCGCCTGGTCGAGGCGCGACGCGCCCACCGCCCCCGCGAGGTGGTCGAACATCGCCAGGTACGCCTGCTTCAGCTGATGTGCCTGCGGCGTCCCCTGCACTCCCAGGCCCTCGATGATGCCGTCGGCCTCGTTCTCGAAGTCGGAGCGCTCGATCGCGCCGGAGCCGTCGTTGTCCCAGAGGCGGAAGCGCTCTTCCAGCCGGCTGGTCGTCTTGGTGCCCGCAGCCATTGTCTGTCCTTTCGTGACACGCGCCCGCCCGCCGTGGTGGGGATCTTGGGGGGAAGGACGCGACCTCTAGTGGGCTCGAAAACGAGTGGTTCCCACTACTGTGCGCAATCAACAGATTACCCTGAGTGACTGAAGGTAAACCAGAGGTCACGGAAAGTAATCGAAAGCTTCTGGAGGGCCTCTACAGCTGGGGCCAGGCGTCTCTACAGCAGGGGCCAGCGGAAGACGCGGGCGCCGCCCTCCTCGGGTTCGTCCGGGAGGGCCTGGCTGAAGACCAGCGGCTCGCCCGGCATGAGTCCCAGCTCCCGTCCGGTGACCGCGGGATCGCTGTGGATCAGCACGTTGTAGTGGTTGGGCAGGTGGCAGCCGTCGAAGCCGAGCAGCACCCCGACCCGGCGCCCGCCGATCCACACCTCGTCGCCCCGGTCCAGCACGCCGGCCGCGACGATCTCGGCGAAGCCCAGGAAGGCGACCCGGTCGATCCTGGCGCCCGCGTCCGTCTCGGTGTGGTCGGTGGCGACCAGCTCGTGCACCTCGCCGGCGCGCACGCACCGGCTGGCGTACGGTTCGAGCCGCATGCCGCGGTCCTGCCTGCGGTGCACCAGCACCTTCAGCAGGGTCCCGGTGACCGCGGTCTTGGGGCCGTCCTCGTCGGGGTTCACGCGGCACCCCGTCCCGCGCCGGCCTTCTCCAGGCGGTAGACGTCCTCGACGAAGCGCAGGGCGGGCAGGCCGCCCTCGCCGTCGGGGGTGCCGTAGCGCACCGAGCGTTCGAAGGCGGCCAGCACGCCCTCGTACTCGTGCCACAGGGAGTTCTTGAAGCCGGAGTGGCCGGCCAGCATGTCGGCGTACAGGCTGCGGCCGTCGGCCAGGCGCACCTCCAGGTCCTTGCGCTCGCCCGGGTAGGACCAGTCGAGCAGGATGCGCGCGCGGGCCGCGCCGGCGCGCAGCTCGACGTCCGCCTGCCGGTCGGCCCCCGCGGCGTCCCGGTCGACGTGCGCGGAGACGACGTGCGCCGGGCCGAGCAGCAGGTCCACGAGGTCGTAGGCGTTGGGCCCGTTGTCGGCGACGCAGCCGCCGCCGCAGCGCCGTACGTCCAGGTACCAGGAGTCGTTGCCCGCGTGCTCCTCGATGCGTTCCAGGTAGCGCACGGTCAGCTCCTCGACGCGGGCGCCCGCGCACGCCGCGCGCAGCCGTCCGACGGCGGAGTTGTAGCGCCGGTGGAAGGCGGTGAACAGCGGCACGCCCGAGCTCGCGGCCAGGTCCGTGAGCCGCCTGCCCTGCGCGGCGTCGAGGGCGAGCGGCTTCTCCACGCAGACCGGGACGCGCCGCTCCAGCGCGTCGGCGCAGACCCGGGCGTGCAGGTCGTTGGGGACGGTGACCACGACGGCGTCGGGCCGTTCCTCCTCCAGCAGCCGGACGTGGTCGCGGTAGCCGGGGACGCGGTGCCCCTCCAGGACGCGCGGATCGGTGTCGCAAACCGCGGCCAGCCGCAGCCCGGACGAGCTGTGCAGGGCCGCCAGGTAGAACCGCGAGATCACGCCGAGCCCGATGACCGCGACGCGCAGCCGGGCGCTCACCGCGCCACCACCGGGGCGGGGGCGTCGAGTCCGGTGGCGGCGGCGAGGGCGGCCAGCTCGTCGTACAGGTCCGTGCCGAGCGGGACGCCCGAGCGCCGGTGTTCCTCGGCCCGGCGATGCTCGTGCCAGCCGGGATAGCTCACCGGCGAGACGGGGTCGGCGGGCGGGCAGCCGAGCAGCGCGCCGAACATCGTGGCCGCGTCGCCCTCCACGCCCTCGCGCAACGCCCCCGGCGCGACGGCCAGGGCGAGGAAGCCGATGTCGTCGTCGCGCCCGCTCGGGCCGCCGTCGCCGTCGTGGGCGTCGGGGTGGGCGCCGAGACCCGAGCCGGACACCAGCGCGGCCAGCACCTCGACCGCCACCCCCAGCCCGAAGCCCTTGTACTGCCCGGCCTGGCCGCCCAGCCAGAGCAGGTGCGCCCGCCCCTCGTCGAACGCCGCCGCGTCGGTCACGGGCGCGCCGTCGTCGCCGGCCAGCACCCCTTCGGGCAGCTCCTCGCCGTGCCGCGCGGCCTGCCTGACCCGCCCGGTGGGCATGGCGGTGGTGCTCATGTCCAGCACGAACGGCGGATGCCCGCCCGCGGGGGCCGCGACGCTGATCGGGTTGGTGCCCAGCATCGCCACCGCGCCGCCGGGCGGCCTGGCGATGCGCTGGCGGCCGCAGTTGCTCGCGACGACGCCGATCATGCCGTACTCGACCGCGCGCAGCGCGTGGTGCCCGGCGCAGCCGAGATGGGTGCCCCCGCGTACGGAGACCAGGCCGACGCCGTACGTCGAGGCGCGGCCCGCGGCGATCTCCATGGCCAGGCCGGCGGCCCACAACCCCAGGGCGCGATCGGCGTCGAGCAGGACGGCCGCGCCCCGGTCGGCCAGCACGGACGGCTCGGCCAGCGGATCGACCCGCCCCTCGTCGAACAGCGGCAGGTAGAGCCGGGTCAGGTTGGCCAGGCCGTGCGAGGTCATGCCGACCAGGTCGCCGTAGCACAGCGCGGCGGCGGCCTCGCGGGCGCGTTCCGGGGCCAGGCCGCGGGTGGTGAACACGGCGGCGACGAAGTCCAGCAGGTCGTCGTGGCGCACCCGTACGGCGGCCCGCGCCGGCCGGGCGACTGCCGGGACCGGCGGGTACGGCTGCGCGGGCGGTGCGTCCGTCGCGGGTGAGGCGGTGGGGTTCATGCTCCTCGTCCAATCCTGTCGTCGGTGAAGGCGATCATCAGCCGGGCCACGGCGGCGGCGAACCCGGCGAGTTCGGCGGCCCGCGCGAACTCCCCTTCGGCATGGGCGTTGTTGCCGGCCAGGTCGCCCGGCCCCAGGACGACCGTGCAGGCGCCCCCGACGCCCGCCATCCAGATGGCGTCGCAGGTGAACGCCGGTTCTCCGGCGGGCCAGGGCGGGATCCCGGCCCGGTCGCGCAGGAGCGCGTGCCCCCACGCGTCGCGGTCGTCGAGCACGGGCAGGCCGCGTTTGCGCCACTCCAGCCGGGTGACCGCCCTGGCGTCGCGGGCGGTCCTGGCGAACAGGGCGGTGCCGCCGAAGGCCGCCGCGAAGGCCGCGAGCCCGTCGTCCAGGGCGCGCGCGAGGTCCCGTTCCAGGCGGCGTCCGGTGGCGGGCGTGGCGTAGGGCAGGTTGAGCAGGAGGGAGCCGCGGCCGTACACCTGGTTGTGGCGGGTGCCGGTGTGCAGGCCCGCCACGCACACGGTGTCCGGGTCGAGCGCCCTGGCCAGGTGCTGGGCCAGGAAGCCGAGCAGGACCGTGGCGTTGTGCCCGGCGGCCGGGCGGTCGTCCACGGCGTGGTCGCCGTCCACCACGATCCGCGCCGTCGCGGCGGCCGTGCTGCGCGGCAGGAACCGTACGCCGGTGGGCTCGCAGAAGACGTTGAGCCGCCCGACGTAGCCGCGTTCGACGAGCGGGCGGGTGCCGAGCACGCCCATGGCCCCGCCCTCCTCGCCCGCCACGGCCTGGATCAGCACCCCGACCTCGCGCCCGATGGCCGGACGGCACGCGCGGGCCGCCCGCAGCCCGGCCAGCAGCGCGACGGCCGGGCCCTTGGCGTCGATCGCGCCGCGGCCGTGGAAGCGCTCGCCGTCGAAGCCGGCCGGTCCGCCGCCGGCGACCGTGTCGAGATGCACGTTGAACATCACCGTGCGGGACGCCGGGAGGCCGGGGCCCAGCCGCAGCACCAGACTGGGCTGGCCGTCCAGGAACCCGGGCAGGCCGAGGGCCTCGCGCACGGGCGCGGGGACGTCGGCGCGGTCCAGCTCGGCCGGGCGCACCGAGGTGTGCCGCACGGTGCGGAAGCCGAGCGCCGCGGCGGCCCGCGCGTACTGCTCCTGGGCCTCGCGCAGCCGCGGCGGCGGCCCGGCCGGTCCGGTCTCCAGCGGGCCCGCCGTGGGCAGCCGCAGCAGCCTCAGCAGCAGGTCGCGCTCCGCCGCGTCGAGAGGCACGGCGTCAACGTCCATCGACCTGCCCCACCAGCCGTTCCAGCGCCCGCCCGTACCGGACGAACGCGGCCCGGTCGCCGACGCCCGGGTCGTCGAGGTGGGGGCGCAACCGCAGGTGCGGCTCGATGGACAGGGCGCCGGCGTAACCGTGGGCGGACAGCAGGCGCAGGCACTCGGCGACGCCCGCCCGCCCCTCACCGGGCAGCACGTAGACGACCTCGCCGCCGGGGCCGGTGACGGCGTCCTTGACGTGGACGTGCGCGACGTACGGGACGACCTCGCGCAGCATCGGGGCCGCCGGGTAACCGTGGGCGACGCCGTTGCCGATGTCGAACAGCAGCCGCAGCGCCGGGCTGCCGATGCCGGTGACCAGGTCCAGCATGCGGTCGGCGCGGTCGCCCGCCCAGCCGGCGCAGTTCTCGTGGACCAGCAGCAGCCCGGCGTCCTCGGCCCGGCGGGCCAGCTCGCGCAGCCGGTGGCGGACCCTCCGTCCCCACTCGGGCTCGGGCAGGCCGCCCGAGGGGAAGGACATGATCCGCACCAGCCGCGTCCCCAGCACCGGGCAGCGGCGGGCCAGCACGTCGAGCTCAGCCAGGTCGAGCGCGAAGTCGCCGGTCACCGGCCGCGACCAGTCGCCGATCTTCGAGGCGACCGCGACGACCTCGGCCCGCGCCTCGCGCAACCGCCGCACCGCGCGCCGGAACGCCTGCTCGCCGAGCGCGGCGACCGGCACGCCGTCGACCGTGCGCAGCTCCAGCCGGTTCCAGCCCAGCTCCCCCACGGCGGCGAGCTGGCCGTCGAGGTCGGGGGCGGCCTCGTCGCCGATGCCGGCCAGCTCAGGAGGTGGTGCCTGCACGCGGCGCCTCCTCACGCCCCGGCTCGTGCGCCGCGCACAGGTGCTTGGCCTCGGTGAGCAGTCGCACGGCGTCGACCTGGACGGGCAGCGCGCCGGGCGAGCGGCGGGCGCGGGCGTAGCGGCGGTAGGCGGCCAGCAGGAAGGCGGGCAGGGCGTCGTCGGTGAACACCGTACGCCGTTCGCCCTCGGCCGTGGCCACCCTGAGCTGGGCGGTGTGGTCGGCGTCGCTGCACGGGTAGTGGCCGGTGAGCGTGCCGCGGTCGAAGTGCAGGGTGATGCGGCGCTCCCGTACGGGCGAGGTCAGGTCGGAGTCGATCTCCGTGCGCACGCCCGAGTAGTGGTCGAGCCGCAGCCTGGCCCGTCCGAGCCGGGGCAGCCGCAGGCGTTCGGTGACCATGTCCTCCCAGGACGCCGCCGAGATCCGGGCGCCGCCGGCCAGGCTGAGCACCACGGCGAGCGCGTGCGGCATCTCGATGTCGAAGGCCGTGGTGGCGTCGGGACGCGCCGCGCTGCGGGTGAACCTGGGCTTGTTCTGCACCACCCGGATCTGCCGCAGGGGGCCGAACTCCTCGGCGCGCATCGCCGCCCGCAGCCGGCCGGTGAGCGTGCTGTCGAGCCAGTGGGTGGCGACCGTGAGGTCGAGGCCCCAGCGCCGGCGCACCCGCGCCACGGCGGCCAGCCCTACCAGGTCGAGCGCGAGCGGCTTCTCCACGATGAACTTGCGGTAGCCGAGCGGCGCCAGCCGGGCCAGCATCCCGGCCCTGACGTGCGGCGGGGTGCACAGGTGCACGACGGTCCGGTCGGGCGGCGCGAGCGCGGCGGCCTCCTCGGGCGACCCGGCCGTCACCGCTCCCCGCACGCCGCCGGGCGGCAGCAGGGGGTCGAGGACGACGACCGGGTCGGGCGCCAGCAGCCCGGGGGCCGCCTCGCGCACCTTGGCCAGGGACGGCAGATGCAGCCCTGCGCCGGATCTGCCCATCCCGACGATGAATGCGTGCAACATGCTGGCGAGCGCCTCTACTCCGTCGCGTGCTCGGCTTTCCGGCCCGTACTTTTCCCGCCGGAAGGACGACCTCATTTGGCGCTGCCATTGTCCAATAACTTACCGTGACATGTCAATTACTTTAAGTTACTAGACGGCCCCTGACCAGGAGGCCCGCTACCGGGACACGAGCTCGCGGAGCGCGCGGGCGATCTCGGCGGGAGACTCCTCGGCCATGAAATGTCCGCTCGTGACCGTGTCGTGCCGCAGGTCGGGCGCCCAGGCCCGCCACACCGCCGCGGCGTCGTAACCGAGGGCGGCGCCCCAGTCCTGCTGGAGCACGGTCACCGGCATGCTCAGCCGGTTGCCCGCGGCCAGGTCGGCGCGGTCGTGCTCGACGTCGATCCCGGCCGAGGCGCGGTAGTCCGCCACGATCGACGGCACGGCGGCCCGGCAGGCGTCCAGGTAGGCGGCCCGAACGTCGGCCGGGATGGCCGCCGGGTCGTTGGTCCACAGGTCGAGGAAGTGGCCGAAGAAGGCGTCCGGGCTCGCGCCGATGAGCTGCTCGGGCAGGCCGGGCGGCTGGGCCATGAGGTAGAGGTGGAAGCCGACGGCGGCGGTGACGCCGCGCATGACGTCCCACATGTCGAGGGTGGGCAGCACGTCGAGGCAGGCCAGGTGGCTGATCGCGGCCGGGTGGTCGAGTCCGGCGCGGAAGGCGACCAGCGCGCCGCGGTCGTGCCCGGCCAGGGCGAAGCGCTCGTGGCCGAGAGCCGCGGCCAGGGCCACCACGTCGGCGGCCATGGTCCGCTTGGAGTAGACGTCCGGGCCGGTCTCGGCCGGCTTGTCGCTGGCGCCGTAACCGCGCAGGTCGGGGCAGATGACGGTGTGGTCCGCGGCCAGGTCGGCGGCGACGTGCCGCCACATCAGGTGGGTCTGCGGGAAGCCGTGCAGCAGCACGATCGGGCTGCCCGAGCCACCGACGGCCGCGTGCAGCGTGACGCCGTCGGCGACCGTGACGCGGCGGTGGTCGAATCCGGGGATGGTCATGAGATGCCCTCCTTCGATGGGTGACCGGTTCGGTTCCCAGCGTGCCGGGGGCGGATGAGCATCCGGTGAGCAGGAAGGATGGGAAGCGTGTTCGGGGTGCTGGGGCCGGTGGCGGCCTGGGACGACGAGGGTGAGCCGATCCCGCTGAAGGGGCCGCGGCACCGCGCCGTGCTGGCCCGTCTGATCGTCGCCCGGCGCCGGGTAGTCCCGGTGACGCGGCTGGTGGCGGACCTGTGGGACGATCCGCCGCCGGACGCGGTGGGCGCGGTGCGCACGTTCGTGGCCGCCCTGCGCCGGGCGCTGGAGCCCGCCCGCCCGCCGCGCGCCCCCGCCCGGCTGCTGGTCACCGAGGGCCCGGGGTACGCCCTGCGCGCCGCGCCCGACGCCGTCGACGCCTGGCGCTTCGAACAGGCCGTGACCGCCGGCCCGCCGGAACCGGCCCGGCTGACGGAGGCGCTCGGCTGGTGGCGCGGCCCGGCCTACGCCGAGTTCGCCGACGAGCACTGGGCGCGCGCCGAACGGACCCGCCTGACCGAGCTGCGGCTGCACGCCGTCGAACGCCGGGCCGAGGCGCAACTGGCGCTCGGCCGGGCCGCCGAGGCCGTCCCAGACCTGGACTCGCACGTCGCCGAGCACCCCTGGCGGGAGGACGCCTGGCGGCTGCTCGCCCTCGCCCTCTACCGCACCGGACGCCAGGGGGACGCCCTGGCGGTGCTGCGCCGGGCGCGCACGCTCCTGGCCGAGCACCTCGGCGTGGACCCCGGGCCCCGGCTGCGCCGCCTGGAGTCGGACATCCTGCACCAGGACAGCGGGCTCGCCGCCCCCGCCGACGCCACGGCCCGGGTGTGGGCGCAGGCGGCCGAGGCGTACGACCGGACGGTGGGGGCCGGGGCGCGGGCGCGGCTGGAGTCGACGGTCGGCCTGCTGCGCAACCTCGCGGTGACCGGGGGCGGCGGCCTGGAGGCGGCGCGCGGGCACCGTACGGCGGCCATCGCGGCGGCCGAGGAGCTGGGCGACCCGGAGCTGACCGCCCGGGTGATCGGCGCCTACGACGTCCCGGCGATCTGGACCCGGTCGGACGACCCCGAGCAGGCGGCCCAGGTCGTCGCCGCGGCGGAACGGGCGCTGGGCGACCTGCCGTCCGGCGCGTCCGAGGCGGCGCGGGCGCGGCTGCTGGCCACGATCGCCGTCGAGTCGCGCGGCGTCCGGTCGGCCCGCGGCCCGGTGGCCGCCGCCGAGTCCGAGCGCGTCGCCCGCCGCCTCGACGACCCGGCGCTGCTGGCGTTCGCGCTCAACGGAGTGTTCATGCAGGCGTTCGAGCGGGCTGGGCTGGCCTCCTACCGGGACGGGATCGGAGCCGAGCTGGTCGCGTTGTCGTCGCGGCACGGGCTGGTCACGTACGAGGTGCTGGGGCATCTCGTGCGCGTCCAGGCGCTGGGGGCGCTCGGCGACTTCGGCGCCGCCGACCGGCACGCGGCCGCCGCCGACCGGCTGGCGGAACGGAACGAGCTGCCGCTGGTCAGCGTGTTCACCGACTGGTACCGGGTGTTGCGGGAGGCGGCCGGCGGGCGGATGCCGGCGGCCGAGGAGGAGGCGGCCTACCGGGCGGCCGCGGCCCGGCTGGACGACGTCGGCATGCCGGGGTTGCGGCGGGGGCTGCTGCCGCTCGCGCTGCTGTCCGTACGGATGCGGCACGGCCTGCCGGTCCTGGGCGAGGCCGATCGGGGCGACGTGGAGTGGGGGCCGTACGAGCCGTGGGTGCGGCCGCTCGTCCTGCTGGCGGAGGGGCGCGGCGCGCAGGCCGCCGAGGCGGTCGGCCGGATCCCGGAGCCGCCCCCTGACCTGCTGCTGGAGGCCATGTGGTGCCTGGTCGCGAGGGCCGCCGTCGCGGTCGGCGACCGGCGGGCGGCGGACCGCGCCCGCCGGGCGCTCGCCCCCGCCGCGGCGGAGCTGGCCGGAGCGGGCAGCGGCCTGATCACGCTGGGCCCGGTCGCCGGGTTCCTCGCTGAGCTGGGGGCTTGACCCATGGCCGCCGGACTGTCGGTGGCGGGCTGTTCAATGGCGGGCATGACCACGCACGCGGACAGGCGCGGGATGTTCTGGGACATGGTCGCCGGCAGGGTTCCGCCACCGCCGGCGGCGGCGCTGCTCGGCTGGGAGCTCGTCGCGGTCGATCCGGAGGCGGGCACGATCGAGGTGGCCTTCCGGGCGGGCGAGCAGTTCGCCAACCCGGTCGGCGTGGTCCAGGGCGGCTTCCTGGCCGCGATGCTCGACGACACGCTGGGGCCCGCGCTGGTGGCCACGCTGCCGGAGGACCAGTTCGCGCCGACCCTCGACCTCCATGTGCAGTTCCTGCGCCCGGCGCGGCCCGGGCGGCTCGTCGGGCGGGGGCGCGTGGTCAGGCGCGGCAGAGACGTCTGCTTCCTCGCCGGCGAGCTCCTCGGCCCGGGCGGCGACGTCGTGGCCACGGCGACCGCGACCGTCGTGGTCCGGACGATGGGCCGGCCCTGATCCGGCGCGAGGCCGGGGCCACCCCCGCGGGAGGCGGCCCCGGCGGTGTGCCGCGTGGTTACGGCAGGGCGTCGATGACGGCGTCACGCCAGTCGTAGTTCATCCAGTCGTAGTTGGCCCACATGCCGCCGGTGACGGCGGCGAGCTCGTTGTCGTCGAGCTCGCGGGCGCCGGTCTCGAAGTCGTTCATCTGGGAGCGTCCCCCTCTGTCGTGGTGAATGTCGCGCACTCACGGTCGCAGGAGGCGCTTGGGGACGTCTTGGCGATCACTAGGAGCGGGCGGCGTGCCCGCTTGCGCGTCACTGAACGAGCGGCCAAGTGACGACGCAGACCACGAGAGCGATGCCGGCGGTGACGAACCGGACGGCGCGCGGCAGGTGCGGCATGGTCGTCCAGGCCGCGGCGGGGAAGGCGATCACGCCGCTGAGGAGGATGAGGTAGAACCCGATGACGAAGTCGGCCGGCATGAGCAGCAGCGCCACCTGCCAGACGGCCACCAGGTACAGCGCGGCCATCAGGGCGACCTGCCGCGCCGGGCGTACGCGGAGCAGGTGCAGCAACGGCCAGGCGGCGACCAGCGCGACCCACCGGCCGTACTCCCAGGTCAGGAAGAGGTAGCCGATGCAGCCGGTGTACTCGCCGCAGTAGCGCGCCCCCAACGAGGGGATGAGGTCCGGCGTCAGAGCGGCCCATGCGAAGAGGGCGACGGTGAGGACGATCCCCGCCGCGCCGGCCAGGACGAGCCTTCTGGCCACGTTCTGCGCGGGGGGTGCCATGACATGGGGGGCGATCATCCTCGCATCGTGACACCCGGGCGCGGCGCTGTCGACGGGTGCGGCGGGTGGGTCAGGGGAGGTTCCACTCCAGTTGGCCGTCGGCCGCCTCGGGCTTCCAGTGGCCGACGGTTCCGCCGGTCTCCAGGGCGTCGGCGGTCGCCTTCAGCAGGGCGTGGTAGGAGCGGATGCGGATCCCGCCGGGGGTGAAGCTCATGCTGTCCTCGTGGTCGGTCTCGCCGACGTCGCGGCGTACGGAGTCGATCACCAGGCTGTCGCCCCCGCCGTCGGAGCCGACGGGGATCATGCGTCCGTCCCACCATTCGGTGCGGGGGTCGTCCGAGTCGTCGGTGGCGTCGATCTCGCACAGGGTGCGCCAGTGGTCGCGGATCTGGCGGATGGTCATGTTCACGTTGTCCAGGAAGCCGAAGGGCCAGGTGCCCTCGGTGACGGCGGAACCGTTGTGGCGCAGCAGCGAGGCCCGCAGGTCGTCGGGGAAGGACAGGCCCGTCTGGGCCTCGGCGACCGCGATGGTCCTCGCCCTTCCCGGCCCGCCGAGCGTGCGGTAGCTCTTGGGGGCGTTGGCCTTGAGCCAGGTCTCGATCCGCCGCCACTGCCGGTTGACCGCGCGGGTGACCTTGGGGTTGATCGCGCGCACGTGCGGTCTGGCCGTCCGTGGACGGCAGTCGGCGTCGACGGCCTCCTGGGCGAGAGGCGGTTCCTGGGACTCGGCGCGTTGCCGGTCGGCCGGTTCGAGGGCCGGGGACCACTCGCGGTCCGGCTCCGAGTCGGAATCCACCTGCCACTGCGGTTCCGTGGCGCAGCCGACGCCGGCGCCCGCGTACACCTGGGCGCAGGGCAGGTCATCGGTCCCGATCGCGGCGTCTCCTCCCTTGGAGAACACCGCCGACTCCAGGACCTGCGCGCCCCCGGCCAGCAGGACGACCGCCAATGCCACCACGGCCCAGCGGTTCAGCCGCCGCCGGGTGGGGCCGTCGAGGGGCTGCCGGTCCGCGAAGAAGGCGGCGACGGCGGGATGGTCGAAGAAGCCTGCCGGTCTGGTGGCGTAGCGCTCGATGTCCGCCTTCGTCGGCGTGCCGAGGATCGGGACGGGCGGCCACGGCGGCGGGGCGTCCCGCTCGGCAGGCCGTGCTTCCGGAGCCGGGCGCTGGTCCGGCAGGGCGGGGTACGGCGTTCGCGAGCGGCGGACGAACACGGCCGCCGCCACCGCCACGGCCGCCGCCGCGAGCGCCCACCACAAGCCCCGAGAGGTGATCATCCGCCGCACCTGCGGCACAGTACCGGAAGGCACCGACATGCCCGGAGAAATCACTCCAAATGGTTCAGCGCTGAGGACGCCGGACGCGTCAGAGCCAGTGCCAGGCGACGCCGGACGCGTCAGAGCCAGTGCCAGGCGACGCCGGACGCGTCAGAGCCAGTGCCAGGCGACGCCGGACGCGTCAGAGCCAGTGCCAGGTGACCCCGGCCTCCTGGGCGGCGCCGGTCAGCCACTCCTCGAAGGCGGCCGCGCCGGCGGCCTTCAGCGTGGCCGCGTCCGCCACGGCCTCCTGCCGTTCGACGACCTGGCCGGTCAGAAAGCCTCCTTCGTAGGGGACCGGACCGGCGGCGCCACCGGCCGGCACCTCCCGCAGCGGTACCGGCAGCTCGCCCGCCCACGTCCGGGCCCTGGTCAGCCGCAGGTCCCAGCGGCCGGCGAGCGGCCCGTCGAGCTCGGCCGCCTCGACCGGGTCGTCCGACAGCACCCAGGCCGCCCGTACCTGGGCGAACCGGTCACGATGGCGGTCGAGGTACGCCGGAGCCAGCTCGGCCCGCTTCCTGGCGCGGAACCGCTGGTCCTTGGCGGTCATGGTCATGTGGTCGTGGAACGCCTCGGCGCTCATGCCCATCCGGTCCAGCCACTCCGCCATCGTGTCGTGGCCGAGCAGGCCGCGCCGCCTGCGGAACCCGTCCGCGGCGGCCTGGACGTCCGCCAGGCCGACCTCCTCCTGCTCGGCGGCGTTGCGCAGCACGCAGAACCGGACCAGCTCCTCCTGCGGCGACATCCCGGGACGCGCCAGCGAACGCAGCATGAGCATCGCCTCGGACACCGACACGTGCGTCCCGTCCACGGTCAGCACGTAACCGGCGGCCCAGTGGGTCGAGTGGTCGACCAGCCAGGACGTGCCGTCCTCGGCCTGCACGCCGAGCATGATGGTGCCGCCCGACGGGTGGTCGAGCAGCAGGTCGTAGTCGACGACCGGCGAGCCGGGACGCGGGCTGGTCACCAGCTGGGCCCCGAGCCGCGGGTGCGCCTGGGCCCAGGCGGCGGCGGTGCGGCGGGCCTCCTCCACGGCCGAACGCCGGCGGGTCAGCCCGTGCAGCAGGTTCACGCCGCTTTCGAGGGCCGGCCCGAGGGAGAGCTGAGTCATTGCGCGTCCGTTTCTCCGGCGGTCAGCCAGTCGGCGACGGCGTCGCTGATGGGCAGGCCGGTCAGGTCTTCGATCCAGGCCCATTGGCCGTTGGGGTTGATCTCCAGGAAGACGTACTCCCCGTCGGGGGTGAGGATGAGGTCGATCGCCCCGAAGGACAGGCCGAGCGCCGCGACCAGGTCGACGCAGCGGCGGGCGAGGTCGTCCGGCAGGCGGTGCACGCTGTGGCGGGCGCGGGCGAAGTCGTAGTGACGCCAGTCGTCGCGGGTGCGCGGCGAGTCCTGGGAGGCGATCTCGGCGGTGAACACCTGCCGTCCGACCACGGTGACCCGCAGCTCCACCGCCTTGGGCACGTACGGCTGGAGGATGACCGGCTCGTGGACGATCCGCCCCCGGCCGCCGAGCGACCGCCGGGTGACCACGGTCGTGTAGACGGCGTGCGCGCCGCCGTCGATCTCGAACAGGGTGTGCTCCATCGCCTTGGCGATCAGCCGCCCGTCCGCGTGTTCGTAGGCGGGCACCAGCTCGGACGGGTCGTTGGTGATCACCGTCCGGGGCACGGCGAAGCCCAGCCGCCGGGCCAGGGCCAGATGGACCAGTTTGTTGTGCGCCCTGCGCAGCACCGGTTGGCGGGCCGGCAGCCAGCGCGCGTCCAGCAGGTCCCAGAAGCCGTCGGTGAACCACTCCGACAGCTCGCCCACCCGCGCCCGGAGGTCCTCCGCGGTGACGCCGTCCGCGGCGCGCGGTCGTCCGGGGCGCCGGGTCCAGACGGCCGTCGTGCCGGAGAGGTCGAAGACCTGCCCGTCCCTGGTCAGGACCAGTTCCTCCCCGTCCGCGCCGAAGCGCGCGGTCAGCCGGACGGCGGACGGGTACTCGCCCGGATCCCACCACAGGACGTCCGCGCCCCGGGCCTTCAGCTTGGGCAGGACCAGGTCGACGGTCGCGTCGCCGGGCTCGCTCAGAATCAGTAGCACGTGTCCCCCCAGCCGCGCGGGAGGAGAGCGGGCTCCCCTCCCACGCGACCGCGAATCGTCTCTATCAGTAGTCGGAGACCCAGTCGGTGGGCGGGTTCCCGTTGGTGCCGTAGCAGCGCTGCATCCGCATGCCGCCCGCGACGAGGCCGAGATCGGCCTCCTCGATCACCGCCAGTTCGTCACCCAGATCGTCCAGACTCACGATCTTCTTGCTCATGGTCGTAACCTCCCTTCACATCGAGCTGCGAGCCCCCCGGCTCGCGGACGTGCGGGCACGTCCTCAGCTCATGCGCCAAGCCCACCATCCGGAGATTGGAAGTGGCTTGGATGTGACTTGAGAGGCGGAAGTGACAGAAGTGGCTCAGGCGCGCGCGGCGCGCGCCACCCGGACGACCTCGCGGGCCAGCAGGCGGGCGGGGTCCACGACGGGGACCGGGACCGCGGCCGGGTCCAGGGCGAGCAGCACCTCCGTGCACGCGGCCACCACGCGCCGCGCGCCGCGCGCGGCCATCGAGCGGGCCTGCGCGGCCAGCGCGTCGGCGTGCTCGCGGCCGGCGCGACCGCCCTTGACGGCGCCGATGGCGGCCATGACCTCGCGCTGGCCGGGCTCGTCCGGCTCGATCGGGGTCACGCCGTGCCGGCGCAGCGCGGGGCCGTACAGGTCGGCGCGGAGCGTGCCGGTGGTGGCCAGCAGCCCGGCGGCGCGCACGCCGTCGGCGGCGAGGGCGGCGGCGGTGACCTCGACGATGCTGACCAGCTCCAGCCCGGCCTCCTCGGCCAGGCGCGGCACGAACGCGTGCGCGGTGTTGCACGGCACCGCCAGCAGCTCGCACCCGGCCCCTCTGAGCGCCCCGATGCCGCGCCGCAACTGCGGGGTCGGGTCCTCGCCCTGCCCGAGCAGGCTCGTCGACCGGTCGGGGACGCGGGGGTCGCCCCAGATGACGACCGGCACGTGCTCCTGGTCGCTGGTGGCGGCGGTCTCCTCCACGAGCTTGCCGTAGAAGTCGACGGTGGCGGCGGGGCCCATGCCGCCCAGCACGCCGACCATCCTGGCCCGGCCGAGCGAGGTCATCCGCGGGTCTCCCTTTCCGGTGGCTGCGCCTGACGGCGGTCGGGGCCCAGGATCCCGGTATAGGGTGTCCCGACCGCTGGAACGCAGCAATCGGACATCAAGGGAGGGTCAGTGCAGGATTCCGGCATGGAGCCGCCCTCGTTGCTGGCCGAGTCCGACCTTGAGCTCATCGACGCCCTGCAGATCAGCCCGCGGGCGAGCTGGGTGGAGGTGGGGGCGGCCGTCGGGGCCGACCCGGTGACGGCGGCGCGGCGCTGGCAGCGGCTCACGAGCACCGGCGAGGCGTGGACCACGGTCGCCCTCGGCCCCCGCCAGATGCACGCGCTGAGCATGGCGTTCCTGGAGATCGACTGCGCGGCCGGCGCGGCGGCCGAGGTGGCGGCGGCGCTGGCGCGGGAGCGGCATCTGATCACCGTCCAGCACGTCGCCGCCGGGCACGACCTGTTCGTGATCGCCGTGGCCCCGTCGATGCCGGCTCTGGCCGACCACGTGCTCACCGCGCTGCCCCGGGTGCCGGGCGTGGCCAAGGTCCGCACGCACGTCGCCACGCGGGTGTTCGAGGCGTCGTGCCGGTGGCGGCTGCGGGTGCTGCCGCCGCGCACCGCGGCCGCCCTGGCCAGGCCGCCGGCCGCGCCGGAGTCGACCAGGGAGATGGACGAGATCGACCGGCGGCTGTTCACCGCCCTGCTGCCCGACGGCCGCGCGCCCTACGCCGAGCTGGCCAGGGCGGTGGGCACGTCCGAGCGCACGGTGCAGCGCCGGCTGACCAGGCTGGTGGCCACCGGCGACCTCGACTTCCGCTGCGACCTGGCACGTTCGCACGCGGGCTGGCACTCGGCCGCGCTGCTGTGGCTGCGGATGCCCGACGCGCTGCTGGAGGAGACCGGCCGGGCGCTGCTCGGCTGGCCGGAGACGCGTACCTGCGCGGCGCTCGCCGGGCCGCGGAACATGCTGCTGACGGTGGGCCTGCACGGCGTGGCCGACCTGCATCCGCTGGTGGTGCGGCTGGAGGAGCGCTTCCCGCACGTGACCGTGGCCGACCGGCAGATCGTGCTGCGCCAGTCGAAGCTGTACGGGCGGCTGCTCGACCCGTACGGCCGGTGCGCCGAGGTGGTGCCGGTGGATCCGTGGAGCCTGCCCCGGGGGGCCTGACCAGCGGATCCTCGGGGGTCAGCGCGGCTCGGGGATCGTCCCGCCGCGGGCCTCCCTGCACAGCCCCGCCCGCAGCACGGCGGCCTCGCTCGTGGCGACGAGCTGCAGGTCGCCGACGGCCAGGGCGGGCAGGCCGAGCGCCGACACCGTCGCGGTGATCCGGCCGACCTCGCCGCGCACCCGGGCCTCGTCGCAGCCGACCCGGGGCGCGGGGGCGCCGAGCGTCGGCATGACCAGCAGGTCGATGCCCTCGATGGCCGCCGCGAACGCGGCCCGCAGCGCCGCCAGCCGCTCGACGGCCCGCCGGTACTCCCCGTGGCCGACGCCGCCCGCGGCGGCCAGCTTGGCCCGTACCCCGGGGCTGTAGCGGGCGGCGCACTCGGGGAAGGTGCCCTCGTGCGTCCGGCGCGCCTGCGCGCCCACGATCGTCCAGTACGGCTCCAGCACCTCGGCGGGCAGGGCCGCCTCGCGCAGCCGCGCGCCCAGTTCGGCGAAGTCCCCGGCCTGGTCGCAGCCCTCCGCGACGCCCACGACCAGCCCGGCCAGCGAGTCGGGCGGCTCGACGGCCTCGCCGGTCAGCGCCTGCCAGACGCGGGCGCAGTCGGCGACCGAGGTGGTCATCGGGCCGACCACGTCGAAGGACGGCGCGAGCGGCGCCACCCCGGCGGCGGGCACGGCCCCCGAGCGCGGACGCAGGCCCACCACGCCGCAGCAGGCCGCGGGCATGCGCACCGACCCGCCGGTGTCGGTGCCGAGCCCGAACCGGGCGATCCCGGCGGCGAGCGCCGCGGCGGTGCCGCCGCTCGAACCGCCGGGGGTCAGGTGCGCGTGGCGCGGGTTGCCCACGTCGCCCCAGTGCGGGTTCTCGCTGGTCACGCCCCAGGCGAACTCGTGCTGGTTCGCCTTGCCGACCAGCAGCGCGCCGGCCGCGTCCAGCAGCTCGACGCAGCGGGCGTCGGCCAGGGCCGGTTCGGCGCCGTACAGGGCGGAGCCGCGGGTGGTGGGCAGGCCGGCCACGTCGATCATGTCCTTGACGACGTACGTCCAGTTCCGCAGGGGGCCGTCCGGCGTGCGGCGGCCGTCGCGCCCGAGGCGGTCGAGGACGGGCTCGGGGCCGGCCTCGATGAGGATGTGGTGCCCGCTGTGGAGGCGGATGGCCTCGGCGGACTGGGCGATCGCCGCCTCGCGTTCCACGGTGGAAGATCTCCTTAGCCTTGCGCGGGCACGGCGACGCCAGGTGGCCGCGGCCCGGGGGGATGATCCGGCACATGCTGGCAGATGGGCCCCGGCCGCGTCGAGAGCCGGTTCAGACGGTCAGCTCGTCCAGCAGCCACTGCAGGCGGGCGGTCTCGCGGTCGGGGTGGACCAGTGTGAAGATGCTGCGGCTGATGTTGAGCCACGGCACGTCGACCACCACGACGTCCTCGCCGTGGCCGCGCAGCGCGAGGTCGGGGATGAGGGCCGCGCCGACGCCGGCGCCGATCAGCGACAGGGTGATCTTGAAGTCGTCGGAGTGGCAGACCACCCGCGGGTGCAGGCTCCAGTGGGCGAACAGGGCCTCGAACAGGGTGGCGTCGCTGCTGGCCGGATGGTGCATGATCCACGGCAGGTCCACGAGCTGCTCGGCCCGGTACGGCGACAGGTCCGGCCAGAGCCTGGGCAGGACGAGCCGGTACCGGTCCTCGGCGATCCACCGCCTGGTCAGCACCGACGGCCACGACAGCCCGGTGTTGCCGACCTGGTAGACCACCGCGGCGTCCATCTCGCCGCCGCTGCCCAGACGGGCGATGAGCTGCGACGACTCGGCGACCGACAGCCGGATCCCGGCCCGGTCCTCCGGCTCCATCCGCCGCATGACGTCGGCCAGCACGCCGGTGAAGCTGGGGAACAGCCCGAGCCGGATCTGCGGCTCGCTGTTGCGGTGCACCGCCTGGACGGTGGCCACCATGCGCTCGATGTCGGCCAGCACGGTCTCGGCCTGCCTGGCCAGCACCTCCGCCGCGCTGGTCGGCAGCACGCTGTGGGCGAAGCGGTCGAACAGCCGCACGCCGGTCTCCCGTTCCAGCGCGGCCATCTGCTGGGAGACGGCCGAGGAGGTGTAACCGAGCCGGTTCGCCGCCGCCGCGAACGACCCCAGACGCACGACCTCACGCAGTGTGCGCAGATGTTCTGGCTTGAGCATAAGCGTTCCTTGCTCTCAGCGCTGCTAAATGTCGTGTTTATATCGCTTCCTACTTCTTTCCGCCACTTCTACAGTGAGCCGCACCACCCCACCCGAAACCCCTGAGAGATCCATGACATGCGCGTATACCGCAACGCCACCATTCGCACCGGCACCAACGGCGCCCCCGCCGCCCAGGCCATGGCCGTGGACGGCGAGCTGATCGTCGCCGTCGGAACCGAGGCCGACGTGCGCGCGGCGGCGGGCCCGGGAGCCGAGCTGGTGGACCTCGACGGCGCCGCCGTGCTGCCCGGCCTGTACGACGCCCACATCCACACGGCCCAGTACGCCCAGAGCCTCGGCGCGGTCGACCTGCGCGACGTGCGCTCCCTGGACGAGGCCCTGGCCAAGGTGGCCGCGCACGCGGCGACCCTGCGGCCGGGCGCCTGGCTGTTCGGCGGCCGGTGGAACAGCAACATCTGGAACCCGCCGGTCCAGCCCGACCGCAAGGCCCTCGACTCGGTCTGCCCCGAGCTGCCGGTGGCGCTGCCCAACGTCGACGGCCACACCGTCTGGGCCAACTCCGCCGCCCTGCGGATGGCCGGGATCGACGCCTCCACCCCCGACCCGGTCGGCGGCGAGATCGTCAGGGACGCGTACGGGGAGCCCACCGGCATCCTGCGCGAGTCCGCCTCCTACCCGCTGCGCGCCCTCATGGTCTCCGGCGACCTGCGCGACCTGCTGCGCGCCGGCCAGGAGGAGCTGCTGTCGTTCGGGCTGACCAGCGTGCACGACATCGACGGCGAGGACTGCCGGGCCGCCTACCTGGAGCTGCGCGACGCCGGCGAGCTGAAGATCCGCGTGCACAAGGCGATCCCCACGGTCGCCCTGGAGGCCGCCATCGCCGAGGGCCGCCGTACCGGCCAGGGCGACGACTGGGTCCGCACCGGGCCGGTCAAGGTGTTCAGCGACGGCGCGCTCGGCTCGCACACCTGCCACATGCATCAGGCGTTCGCCGGTGAGCACGACAACACCGGCATCGCGGTCACCCCGTACGAAGACCTCGTACGGATCTTCAGCAAGGCGGCGGCGGCCGGCATCGCGGTCGCCACGCACGCCATCGGCGACCGCGCCAACCGGCTGGTCCTCGACGCCTACGAGGCGATCGGGACCACCGCCGGCCTGCGGCACCGCATCGAGCACGCCCAGCACCTGCGCCCCCAGGACCTGACCAGGATGGCCAGGCTGGGCGTCGTCGCCTCGATGCAGCCGGTGCACTGCACCACCGACATCGCCCTGGTGGACTCGCTGCTCGCCGGCCACGACCTGGCCTCCTACGCCTGGCGAGGCATGCTCAACGCCGGGGTCGCGCTGGCCTTCGGCTCCGACGCGCCGGTGGAGAGCCCCGATCCGTGGGCCGCACTGTACGCCGCGGTCACCCGTACCCGGCAGGACGGCACGCCCGCCGGCGGCTGGCAGCCCGAGCAGCGGCTGAGCATGGCCGAGGCGATCACCGCGCACACCCTCGGCGCCGCGTACGCGGCCGGCGAGCAGGACCGCAAGGGCGTGCTCGCGCCCGGCATGCTCGCCGACTTCATCGCCGTGGACACCGACCCGTACCTGGAGCCGCCGGAGGCGGTGCTGCGCACCCAGGTCCTCACCACCGTCGTCGGCGGCGAAGTCCGCTGGCAGCGATCCTGAAGGAGCACCCCCTCGTGAACATCCGCACTCTCTCCGCCCTCGCCGCCGGCGCGCTGCTGGCCGCCACCACCGCCTGCGGCGCCCAGTCCCTGGACGGCGGCGGCGACGCCGCGGCCCCCGCGGACGGCGGCGCGGCGGCGGTCACGCTCGACCAGGCCCCCACCGAGGAGAAGGCGGCCGACGTGATCAACGCCATCACCCCGGACCAGGCTCTCGCCGCCAAGGCGCCCGCCCGCCTGAAGACGCAGGGCCTGAAGGTCGTCACGTCCGTCGGCTACCCGCCCATGGAGCTGTACGCGAGCGACGGCAAGACGGCGATCGGCTTCGACCCGGCGCTGGCCAGGGCCATCGCCAGGAAACTCGGCGCCAAGGTGACCATCTCCGACGAGGAGTTCAACTCCCAGATCCCCGGCGTGCTCACCGGCCGCTACGACTTCGTCATCTCCTCGATGAGCGACACGCCGGACCGGCAGAAGCAGGTCACGTTCGTGGACTACGTGCAGGCCGGCGCCGGTCTGCTGGTCAAGAAGGGCAACCCGGCCAAGATCGGCGGCCCGGCCGACCTGTGCGGCAAGACGGTGTCCGTCGTCGACAACGGCTCGTCCATGGAGCTGGCCGAGGAGTACGACGCCGACTGCAAGAAGGCCGGCAAGACGGCCGTGAACATCCTGAAGTTTCCCGGCGACCAGGAGGCCCTGATCCAGGTCACCGGCGGGCGGGCGCAGGCCACCATCACCGACTACGTGGTGGCCGCCAGCAAGGCCGCCGACTCCAAACTGGAGGTCGAGGCGATGGCCCTGGAGGGCACCGAGAGCCCGTGGGGCATCGGCATGAAGCCCGACGACAAGGAGCTCGTCGACTCGGTGAAGGGCGCGCTCGACTCCCTCATCACCGGCGGCGAGTACGCCAAGCTGCTGAAGGCGTGGAACCTGGACAAGCTGGCCGTCCAGTCCGCTGTCGTCAACGGCGGTAAGTGACCATGCGCACGGAACCCTTCACCGGGCCGTCCGGGGAGCACGTCCCGGTCGCCAGGACGCGCCACTGGGGCCGCCTGCTGGCCGCGGCCGTCGTGACGGCGATCGCCGGCTGGCTGGTCTACCTGGTCGTGGTGAACCCGCGCCTCGACTGGGGCAAGGTCGCCGAATACCTGTTCAACGACCGCATCCTGGCCGGGGTCTGGGTCACCATCGAGATCTCGGTGCTGGCGACCGTGCTGGGGCTGGTGCTCGGCGTCGCCGTAGCGATCATGCGGCTGTCGCACAACCCGGTGCTCAGCGGGCTGGCCACGCTCTACATCTGGTTCTTCCGCGGCACGCCGGTGCTGGTGCAGCTCATCTTCTGGTACAACCTGGCGTTCCTGTTCCCCGAGCTGGTGCTCAAGGTGCCGTTCACCATGATCGGCGTCAAGTGGGACACCAACGAGGTGATGACCGGGTTCACCTCGGCCATGCTGGGGCTCGGGCTGAACCTGGCGGCGTACTTCGCCGAGACCGTGCGGGCCGGGATCCAGGCCGTCGACCACGGCCAGACCGAGGCCGCGTACGCGCTGGGCATGACCCCGGCCAAGCGCATGCGCGTGATCGTGCTGCCGCAGGCGCTGCGGATCATCATCCCGCCCACCGGCAACGAGTTCATCTCCATGCTGAAGACCACCTCGCTGGTCTACGTGGTGGCCGGGCACGACCTGATGACCAACGCCAGCCAGATCTACAAGGCCAACAACCTGATCATGGAGCTGCTCATCGTGGCGAGCCTGTGGTACATGCTGATGACCGCCGTCGCGACCTTCCTCCAGGGCCGCCTGGAACGCCGGTTCGGCTCCGAGGCCGTACGGCTGGTCCGCGGCGGCGGCCTGGCGGCCCGGATCCTGCCGAAGGCGGCGGCGTGAGCCCCGTCGTGCACGCCACGGGCGTGCGCATGGGCTTCGGCGACACGCAGGTGCTCAACGGCGTCGACTTCACCGTCGCGCCGGGCGAGGTGAGCTGCGTGATCGGGCCGTCCGGATCGGGCAAGTCGACCTTCCTGCGCTGCGTCAACGGGCTGGAGCCGGTGCTCGGCGGCAGCCTGCGGGTGCTCGGCGAGGAGGTCGGGCACAGCCTGCGCGAGGGCCGCTACCGGCCCTGGACGCCCAAGGAGTTCGCCGTCTTCCGCCGCCGGATCGGCATGGTGTTCCAGCGGTTCAACCTGTTCGCCCACCAGAGCGCCCTGGAGAACGTGGCCTGCGCCCCCGTCCACGTCCTCGGGGTCTCGGCGGAGCGGGCCAGGGCGACCGCGATGGAGCACCTGGAGCGCGTCGGCCTGGCCGCGCACGCGCACAAGCGGCCCCACCAGCTCTCCGGCGGCCAGCAGCAGCGGGTCGCCATCGCCAGGGCGCTGGCGATGAGCCCGGAGCTGATGCTGTTCGACGAGCCCACGTCCGCGCTCGACCCCGAGCTGGTGGACGAGGTGCTGGAGGTCATGCGCGGCCTGGCCGCCGACGGCATGACGATGGTCGTGGTCACCCACGAGATCGCCTTCGCCAGGGAGGTCGGCGACCGGCTGGCCTTCTTCGCCGACGGGGTCGTGGTCGAGAGCGGCCCGCCGGCCGAGCTGCTGGCCAACCCGGGGCACGAGCGGACCAGGGCGTTCCTGTCCAGCGTCCTGACCCAGGACCGCACCTGACGGCGAGGGGGCTCCGCCCGCCGGAGCCCCCTTCCCCCCTTCTGGCGCGCTGAGCCCCTTCTAGCGCGGGCTGAAGCGCAGGAAACCGGCCGTCTGCGTCACGAGGACGAGCAGCGAACCGGCCATCAACGCCAGCCACAGGCCCCGCAGCCCCCACGCCCCCGCCGCCGGCCCCGCCACGGACGCCAGCAGGCCGTTCCCCAGGACGGCCGACCCCAGCGTCCAGGACGACCGCCTGAGCGCCGTCAGCCCGGCCGACATCACGATCGCGCAGTGGTCGGCCAGGGCGTACGCCACCGACAACGGCACGAGGCCGACGGCGACGGCGAGCACGGCGGCGTCCGAGGTGAACAGCCCGAGCACCGCCTCCCCCAGCAGGACCAGCACCAGCCCGCCGGCCAGCACTCCGGCGGCGGCGATCGTCAGGGCCGCCCGGTTCAGCCGGCGGGCCTCGCCCGGCAGGGCCGCCCTGGCGATCTCCGGCGTCGCGGCCTGGGCGACCGCGACGGCGGCCAGCCCGAGGAATCCGTGCAGCGACAGCAGGATGGCGTGCGCGGCCGCCCCCTGCGCCCCGGTCCGCGCGGCGGCGTACGTCACCCCGCCCATGACCGCGAACTTCACGACGAGCGTGGCCGACATCGGGACGCCCACCCGCGCCATCCGCAGGATCTCCCGCCACCGCGGGCGGCCCGGCCACGACGACCGCCCGGCCAGCTCGGGCAGGCGCAGCAGCAGCGTGTTGGACACGGCGACGGCCACGGCGGTGGACGCCACCAGCGCCACCCCGCTGCCCTGGACGCCCATCCGCGGCACCAGGACGAGATGCAGCACCACCCCGGTGGCCGTGCTCGACAGGCCGGCCCAGAGCACCAGGCGGCTGCGTCCGAGCGCGACCAGCACGCCGCCGGCGCCGCTGCCCGCCGAGTAGAGCAGCACCTGGAGCGCCAGCAGCGGCGGCAACGCCCCGAACTCGGCCACCACCTCGCCGGGCGCCCCGCCGATCCGCGCGATCACCGGGACGCCGAGCATGACCCCCGCGCCGGCCGTGCCGAGACCGGCGGTGAGCCACCGGGCGTCCTTCAGGACGAGCAGCGCCTCCGCCGGACGATCCCGGCAGGCGGCGACGAACGGCGCCATCCCCCGCAGGCCACCCGACACCGCGGCCGTCACGGGGGTGAGCACCGCGTTGACCAGCGCGAAGGCCGCCAGTTGAGCCGTGGCCTGGCGGCCGAGGAGGGAGGTGGTGACGAGCTGGGCGACGATCCCCGCGCTCATGGACAGCAAGAGCGGGACGGCCGCGGCGAGCAGCGTGCGATGAGGTGTGGAGGGCATGAAAAGCAAGATCCCGGGGGCGCCTGCCCGCCGGGATGCATGATCATTATATCGGTGCGCCGCCCGTCGTGTCCGCCCCTCAGCCGCCCCCGGGGCGGCCGGGCTTGAGGGGACGTCCGGACCTGGGGTCCAGGGCGACCGTCTGGCCGCCCAGCCTCCCCCGGTCGTCCAGGTGTACGTGTGCGGGGTCGAGCCAGGTCACCCGGGGCAGGCCGTCTTCGTGCTCGGTGGTGAACCGATCCGTCAAGGGCCATTCGCGCGTCAGCAGGCCGTCGTTCCTGCGGACCACGAGCCTCCAGTCGGGGACGATCCAGTCGTCGGACAGCACCCGCACCTCCAGCCCGCTGCCGTCAGGGCCGGGGATCCTGGCATGCACCCGCATGCCGGTCACGAGACCGACCAGCCCGGCCGTCGCCCAGATCATCACGAGCGCGACGACGGGCGCGCGCGGCCCGCCGCCGAAGGCGAGCGCCCCGGAGACGACGACCAGGCTCGCCGCCAGCGTCCCCAGCAGGACCGGCCGGTCGAGCAGCACGTAGTGCCCGAAGCCGCCGACCAGGGCGCCGGCCACCGCGACCGCCGCCAGGACCAGCAGGCCCGCGGCCATCCGGGCGCGGGAACGCGAAGTCGCGGCGGCACCCGGCTCCGGGTCGTCGTCCATGTCCATCGAGGTTCTCCGCGGCTCGGCCGGTTCAGCCGAACCTGACCTCCAGCCTGATCCGCTGGTTGGTCCCGCTCTGCTCGAAGTCGGCGGTGACCTGCGGGCCGAAGGAGGCGGAGCCGGTCAGCTTGACCTGGAGCGGGTAGACCTTGCCGCCGGTGGCCGAGCGGTAGGTCGCGGTGATGCGGTACCGGCCCAGGGGCACGTCGACCACCGCCCAGCCGCTGTCCGTGTAGACCGGCGTGCGGCCGGAGACGACCTTGCCGTCGCTGCCGTCGATCAGCGGGCCGACCGGGGTCATCGTCAGCCGGACGTTCTGCTGGTCGACGTCCTCCGGAAGGTTGTCGAACCAGAGGTTCGTGGCGACCAGGCCGCCGTAGTAGCGACCGTCGGCGCCGGGGCGCCTGCCGGTGACGCGCCAGGTGAAGTTCCGCACCCCGCCGGCGCTCGCCCGGACGGAACCGGTCGAGGACGGCTCCAGGTCGAAGGTGTACTGCCGGCCGTGGAACTGCCGCGTCACCGAGGCGCTGACCAGCCAGGACGATGGCTCGCGCGGCAGTTGCGCGCGGTAGAGGCCGTTGCCGTCGCTGTGCAGCACGATGTCGCTGTTGTAGTAACGCCGGTCCTTCACCACGACCTTGGCGCCCTGGACCGGCCGGCCGGCCGAGTTCACCACCTTGCCGCGCACCACGTACGCCGCCGCGCCGACGGTCGCGTCCGCCGCGTCGGCGGGGCCCGGCGCGCACCCGAGCACCGCCGCCAGGACGAGCGTCGCCCCCGTCCTGCCCAGAACCGACCGGGTCCTCGTCTCGCCCATCTTCTCCCCGTCCGCCGAGTGCGTTCTGCTGACCGGTCAGACCCTGGCCGCGGCTCCTTGGAAACGACTGGAAACCACTGGAGACGGCCGGTCGGGGGCGCCCGGCCGGGCCGTCCGCGGCTGGGGTGGTGGGCGAGCCTCGGCTACAGTGGAGAGAAGAAGGTGCACAAGCAACCATGATTCAGGGAGGCAGAGCCCGTCGCGGCGGGCTCGTTGTTTTGAGAGGTCTGACGAGCAGTCTGGGGCAGGACGAAACCGGGGCCGTGTGGCGTGGCGCCCCCTACCCGGTTCTGGTGGTGGACACCGCAGGTGTCATCGCCCAGGCCAACGACGCGGCGCTGCGGCTGCTGCCCGGGGCGGTCCCCGGCGCGGCGCTGGCGGACAGCGCTCCCGCCTGGCTCTCCCACGCCCACGCCGCCGCAACCCCTCTCCCTGACGTCACTCCCTCCGACACCGCTCTTCCCGACGCCGTTCTTCCCGACGCCGTTCTTCCCGAGGGTGTGCGCGGTTCCATCGGGGCGGCCACGTTCGAGGCGCGTCCGGTCCGCGACGGCGACGCGATCGCCTGGTGGCTGGCCGACACCACCGACCTCGACCGCGCCACCCAGGCCCTGCACCTCGAACGCGAGCGGACGTCGTTCCTCGACAAGGCCTCCAGCGAGCTGCTGTCCTCGCTCAACCTCGACCGCTGCCTGGAGGTGACCGCCCGGCTGGCCGCCCGCCACCTGGCCGACGCCGCGCTGGTCATCCTGCCGCCCTACCGGCGCCGGCACCCCATCGCGTACTGCGGGCCGGACGGCGTGGTCGTCCGCGAGGAGCTGGCCGTCGATCCCGAGGCCGTGCCGGGTCTCGCCGAGGCGCTGCAGGGCTACCCGCCGCTGCCCTCCCGCTGGATCGACCCCGCCACCGCCCCCGGCTGGCTGGCCCGCGACGGGCTCGACGAGATCGGCTCGATGGTGGTGACCGCGCTGCCCGGTCACGGCGTCCCGGCCGGGGCGCTCGTGCTGCTGCGCGGCAGCGGCCAGGCCAGCTTCTCCGACGGCGAGGAGGTCTTCGCGCGGCTGTTCGCGGCCCGCGCGGGGGCCGCCATGTCCGCCGCCCGCCTGTACGCCGAGCAGGCCGACATCACCGACACCCTCATGCGCGAGCTCCTGCCGCCCCGCGCGCGGAGCCTGCACGGCGTCGAGGTCGCCGCCCGCTACCGTCCCTCGGAGCACACCGCCCGCGTCGGCGGCGACTTCTACGACCTCCACCCGCCCGCCGAGGCCGGCCAGGAGTCGCTGGTGGTGCTCGGCGACGTGGCCGGCAAGGGCCTGGAGGCCGCCGTGCTCACCGGCAAGATCCGGCACACCCTGCAGGCCCTGCTGCCGATGGCCGGCGACCACCAGCGCGTGCTCGAACTGCTCAACGGCGTGCTCATCAAGGGCGGCGACCGCTCCCGCTTCGTCACGCTCGTTCTGGCCTCGATCCAGCGGGCCGGCAACCGCGTCCTGCTCCGGGTCACCAGCGCCGGGCACGCGCCGCCGCTCGTCGTGCGCGGTGACGGGCGCGTCGACGTGGCCAGCACCAAGGGCACCCTCATCGGCATGCTCGAACGCGTCACGAGCGTCACCGACACCGTGGTCCTCGAACCCGGCGAGACCTGCCTGCTATACACCGACGGCATCACCGAGGCCATGGGCGGCCCGCTCGGCGACGAGATGTTCGGCGACGAGCGGCTGCAGGAGGAGTTGCGGCAGTGCGGCGGCATGCCGCCCGAGGCGATCACGGAACGTGTGGAGATGTTGTCGTCCCAGTGGGTAGGGGGTGGCGATCACGATGACATGGCCGTCATCGCCATCACCGCGCCGCGCGGGGCACATCTGAGCGCGGTGGGAGGACACGGACGGGGAAGGTTCACCGCATGACGCACGCAGACGGACTCTCCGCCTGGCGCGAAAAACTCTGGGACGCCGCTGTCGCCGGCGACGAATACGCCGCCACGGACGCCGCGCTCGCCGCGCTCGACCAGGACATCTCGCTGGAAACCCTGCTGCTGGACGTGGTCGCCCCCGTACAGGCCCGCGTCGGCCAGGAGTGGGAGAGCAACCAGATCACCGTGGCGCAGGAGCACACCGCCACCGCCGTCAACGAGCGGGTGCTGGCCGCGCTCGCCCACCACCCCGCCGCCCGCGCCGCCGCCGCGAACGGCCCGGCGCTCGGGCGCATCGCGGTCGCCTGCATCGACGGCGAGTGGCACGCCATGCCCGCCCGCATCCTGACCGAGGTGCTGCGGCTGCGCGGCTGGCGGATCGACTACCTCGGCGCGCAGGTGCCGACGCCCCACCTCATCACCCACCTGCACCGCACGGCCTGCGACGTGGTGGCGCTGTCCAGCTCCATCCCCACCCGGCTGCCCGGCGCCCACGCCGCCATCACCGCCTGCCAGGCGACCGGCACGCCGGTGATGGCCGGCGGCGCCGCGTTCGGACCGGACGGCCTCTACGCCCGCCTCCTCGGCGCCGACGCCTGGGCCGCCGACGGCGCCGCCGCCGCCGACCGGCTCGCCGCCGGCCCGCTGCCCCGCCCCGTCGCCCCCCGCCAGGCCGTGGACGACCTGCCGCACCTGGACGACCAGGAGTACACCATGGTCAGCCGGTCGGCCCGGAGCCTGGTCAGGGACGTCATGGGCGGCCTGGAGGAACGCGTCCCGGCGATGGCGGAGTACACCCCGCAGCAACGCAGGCACACCGCCGAGGACATCCTGCACATCGTCGACTTCCTGGCCGCCGCGCTCTACGTGGACGACCCCGGGCTGTTCACCCGGTTCCTCACCTGGACGGCCGGCGTCCTGACCGCTCGGGGCGTCCCGGCGGGTACGCTGATGCCGGCTCTCGACCTGCTGGGCAGGCGGCTGGAGGACTTCCCGCGCGCCTCGGCCCTGATCACCCACGGGCGCGACGCCGTGCGCGCCGCGGCCTCCCCGACCGACGTAACCCCGCTCCCCGGCCACGGAAAGATCGCATGACCGCCTTCGCCCCCGACCCGCTGACCCTCGTCCAGGCCACGCCCCACCCGGGTGTGCTGCGCGTCGCCATCACCGGCGACCTGGACTACAACACGGCGCGAGAGCTCCTGACCACAGCGCTCGCCGCGCTCGCCGACGGCGGCCTGACCGACCTGCACCTCGACTTCGACGGCCTGCACTTCTGCGACTCCAGCGGCCTGTCGGCGCTGCTGATGATCCACCAGCACGCCGTGACGGCCGGCACCCGGCTGCACCTGGAGCAGCGCCCGCGGGTGCTGGAGCGGCTGCTGGACGTCAGCGGCACGTACGAGCACCTCACCGGCGCCCCGGCCGGCGTCACCCAGCACTCCTTCACCCAGGACTGACACCCGCCGCCCCCGCGCTGGAATCCGGCCCGGCCGGTTCAGCCGGCCGTGGCCTGGTCGGTCGTGTCGCGCCTCGTGCGGCGCAGGATCGCCGCCCCGGCCACCGCGGCGGCCACCGTGTCGCCCATGGCGATGTGGTCGGCCAGCCCCGTGCGCCGCATCATGTTGGCGCAGATCGGCGGCGGCGCGGCCACCGCCAGATCGCCACCGGCGTCACGCGCCTGCTGCCACAGCGCGATGACGACGGACAGCCCGGTGGAGTCGAAGAACTCGATGCCCCTGAGGTCGAGCACGACCATCGGCGCCGCGCTGTCACCGTTCCCGCTGTTCCCGTCGTCGTGGCCGCCGGCCACGACGCCGAGCGCCCATTGCCGGAACTCGGGTTTCTGCATGAAGTCGAGCTCCCCGCTCAACCCCATGACCAGGCACCCGTCCGCCTGTCTCGTCTCCGCCCGCAACCGGGGCCCTCGCCAGCTCTTCTCGTCTTCTCCGCCGTCGATGCCGCTCACCTCCCGGTGGTTCGTCTTCTACCCGGCCGATCCCCGGCCACGCCGCCGCCTTGGAAGAAGCGTACGCATCCCAGGTGCCGAGTGCCGCCCACCGGAGCGATACGGGGCGAGATGTCCGGTACAAAGCCGTGAGGCAGGTAGGTTGGCCGACCATGGACGACCTCCGACGCCCGTTCCGCGCCCGCCCGCCGAAGCCCCGCACCGGCCGGGGCCGTACGCTCGCCTGTCTCCTGCTGGTGAGCGCGGCAGTCGCCGGGACGGGCGGATGCGGCGCCACGGCCACGACCGCCGCCCCCTCGTCACCCTCCCCCGCTTCCACCCCCACCTCGGCCTCCGACCCTTCCTCGGCCTCCGACCCCTCCTCGGCCTCCGCGAAGGCGACGGGCGCCGTCCCGTCGGCGACGGCGAGCGCCGGCGCCTCCGCCGGCCAGGCGCTCCCCGCCCCCGGCGCGCCGCTCCCGACCGACCCCGCCCGCCTGGCGACGGCCCTCCGCGACACGACCACGGCCCTGAACGCGGCCATCGACCGCTGGCGCCCCTCGACGGGCGCCCCGCCGCGGGACGTCGAACTTCTGGCCCTCTACCAGCAGCGCCTCTACCGCCACGCCGCCCGTCACCGCGCCCTGGCCGACCGCGCCTTCGCCCGCCTGCCCGCCGCACTCGCCGCCCAGGCCAAGGACAACGTCAGCGCCCTGCGCGAACTGCTCGCCCTGACCCGGCCCATCAAGCCGTCCGCCGTGTTCAAGGTCCAGGCGGCCCGCCCGGCCGCGGAACTGCTCGGCCACTTCAAGCGGGCCGAGCGCCGCTTCGGGGTGGAATGGGAGGTGCTGGCGTCGGTGATGTTCGTCGAGACCAAGTTCGGACGGGTCCGCGCCGACAGCCACGCCGGAGCCCAGGGCCCCATGCAGTTCATGCCGGCGACCTGGCGCGCGTACGGGATGGGCGGCGACGTCCAGAACCCCCGCGACGCCGTCATGGGCGCGGCCAACTACCTCCACGCCAGCGGCGCGCCCCGCGACTACCGGCGGGCCCTGCACGCCTACAACCCGTCCCGGGCGTACGTGGACGCCGTCCTCCTGCACGCCCGGCAGATGCGCCGCGACCCGCGCGCGTACTACGCGTACTACAACTGGCAGGTCTTCGTCCTCACCACAGCAGGCGAACGCCGCCTGACCGGTCCGAAGTAACCCCGCCCCGACCGCCTGCGCTACCGGACCGGGCCGTAGTCCGGCAAGGGGCGGGCGGTCCTGGTCCGGAGGCGGCGTTCCACCGCTCCCATGGCCTTCAGCAGCGGGAGGCGGACCAAGGTGTCCCGGACGCATCGGCCGCCCTCGGTTCTCGGCACCATGAGCCGGACGTTCGGGCCGATCCGCTGCTTCCTGGCCACCAGCGGACGATGGACGGCCTCGTACCGCGCGAAGGCGACACGGTGATCACCACCGGCGGCGGCGAGCTCCCCCGCCAGCCGGTACGCCCCCACCAGGGCCAGCTCCGCGCCCGCCCCGGAAGCCGGCGAGGCGCACCAGGCGGCGTCGCCGACGAGCACGACGCGGCCCTTCGACCACGAGTCCATGTGCACCTGGCCCAGCGCGTCGAAGTAGAAGTCGGGGTCGGCCAGGGCCGAGTCGAGCAGCTCCCGGGTACGCCAGGACGTCTCGTCCCCGAACGTCCGGCTCACCAGCCGCTTGTGCTCGGCGACGTCCCGGTGGTCGTGGTCCAGCGGCGCGGAGCGGAAGATGAAGTACGCCTTGGCCTGCACGTGGTTGCCCGACCGGTAGATGCCGGCCATGCGGCCGGGCGTGTTGAACATCGTGACCCAGCGGTCCTCCCCGAGCGCGGCGTCGGCGTCGGCGAAGGCGAAGTAGTGGTCCTTGTGCCGGACGAACTCCTCCTCCGGCCCGAAGGCCAGCCGCCGCACGTGGGAGTGCATGCCGTCGGCGCCGACGACCAGGTCGAAGGCGCGGGCGGGCGCGTGCTCGAAGGCGACCCGCACACCGTGCTCGTCCTGGTCCAGGCCGCTGATCGCGTCGCCGAACATGATCTCCACGTCGGTCGCCTCGCGCAGCAGCGCCACCAGGTCGCCGCGCATGATCTCCACCGAGCCGGGGTCGCGGGTGTCGACGCGGGCGACGGGCCGGCCGCCGGCGTCCACGAACTTCATGCCGTGCACGTCAGTGGCCAGCGCGCGCGCCTGCGGCATGATGCCCATCCGCGCGGCCACCTCGACGGCGTCGCCGCGCAGGTCCACACCGTTGCCGCCGGCGCGCAGGCGCGGGGCGCGCTCGACGACGGTGGGCCGGAAGCCCAGCCGGGCCAGCCAGTGAGCCAGGGCCAGCCCGGCGATGCCGGCTCCGGAGATCAGGATGCGCTCGTCCACTGAGGCTCCTCGGGGTACAGTAACTGAAATAAGCATTCCAGTTAACTATGTGGAATGAGCATTTCAGTTGTCAACACCCACCGAGCCCAAGCGCCGCGCCGACGCCGTGCGCAACCGCCGACTCGCCCTCGACGCCGCCATGACACTGCTGGCCGAACCCGGCGCGACGCTCACCGTCGAGGCCATCGCCAAGCAGGCGGGGCTGGGGGCCGCGACCGTCGTACGTGCCTTCGGCGGCAAGGACGCCCTGCTGGACGCCGCCGTCTCCCGCCTGCTCGAACCGGTCGTCCAGCGCGCCCGCGACCTGCTCGCCGAGACCACGGCCCACCAGGCCCTGCAGACCTTCCTCCGTGAGCTGATCGCGTTCCAGACCGCCCACCACGCCGTCAACGACCAGCTGGACGGCCTGGACCTGCCGGCCACCACCGCCCTGCGCGCCGGGCTGGCCGCCGCCGTCGAGGAGATGATCGAGGGGGCGCGGCGCGAGGGCGCGATCCGCACCGACATCGAACCCGCCGTCGTCACGACGCTTCTCGGCCGGACCGCTCTCGCCGTCGCCCGCGCCCAACCCCCTTCACAGGCCCTCGCCGACGCCTACCTCACCGTGTTGCTGGACGGCCTGCGCCCCACCAGGTGACCGCTCGGCCTGCCTGCCGCATCACTACTTGACGCAGTATTCGATCTTCGCGGCGGCCATCGTGATATTGACGACCCGCTTGCCCAGCCACTTGTCCTGGAAATCGCAGAAGTAATCCCAGGTGCCATCGCTGTAGTCGATGTAACCGGACCAGCCGCCGGGCTCCAGCTTGTAACCCTTGGAATTGAGCGAGTGGTCACCACTGCAGTTGTTGCTCCACCGGCCGATGGTGCCGTCCGACTTCCAGTACTTGTAGACCAGGTAGCTCGACTGGCACCAGGCCGACGCCGACGCGGCGGCCGGGCCGGGAGTGGCCACGATCGTCAGGGCCGCGCAGGTGGCGGCCGCCGCGGCGAGCAGTTTCCTCGTCCGCTGTCCCGTTCCGAACATTTCTCGTCCTCTCCGGCCGTGCGGAACCACGGCGACACGAATGTTCAGCGCTTTCACCGGGCCCTGTTAGCCCCGATGACGGAGAGCCTGCCCCACTGGAAACCCGGCCCACAATGCCTTTTAGCCCAGGCTAAAAGGGCCGCCGCCTGCCTCTGGAGCCCCACTTGATTGGCGATTCATTGAATACGCCTTGACCCGGACCGAGATACGCTTGAGCACCACCTCTGCGGAGTAAGAGCAGTGAGGGGGGAATCGAAATGCCGAATCCCAGAACATTCCTCAACGCGATCGCCGCGGCATTCTTGGCATTCGCCGTTCAACCGCCCGCTCTCGCCGACGCGGACAGCAGTCGCGACCGAGGCCCCGACACCTGGATCACCAACCCGATCACCGGCGGACAGCTCTTCGTCGACATCCCCAACACCTGCCGCTACAACTTCGAGAACCCTGAATGTGTCCTCGGCTCACGCGTTCGGCTGGGCGCCCGGGTCGGCGGAAACTACCACTCCTTCTTCTTCGAAAGCCCGCCCGGCGGCGGCAGCGGTGACCTGATCAAATGGACCAACCTGAACGGCACGAAATGCCTCGACGTCGCGAACGACGGTAGGGGCAACGGCACACCCGTGGTCCTGTGGGGCTGCCACGGAGGCCCCAACCAGCAGTGGGTGACGCAGGCGTTCTACAAGGGCCCGCACAAGGGCTTCAGGATTCTGGTGAACGTCAGCAGCGGCAAGTGCCTCGACGTCGAGAACGGGGCCTACCCCGACTGGCCGCGCCCCGACGCCCCGCTCCAGATATGGGACTGCTTCCACCCCACCGACCTGCGAAAGGCGGCCAACCGCGTCAACCAGGTCTGGGAGTACCGGCGGAGGTGACACCAAGCCGCGGCCGGCCCCCGCTCCGGCGTGCGTGACCTGCGGGCCTGGCTGGTGACCGTGGCCGCCCGCGCGTCCTGCAGCGTGCTCGGGTCGGCGCGGGCCCGGCGGGAGTCCTGGTCGCCGCGGTCAAGGAGCGGCCCAGGGCGTCCAGGGCCGAGACAGAACGCCTGCTGAGGGCGTTCAAGGCGGCCGCCGACGCGGGGAACATCGCTGAGCTGGTCGAGCTGCTGCACCCCGAGGCGGGTTTCGCGGGCGTGTGGAGCGCGGCGGGCGCGGCCTCGGCCCGCGTCCGGAGATCGAGGCGGCACTGGACGAGCTGGGCGTCGAACGCCGTCTCGGGACGACGGTGACCGTCGCGCGGCGGCACGCCGAGCCTGGACCTGGGCGACGCCGGCGGGATCTTCACCCGCGGCTGGGACCGCAGGGTGATGGCCTCGGGCGTCGGCGTCAACGGCCGCTCCGGGCGTTCGCCGGTCTCGCCGCCGAGTGGGCCGTACTGGACGACGTCGGGGCCATGTGACCGAGCGTGAGGGGCGGCGGGGGCGGCAGGGGCTCGGCGTGGTCGGCGCGGAAGGACTGCAGCAGATACGCCACCAGCCGCCGCGACGCCGCCGCCACCCCCTCCCCGGCGCCGGCGACGATGCCGCAGTTGGCCCTCAACAGCAGCGCCAGGTCCGCGGAGGCGAAATCGGCCCGCAGCCGCCCGGCGGCCTTGGCCCGCCGCACCACCTCCGCGAAGCCTCGCTCGGCCCGCTCCCGTGTGCGCTCGTAGTCGACCGCGTCGGGGAACGCGGTCAGGAAGGCGTCGGTGAACCCGCGGTCGGCGACCTGCATCGCGCACACCTTCTCGATCGCCCCGCAGAACCCGTGCCAGGGATCCGGGTCGGCCAGCGCCTCGTCCACGACCGACGCGCACGCCGCCAGCTCATCCGCGAACACCTCGGTGATCAGGGACTCGCGTGACGGGAAACGCCGGTAGAGGGTGGCCACGCCGACCCCGGCGCGCCGCGCGATCGCCACCATCGGCACGTCCAGACCGCGCCTGGCGAACGTCTCCCGCGCGGCCTCCAGGATGCGCGCCCGATTGTGCCGCGCGTCGGCCCGCATTTCCCTGGCGGGCGCCAACTGAGAGCGAGGAATGGGCATCTTTCTCACATTAGCCTAAATGGAGAGCCCCGTCCGTTTAGCGGGCTAGCGTCGTCCACATGGAGACGAACGAGATGCGCGCGGCCCTGTTCGACCGGTACGGACCGCCGGAGGTCCTGTACGTGGGCACGGTGCCGAAGCCGGCCCCCGCCCCCGGACAGGTGCTGGTGCGGGTGCACGCCGTCAGCGTGAACGGCGGCGAGGTGCACGGCCGGACGGGCCGGCTGCGCCTGGTGACCGGGCTGATGCAGCGGGGCTTCCCGAAACGGGTCGGGATCGACCTCACCGGCGAGATCGTCGCCCTGGGGGCCGGGGTGACCGGCCCCCGGGTCGGCGACCGGGTGTGGGGCACGCTGGGCCGCACGTTCGGAAGCGCCGCCGAGTACGTGGCGATCCACCCCCGCCGCCTGTCCCCGGCCCCGGCGTCCCTCGACCTGGTGGCGGCCGCGGCGCTTCCGGCGGGCACGACGGCCATCACGGCGTTGCGCGACCAGGCCCGGCTCAGGCCGGGCGACCGGCTGCTCGTCCGCGGCGGCAGCGGTGGGGTGGGCGCTGTCGCGGTGCAGCTCGGCAGGGTGCTCGGCGCCCACGTCACCGCCCTCGCCGGGGCACGCAACCTCGACCTCGTCCGCGACCTCGGCGCGCACGAGGCGTATGACTACGCCACCGTCGCCCCGGCGGATCTGGGCAGGTTCGACGTGATCCTGGACACTGCCGGCACCGAGCACGCCGCCTTCCGCCGCCTGCTGACACCGTCCGGCCGCATGGTGGCGATCGCCTTCGATCCGCGCAGGATCGCGGCGTCCGTGGCGTACATCGCCGCCTCGGCCGTCCACGGCCGGCGGCGCGTGCGCTTCTTCAGCGGCAACCCCACCACCCGGCTCCTCACCGACCTCGCCCGGTACGTGGACGGCAGCGCCATCCGCCCGGTCGTGGACACGGTCTTCCCCCTCGACGACATCGCCGCGGCGCACCGGACGTTGGAGGCGGGCGGCGTACGCGGCAAGGTCGTCGTGCGCATCGCCTGAGAGCCGTACCGGCCCCGGCCGGTACGGCTCTCACGAGGGACGAGGGCCGTCACCTGCCCCTGCCTCTTCCAGAGCGCGGAAGGAGATCCGGGTCGCGGCCAGGTCGGGATCGCGGACGTGCTTCTTCGCCTCGGACTCCGGAACCACCCGCCGGTGCTGCACCTCGAACTCCGGCGCCCACTCCCTGAGCCGGACCTCCGCACGCCAGTAGGAGCGGACGAGGACCAGGCCGAGCTCGCGCCCGCGCACGCATTCGCTGCGGGCATACCCGAGCAGGCGGCTGCCGATGACCGTGACGCACGCTTCTTCGAGCATCTCCCGGCGCAGGGTCTCCTCGATGGTCTCCGCTCCTTCGGGCCGCCCGGCGGGGAAACCCCAGTGCTCACCGTCATGGCTGATGAGGACCAGCTCATCGGCAGCCGTGACGCAGACGCCGGCGGCTCCGTGAGACCTGCCTTCCGGCGGGTCGTCGGCCGGGTGCCAGGACACCTGCCAGTCCTGGCCGTTCGAACGCACGGGCATCCGCTCCCCGTCACGGGCAGGGACGACAGCTGCCATACGACTCTCCCCGGACACGTCTGATCGCTCCCAGACATTCAAGACGACATTCGGGTCACTCGGCAGCCCGTTTCGCAGCGGCCTCCCGCCCGGTGACGCACACCACACGGGCACAGCGTCACAGGATCCCGAGGAGCGGAGTCTCCATGGACAACGCGGCGACACATCACCCGCCCAGCCCGAAAGGAAACACCAACCCATGAACGAGCACACGTCACAGCCGAAGGTGGCCCTGATCACCGGCGCGAACAAGGGAATCGGCCGCGCGGTCGCCGAACTGCTGGCCGCACGGAAGGTGACCGTCCTGGTCGGCGCCCGTGACGCGCGCCGCGGTGAGGAGACCGCGGCGGCGATCCGCGCCACGGGAGGGGACGCGCACGCGCTCGAACTGGACGTCACCGCCCCCTCCACCGCCCAGGCGGCCGCCTCCTGGATCGACGACCGCTTCGGCCGTCTGGACGTGCTGGTCAACAACGCCGGTATCACCGGATCGGGCCAGGCCGCGCCCCAGGACGCCCTCGACCGCGTCCCCAGCGCCGTGGACGTGGAGCTGGTCCGCGAGGTGTTCGAGACCAACGTCCTCGGAGTGATCAACGTGACCAACGCGGTGCTCCCGCTGCTGCGGCGATCCCCCGCCGCCCGGATCGTCAACCTCTCCAGCCACGCCGCTTCGCTGACGCTGACCGCCGAGGTCGACGGGCCCTTGTCGGGGCTGCCGTCAGCGGCCTACTCGCCGTCCAAGGCCGCGCTGAACGCGCTGACCCTGCAGTACGCGAACGAGCTGCGTAAAGAGAACATCCTGGTCAACGCCGCCGCCCCCGGTTACGTCGACACCGACATCAACGGCCACAGCGGCTTCCTCACCCCGGCGCAGGGCGCGGCCGTGGTGGTGCGCCTGGCCACCCTCGGCGAGGACGGCCCGACCGGCGGATTCTTCAGCGAGGACGGCCCACTGCCCTGGTGACGATCCGGCGAGAGGATACGGCCGGCGACCGTCCGAACTGGTCACAGCCGGGCGGTCGTCGCCATGGTGACAGCGGTCAGCGCGGCGAGCAGGGCCCAGGCGGGCGCGAAGCTGCCGGTCAGGTCCGTGAGCAGGCCGAGCACGGGCGGCGCAAGGACGACCGCCACCTGGTTGACGGCCATGGCCAGGCCGAGGGTGAATCCGGTGTGGTCCGGCGGCGCCGATTCGGCGGCGTAGGCGACCCAGGGGCCGTACCAGCCGATTCCGAAGAAGCCGAGCCAGACGAACAGCAGGCAGGCCGCGACAGGGGATCGGCCGACGGGGGTGGCCAGCAGCGTCATCCCGATGATCACGGCGGCCAGGCAGGTCAGGACGCAGGCGTAGCGGCCGGACCTGTGCCGGTCGCTCCACGCCGCCAGGCAGACGCGGCCCAGCGCGCCCGCGCACTGGACCGCGACGTAGACGAGGGCCGCCGAGGCGGCGTCCATGGACGTCACCTCGTGCAGGTACAACACGGTGAGAACGCCCACGCCGCTGTGCACCGACACCATGCTCGTGCCGGACAGGACGATCTTCTTCAGGTACGGTTCGCGCAGCAGTTCCAGCCGCACGCGGGACGCGGCCGGCACCGGGCGCCGGTCCGGCGGGCGGCGGTAGAAGGCCATGAAGACGACGGCGCCCGACAATGCGACGAGCGCACCGGCCACGAGCGTCGACCGCCAGCCGAAGCTCGTCGCCAGTGCGGGAAGCGCGAACGCGGCGAGGACGCCGCCGAGCGGAAGCCCCGCCTGACGGATGCCCATGGCCAAACCGCGCTTCGAAGCATCGAACCAGGACGCCACCGACTTACTGCCGCCCGGCTGAATGGCGCTGTACCCGGCACCGACGACCAGCAGGACGACGAGCAAGGAGACGTACCCCGGAGCCGCGCTGCCGACGGCCAGCGCGGCGGCGACCACGAGAGCGCCGATCCCGACGACCCGGCGTTCGTCGTGGCGGTCCAGCAGCCGTCCCGCCACGATCAGCCCGGCCAGCGGAAGCAGCTGAGCCGCCGACTGCAGCAGGCCCAGCTGGGTCGTGTTCAGCCTCAGGTCCCGTTGCAGGTGGACGCTCATCGCGCCGATGCCCTGCACGAAGAACGCGGCCGTGGCCTGCGTGAAGGTCGCGACCCCCAGAATGATCCAGCGGTATCGCGACGTCCTCACGGCTTCCAGCACAACAGCGGGTCGGGGTGGTCGGCGAAGCCGAGTCGCCGGTAGAGCGGTTCCGCCTCGCGGGAGGCGGTGAGATCGACCCGTACGGCGTCCCGCTCGCGGAACCAGTCGAGCAGACCGAGCATGATCGCCCGGCTGTGCCCACGCCGCCGGTACGACGGGTCGGTGACCATGCCGATGACGTGGCCGATCCTCCCGTTGCGGGAGTGGGGGCCGGGGAACCACTGTTCGATCGTGCCGATGCCGCAGGCGGCCAGGCCGGTGTCGCCGTCCACGACCAGGATCCGGCAGTCGGGTTCGGCCAGCTTCTGCCTGAAGACCCGGGCGAGCGCGTCGCGCCAGTCGTCATCGGCGTCCGCGGGATGGAAGAAGTCGCCGCCGAGGTCGTCGAAGAGCAGCGCCCGGAGGCGGACGAGTTCCGGAACATCCTGCTCCGTTGCTGTTCGCGTCATGACGTACAGGCTGATGTAATGACCTTGTGCACCTCAACCCTTACGGCGCGGACGTGGTGAACTTCGCCGCGGAACTGGCGAACCGCCCACCGGCGAGCGCCGAGGAACTCGCCCACCGCTGCCGCACGGCCGGTTTGGTGCTGGAACGCCCGCTCGAACCGTCGGATCTCGACCAGACCCTCGCCGTCATCGCCGCCTGGACGAACGTCGTCGACGCCACGGGCGAGCGCGAGAAGGCCAAACTGGTCAACGAGATGCTGGCCCGGTCGGCCGCCTACCCCCGGCTGACCGACCACGCCCATGGCTGGCACCTGCACTATCGCGACGACCTGCAGCCGCTCGGCGCGGTGCTGTTCGCCCTCATCTCGGTCGGCACGGCGATGCACCTCGTCAGCCGGGGCATGGACCGGCTCGGACGGTGTGCCGCCGCCGGTTGCGACACGATCTTCGCGGACACCTCACGCACCGCACGTCAGCGCTACTGCTCCCCCTCGTGCGCCAACAGAGACGCAGTACGCCGCCACCGCGCCCGTCACTCCACGCCCGCCGGCTGACTGCCCGGCAGGCGAGCGCAGCCGCTGCTCCGGCGAGGGCCCCTCTTCCACCCGAGTGAGCCACCCCACGACTGTCCCGGGCCGGCTTGTCCACCATCGCGCCCACATCCAGGCCAGTGAGCCGCAGGTCCCGGCTTTCGTCGCAAGGTTGTGGCGCGCTCAGCGTCCTGCTGGCGCACGTCTTCGACCGCACGCCCTCATGAGCCTCCTCCGCTCGGCGCCGACCCCCTGGACACAGGCGGACTCCTAGAAAGTCAGTCATCTGACTAACTACAGGGACCTCGATCGTGCTAGGTTCTACTCAGTCAGTCAGCCAACTAACTGTCAGATCGAGGTGTTCATTGTGATCGTCGTAACCGGAGCCACCGGAAATGTCGGCCGCACGCTGGTCCGCATCCTCGCGGAACAGGGCCATGAGGTGACCGCCGTCTCCCGCCGCATCACCAATGGCGACGTGTCACCCGGCGTCCGCACGGTCGCCGCCGACCTCTCCCAGTCGTCCGCCGACATGCCTTCCGCGGCGGACGCGGTCTTCCTCCTCGTCGGCGGAGACCTGATGATGGCCGGCGACCCCGCTCGGGTCGTCGCCCGGTTCGCGGGCGCCGGAAAGATCGTCCTGCTCTCTTCCCAGGGAGTGGCCACCCGCCCGGACTCCTTGTCACACGGGCAGGCCTTCGCCGCCTTCGAACAGGTCGTCATGGAGTCCGGCACCGACTGGACCATCCTGCGCCCCGGCGGCTTCGCCTCCAACGCCTATGCCTGGGCCTCGTCCGTCAAGGCGAGCCGCACGATCGCCGCGCCCTTCGGCGAGGTCGGCCTGCCGGTCATCGACCCCGACGACATCGCCGCCGTGGCCGCCGCCGCCCTGACCCAGCCGGGCCACACGAAGGCGATCTACGAACTGACCGGCCCCACGCCAACCACCCCACGCCAGCGCGCGGCCGCCATCGGGGACGCCATCGGCGAGCCCGTCGCCTTCATCGACCAGACCCGGGAAGAGGCCCTCGCCCAGATGCTCACCTTCATGCCCGCCCCGGTGGCCGACACCACCCTCGACATTCTCGGCACCCCAACCCTGCGCGAGCAGACCGTCAGCCCGGATGTCCAGAAGATCCTCGGCCGCGCCCCCGCCACCTTCGCCGACTGGGCCAAGCGCAACGCCGCAGCCTTCCGCTGACGGCATGAACCTGTCCGGACGATGGCCACAAGTGTCGATCTTTAGTTGGATGTCGCGATGCACGCATCCGGGAAGCCAGTGAGCCTGGCCATCCATGGAGACTCCTACACCGTCGGCAGGGGAACGTCGGATCCGACTCGTCGATGGTCTTCGCTGGTGTGCAGCCGGTACTGCTCCGTCCCGGCTCCACGGACTTCCGCCCTCGGACGCGACGCGGCTGGTCTGCTCGTCACTGTAGCCGCGTCATATGCGCTTTCGTACGCCCTCCCGCTGGGCGAATTTCCCGGTTCGCCGACGAACAGCGGTTACCCGAGCGGGGCCCGTGATGGAGGGCACGGGTAGTCCTCGACGGTCATGGAGTTGTGGAGACGCGCGCTCTTCGTGGTGAGACGGAGGAGGGCGCGGCCGATCCCGGACGGCAGGCCGGAGATCAGACGAGCTCCCTGCGCCAGTCCCGCCACCCCGAGTCGTGAGGTGGGGATCAGAGTCCTCGCCGCGCTGAGCGCGGCCTCGCGGCTGCCGCGCACGTGCTCGGCCATCGCCCGCTCGTAGGCGGGGAAGGCGCGCTCGTGGTCGCCGCCCGCCCGCGCCAGCTCCCCGGCGAGGACGTACGCGCCGACCACGCCCAAGCTGGTGCTGCCGCCGACGGCCGGGCCGGGGCTGTAGCCCGCGTCGCCCACGAGCGTCACCCTCCCCCGCGACCAGGAGTCCATGCGGAGCTGACTGATCGAGTCGAAGTAGAACGCCGGGCTGCGGTCCAGCTCGCCCAGCCAGCGGTCCACGGCCGGGTGCATGCCGTCGAACGCCTCCCGCAGCAGCTTCTTCTGACGGGGCACGTCGTGGTGATGGCAGTCCAGCTCGTACGCGCTCCGGAACAGGAACAACGCCCGCGCCCCGTCGAGGTGACGCGCGCCGTAGACGCCGACGGTCCGGCCGACGCCGACGTGCATGACGAGCTCGCCGTCGAGACCGGAGAGGTTCGGCAGGGTCAGCACCCCGAAGTAGGCCCCGATGAAGGCGCCGGGCGTGTCCCCGAACACGAGGCGGCGCACGTTCGAGTGCAGCCCGTCCGCGCCGACGACGAGGTCGAAGCGGCGCGGCGCGGCGTTCTCGAACCGCACCTCGCCGTCGGGCGAGATCGCGGTGATCGACTCGCCGAAGACGTACTCGACGTCGTCGCGGGCGGCATCGTGGTAGATCTCGCTCAGGTCGTCGCGCATGATCTCGACGTGCCGGCCGGAGGCGGCGCCGAAGATCTTGGAGAGGTCCACCCGGACGGGGCGCCGCGCGCCCTCCTGGTGGACGCTCATCCGGCTGGTGCCGGTGGCCCGCTCCTCGACGCGCGAGAGCACGCCCATCTTCTCCGAGATGTCCATCGCGGGCCGGAACAGGTCGACCGCGTGCGCGCCCGTCTTACGCAGGCTCGTGGCCCGTTCCACGACGGTGACCTCGAAGCCGTGCCTGGTGAGCCAGTAGGCCAGGACCGGACCCGCGACGCCGGCTCCGGAGATGAGAATCCTTGACGTCATGCACTCACTGTCGCCGCCGGTACGCGCCGCCGGATTGGACGAATGTTCCCGCCGTCGGCTGGCTAGCATGGGACGATGCGGACATTCGTGCGCGATAAGGCGATGTGGGACGTCGCGTGCCCTTCGCGGCCGAGCCGGGTGGCCGGTGTCACCATGGCCGGGTTCCGCGTCCGTGACCTGGACGTGCTCCGGATGGTCCCGCACCCGGCCATGACGCTGCTGGTGGAGTTCGGCGCCGCTTCGCCCGTCCTTGACCGTGACGGCGGGCGGCGGCAGCGCGGCAGCATGGTCGCCGGGCCCGGGCTCGGATCCGGCGGCTCGGTCCGGGTGTGGGGTGAGAACGTCGAGTGCGTGCAGGTACGCCTGTCGCCGGTGATCGCCCGCGCGGTGCTGGGCGTCTCGCCCGCCGACTTCGGAGACGCCGTCGTGTCCCTGGAGGACCTGTGGGGGCGAGAGGCGTCACGGATCCGTGAGCGGCTGGGCGGCGTCCCGTCGTGGCAGGATCGCTTCGCTCTGGTCGACGCGCTGCTCGCCCGCCGGCACGATGCGGGGCCGCCGGTGGACCAGGAGGTCGCCTGGGCCTGGCGCCGGATCGTCGGAAGCCGGGGCCGGGCCAGGGTCGACGGGCTCGCGGCCGAGGTCGGGTGGAGTCGTAAGCGGCTGTGGTCGCGGTTCCGGTCGCAGCTCGGCCTGGCGCCCAAGCAGGCCGAGAAGCTGGTCCGCTTCGACCACGCCGCCCACCGGCTGGTCGCGGGCGTGGCCGCGGCCCGGGTCGCGGCCGACACCGGCTACGCCGACCAGTCCCATCTGCATCGGGACGTCATGGCGTTCACCGGCACGACCCCCGCCACCGTCGTCGCCGAGCCGTTCCTCGCGGTGGACGACATCGCCTGGCCCGGCAGCGCGCCCTCGCCCTCCTGAGCGCATTCGCCTCGCCTGGCCCCGCAGCGCGCCCTGCCGCGCCTGAGGACATTCGTTCAAGACACCCGCGCGCACCGGCGGCGACCGTGGGGCCATGACCACTCTCCATCGCGCCGCTCGCCGCAGCCTTCCGTCCCGGAGGCTGACACGGCGCCGGCGGCGCCTCCTGATCGCCGCGGCCGTCCTTGTCGTCATCGCCGGATCGCTGCTCGTGAACGCGGCGGTGGTGACCCGCCAGAGCGCCGGCGGGAGCCCGACCCTGCCGCTCGACGGCGGGAACGTCTACGTGCGCCAGGACGGCCCGGCCGGCGCCCCGGCGCTCGTGCTGATCCACGGGCTCGCCGCCTCGACCCGCTCGTGGGACGCCCTCGTCCCGCTGCTGGCCGAGTCCTACCACGTCATCCGGCTCGACCTGCTCGGACACGGCCGGTCGGCCAAACCGGCCGACGGCGGCTACGGCATGCCGGAGCAGGGACGCCGGGTCGGCCAGGTCATGGACCGGCTCGGCGTCAAGCACGCCGTGGTGGTCGGCCACTCCACCGGCGGCGCGGTCGCCACCGCCCTCGCCGAGCAGCGCCCCGACCTGGTGTCCGCGCTCGCGATCATCGACACGGCACCGCGCCTGAACGCCGCCGTCTCGACCGGCTTCGTCGGCGGACTTCTGGACAAGCCGGTCATCGGGCAGCTGCTGTGGCGGCTCCGAACCGACAGCCTGATCCGCGACGCCGCGAGCAACGCGTTCAGCCGTCCGGGCTACGAGGTCCCACAGGCGGTCGTGGACGACGCGCGCGAGATGACCTACCACGCCTTCGTCGCGACCTCGCAGGACGGCGACGACTACGTGAACCGACGCGCGCTCCCTGACCGGCTGTCCCCCCTCGGCAAGCCGCTGCTGGTGATCTTCGGCGCCGACGACCGCAGGTGGCGCTCTTCCTCCGCCGCCGAATACCGCGCCGTCCCGGGCGCGACAGTCGAGGTGCTGCCCGGCGTCGGGCACTCGCCCATCATGGAGGACCCGCCGCGGACCGCCGCGCTCCTCCTGGCCTTCGCCGCCCGCCACGCACACCGCTGACCTTCACCCGACCAAGGAGATCACCATGCCACACACCAGCTCCGGCATCTACTGGGAAGAACACGGCCAGGGCCCGTCAACAGTCGTCATGCTGCCGGGATTCGGCGCCTCGGCCGAGCTGATGGCCGGGATCGCACGGCACCTCGACGGGTTCCGCGTCCTGATCTTCGACCTGCCCGGACACGCCCGGTCCGTACGCGCGCCCGCGGACGGACGGCTGCCCTCGCTCGCCGCGATCCTGCACGAGGCGATCAACGAGGCGGGCGCCGACGACTACAGCCTCGTCGGCTACTCCATCGGCGGCGCGATCGCGGTGCGGATCGCGCTCGACCACCCGGACGAGGTGCGAGCCCTGATCGGCGTCGTCCCGTGGAACGCCGCGGGGACGACGGCCGAGGACGAGGTGATCGCCGGCTTCGACGCCGCGTACGGCGACGTCGAGGCTCTCACGCACGCGGTGGCGGCGATCTCCGTGGACCCGTCCAGGACATCGGGCCTGACGAGCAGCATGCTGACCGTCACCGAACGGATGTGGCACGGCTGGCTGGCCGGCGGCGCGCTGACCAGCCAGGCCGACGAGCTGCCCGGGATGCGCGTACCGACCTGCTACCTCCTGGCCGGGAAGGACGTCGTCGTGGACCAGGCGAAGCAGCTTGACGACGTGCGGCGCATGCCCGGAAGCCGCGCGGTCCTGCTCCAGGAGCTCGGCCACCTGTGCGGCCTGGAGCGGCCGGACGTCGTCGCGGTCGAGATCTCGGCCTTCCTGCGACGCATCGCACCCTCCTGACGGAGGTCACCCGTCCCGGTACAGCGCTGTGAGCTGGGCGGCCGGCTTTGATGGTAAGGGGTCGCCTCCCTCGCCTCGCAGTCTGGAGACGTCTCGGATTTCGCGATCGTCTGCTCACCGGTTGAGATGAGCAGACGAGGCCGAGCGCGGGCGTTGCCAGACACAGCCAGGCAGATGGGGATCGCCGAGGTGTGGCGGTTCTCGACGTCCCCTACCCGACGGGCGGCCTGGACGTGATGCCGGCACTTCTCCCGCACGCCCCTGAGCCCGCGCTGCGCAAGACCTCGACCCGGTCTGCGACGTCTATGTGACGCTCCCCGGCAGCAGCCAGCAGGTCGCGCACGACGACGATCACACCATGCATGACATGCTCGAACGCCTCGTCCACCGTCATCAGCGGAGCAGCGGCGACCGCTTCGCGAAGGTGCGGAACGGCCAGGTCGGGATGTGCCCGCAACCAGAGCGGCGGGACGGGGGTGTGCTCCATGACCGACTGCCCCTGGTCCTGACGATGGTCCATGAGCAGCACGAACCCGAAGAGCCGCAGTGTCAGATCGCGGTGCACGATCTGCGCCTCGGCGACACCCAGCCCGATGGCACGCAGCATGCCCAGGAAGGCGTCGGTGTGGATCAGGCGGTCCTGATGGATCGCCACGTCGCCGAGCTCCTCGTCCAGCGACACCAGCAGTGCCCGCGGGTAGCGCCGGTAGACGGCCCTGTTCTCCCGAAGCTGTCGCGAAGTGACAAGTGGCTCTCCGTAGCGGATCTGGGGTGCGCTTGCCGGCGTTTTCGATCTTCTGGGTTCATCGGGGACCGTGCTCGGCGACGCCCGACACGCATGGCGCGTCCATGGTCGCGTTCGCCTTCGCTCACATGCTCGGCTTCAACCTGCTGCCCCGGTTGAAGAACGTCGGGTCCGCGAGGCTGTACCGGCCGACGGCCGGGGAGGACGAGAAGTGGCCGCAGCTGGCGCCGGTGCTGTCGACCAAGACGATCGACTGGGACCTGATCCGCCAGCAGTACGACAGATCGTGAAGTACACCACCGCCCTGCGGCTGAGCACCGCCCGCCCTGCACCTGCTCCAGTCGGCATTGGTGCACGTCAACACCGTGCTCCTCCAGACATCCTGAGCGCGGAGAAGTGGCACAAGCGGCTCACCGACGCGGACCGGCAGGCCCTGTCCCCGCTGTTTTGGACCCACGTAAACCGCCTACGGCCGGTTCGAGCTGGACATGAACTCCCACCTCGAATTGGCCGCCGCCGCGGCGGCGGCCAGGGTGCCCGGCCCCCGCTCCGCCCCCGGGGTGTCCACTGCCCGGTCAGCGGGCGGCCGGGCCGGTTCGGTCTGAACGACCGCCCGGCTCTCCTCGCCCTCCAGCACCGGGCCTGCGGCGGTGGCGCGACCCGACCGCATGGCACGCAGGGTCCAGCACGTCAGGGGATCTGGGCCTCGATGTGGGCGAGTTGGGCGGCGAGGGTCTCTTCGAATGCGGCGCGGCGGTCTGCTCCGAGGGGGCGGATGCCGCGGGCGAAGTGGGCCAGGGCGGGGAAGCGTTCGGGGTCGGCGCCGAGCACCGCGACGCGGAACTGCTCCATGGCCTGTTCGTACTCCTTGGGGGTGATGGTGCTGATACCGGCCTCGGAGGCGATCAGCGCGGAGAGGAGGATCACGATGCGGTGGTATCGCACCGGGATCTCCTCGTCGGGCAGGCCGGACGTGCGCAGGGCCTGCAGCAGTTCCTCCATGACCAATCGGGATCCGGCTCCGCCGGACCCATAGCGTCCCCACACCGTGGCGAGTTGGAGTTGCTCGCCGAAGGCCTCGCGCAGGCGCAGGGCCAGGGCGGTGATGCGCTGCTTCCAGTCGCCCTCGGGGCGGTAGCCGTCCATGGCGGCCAGCAGGACCCGGTCGGCAACCGCGCGCAGCAGTTCGGTCTTGTTGCGGAAATGCCGGTAGAGGCTGGAGGAGTCAGTCCCGAGCACCGCTGCGAGCTTGCGCACGCTGAACGACTCGGCGTCACCCGTGCGCAGCAGTTCCGCCGCCGTGTCCAGGATCTCCTCGGTCGACCATCGCCGTCGGCCAGTCATCTCGCCCCTCTCGTCCGAACTCAGACTAACTTATGCACTTGGCGATGCACGCACCGCGTGCATAATGGGGGCAACGCACTGTCCAGCCACAACGGCACACCCGGCATCCGGCCGGGAGGGGGAGAAGGACACATGAGTGAGACCACCATTGCGACACGGCCGCCGGAGCCGGACTTCTCGGCAATCACGACCGAGGAACTGCGCGCCTACCGCGACGCAGAGAACCGCTGGCGGGCGTCCGGCACGGCTCGGGCAATCCTCGGGGAACCGAATCCCGGCGCCGCGATCGTCTGGCAGCAGGTGGCACTGCCCGGCCGCGACCTCCCGGTCCGGGTGTACCGGCCGGTGTCGACGGGAGACGGCGAAGCCGGCACCACAACCGACCTGCCACTCGTGGTCCATGTGCACGGAGGCGGCTTCGTGGGCACGGCGGCGCAGTGCGACTGGACCAACAGCCACCTCGCCGCGGGACTGCCCGCCCTCGTCGTCTCGGTCGAGCACCGCCTGCTCGCCCCCGGCAGCCCGCTCGCAAACGCCGCCGACGACGGCTGGGACGTGCTCCAGCACGTGGTGCGGCACGCCGCGCGGTGGGGCGTCGCCCCTGCGCGCGCGGCCGTCTTCGGTGAGAGCTGCGGCGCGCTGATCAGCGCGCTGACGGCCATCCGGGCCAGGGAGGCCGGCCTGGAGCTGAAGGCGCAGGTGCTGGTCAACCCCGTGGTCGACGTGACCGAGACGATGGCCGACTACCCCTCGATCGCCGAGTATGCATACAGCCCGGCTCGGGCCCTACCGCAACTGCAGCTCATAGAGCGGCTCGCCGTCCCGCCAGGAGCCGACACCGGCGCGGTCTCGCCGCTGTACGCGGGCGACCTGAGCGGGCTCGCCCCGGCGCTCGTGGTCGTGCCCACCCGGGACGCTGTCGCCGACCACGGCCGCCGCTACGCCGAGCAACTGCGCGAGGCGGGGACCCCCGTGCGGCTCACCGAATACCCGGGAGCAAAGCACGCGTTCCTCACCTTGCCCGGCGTGGAACCACAGGCTGAAGCCGCCCAGGCGGAGATCCTCGCGTTCCTCCGCGCGGCTCTGGCAAAGTGACGGAGGAACAATGCTCGTCACTCTTGGACCTGACGGCCCGGCGGTCTCCCGACTCGGCCTCGGCTGCATGAGCATGACCGGAACCTACGGCCCCGCCGACCCGCACGAGGCCTCAGCCACCCTGCTGGAGGCCCTCGATTCGGGCGTCACCATGTTCGACACCGGCGACTTCTACGGTGACGGAGCGAACGAGGAACTCCTCGGCCAGACCCTCGCACCGCACCGCGACCGCGTCGTGCTGGCCACCAAGACCGGAGTCCGCCGCACCGCCGAGGGCCTGGTCCCAGCCGGCTCACCAGGCGATCTGCGGCGTGCCTGCGAAGCGTCATTGCGTCGGCTGCGCACCGATCACATCGACCTGTACTACCTCGCCCGCGTCGACCCCGCCATCCCCGTCGAGGAGTCCGTCGGTGCCCTGGCCGGGCTGGTCGCCCAGGGCAAGGTGGGCCACATCGGCCTGTCCGAAGTCTCGGCCGACACCCTCCGCCGCGCCCATGCCATCCATCCGATCAGCGCCGTCCAGACCGAGTACTCGCTGTGGGAACGCCATGTCGAACACGACATCCTGTCCACGATCCGCAGTCTCGGCGCCATCCTGATCGCCTACAGCCCTCTTGGCCGCGGCCTGCTCACCGGGGCCGTCCGCGCCACCACGCGCTATGAACCCGGCGACTTCCGTGCCACCGCTCCCCGCTACAACGGCGACGACCTCGAGGCCAACCTGACCATCGTCGACGCCATCGCCCACCTCGCCGCTGCCAAGAGCGTCACCCCCGCCCAGATCGCCCTCGCCTGGCTCCTCACCCGCGGCAGCGACGTCATCCCCATCCCCGGCAGCTCCCGCCGCCCTCACCTGCGCGACAACCTGGCCGCGCTCGACCTGCGCCTGACCGCCGCCGACCTCGCCGCCATCGACGTCGCCGTCCCCGACACCGGGGCCCAGGGTGCCCGATACGGCGACCACGGCATCGCCCTGATCGACCAGTGAAGAGAGAAGCACCGACGAACCCAGCCATGCACGATCACCGCTCAGAACGATGTCGCAGGCCTTGCGCTCACTGTCCTCGCGACGATCGCCACGTACGTCGACCGCGACGCCACCCACCCGCTGGCCGATCACATCTTCTATCGGCCCCCTGAGGGACAGGAGAAGCCATGTTCGACGACCTTGACCTTTCATCGTTGGCCCGTCGCCCCGGAGTGAAGTGGAGCCGGGCCGAGCCGGGTGTGCTGCCGGCATGGATCGCGGAGATGGACTTCCCGCCGGCCCCCGCCGTGCAGGAGGCCCTCATGCGGTGTGTGCAGGAGGACCTGGGATACCCCTCGTGGGACGGGCGCCCCGAGCAGATCCCCCTGCGGGCCGCCTTCGCCGAGCGCATGCGCGAACGCCACGGCTGGGTGCTCGACCCCGGCCACGTCCGGGAGTTCACCGACATCAACCAGGGGCTCCAGGCCGTCCTGCGCGTTGCCACGCGCCCCGGCGACGGCGTCGCCCTGCACACTCCGGCGTATCCGCCCTTCCTGGAAACGGTGACGGGCATGGAGCGGCGCCTGCACCCCATCCCGTACGTCCTTCAGGACGAAGGCTGGGTCTTCGACGCCGAGCGGCTCGACCAGGAGCTGGCCGATGGCGGCTGCCGGGTGCTGCTGCTGGTGAACCCGCACAACCCGACCGGGCGCGTGCTACGCCGCCAGGAGCTGGAGACGGTCGCCGAACTGGTCCGGCGCCACGACCTGCTGGTCATATCCGACGAGATCCATTCCGACCTCGTGCACAGCCCGCACCGGCACATCCCCTTTGCCTCCCTGTCGTCCGAGCCGGCCGCCCGGACAGTGACTCTGACCTCCGCGACCAAGGCGTTCAACGTGCCGGGGGTACGCTGCGCCATCGCGCACATCGGCGCGGCCGACGTGCGCGCGGCCCTTTCGGGCCCGACCCACCTGTACGGCGAGCCCAACACCTTCGGCGTAGCCGCCACCTTGGCAGCCTGGCGGGACGGTGACTCCTGGTTGTCACAGCTGCGGCCGGTCCTGGACCGGAACGCCGTGCTGGTGCATGAGGGGCTGCCGCGCGGCATCGGATACCGCGTCCCGGAGGCCGGCTTTCTCGCCTGGCTGGATTGCCGCGCCCTCGATCTCCCAACCGACCCGCACACATTCTTTCTGGAGAAGGCCCGTGTCCTGCTGAATGACGGCCGGACCTTCGGTACCGGCGGCGAGGGCTTCGTCAGGCTCAACTTCGGTACGTCACCGGACCTCCTGCGGGACATCCTGGGCCGTATGCGCGAGGCCGTGGACTGACCGCGCCCTCCGGGCGAGCCGACCGCGGACGCCCACGCGAGTCGTCATCGGTCTCGCGGGCGGGGCGATCCGCTGCCCGCCGTGCGCGAGCGCCGCTCCGTCACCGTGACCTGCCCCTCGCACCCGATGATGGACTCTCTCTCTGAACAGCTGGGCGGAGCGCTCCCTGTCACGGACGAGGGCGTCTTCAACGTCTTCTCCGCACTGACCGGGACGCTCACCGCCCACCACACCCACCTCGCCGCGCTCACCTCATGGGCCACCGGCCATGACATTGCCCCCGACGCCGCCGACCGGCATGTGCGCGACCATCCCCACCGGCAAACGCAAGGGCCAGAACCCATCCGTCGCCAGGATTTACCGGGCGCTGGCCGAGCACGCCAAGCGGGAGGCGTACCCGGAAGCCGTCGAACAGGCCCGAGACGGCGCGCTTCACGGGGGACGCCGCGGTCCGGCGCCGCGCCCGGTCCGGTGACTCCTGCCGAAACGCCCCCGCCCTTTTCCCCCTTGTAGCGTCGCCGTAGGAAATGCAGGCCATCGTCCCGGCCCATCTGATGGGCCGCGTGGCCTTCACTTCCCGCATGCTCGCCATGTGCGCCGCCCCGTGCGGCGCCTTCCTCGGCAGCTGGCTGGCCACCTCGTATGACCTGCACACTCCGCTCTACGCCGCCGCCGGCCTCCTGCTCCCCATGACCGTCGTCACCGCGTCCATGACCACCAACCGCGGCGTCGAGACCGCACTGCGCAACGCCCGCCCCAAGCCGGCCAGCACCCGCCGACGAGAGCACCCTGCGCACCACGTCCAGGTGACGGGCTCCTGGGCGCGTTCCCGACGACCGGTCGGAGTTATGCCGCCGCGTCGTCGATGCCGAGGGTGACCGCCAGGTCGTGCAGGCACTCTTCGAAGACGGGCTCCATGTCGGTGTAGGCGAAGTCCAGTTGGTGCAGGACTTCCATGCACAGCAGGCCGTACAGCCTGATCCAGCACGACAGGAAGACGTGTGCGGCCTCGGGCGGCAGTAGCCCGTCGATGGCGGTGGAGTAGGCGGTCAACTGCTCGCGCAGGGAGGCGGGCAGGTCGGCCAGGTCGGGCACCGGGAACGGCCGTGTTCGCCACAGCTCGACCGTCAGGTCGAGCAGGACCTGCTCGAAACGCAGGGCGGCCTGGTGACGCACCGAGCCGGCACCGCGGTTCGGTGCGGCGATGGGGCTGGCGAAGATCCAGCCGAACTCGGCGGGATGGGCGACGGCCCAGGCGCGCATGGCCCGGCAGACAGCCAGCAGGCGGTCGCCGGACGGCGCGCCGGCGCGGGCGTCGCGGGCCTGCTCCATGACGGCGGCCAGCTCGCGGAAGAAGTCCGCGGTCACCGCGCCGACCAGCTCGTCGTGGCCGGCGTAGTAGTGGTAGAGAGCCGGACCGCTCATGCCGACCTGCCGGGCGACCGCGTTGATGGTCACCGCGGCTGATCCCTGCTCGACCAGCAGCCTGCGCGCGGCCGCGTGAATCTCCTCCAGGGTGGCCTGGCGCAGCCGTTCCCGCCTGCTGGTGTCTGCGGACATCATCACCTCTCTTGTCATTCCGTTGACATCTTAGGGCATCTATGTTTCCTTAATGGCTCTAAATAATCTAGAGCTTGTAAGGAGCGATATGTGGTGGATCCTTCTCGCGGTGATGGTGCTGATCACGGCCGTGTGGTGGCGGATGTCCAGATCCGCTCACGTCCGGCGACGCAAGGACTCCTGACATGGCCCGCCCGATACGCGACCGCTTGTCCGGCAAGTACGCCATGGAGGCGACCGTCACCGTCGCCGAGCAGGTCAACCCGGCCATGCGCCGGATCCGGCTGGAAACCGACCAGCCTGTCGCCTTCCCCTACACGCCTGGCCAGCACGTCAGAATCCAGCTGCGGGACCCGCTGTCGGTGTCGGGCATCCTGCGTCCGGCCGAGACGCTGCGTACGTACACGATCTGGGACATCGCCCCCGACAGGAAGGCGATCGAACTGCGCGTCCACCTGTACGCGGGCGACGGCATCGGACTGCAGTGGGCACAGGCCGCGCGGCCCGGGAACCGCGTGACCTTCTGGTGGCCGCAAGCCGACTTCTTCATCCGCGACGCCGGCTACCACGTGTTCATCGGCGAGGAGACCGCCGGCGCCGCCTTCTGGCCGATGATCAGAGCACTGGGAGCCCCGGCCCAGGTGTACGGCGTCCTGGAGAGCGAGACCCCCGAGCACGACCTGGCCATGCCCGGGACGCCGCCGCTGCGCCGCGTCCACCGCCACGGCGCCCCCGCCGTCGCCTCCCCGGTGCTGCTCGCCGCCGTGGCCGAGCTCGACCTGCCGGGCAACGCCGGAGCCGCCTACGTGGCCGGCGAGGCCAGAACCTGCCAGCTGGTGCGCGACTTCCTGATACGCGAACGCAACTGGCCCCGAGCCTCGATCAAGACCAAGCCGTTCTGGGCCCCGGGCAAGCGCGGCCTGCACTGACCCTCAAGGAGACCTGAACATGAAAGTGACCATCGTAGGAGGCGGCATCGGCGGGCTCGCCACGGCCGTCGCCTTCCATCGGCGCGGCTGGCAGGTGGAGGTCCTCGAACGCGCCGCCGAGTTCACCGAGGTGGGCGCGGGACTGACCATCCAGCCCAACGGCCTGCGCGCGCTGGACGCCATCGGCCTGGGCGACCGCCTGCGCGCGGGTGGCTCGGCCGACCCCCTCGCGGGGATCCGCAGCAGGCGCGGTGACTGGCTGATCCGCAACGACGTCGGCAGCCTCAAGCGCCGCTTCGGCCCGTGGGTGACCGTGCACCGAGCCGCCCTGGTCGACCTGCTGAGAGCAGCCGTGCCGCCGGAGGCTCTGCGGCCCGGCATCGACGTCCAGCACGTGCGGCCCGACGGCACGGTCCGCCACGACGGCGGCGCCTGCACCGCCGATCTCGTGGTGGGCGCCGACGGCGTGCACAGCGTGACCCGGCGCTCCCTCTGGCCCGAGCTCCCCGGGCCGCGCTACGTCGGCTACACCACCTGGCGTCTCATCGCTCCGCCTCAGCCCGTCGAGGGAAGCGTGGAAACGTGGGGCAGGGGCGAACGGTTCGGGCAGGTGCCGATGCCCGACGGGCGCATCTACTGCTACGTGATGGCCAACGCCCCGGCCGGCTCCCACGTCGGCCTGAACGAGCTGCGCGAACGCTTCGCCCGCTGGCACCGGCCCATTCCCGAGCTCCTCGACTCCACGCACGAGGAGGCGGTGCTGCAACACGACACCCACGAACTGCCGGCGCTGCCGACGTACGTCTCCGGGAACGTCGCCGTCCTCGGCGACGCGGCCCACGCCATGACCCCCAACCTGGGGCAGGGCGCCTGCCAGGCGCTCGAGGACGCAGTCACGCTCGCGCACGCGGTGGACACCCTCGGCGTACGCGCAGGGCTGGCGGCCTACGACCGCATCCGCAGGCCGCGTACCCAGCTGATCGTCCGCCGTTCCCGCCAGGCCGGCGCCGCCGCGCACTGGACCTCCACCCCGATGACCACCCTGCGGGACGCGGTCCTCCCGCTCCTCCCGAACGTGCTCTTCGCCCGCTCGCTCACCCCCGCCTACACCTGGACGATCTGATGCCCCTCCCACGAATCCTGATCATCGCCGTCGCAGCGATCACGACGGTCGGCGCCGTACTCGCCGACCTGGCCATCCCCGGCCTCGCGGCACAGCACGCCTTCAACCCGGCCTGGCCGCCCCACGCCAAATTCCACGACGCCCAATACATGGTGATGACCGTGCTCCTCGGCCTCACCGGGCTGGCCCTCGCACTACGGCCGGCCCGGAACACGCTGCTGCACGCCGCCGCCGTCCTGGCCATCCCGTGGCTCGGCATGATCGGTGCGCTCCTGTTCCCCGGCACCGCCACCTACGATCCGGAGTTCGCCGACCGCACTGTCTTCGTCCTCGGTCTGCACGGGCAGGTCTTCATGGCGATCGTCCTGCTCGTGGCCTTGCTGGTCGCGACAGCGGCGACACTGCGCATGCCCGTGGTCTCCGCCGCCCGGCCATGAGGGCCGGCACAGCCCTGCCTGGTTAGGGGCTCCCAACAGATCCGGCGTCCCGACGATCACCAAGCAATGGCTAGATCACCCGCTGGAGAGCCGCCCTGGCGGCGGCAGGATGTGAGCCGCTCTCCTCCGAGAAGATCAGCACGCGCGTGAAGGTGCGGCCGGAGTTCGCCAAGGCCATGGAGTACGTCCGCACGATCAAGTCCGCCGTCCCGCACCAGCGGGTGATCTTCACGGTGCATGAGATGAAGCGCCTGGGGCGCGGCGCGGCCGAGTTGCTGACCACCGCCGAAGAGCTGCGCCGGGCTGATATCCAGCTGGAGTTGCTGACGGGCCCGTTGCAGGGGATGTACGACCCGTCCGGGCACGGCGCGGCGTTGTTCGCGTTCCTCACCGGCATGGCCGAATCCGAACGCGAGTACATCCGGGAGAAGTCTCTCGAGGGCCAGGCTTCAGCCCGCGAGCGCGGCCGCCATGGCGGCCGACCGAGGGTGTTCGACGACGACATGGTCGCTTATGCGCGCAGCCTGCGTGAGCGCGGGGTCCCGGTGCCGGAGATCGCGTCCAAGCTGGTCATCTCCACGGGCAAGAACAAGGGACGTCACCCGTCGTTGGCCAGTGTCTACCGGGTGCTGGCCAACGACGGGCCCGGCGCCTGACTGCGCGGCCTCGGGCCTCAGCTGCCTGGAGAGGCCGCTGTCTTCGGCCGAGGCGTCCCGGCTCGGCGCAGCACGGCCCAGTTGCCCAGCCGGCTTCGGCCTGGACCGCGCTCCAGGCGCTACCCGATGCGGTGATAGCGGTGGGCGTGTCCAGGAACAGCGGCCTGTCGGCGCCCAACTGGCTGGCCCAGATCAGCACGCCGTCGGCGGTCAGCACCCGGGTGATCTCGGCCGGAACAGCAGCGCGTCGACCAGGGCCACGGCGCCCGAGCCGAGCTCCAGCAGGTCCCGGACGGCAGCGGACCGCCGCGCGGGCCAGGGTGTCGGTGAGGAAGTCCAGCCGGCCGGTGGCCTGCTCGGTGTCCCAGGCGGACGCCAACTGCTCGAACAGGCCGGCGACGAGGAAAGCCAGGTCGGGCGTCCACGCCGCCGGGTCGCCTGCGCTCTGGCGGGCCAGCCGGCGCAGCTCGGCGCCCGCGCCCAGGCGGTAGCCGCCGGCCACCCCGGGCATGGCGTGCACCGGGTAGCCGGTCGAGCGCAGGCGCTCGACGTCGTTGCGGATGGTCCTGGTCGAGACGCCGAGCGGCGGCTCGCATGAACGGGACGGCCGCCTGGCAGGCCAGGAAGGTCCCGACGACGTTGATCTCAAGGCAGCGCCGGAGCTGGGCCGCGCCGAGCTCGCCGACGTCGCCCCTGGCCTGGATCCCGCACTGGTCACCAGAATGTCTAGGCGGCCGAATCGCTCGGCGACCTCACCCGCCGCCCGGTGGACGCCGGCTTCGTCGCTGACGTCGCAGGCCAACGCCGAGGCGGCCCGGCCTGTGCGGGATGTGATGCGTGCCCCAGGCCTGAGGAGCCGCCGGTGACGATGGCCACATGTCCGTCCAGGTCGGTGCGGCAGGCCGGTGTCTTCCCGGACATGATCTCCCTTTCCGAGCCGCGATCTACCGGGTGGGCCGGTGCGGGTCCTGGCCGAGATAGGCGGCTCCGTTGACCCAGTTCTGGACGAGCCATCGCGCCCCCTCGGTGAGGTCTCCCTCCCGGATCGCGGCGAGGATACGGCGGTGTTCGTCGATGCTGCGCCGAGCCCGGTCGGGGCCGCCGAAATAGAGTACGTCGTAGCGCTTGAGCAGGGGCTTCGTCTGGGCGATGATCCGGATGAGGGGGGCGTTGGCGCAGGCCGAGAGCAACAGGTCGTGCCAGCGGTCGTCGAGCGCAGCCAACTCCTCCCCCTGCTCCAGAACGGCCTGCATCTCCTCGAGCTGCTCCTCCAGCCGGTCAACGAGTCCGAGCAGGTCCTGCGGCGCGGTCCACCGCAAGGCGAGGGCCTCCAACTCGCCTACCAGCGGATACAGCTTGCGGGCCTCGTCGATGTCCAGGGGCGGCACGCGGAAGCCACGCCGCGGCTGGGCGACCAGCAGGCCGCGGTCGGTGAGCTCCACGAGCGCCTCCCGCAGCGGCGTGCGGCTGACCCCCAGCTCGGCCGCCAGGTGGACCTCGTTGACGCGCCCCTCGGCGGGCAGGCGACCGTCCAGAATGCGTGCGGTGACCTGCTCCGATATGTCGCGCCGCAGCGGAGCCGTGTCGCTGTGGTTCATTCGCTCCCTCGTTTGCATACAATGCCTCACTACTGTATTCAGTTTACATGTTTTGCATGCAAGCTGTTGAACAGGCTCGGGCCGACACGCCCGGCTGTACTTACGTGACCCACCTGGACAACGCGGGCACCTCGCTGCCTCCCGCGATCGTGACCGACACGGTGATCGCCCACCTGCGCGCCGAGGCACTGCGCGGCGGCTACCGGGCGGCCGCTGATGCGGCGCCCCGGCTCGCCGCGGTCCGATCCTCCGTCGCTGCCCTGCTCAACGCAGCCGCCGAAGACATCGCACTGACCGACAACGCGACTCGAGCGTGGCAGGCGGTGTTCTACGCCTTGCCGTTCGGCCCCGGCGACCGCATCCTGACCTGCCGCGCCGAATACGCCAGCAATGTCATCGCCTTCCTCCAGGTGGCCGAGCACACCGGGGCACGCGTCGAGGTGGTCGACGACGATGAAAGCGGCCAGATGGACGTGGAGGACTTGCGGCGCCGGATGGACGGGCGGGTACGCCTCATCGCGATCACCCACGTCCCCACTCAAGGCGGTCTCGTCAACCCCGCCGAGGAGGTGGGGCGGCTGGCCGAGGCGGCCGGCGTGCCGTTCCTGCTGGACGCCTGCCAGTCGGCCGGCCAGCTCGACCTGGACGTCGAGCGGCTGCACTGCGACGCCCTCAGCGCCCCGGGCCGCAAATACCTGCGGGGCCCCCGTGGCACGGGCTTCCTGTACGTGCGGCCCCGGCTGCGCGAGCAGATCCGGCCGGCCGTACTGGATCTACACTCCGCCGCCTGGACCGGCCCAGACAGCTACGAGATCGACAAAACCGCGCGGATGTTCGAGACGTGGGAGCGCAACGTCGCCGCCACGCTCGGCCTGGGCGCCGCTGTCGATTACGCCCTGTCCCTGGGGCTGGGCAACATCGAGGAGCGGGTGCGCGACCTGGCGCGGCGGCTCCGGCAGGACCTGCGGCAGGTGCCCGGCGTACGGGTCCACGACCAAGGCGTACGGCAGTGTGGCATCGTTACCTTCACCGTCGCGGGGATGCCCTCGGCCGACGTTCACCGCAGGCTCGCCGAGTTGGACGTCAACACGTCGGTCTCGCTGCGAGAGTACGCTCGGTACGACATGGGCGCGCGGGGCCTGCCCGACCTGGTCCGCGCCTCGGTGCACTACTACAACACCGACGAAGAGCTGCGCCGACTTGTCGAAACCGTCGACGGACTTCGACGCCTAGGGCACCAGTGATCTCACGCATGCCGGCGCCCTGGGCCGGCACCCGCCCAGGGTTTCGCGCCGATGACAAAGTGGACAGCAAGCTTGTCATACCGGGGGCCGTGGCGCGGTTGCGTCTGAGCTGGTTGATGGCGCATTTCCACAGCGTGACGCTGACGGTAGAGGGCGGGGCGCCGGCTTCGGATGCTTGCGGACCTTCTCCTTGTTCGCCACAGCCTGCGCCTTGTTCAGCAACTGGTCTCCATCAGCAGGTCGAGCAGCTCCAGCGTTTCATCGACGGACTTGGCCTCCAGCAGCCGGACGATGGCATACTCCGACTCGGCCGGTCGGCAGCACGTTGGCCCGTCGTCGGGCACGGGCCAACTCACCCCTTCTCACCCCATCCGTGCCTCCCTTAACGGCACGACGCGATGGCTGCTCAGGGAGCCAGTCCCAGCTCACGCAGTTGCGCGGGCCGCAGCGGTCGCCATCCGATGGTGTCGAGCTCGGCCAGTTCCGCCTCAACGTCGACGTTGATGACGCCGAAGAAGTTGATGTTGTCGCTGTGGCCGGGCGAGATGTGCGACAGGATCTCGTCCGGCACATCCCGGCCCTGGGAACGCAACTCCAGCACCGCCCTGGAGTAATATTCGGTCGTCCAGGCGGCCACCGCGTTGGTCAGCAGGGTCAAGCACCACGCCTGCTCGGTCTGCTGTTCCAGGTGCGGCCGGGTGATCGTGCCCTGCTGGGCGTAGAGCAGGTCGCGGCACAGCGCGTGCAGGCTCTCCCTTGTTCAGCTGCCGCGATCTTCCGCCTGAAGGCCGGCTCCGACAGATATTCGGCCAGGTGGACGGTCCTTCTGAGCATGCCCCACTCCTTCAGCGCGGCGGCGAAGGCGTTCTGCCGGGATGCGGCCGACCACTTGCCGACGATCAGCGAGGCGGTGGCCTGCCCGTACTTCAGCGACCCGGCCATCCGCAGCAGGTCGGGCCGCAGCCGGCGATGAGGTCCTCATTCCAGCACGCCCCCGGCAGCGGCCCGGCAGGCGGGTAACGCTTGGCGATCTCGGTCGGGGTGGCGTCACGGACCAGGGTGACCCGGGTCAGATCCCGCAACCGCGGAGTGAGCGCCTTGCCGACCAGGTCGAACAAGGCAAAGTTGATGAGCATGGCTCCGTGTGTCGGTAGGTCGGTCGCGTTGCCCAGAAAGTCGTCCAGGACATGGTGTGCCTCCCGCGCCGTCGGCACGATGATCTTTGTGCCGTACGTCGACCACTGATCCGAGACGTGGGTGTAGGTGGACAGCACCTGGCCGCCGTGAATGACCATGGTCCGGCAGCGGGGAGTGCAGGGCAGCGTCCACGGCACCCTGTTCATCGACGGCCCCCCAGCCTGTCCACTGATGCCCGACCGGCTCGCCCACGCCACCAGCGGCCTGGACGACGCCGCCATCCGCGCGCCGTCGGAAGAGCTCGCCGCGTTGATCGCCGCGCGAGAGCCGTACTTGCTGCGCCTCAAACAGAGCGCGAACGCGAACGGCGCCGTCCGCTTCCAGTGCCCAGCAGCAGGCACCTCCCCATCGGTCACTTGCCCCGGCTTCGACCGCCTCCCCCAGCGCGGACCCAGCCGCCCCGCCACAGTCGACCTGACCGACGCCCGGCAGCGAGCCGCTCACCCCGCAGCCAAACCACGCGTCCTGCCACCACAGCCTGATTTGAAGGCCGCCCAACTGCCGAAGTCTGCAGCCAGCACCATCACCGTCCGCAAGGACGATCTCGGCCACCTCGACAAGTTCCGCCAGGACCTGGTCTACCTGAGTTCTGCCTGGATCGGGACCTACGAGTCCATCCGCGCCAACACCGAAGGCATCAACGGCCGACTCAAGGGACACGACCTCGACCTCGGCGATCCCAAGCACCGGCCCGCGCACGGCCGCGTCGCCCAAACCATCCTGGTCGCACTGCTCGTCACCGTCGCCAACGACCGCTTTCTGACCAGTGGCGCCACATTTACTAGCCCCAAGACCAGCCCGTCACACTCGCCGACACTCCGCCGACTCCAGCCCAGCCCTTCGACGGCACACCACCCGCAGGCCAGAGCAGGCCACTACCCGCCCCATAAGCCGCAGAACCCGTCACCCTGTCGCAGCGCCCCGCTCACCGTCGGTTTCGCCATGCCCAACGGCCGGATCTCACCCCACCACCAGCGGCCTGACACCACCCGGGCCTTCCCAGAAGCTGACTCCGCGGTCCCCGAACCAGGACGAACCCGATTCGGTAACCCCTGAAACGACAAGATCCCGCCTGATCGCGATGATCAGACGGGATCCCGTCAACCTCAGTCCAGCCGTTTCAAGAACGGCCCCTGGTGGAGATGAGGGGATTCGAACCCCTGACCCCTTCGATGCGAACGAAGTGCGCTACCGGACTGCGCTACATCCCCAAGGACTCGACCAGATTAGCAAACTCCCAAGGGTCCTCGCGCCATCCTCTCAGTCCCCCACCGCCCGTTTGGGTGGTTCGGCGTACTGGTCGAACAGGACGTCGGCGTGCAGCGCGGTCAGGTCGATCACCTCGGCCTCCACCTCGGCCGCCGCCCGGCGCCGCTCGCGGGCCCGTCGCAGCCGCTCAGAGCGTGCCTGGAGGGCCCGCTCGCGGCGTTCGCGATCCACCTGTACGGCGATCCGCAGAAAGGCCATGTACGACAGCATGACGACCACGGACGGCGCCACACCCCACCACGGGATCATCTCGACCCCGGCCGTGACCACCGAGGCGAGGACGAGCAGCGCGGTGAAGAACAACAACCTCCGGCGGCGCGCTACGATGATCGCCCTACGCCGAAACCGGAACTGCCGGACATCGACCTTCTCGACCTCCGGCGCGTCCTCGTCGCCGAGGGTGGCGTCGAGGTTGTCCAGGTCGGGCAGGGCGTGCTCGCCGGTGTAGTGCTCTTCGAGTTCGGCCAACTCCTGGAGGTTCGTCTTGTCCCGGCGCAACCACATCGGGATCAGGACGCACAGCCACATCACCACAATGGCGACATAGAGGAAGGCGCTGCTCACGACCACCTCCGGGCAGCACGAAAGCGCGTCTGTGCTCGTCGCGCCTTCATTGTGCTCACGTCACGCACCGTAAGACCGTGTGTCACTGATTGACGAGCATTCGGTGCGGTGTGTCGCGAGATCGTCAAACCTCTTCGATCGGAGAACCGCCGTGAGCGGCCGCCTCACGGGCGCGCCGCCACTGTACGAGCAGGCCGCCGGGGACGTCCTCGACGGTCAGCGCGTAGCAGATGTGGTCGCGCCAGGCCCCGTCGATGTGGAGTTGGCGACGCCGAATGCCTTCTTCCCTGAACCCGAGCTTCTCCACCACCCTACGGCTGGCCTGGTTCTCAGGACGGATGTTCGCCTCTAGCCGATGCAATCCGGTGGTGAAAAAGCAATGATCGACGGCCAGGGCCAGGGCGGTGGGGATGATGGCCCGCCCGGCCAGCGCGCCGTCCACCCAGTAACCGACCTGGGCGGAACGGGCAGATCCCCACACGATGGCCCCCACGGTGAGCTGCCCGGCGAAGCGGCCGCCGTAGGTGACCACCCAGGGCAGCGCCAGCCCCTGCCGGGCCTCGCGGCGCAGGGTGCCGACCATGGAGATGTACGGGCCGAGCCCCGTCCTGAACAGCGGGGTCTCGGGGTTGCTCGGTTCCCAGGGACGCAGCCAGTCGGCGTTGCGCAACCTGGTCTCGCGCCAGACGCGTACGTCGCTCAGCCGCAGCGGCCGCAGGCCTACCGGGCCCTCGTTCAGAATCGCCGGCCAGCCACGAAGTCGATCCACGCCTCTCATCATCCCCCCATCGGGCTCGATGTCGCCACGGATCATCGATCGGCAGACCGAAACCTGGTCAGCGGGGGTGGTCGCCGCCCTTCATCTGCTCGACGGCGTGCCGCAGGACGGGCGCGAGCACCGCGACCCCATCCCGGACGCCCCCGGACGAGCCGGGCAGATTCACGATCAACGTGTCACCCGCCTGACCGGCCAGCCCCCGGGACAGGACCGACGTGGGCACCTTGTCGCGATTCGCCAGGCGAATGGCCTCCGCTATACCGGGAATTTCCCGGGTGATCACGCGGGCGGTCATCTCCGGCGTCAGGTCGAGGGGTGTGAGCCCGGTGCCGCCGGTGGTGACGATCACGTCGTAACCCTGCGCGACGCCGTCCCGCAGCGCCGCCTCGACCGCGTCGCCGTCGGGGACGACCACGGGCCCCGAGACCTCGCAGCCGGCGTCCGCCAGCAGCTCGGCCAGCAACGGCCCTGACTTGTCGGCATAAATCCCGGCGGACGCGCGGTTCGACACGGTCACCACGAGCGCCCTGATCACGTGGCTTCCCTGGTCCACAGACCGGTCTTGCCGCCCACCTTCTCCTCTACCCGGACATCGGTGATCACGGCGGCCGGATCGACCGCCTTGACCATGTCGATCAGCGCCAGCGCGGCCACCGTGACGGCGGTCAGCGCCTCCATCTCCACCCCGGTGCGGTCGGCCGTCCGCACCCGGGCAGTGATCGCCACGCCCCAGTCCTCGACGTCGAGCACGACCTTGACGCCGTGCAACGCGATCGGGTGGCAGAGCGGGACGAGGTCGGGCGTGCGTTTCGCCCCCATGATCCCGGCGATCCTGGCCACCCCCAGCGCGTCGCCCTTGGGCACCTCGCCCGACCGCAGCAGCGCCACCACCTCGGACGACAGCAGCACCCGCCCGGACGCCGTCGCGGTACGGGCGGAGACGTCCTTGGCCGAGACGTCGACCATGCGCGCCGCGCCGGTCTCGTCGAGGTGCGTGAACTCGCTCAAATCCGGATCACCTCCACCTCGGACCCGCCGGGCACCTCGGTCACGTCCTCCGGCACCACGATCAGCGCGTTCGCCGAGGCCAGGGCCGCGAGCTGGTGGGAGCCCTGCCCGTGGACCGGCGCGACCGTGCCGTCGGAGGACAGCACGCCGCGCAGGTACGAGCGCCGGCCCGACGGCGAGCGCAGCGCCGCGGTGACGTAGGCGGTCACCGGGGCCGTTTCGGTGGGCAGGCCGCGCATCTTGTCGAGCGCGGGGCGGACGAACAGCATGAACGACACGAAGGAGGACACCGGGTTGCCCGGCAGGGCGAAGATCGGCACCCGGTCGTCGCCCAGGACGCCGAAGCCCTGCGGCATGCCGGGCTGCATCGCGACCTTCTCGAACCGGACCGTGCCGAGCGGCGACAGCGCCTCCTTGACGGGCTCGTAGGCCCCCATGGAGACCCCGCCGCTGGTGATGATCGCGTCGGCGCGCACCAGATGGGTGTCGAGCTGGTCGAGCAGCACGGCGGGATCGTCACCGACGGACCCCGCGCGGAACCCCTCGGCGCCCGCCTCGCGGACCGCGGCCGTCAGGGTGAAGCTGTTGGAGTCCCAGATCTGCCCGCGGTTCAGCGGCGCCCCCGGCTCGACCAGCTCGGCGCCGGTCGAGATGACGACGACGCGCGGCTGCGGACGCACCCACACGCGCCGCCGGCCCACACCGGCGATGATCCCGAGCTGGGCCGGCCCGATCACCGTGCCGGCCTTGAGCACCACCTCGCCCGCCTGGACGTCCTCGCCCGCCCGGCGAATCGCGTTACCGACCGGGACATCCCGATTGATCCGGACGGAGACCGTGCCGCCGTCCGTCCACTCCACCGGTACGACGGAGTCCGCCCCGGCCGGCATCGGCGCCCCGGTCATGATGCGGACGGCATGCCCGGGGCCCACCGCCCGCAGCTCGTCGGAGCCGGCGGCGACGTCGTCGATCACCGGCAGCGTGCCGGGGACGTCCTCGGCCCTGACCGCGTAGCCGTCCATCGCGGAGTTGTCGAACGGCGGCAGCGGCACCGGCGAGGAGACGTCCTCAGCCAGCGTCGTGCCTAGCGCCCGCTCCAGCTCAAGCTCCAGAGGCGCCAGCGGACGCACAGTGGCCAGGATCTCGGCCAGATGCGCGTCAACCGATCTCATCGAGGAACTCCCGCAGCCACGGCACGAACTCCGGCGCCAGATCCTCGCGATCGGCGGCGAACTTCACCACCGTGCGCAGATAGTCGAGCTTGTCGCCGGTGTCGTACCGCCGCCCGCGGAACAGCACGCCGTGCACCGGCCCGCCCTGCTCGGAGCCGCGGCCGGCCAGCGTGCGCAGCGCGTCGGTGAGCTGGATCTCGTTGCCGCGCCCCGGCGGGGTGTTCTCCAGGACCTCGAAAATGGCGGGATCGAGCACGTATCGCCCGATGACCGCCCACGTGGAGGGCGCCTCGTCCACCGGCGGCTTCTCCACCAGGTCGGTCACGCGCACGACGTCGTCCTCGACGGTGCCTGCGATGGTGGCCACGCCGTAGAGCGAGACCTGCTCCCTCGGCACCTCCATCAGCGCCACCACGCTGCCGCCGAATGTGTCACGCACCTCGATCATGCGCTTGAGCAGCTGGTCGCGGTAGTCGATCAGGTCGTCACCGAGCAGGCAGGCGAACGGGTGGTCGCCGACGTGCTGCTTGGCGCACAGCACCGCGTGCCCGAGCCCCTTCGGCTCGCCCTGCCGCACGTAGTGCAGCGTGGCGAGCGAGGCGGGCTCGCGGACCTGGGACAACCGTTGCTCGTCGCCCTTGGCCTCCAGGGCCTCTTCCAGCTCGAACGCGCGGTCGAAGTGGTCTTCGATGGATCGCTTGTTCTTGCCGGTGACCATGAGGACGTCGAGGAGCCCGGCGGAGGCCGCCTCCTCGACGACATACTGGATCGCGGGCTTGTCGACGATGGGCAACATCTCTTTGGGTGTCGCCTTGGTCGCCGGGAGGAACCGGGTGCCCAGACCCGCGGCGGGCACGACGGCTTTCGTCACAGGGTCGAAGTCAGCCATGAGTAGACCCTAGTGGAGGTACCTGTGGACAAGCTGAACCTGCGTCGCCGACTGCTCGCGGCGCGTACCGCTCTACCCCCCGAACAACTGCGGGCAAACGCCACCAAGGTCCGCGAGACGCTGCTCGAACAGCCGTGGGTCCAGATGGCCGGTCTGGTGGCCTGCTACTGGTCGGCGGGGTCGGAGCCGGAGACGCACGGTCTCGTGTTCGCTCTGTGGAAACACGGCGCGACGGTGATCCTTCCGGTGCTGAAAGAGGACAATGACCTGGATTGGGCGGTCTACGACGGCCCGGACACGCTCGCCCCTGGCCGCTTCGGCATCATGGAACCGGTCGACACGCGCCGGGGCGTCGACGCCGTCCGCACGGCCGCGCTGGTGATCGTGCCCGCCCTCGCGGTCGACCGCCGCACGGGGGTGCGGCTCGGACGCGGCGGCGGTTCGTACGACCGCGCGCTGGCCAGGGTGGGGCCCAACGTCCCCACGGTGGCCCTGCTGCACGACGGCGAGCTGATCGACGACGTGCCCGCCGAGCCGCACGACCACCGGGTCCGTTTTGCGATGACGCCGCGCGGACTCACTAGGCTTATGTGACCGAAGGGACGAGAGGGGGCTGGATGACGCTTGATGTCTGGCTCCTGATCGGCGCCGGAATTGTCATCGCGGCCATCGCGTCCGTACGCATCACACATCGCAGCGGTCTGCCCAGTCTTCTCCTCTTCCTGGCCCTCGGTCTGGTTCTGGGGGCCTCGGGGTTCGGCGCCAAGCTGGAGAGCCCGCAGGCCGTCCAGCAGATCGGCCTGATCGCGCTGGCGGTGATCCTGGCCGAGGGCGGTCTGACCACGACCTGGTCGCACGTCCGCAAATCGGTGCCCCTCGCCCTGATCCTGGCCACCGTCGGCGTGACGGTGAGCATCGTGGTCGTGGCGCTGGCCGTCCAGGGGCTGCTCGGCATGGATCCGACCGCGGCGCTGGTCCTCGGCGCCGTGCTGGCCTCGACGGACGCGGCCGCCGTCTTCTCGGTGCTGCGCAGGTTGCCGCTCCCGACCCGGTTGGCGGGGGTTCTGGAGGCGGAGTCCGGATTCAACGACGCCCCCACGGTCATCGCCGTCGTCCTGCTCAGCGGGGCGTCCCGGCGGCCGGCGTCAGTGGGAACGTTCCTGCTGGAGACGGCCATCGAGCTGGTCATCGGCGCGGCCGTGGGCCTCGCGGTCGGACCGGCGGGCGCGTACGCGCTGCGCCGCGTCGCCCTCCCCGCCTCCGGCCTCTACCCGATCGCCGTGCTCGCCCTCACCTTCGTCTCGTACGGCGGCGCGGTGCTGCTGCACGGCTCCGGCTTCCTGGCCGTCTACCTCACGGCCCTCATCCTGGGCAATTCGCGCCTGCCCCACCGCGCCGCGACCAGAGGGTTCGCCGAGGGCGCGGCGTGGCTGGCGCAGATCGGGCTGTTCGTCATGCTCGGGCTCCTGGCCACCCCCAAGGAGCTGCCGTCGGCCATCGTGCCGGGCGTGATCGCCGGGTCCGTGCTGGTGATGGTGGCCCGCCCGCTGTCGGTGCTGGTCAGCTCGACCGTGGCCCGGGCATTGCGGCTGGATCGGGTGAGCTGGCGCGACCAGGCGTTCCTGTCGTGGGCGGGGCTGCGCGGCGCGATCCCCATCGTGCTGGCGACCATCCCGTGGGCGTCCGGCGTGCAGGGCTCGAAGGAGATCTTCAACCAGGTCTTCGTGATCGTGATCGTGTTCACGCTGCTGCAGGGGCCCACACTGCCGTACGCGGCCCGGCTGCTCGGGGTGAGCGCGCCGGGCGAGGCGCACGACCTGGAGGTGGAGTCCGCGCCGCTGGAGGAGCTCAAGGCGGACCTGCTCCAGGTCAAGGTGCCGGTCGGGTCGCGCCTGCACGGCGTGGAGGTCTTCGAGCTGCGCCTGCCCGCCGGAGCGGCCGTCACGCTCGTGGTCCGCGACGGCAAATCGTTCGTACCGGACAACAGCACCCGCGTCCGGGCCGACGACCAGCTCCTGGTGGTCACCACGGCCGCCTGCCGTGACCAGGTCGAACGCCGCCTGCGCGCGGTGAGCCGCAGCGGCAAGCTGGCCGGTTGGTACGGGGAGCGGGGGTTGGAATAGGTGTTTGGCCCAATCGGTTAGCATTAGCAGTCGCATCGCTCGAGTGCCAGAACGTATAAGGAGGAGCGCGTGCCGACCTACCAGTACGCCTGCAACGACTGCGGCGAGCAGCTCGAAGTCGTGCAGAAGTTCACCGACGATGCGCTGACGGTGTGCCCCAACTGTCAGGGCAACCTGCGGAAGGTGTTCTCCGCCGTCGGCATCGTGTTCAAGGGTTCGGGCTTCTACCGCACCGACAACCGCTCGTCCTCGACGTCCTCCGCCTCTTCGACCACCCCGTCGAAGCCGGCCGAGAGCAAGTCGAGCGAGTCGTCGTCCGCGTCGTCCTCGTCGTCGTCCACCCCGGCGCCGGCGCCCGCCGCGGCTTCCAACTAGGCGCGTCACCCCGCCCGCACGGGCGGGGGCCTCATCGAGGCCGGTCGGCGTACGCGCCGAGCAGTTCCGGCGCGACGCGATCGACGAGCCGCGTCAGTTGTGGATCGGGCCCCCAGTCGGCCACGAGCCTGCTCAGCCCCTCGCGTGAGCAGCGCACGAGCCCCAGGGCCGCCCGGTCCCCCTTCGGCGTGAGCCGCAGCCGCTCGCCGTCCTCAGAACGTTCCACCAGCCCCTCGTCCACCAGCCGGTCGACGTGGGGCCGTCCGTGCGCCCTGCTCACCTTGGCGCACTCGGCAAGCTCGCCCGCGCCGACCCAGCCCTTGCCGTTGAGCCTGGCGAGCACCCACACCCCTTGCGGCGCGAGGCCGCCCAGCCCGGCCAGCGCCCCGAGCCTTTCGTAGTAGCCCCTGCGCAGGTCGGCGTCGGCGAGCCGCATGAGCCCCCGTTCGACCTCCTCCAGCGACGACCGCTCGGCCGACGTGGCGCCCAGCCCCTCGCCCAGGTCCGCCGCCTTGGTGGTCTCCCTGAGCCGCGTCTGCGGGATGAACCAGCTCAGCGCGAACGCGCCGAACATCACCGGCGCGGCCACCCGGAAGACGGTGGCGATGGCGTCGGCGTACACATGGAGGAACTGACCGGCCAGCGCGGGAGGCAGCCGCTGGATGACGGTCGGGTCGCGCTGGATCCTGGACGGGTCGAACCCCGCCGGCAACCGGGCCCTGGCCAGCACCTCCCGCAGGTCGCCGTTGAGAGTGCCGGTGAAGACCGCCCCCAGCGTGGCGACCCCGAAGGAGCCGCCGATCGACCGGAAGAACGTCGCCCCCGAGGTGGCCACGCCGAGGTCCTTGAAGTCGACGGCGTTCTGCACGACGATCACCAGCACCTGCATGGTCATCCCGAGCCCGACGCCGAGCACCAGCAGGTAGCCGCCCATCGTCAGCAGGCTGCTGCGCTCGCTCAGCCCGGACAGCAGGAACAGCCCCGCCGTCGCCACGGCCGTGCCCGCGATGGGCAGGAAGCGGTATCTGCCGGTCTTCGAGATCACCAGCCCGCTGACGATCGACATCGTGAGCATCCCGGCCATCATCGGCAGCAGGTACACCCCGGACAAGGTGGGACTCACCCCATGCACGACCTGCAGGAACAGCGGCAGGTACGTGAGCGCCCCGAACATCGCGAACCCCACCACGAACCCCACCGCGGACGACATCGCGAACGCCCGCACCCGGAACAGCCCCAGCGGCAGCACCGGCTCGGCGGCCCGCCGCTCGACGGCCACCCACGCCGCGACCAGCACCGCGGCCCCCAGCGCCAGGCCGGCGATGACCGGGCTCGCCCAGGGATAGATCGTGCCGCCCCAGGTCGTGATGAGCACCAGGCACGAGGTCGCGCCGCCGAGCAGCACCACCCCGGCGTAGTCGATGCGATGGCTGGTGCGCGTGTCGTCGCCGGGCAGCGCCGCCGCGATCACCCCCAGGGCGATCGCGCCCAGGGGAAGGTTGACGTAGAACACCCAGTGCCAGGACAGATGGTCGACGAACAGCCCGCCGAGCAGCGGCCCCACGATGCTGCTGACGGCGAAGACGGCGCCGAAGAAGCCCTGGTAGCGCCCTCGTTCGCGGGCCGAGACCACGTCGCCCACGATCGCCTGCGCGAGCACCATGAGCCCGCCGCCGCCCAGCCCCTGGATCGACCGGAACCCGATCAGCTCCCCCATGTTCCGGCTCAGCCCGCACAGGGCCGATCCGAGGAGGAAGATGATGATCGCGGCGATGAAGAGCTTTTTGCGGCCGTACTGGTCGCCCAGTTTGCCCCACAACGGCGTGGAGACGGTCGAGGCGAGCATGTAGCCCGTCACCACCCAGGAGAGCTGCTCCAGCCCGCCCAGGTCGCTCACGATCGTCGGCAGGGCCGTGGAGACTATGGTCTGGTCGAGGGAGGCCAGCAGCATGCCGAGCATCAGCGCGAGGATGATGAGGCCCAGCCCTTTTTGCCGCATGCGGCGATCCTACTCTTCGTACTGGTGTGCGTACGCTCCGCGTTCAGGGGGCGATCTCGCGCCCGTGCGGTTGTCCACAGAACGGCGTTCGGCGTTCTCGCCGCCCTCGGCCGTCCGGCTACTCTCGGCGCCATGGTCACTCGCGCAGACATCGGCGTCCTCGGCGGCTCGGGCTTCTACTCCCTGCTCGACGACGCGGAGGAGATCGAGCTCTCCACCCCCTACGGCCCCCCCAGCGACGTCGTCACCGTCGGCCGCATCGGCTCGCGCTCGGTCGCGTTCATCCCCCGGCACGGCCGGGACCACCGCTTCCCTCCCCACCGCATCCCCTACCGCGCCAACCTGTGGGCGCTGCGCTCGCTCGGCGTGACGCAGGTGCTCGCCCCCAGCGCCGTCGGTTCACTCAAGGCCGAGTACGGCCCCGGCGCCATCGTCGTGCCCGACCAGATCGTCGACCGCACCTCGGGCCGGCCGCAGACGTACTACGACGTCTCGGGGGCCGTCCACGTCTCCTTCGCCGACCCCTACTGCCCGTCCGGCAGAGCCGCGGCCGTGGCCACGGCCCGCTCCACCGGCTGGGGCGACGTCGTCGACGGCGGCACGCTGGTGGTCATCGAGGGCCCTCGCTTCTCCAGCCGGGCCGAGTCCCAGTGGTTCGCCGCCAACGGGTGGTCGATCGTGGGCATGACCGGCTATCCCGAGTCGGTGCTGGCCCGCGAGCTGGCCCTGTGCTACACCTCGCTCTCCCTGGTGACCGACCACGACGCCGGGGTCGAGGCCGGTCAGGGCGTGACCCACGACGAGGTGCTGGAGTTCTTCGCCCGCAACGTCACCCGCATGCGCACGCTGATCGCCGAGACCGTCCAGGCCCTGCCCACCGACCGCACGTGTCCCTGCGGCTCGGCCCTCGACGGCATCAAGCTGCCCTTCGAGCTGCCGTGAGCAGGCACCCGGCCTGGCTGCGGCCGTGGGCCCGGCGGCGTCGTCTGATCGCGGCGGTCCTGGCCGCGGTGGGCGTCCTGTCGGCTTATGTCGCTCTCCGTCCCGCCGCGGGCCCTGAGATCCTCGTCGCCGCCCGCGACCTAACCCCCGGCCCGCTGCGTCCCGGTGACCTCCGTCCGGCGCCGCTCGCCCGTCCGCCCGACGGGGCCATCCGGTCGTACGCGGCGGGCCGCTACCTCGCCGGGCCCATGCGCCGGGGCGAGCCGCTGACCGACGCCCGCCTGCTCCACCCCGTGCCGCTGCCGCCGGGCACGGTGGCAGCCCCGGTCCGCATCGCCGACCCCGACGCCGTCGCCCTCATCTCCCCCGGCTCGACCGTCGGCGTCCTGGCCGCCGGGGAGGGCGGTCAGCCGGCCCAGCTCATCGCCGACGACGTCCCTGTGATCACCATCCCGCGTCCCGCCGACGACTCCCGTACCGGCGGCGCGCTGGTGGTGCTGGCGGCGACCCCGTACCAGGCGGCCCAGCTGGCGGGCGCCCAGACATCGGGCCGCCTCTCCATCACCTTCAAGAGTTAGCTGAGAGTAATCGTTCGACTACGATTCTTGGCCATGAACGGATTCAAGAAGTTCCTCATGCAGGGCAACGTCCTCGACCTGGCGGTCGCGGTGGTCATCGGGGCGGCCTTCAACTCGATCGTGCAGTCGTTCGTCGCCGACCTGCTGACCCCACTGATCTCGGCCTTCGGCGGCCTGCCCGACTTCTCCTCGCTGAAGGTCACCGTCGGCGCGTCCCACTTCATGTACGGCAAGTTCGTCAACGCGGTGATCTCGTTCCTGATGATCGCGGCGGTGATCTACTTCCTGGTCGTCAAGCCGTACACGCATTTCAAGGAGCGCGCGGCGGCCCAGGTCGAGGCCAAGACCCGCGACTGCCCCGAATGCCTGTCGGAGATCCCGAAGGCCGCCTCCCGCTGCGCCTTCTGCAGCGCCGAGGTCGTGCCCGCTTAGAGCTGCGAGTCGATCTTCGGGTCGTACTCCCAGTGCCACGGCTCGAACGGGCTGCTGTAGGCCCAGGCGGGATGGAACCACCCGTACCTCTTGGAGTTCTTCTCCATCCACACGAACTCCGTGGACCGGAACCGCTCCACGCCGCCGCACAGGTCCACAGCCAGCCCGAGACCGTGGTTGCTCCGCCCCGGCACGGCCGCGAACCCCGGCCGCCGGTAGTAGACGGACTGCTGCTCGGCCAGGCTCCGGTAGGCGTCCGTCACGCAGATCGCCTTGCCGAACCGCCTCCGGTAGGCCTCGTTCAGGCTGACGAAGGCGATGGTGGCGTCCGCCCGCAGACTGAAGCCCTTCTGCTGCAACGGACAGAGCATGCTCTTGGGGATGAGCCCGTTGGGGTAGTTGTTGGCCGTGGCGGCCTGGAGGGGGTTGCAGCCCAGCGCCGCCCGTCCGACCTTGTCGATCTTGATGCCCAGCTTCACCAGCGCCGCGGTGAGCGACTTGACGATCTTGTCCGAACGCTGCCTGAGCGTGTCGATCTCGGCCGCCATCTGGGCCTCGGCCAGCAAGTTGCCCGCCCTCAGCTCCTGAGCCTCGGCGGCCAGCCGCTCGGCCTCCTTGTACAGGGTGCTGGTCTGCTCCACGGCCTGCTGCCGCACCCGGACCATCTCCGTCGAGTCCGACAGCGCCCGCAGAGTGCCGACGCCGGCGTCCCCCGACAGGAACGGCACCACGCCGTCCGCCCCGACGGGCTGCTCGTAGAGCAGCTCCGCCAGCTGCGAGACCGGCTGTCGGATCACCGCGAGCCTGCGCTCCAGATCCTGCAGCCCGTTCAGCTTGGTCTTGAGCTCCTTCTCGGACGCCGCGATCGTGGCACGCCGCTTCTCCAGCGCCTTGGTGGCGTCCTCAAGCTCCTTGGCCGACTTCTCGGCCTCCTTGCGCAGCTCCGCCAGATTGCTCGGATCCCGCCGCTCCATCTGGGTCCGCGCCTGCGCCTGAACCGCTGATGGCACGAAGAGAGAAGCCATCGCCATGACGACCGCGATCAGACCCGCTGATCGAGGGGATGGCACGTTCGACTCCTCCGTTTGCACACTCGTTACCCGGGTCAGGCACGCACGTTACTACAGCCCCCTGAGTGTCCGGACCGAACTCCGAAGAGCTGCTATGAGACAAAAAGCGCACTATGTACGGCTCCCCCTCCCCACCAGCGACATCGCATCCCCTACCTCCACGCTCGCCACCCAACAGTGCGCCTTGGCCTCTCTGTCGGTGTTCAGGCGGCCCGTGAGGCGCTGTCACTGCGCAACCCCGAAAGACGGCTGCGAAAGCGCGCACACTGCCCCCGGACCAACCGCACCCCTGCCTGTCATGCAGGGTTGTGCCCCTCATGCACCGCCGCCCCGCACGCACCCAGACCTCCAGCCGCCCGGGCACGGCATTGCCCCCGCGACTCCACCTGGGCTCTCTTGCGGTGGTTCGTCTCCGCCGTCCGCTACAGCACCCTTTCTCACCTTTCCGAGGCCTTCGGCGTCTCTTGTCACGAGGACCGCGACCCCTTACAAGGATCCGCGACGCCCCCTTGCGGACTCCTCCACCCTCTGAGCTTCGGCGGCTCGTCCTCCTCCAGGAACGGTGCTCACCAGACCCTTGCGACCAGTCCCTCTTGAGATCACCGCCGACAGCGTCTCCAGACCTCCGAGTCTGTCGCGGCCTGTTGGGCACGACGGGAGGTCATCCCAAGAGCTGCGCCACTTGACCTACAGTCCTCCACACGCTGCGCAACGTCGCCGAGCAATTCCGGACCTCGCCTCAACCCTTGGCTTCAGAACCTTCACTCCAACCACGCAGTCGCACGCAGGCCCGCCACCATGAGTGACCAGGCCATGCGCAACGGCCTCCAGCGTGCCCGCCGAGCCGACGCCCCCTGCCCCAGCAGCGCAGTGCCCTCTGATCGGGAAACCCCAACCGCAACCACACCAACCCCCAAGCCACTCCCGCGCCTAACCGCCCCGAGAAACAGCAACACGGGGAGAACGTTCACTGGCCTAGCCGGCCGCCGGCCGCCGGCGGCCTGGGGCGCCGCCGGACCCCGCGACCACACCCTCCTCAGCCAACGCCCCTCGTCAACTTCACAAACCCGACAACCAGCCATAGCGGGCATTCTGGGCTGCCTCCTGTTCCCGCTCCCGGCACATGTCCCACAGCCAGGTGTCCTCCCACTCCCCCGCACACCCAGGCGAGGACCGCGAAGCCTCAGGCGCGTACGGCTCCTCCTCAACCACAGGATCCGGCTCCGGCGCAGGCGCGGGCACCGAGGATCGCACCTCCAACGCCTCAGACACCTCGGCGACCTTCCGCACAGGCGCCGGAATCACCCCTTCGTACCGCCGATCAGGATGCGCAGGCGCGGGCATCCACACGGGCTCGAACGCCAACCGCACCGCCCTCCGCTCCTCCATCCCCACCGGCGCACCAACCCCCTCGAACCCCCGCATCTCCCCCGCCAACAGTCCGCCGGCAAGAATCGCCGGCGCCAGCAACGCCCCGAACAACACAACGGGCCGCCTACGAGCTTGCGTGGATCGCCTCCTGGTCACACGCAGAAGCTAGCCACGCACGAAGCACCGGAATCCGACCGCTTGCCATGCCTTTACCGCAGCTCAGAGCACCCATAACCAACCTCACCAAACTGACCCCGGCCCGGCGGCCCACGCACTGCCCAACTTTCGCTAGGCTTACGAGAGTCCGCCTCCGTAGCTCAGGGGATAGAGCACCGCTCTCCTAAAGCGGGTGCCGCAGGTTCGAATCCTGCCGGGGGCACTCATCTCGACCAGGTGTTTTGCCTTCTGACCTGCGGTTTCTCAGCCGCAGGTCTTTTGCTTTCCAGACCCGCGATAGGTCACCGAGAGCACCCGTATGCAGCCGTAGGACCTTGATCACGGGAGATATACGGGATGATCTTGATGCCATATGCCGAGGTCAGGCACCGAACGCCCCCTCTTCCGTAATCCTCACCGCTGCCAGGGCTATGGACTAGACTCCGCGCGGCCATACCGATCGCCTCAACATCACCGCGGTCGCGTCACCAGGTGCCGTCAGAGGCGCCCTCGACCTGTCACGAGGTCTACCCCATCTGAAGGCGCACCCCCTGGATGAAGCTCCACCACTCCCCAACGCGTCCATCCGCGAAACCGTGACGCTTCAAGATCAGCTGGAGGGTCCGCCTCAGCGGATGAGGTGATTGCATGATTGCTTCATTCCTTCGGGCCAGACGACTGAGCTGTCCATCAGTGGGTGGGCGGTTGCTCTTCCGCCCGTTGCAGTCCTTGTGGGCTGGGGCGAGGTTCCAGATCGCGTCCAAGTCGACGTCTGCGCCAGGCAGAAGCCGTTTGAATGAGTACGGGAACACGTGGTCCACAGCGACCTCATCGACGCCAGGGATGAGTAGTTCAGCACAAATAATGCACCGACCATGCTGGAATCCAATGACGGCCTCGGTAACTCCCGCGACCGAGCGTCGCCGCTGCCTGTCAGTGATTTCCAGGGCCTCTAGGTCAACCGCAATCCCCTCCTCGACGAGGCTTCGGCCGATCCCGGCAGCGAAGGATGTTTCGACGATGCTCCACCGCGCCTCCAGTTCCACCTGCAGACTTGCCTTCTGCTCGGACAGCGCGAGCGCGCGGAGATGGTCGGTCAGCTTGACCACCCGTTCCCGAGCAGTGCCGGTCACTTCGTAAAAGCGGTGAGGCACCTCGGCACCACCATCACCACGCAGGTTGTGGAACTTCTGCATCACCATGGCGGGCATCGACTTCATAGCGGCGGCAAGCAGCCTCTCGGTCGGAGAGCCGAGCCGTACGCTCTCGGCAGCCTCCCCCTGCGCCACGGTCAGGAAATCCGACCCGCCGGCAACAACCCTCGCTGACGCCTGCGGCGCTTGGGCCAGATGCTCCACCAGGCTCAAGGCGTACGGCTTGGCCAAGTCCTTGAGGAGGATGTCTGTCCGCCCCTCGGCAGCGGCACCGAGCAACGCGTCACCTAGGGCGAACTTGTAGGTTCGAACGTTGGCGCCCATGAGCACCGCCAACCGCCACGAGGAGCGCGCCGTCGGCTCTTCGCGAAAGAAGTCCACAGTCATCCGTACACGCCAGCCTTGATCGTGATCTCGACCGATTCAGGGTAGTTCGCGATCACAGGGGGTGTCACTCAGCCTCGCTAGGCTCAGGAGCTTCAAGTGAGCTCTAGGCAAGTGGAGGCATGGAGCATGGGCAAGCTCGTACGGGACAATATTCCGGAAATTATTCGCCAGAACGGCGGGGAACCGGTTATTACCTCTCTCGACGAGGCCGGCTACCGCAAGGCTCTGCTGGTGAAACTGTTCGAAGAGGCCACCGAGCTCAAGGAAGCACCCTCCGCCAAGGTCGCGGAGGAGATCGCCGACGTCTACGAAGTGCTGCGTGCACTAGCAGCAGTCCATGGACACGATTGGACTGCAATAGAGAAGGTTGCGGCCGCCAAACGCGAGGAACGTGGCGGATTCCGTGACCGTCTCTACCTGGCATGAGGCCCTGCTGACGCCCCTCCCAGGGCGACCTCAAACTGACCGAACGCGTTTCGCGGACAGAGAGGCTTGAGCGAGCGCATCCAAGGCGTGCTCAGCGTCAAGTGACGATGGGGAGGCTGCGATCACGAGCGCGTGCGGAGGCGCGAAGGCCTGAGGTAGAGATAGAAGGCGTGATGCCGGTTCTACTCCAATGGCTCGGTCGCCATGCCGCGCGAAGCGATCGCCACACAGAGGCAGCGGTATGAGGACGGGCCAACATGCAGATGGCTGCGTTTCGCCACTGAGCTGCAGATACCCATGGTCCAGCACGCAGTCCGACAGCCCGGAACAATGCCCACCTAGCGATTGAACCGGTGAGAGGACGACACGCGTACATATCGGCGAATGCCTTCCCATATCCGTCAGGCAGGAAGCCGCCGAACGGATCCGAATGCGAGATAGCCTGCGCATGTCCCCTGAAGATGCCGGAGGCCGGTGATGACCGAGCCACCCCTTCCGCTGCAGCCCAAGCCGTTTGATGGCCAGTACTCCGGGATTGACCCGGACGTGATGGACCGGTTCGAGGTTCTGTTCTCCCGGGTTGGTGATCTACTGCGGCACAGCGAGCCTGCCGTGCGGCGGGCCCTGGAGAAGCTGGAGTTGGATGTCTCGGGTCTGAGCGCGATGCGAGAGGCGGAGATCTGGATCCGCGGCAAGAAGCTCGAGTTGCGGCAACGCAACGACACGATCAAGGCGATGAATGACACTTGGAATCTGTCGTCGGGGAGTGGCCTGATCGGGTTGGACGAGGAGTTACACAAGAAGGTCTCCCATGACCCTGATGCATACGCAGCGGCGATCTTCCTTCGAGAGGCCGCGAAGAGTTCCGAAGGGAACGAGCAGGCTCTCGCCCAACTGGAGAAACGTGCGAAGGATCCGCAGTTCGCACTCAAACTCCTGAACGTGTTGGGACCGGAGAAGTTCAACGAAGTTGCCGCTACAGCTGTACTCGATGAGGCGGACAAGGATGCACAGCGGCTCTTGGTCGCTCTCGGTACAGCGTTGGGAGCAGCTAGCGCGCAACTCAGCTCGGACTGGCGACAGCGGCTGACCGCGAACCTCAAGTTGGGCCCACACCGCGGACTCGCCCGCGTCTTGACCCATGGAGCCTACAACAGCCGGTTCCTGGTCGAAGTGGCAAGAAAGCTGGATGCTGCTGAACGATCTGCCGTCAATTCCGGCGCACGACGCCCACACCCGATGGCGGACGTGATGGAGGCACTACGCCAGAATCCCCAGGCTGCACAGGATTTCTTCAACAGCGGCGACACTCTCAAGTACTACACGACCGTTCACGACCTGGGCGATGGCGGCAAGGCGGTTGGCGCGGCGCTGGAAGCGGCCACGATCATCTTCCGGGACCACAGCGGTTCGGAGGGCCGCCCTTCGTCGGGGTATGTGTCGGCCAAACTGGCCTCATATCTCATAGATTTCGAATACGGGCGTATCAAGGCCGGCCAACCAGCACAATCACTGGTGGCCCCCCTTTCCATGGGGCGCATCCTGGGGGCGTACATCACCGACGTCGCCCGAGTGGTAGCGATGCCTGGCATCGAGAAGCCGGGCGTGTTCATGGAGGACAATCCCAACCTGCCCGGCCGGGAGGAGTGGGGCGCCCAGTTCGACAAGGAAAAGTTGCGGACCGTGATGGAGGAAGCGTTCAAAGCCGATAACAAGGCCCTCGCGCTGGTCACCGCAGCGCAAACAGCCTGGGCATCCAGGCTCTTTGATCACAGTGTCGGCGTACTGGCGGCAGAGCACGGCACCGGGAGTCTTAGCAACGCAGCCCAGGAAGCCGGCGCGGGCTTCGGCCTCATCATGGACGCGGGTAACATCGCCAAAATCGATCTGGCGAAGGATATGGACGAGACGCAGCAGCGCAACGTGCAGGCGTTCCTGGCGATCGTCAACACCGGACTCGCCTTCCCTCAAAAAGCCGCTTGGCCGATTGGGGCAGGGATCCTCGGCGCGTGGACTGGCATGATCGAGGACAGCGTGAAGGGCACGGCGGAAAAGGCCGCCGTGTTCGAGGCGAACACCACTGTGGAGCAGACCCGAGCCCTCCTCCATCAGCTCGGCGCCCAGGCCATGCTCAACCATGATCTGTTCGGCTCGTCCAACCCACCCGCCAAAACGCATCCGTGGGCCTCGCTCAGCGACCTCCGCCCTGGAGATGACCCACTCAAGGCCCCGAACAACTTCCTCGACAAGAACGGCCAGCTGATGACACCTGCTGAGATGAGTGAAGGCACCGGGAAACGGCTGAACGCCTATCAGACCTGGCTCTATCGGCAGACACAGAACAATCCATGGCTGGACCTAGGAGTCCAGAGCCGCCTGGACGAAGGCTTCAATACCGGAATATCGAGATACGGGTGATGATGAGGCGCTTAATTTTTCGAACGATTGTAGCCGTTGGCGCAGCGATCGGGATGAGCGCCTGTGCTGGCAACCCTTCCAAGCCGGTCGACGGATCTCCACTCTCGACGGCGTACACACCTCCCTTCATCTGCGACTACGTTCCCAAGGCCACTGTGGAGCAGATGACCGGCGTTCGTGACCCGCTGGTAACCGGTTCCCTGAACCTCGCGGTCAAGGATCGACCTGCCATCGGCGCCTGCTCCATCTTCGAGAGCAGTGGCGACAGGCACGCGCTCCTCCGCATCATGCTCGACACCGCCGGCTCTCGCGGACAGATCGACGAACAACTCCGGGATGGTTCGAAGCCCCTGCCTTCGATAGTTCCCGAAGGGTTTGGCTACTACGTGAAGGACGCCAATATAGAGACCCGGGTGGGTTCGGTGCTGGTACGTGGCAAGGTGCGACTGGGCATCGAACTCGTCCGTGGTGTCAAAGGCCGCGACAACGAGGCGGACGTGGTGGCGTTGATGAGGCTGATCGCCCCCAAACTTATCTTGGGCACCGGCACCCCTCCTCCTGTCACGAAGGATTGAGCCATGTCGGAGATGGTCCCTAATCCCTTGCTTCCAGCCTTACAGGAAACCCTGCGCTCGATCGAGCCGCTGATCCACGACATGCAGCAAGCGCTCTCCAATCGCGCTACGGATTTTCGCTCCGGCCGCATCTGGACCGGCCCGGTGGCCAAGGCATTCGACGGCGAACTTGAGCGGCACAGTGGCCGTGTCATGCACGCCGGCGAAACCATCCTGAATGATCTTCGTTTACAGATCACGCGCACCGCGGACATGGTGACGGAAAAGGATGCCTTACGGCTGAGGCGCCAATACGATCTGTGACAGCGCGCTCTACATGTGACTCAAGCCTTCACTCGTTCCTCTCCAGTTTTCGGACCCTTTCCGGTCCGGCCCGCAGACCGGCTGCGGCTCTTTCTACTGCTTTACGACCGATGCTGTTCACCCAACTGCCCAAGGTGCTGGCGTTGACATCGAGCTCATGCGCTCTCAACGACGCGACGGTCCGCTTCCAGCACCATCCGCCGCTTCTCTAAACTTCGGCAAGGACTTCCTGCGATGCCTCGTCACGCACCTACCTCGTCCAGACGCCTGTCAGCTTAGGTAGCCGACCATCCGGCATCTGCTGGGCACTCACTCGTCCAGGTCACCATCATGTGGTCACGCCGAGACACTGGAGCTGACAGACGAATGAACGCATTACCGTCGCCTTGGTAGATGCAGTCGATTCCGTATCTGTGCAGCAGCAGGATGTCGGCGTCGGCCGGACGGCTTGGGAACAGCGCCGTGAGCCGAGTCACGTGACGCGGGCTGTGTGGCGCGTAGTCGAGGAGCTGCCCCAGAGCTTGGCGGACGAAGGTGTGACCAGCAGATCGCTTGGCTTCGATGATCTCAACGTCATCGCCGGCAACGACATAAAGATCGGTGATGCCGGCAGGGGTACTGATACGCCTGACTTCCGCGCCGTTCAACGTCGCCCGGTAGCGCTGGACCAGCAGAGCTTCGGCACGGTGGACCAGCGTGGTCCCGCCTGAGCGGGTGTAGCTGACGTGTGCCACGTTGACGGCTTCCGGGTCAATGACCAGAGTGCCGGAAGTGGTGAGGCTTGCCGTGACCTGGAGCTCTTGGCGGGCTGCTTGGGTGAGGGAGGTCAAGGTCTCGATGCCAAGACCATCGATGATGGCTGCCCCCTTCACCTCATCAAGGAAGCGCATACCCATGAAGTTGTCGCCTGGGTTGAAGCCGGGGAGATCCCAAATCTCGGAGTAAGGGATCTCAGTGGGCTGGAAGCTGAGCAGGCTGTAGACGTTCCGCCACGAACCCCGGTCGGGGTGAGGATCCCACATGGTGTCAGCGAAGGCGCTGTTCCGGAAGCTGGAGCCAACCTCACCGATCCCCCGAACGATCTTCTCTCCGGTGAACAAGACGATGTCGCCTGTGGCTAAGGTGTCCATCCGGTTGTCGTGGTTGCCCGTCGCTCCCCAGAAGCGGGCCTTCCCACTTGGATGCATGCTCTCCAGAGCTGCCAACTGCTCCCTGGTGAGAGTCCTCCTGCGAGCGTCCGCGCGGAAATCGACCTCCTGATCGAGCGTGTCGCGCCAGTGCTGCTGTGCCTGCTTGTTGCCATACGAGGGCTGAATGACGACATGAGTCATGCGGAGCTTGCTCCTGTCCATGGAGAGTCGAGCCGGAAGTCGCGAGTACTACGCAGGACACCGCAACGCCCACGAGATGGGTAGCGATGGCCATTTGGCTCGATCTTTGCGCATAGGACCGACAATTGCGCTAGAAGTGCGCCATGGGGGATGGTAGGCGCACTCCGGACATGACCAGGCGGACCGAAGCAACCAAACCAGCGAAAGACCCCTAAACGGGCATTAAGCCAACAAGTCACCCAAAGGTGATTCGCCTGAAGGGTGGGAGTCGCGCGCCGGCGCACTGAGGACCGTGATCTAGGAACTCGGACCCCGAGGTACCTGCCGGCAGCACGGCTGCCACACCGCTGGCACGCACCTCGTTCCTGTCCGTGTCGCCACCATCGACGGCGTCGTCTCTAAGGAGTGCTTCTATGGGGTTGCAGTGCCTCTACCAGGGCAGTGCCAGCGAACTGGCGTCAGCGATCGCTCGCGACGGCTTCATCGACGACCTCAGAAAGCGCTTCCGACACGCCTATTGGCAGGACCCGGACGAGCGGGAAGTTCGCTCCTGGAGCAACAGCATCCCCACCGTCGTCCGACTGCTCACTGAGATCGGTCTCGCAGAGGTACAGGTGCTGCTGGAGCTCAAGGCACCCATCACCGACGTACGCATGGACATGGTTCTCGTCGGCACCTTCCCCGGGACGGCTCAAGGGTCGGTCGTGGTCGTGGAGAACAAGCAGTGGTCCTGGTTGGAGCCGGACGGCGAGATGGTGCGGCTCAGTCGTGACGGAATACCTCAACTGCATCCGGCCAACCAGTTATGGGGCTATCTGCAAGTGTTACGCGGTTACGTGCCCATGACGGGCGACGTGAAATTATGCGGCGTCGTCAACCTGCACAACGCCCCCGCCCACATGGTCGAAGCCGTAAGGCCGAAAGATCAGGGCTTGGAGAAGCTGGTACAGCAATGGGTGGCGATGTACGGCGCGGAGGCTCACCGTGAGGAATTCAAGGATGTGCTCCGGCGACGACTATCCGGCGAGAACGCCGCGCAGCAGGCCGAGATGTTGCTGGAAGCACCGGTCAAGCCCAGCCAAGGCCTGATGACGCGTGTGGCAGAGTGCGTGCGAGAACGCACGGTCTTCCCCCTGCTGGACGAGCAGCGTGAAGCCTATGACTCCGTCCGCCACCTGGTGAGCACGAGCAAGCAGGGTGCGCGCAAGGAGATCGTGGCCATCCTCGGTGGCCCCGGGACCGGCAAGAGCGTGATCGCAGTTGAGTTACTCGGCACGCTGGCCCGTCAGAAGGTCAATGCCGTCCATGCGACCGGCAGCCGATCGTTCACGCGCACCCTGTGGAAATACTCCGGCCTGCCTGGCAAACAGCGAGGACTCTTCACATACTTCAACAGTTTCTCTGACGCCACTCCCAATGACCTCGACGTGATCATCGCCGACGAGGCGCACCGGCTCCGGAAGACGTCGCACGATCGAAGGCGCAAGAGCGACCTACGGGAGCCGCCACTGCAGATCGACGAACTGATCCACGCTGCGCGCGTTCCCGTGTTCCTGCTGGACGAGCACCAGGTGGTACGCCGGGGCGAGGTCGGCTCTCTTGACCTCATCCGCGACAGGGCCGAACAACTCGGCTACGGGATCCGCGAGATCGCCCTACGCCACCAGTTCCGGTGCGCCGGATCTCCCGAGTACGTCGACTGGGTGGAACGGCTGCTCATGCTCCGCCGCACCGGCGAACGACCGGACTGGCAGCCGCTGGAGAACTTCACGCTGTATGTCGCCCGCACTCCCCTGGCGATGGAGAACTACCTCAAGGCCCGGGTAGCGGAAGGGCACACTGCTCGGATCGCTGCAGGCTTCTGTTGGCCGTGGAGTCAACCGAACGCCGACGGCACCCTCCCGAACGATGTGCGCATCGGTGACTGGCACCGCTCATGGAACTCGCAAGCCACCGACTACCTGGGGAACATCCCACCGTCTCCGCTATGGGCCACCGACCCGGCCGGCTTCGGCCAGATCGGCTGCATCTACAGCGCCCAAGGCTTCGAATACGCGTACGCCGGCGTCATCATCGGCCCCGACCTGGTGTGGCGGAACGGCTGGCAGAGCGATCGCCACCACAACGTGGACCGCGACCAGAATCAAGCCCCCAACTTCAGCATGGTGATCCGCAACACCTACCGGGTTCTGGCCACCCGTGGCATGCGCGGTGCCGTTCTGTACGCGACCGACCCGGCCACCAATCAGGTGCTGATCGATCTCGGCGTTCCGGTCCTCGACGAATGATGTACGTCGGCCTCGGCCTCACTGGCGAAGAGAATGCCTCTGGCGATTCCTTGTCGTACGGTTCCGCAGCCAGGTCCGCCCCCGCTACCCTTTTCGCGACCATGTGCTGCGGCCCGACGGGCTTTCGCGGTTGTACGACTCCGGTCGGAGCGGATAGGCCCCCACCCGCACGAGTTCATTCGTGCTGCCTGGGGGACAATCCGTGACGGCTCTGCGGCTGTCTGTCGACAACCTGCTCACCTCTCCGAACGAGGCCGTTCTGGCGGAAGCGATCGCTGAACACGTGCGGGCGACCACGGGACGCCGCCCTTCCTCCTCCGAGTTCAGGTCCTGGCAGCGCAGCTTGCCGGTCCTCGCTCGGGACCTTGCCGACGCCGGGCTGCACAGGGTCGAGATGCTCGTGGAGTACAAGCTCCCCCTGACCAGCCGGCGTGTGGACGTGGTCCTCGCCGGCGTGCATCCACGTACCGGCGAAGACTCCTATGTCGTCGTCGAGCTCAAGCAGTGGAGCCGTGCCGAGCCATCCGAGTCGGGCGAGCATCTAGTCATCGTGGAAGGCATGCCGGGCGGCGAGACGCTGCACCCGGCCGAGCAGGTACGCCGGTACTGCGAGTACATGTGCGACTTCCTCGGCGTGCTCAACGGCAAGCCGAATGTCGTGTATGGAGCCGCGTACCTGCACAACGCCATGGACCTGGACGTCGACGGCCTGTCAGAGCAGGTCCAGGACCAGCGCAGCCGACTGTTCACCAAGCAACGGCGCGGCGAGTTCCTCCGGTACCTGAGCGAGCGGCTGTCCGACAAGCCAGGTGCCGACGCCGCTGACCGACTCCTACGAAGCGCAGTCGCTCCTAGCAAGCAGCTCATGACCTAAGCTTCCCAAGAGATTCGCGAACGCGAGCAGTTCACGTTGCTGGACAAGCAGCAGGTCGCGTACGAGCTCGTCATGGGGGCTGTCGAGAAGGCACGACGGGCGGACTCCAAGCAGGTCGTCATCGTCACAGGTGGCCCAGGCAGCGGGAAGAGTGTCATCGCCCTGTCGTTGCTCGGCGAGCTGTACAGGCAAGGCCGCTCGGCCCTGCACGCCACCGGCTCGCAGTCCTTCACCCAGTCCATGCGCCGCTACCCCGGCCGCGGCAATTCCCGGATCAAGAACCTGTTCAAGTACTTCAACAGCTTCACCGACGCCGAGCAGAACGGTATGGACGTACTGATCTGCGATGAAGCCCATCGCATCCGTGAGACGTCCACCAACCGCTTCACCCCCGCCCCGAAGCGGACGGGACGCAGTCAGCTCGACGAGCTGCTGTCCGCGGCCCGGGTCCCGGTCTTCCTCCTTGACCAGCATCAGGTGGTACGGCCCGGCGAACTCGGCACAGTGCACAGCATCGAGAGCTATGCCCGTGCCAAGGGGCACGACGTACGGCTCGTATCGCTTGATGAGCAGTTTCGATGCGGGGGCAGCCGGAAGTACGAGCAGTGGGTGCTCCGGCTGCTGGGCCTGGCCGACGGAGGGCCGCTGGAGTGGAACGGAGATCAGGACTTCGAGGTACAACTCGCTGAGTCACCGCAAGAGCTTGAGGCCTACCTGAGCACCAAGACCGGAACCGCGCGCATGACCGCGGGCTATTGCTGGCGATGGAGCGACCCGCGCCCCGATAACACGCTCGTGAACGACGTCGTCATCGGCGACTGGGCACGGCCGTGGAACGTCAAGAACGACCGGGCTGTCGGCGACTACCCACCGAGCGCGCTGTGGGCCAGCGAGCCGAACGGGTTCGGGCAGGTGGGCTGCGTCTATACCGCCCAGGGCTTCGAGTACGACTGGAACGGCGTCATCCTGGGACCGGACCTCACAGTCCGCGATGGGCAGCTGGCTACTGTGCGCGAGGAGAACAAGGACCCTGCATTCAGGAGCCGTAAATCCGTTCCCGATAGCGATTTCGACCAGCTTGTGCGTAACGTGTACAAAGTCCTACTTACAAGAGGTATGCGAGGAACGGTGATCTACGCGGTCGATCCCGAGCTGCGGAATCACCTCGCCGGCTTGATGCGCACTGCAAGGACTTAAGGCGCCTCGAGCTTATTGGCAAGAGTCGAGCCATGGCAGTTGACGATCGCTATGGCTCCGGACAAACAGCACAACATTCTGTGGTTGCCTTACCACCTCGACCTACAAGGTGGAAGCGAACAACAACTCGGTGTAGAACCGATGACGACGGCTGCGCTTAACGCGATCTACGACACCCGGCAACCATCGCGAGTCGTCGCGAGCTCGTCATTGGGAGAACCACATGCGATGTACGCCCATGCAGGGCTGACAGTGCCGATCTTCAACGAGGGGCCAATCAGGTCCGTGGTGGCGCCTGATCGATCACTGGATCTGTTCGCGAACCGCTTCGAGCTGACCCGGCACGTCGTCTCGCTCATCAACGAGGACCCTCCCGCTGAGCGGATCCTCTACCTGCACGGTTTGGGCGGCAACGGCAAGTCGTTGCTGCTTCGGCACCTGGAGACGCGTTGCTGCCTGCGTACGAACCAGTGGGAGACCGTCCGCAACGCCTCTGACGCCGAGCTGCTGGAGCAGCTGACTGAACAGGGCCAGCAGGTGCCGATGGCCAGGATCGACTTCGGAGCGCGACCTGCGGGAGAGAACCGCCCACAAGAGGCGTTCTCGGGACTGTTCATGCTCAAGCGCCAGCTCTCTCACTACGGGATCGCGACCCCGCGCTTCGACTTCGCCGCCATCACCTATCTCCACAAGCTCGGGTTCGACATCGCCCATCGGGTGCCCGAGCTGTTCCCCCGAGGCGAGATCAGCATCGCGATGGATCTCGCCGATGCCGTGCTCACGCTGCCCGTTCTGCGGGTGGGACAGCAACTCTTCCAGCTGGTCAACTCGCGGATGGACAAATTGTTCACCCGCAGGCGGATGCAGCGCCGAGTGCCACAGGAGGACGCCGAGCAGATCCTCACACTGGTGCCCGAACCGGACCTCCTGCATGCGCTGCCCCGGCTGTTCGCCAAAGATCTGAACGACGCTGCCGGTGAGCATGCTCGGATCGTGCTGCTCTTCGACACCCACGAGGCGTTCTTCGGCGAGGCCATCGGCGATGCTGACAGCTTGATTCACGCGGACAAGCTGATGCGCGACGAGTGGCTGCGTTGCCTCCTGGGCCACCTCGATCTGGGAACCGGGATAGTCGCCATCGTGGCAGGCCGTACTCGCCCTCCGTGGTCAGCCGCTCCCGTCCTCCCGATCCCTGAGCGCTATATCGACCTCCGGCTGGTCGGGCATCTTACGAACGCCGACGCGAGCCAGTACCTCACCCTGGCGGGCATCGACGACCGGTCCATGCGCGCGGCCCTGGTGGAGTATGCCTCCACCGCGCCCGACGAAGTGCACCCCTACTTCCTGGGCCTGTGCGCCGATGTCGCACTGGCCGCAGGACCGCGTCTGACTCCCGGGGACTTCACAACTTTGGTGGACAAGGAACGCGATCTGGCGCACCGGCTGCTGCAGTGGACGCCGGCCGAGGCCGAGTACGGCATCCTGGCGGTCAGCGCGTGCCGCGCCTTCACAGCCGAGACCTTTCGTCATCTGGGCCAGGCGCTCGACTTCCCCTGCGACCGCAGCGCGTTCAGCAGGCTGACGGCCTTCTCCTTCATCGCTCCGCTGCGCGGCGGTACGGCCAGTGGCTCCGGCGCGTACACGATGCACAACATCCTGCGCCGATCGCTCCAGAACGTCCGCCCGTCGGAGGTGCGCAGAGCTCACGAGTTGTTGGCGCAGCACTACGGCGGGCGCAAGGAATTCACCGCCGAGTTGGATGCTGCTTACCACTTGAACCATCTGAACCCAGCGCAAGGCGTGGCTGCCTGGGTGGCGCTCATGGACCGCGGTTTGGCCACAGGCCGCTTCGACCAGTGCCGCGCTCTCGCGGGCCTGCTCGGCGAACTACGAATCGACCGCGACGAAGACAGAGGTCGTTGCCTGTATCGGGTGGCCCGCGCGTACCTCGGTCTGGGTCGCTGGAGCCAAGCGGAGAACCTGCTGAACGGCCTCCCTCAACAGTCAGCACATGCTGAACTCGTACGCGCTGAGGTGGCGTTCTGCAGAGGCGACTTCGACCGCGCCGAGCGCCTGGCGCGGGCGGCGTTGGACCTCGCGGAAGGAGATGCCCGGGAAGGATTCCTGTTCCGGCTGGCGGAGATCGAGCTGTATCAAGGACGCTTCGCCGACGGGCGTCAGCACGCCACCGAAGGCATGACCAACGCGACCGACCAGGCGCCCTGGCTGAAGTTGCTGGGCGAAATCGAGTACTTCTCCGGGAACATCGACCGTGCGCATGCGCTCATCAACCAGGCCCTGCAGGACGTCGCTATCCGCTCCATCCAGGTGCAGGACCAGGCGTTGTACGCCGGCCTGCTGCAGGACGCCGCGCTCGTTGCCGAGGCCAACGGCGCATGGGAAATAGCGCTGACCAGCCAGAACAAGGCACTCGCCATCCGCAAGGCGTCTGAAGACGTCCGCGGGATCGCCCAGTCTCTCCACGGGCTTGGCAAGGCCCAATGCGGGCTCGGTCTGCTGAAGGAGGCTGTTCACACCTTGTCCGAAGCCGGCCGCATCGCTCGGGATCTCGGCGACGGCTTGCTGGCGGCGAAGGTCATCCACAGTGAAGCCGACGCACGCCAGGCCAACGGCGATCACGCCGGTGCATGGCGACTGACTCATAAGGCGCTGACGGAGTTCGAGCACCACGGCACTCCCTACGACGTGGCGTCCGCGTGCCTCTCGATCGCGCGGCTCGCGGGGGGTCGGGAGCGGGTTCGCTTTGCCGACCGTGGACGGCATGCCATTGCCCAAGGTGGATTCGGTGTCCTGAACCGGTTGTTCCCTGAGCAGGCCGTCCCCTCTGCGGACCGGATCCACAATGGGCTCATCGGTTTTTGCTGTGGTGACGCACTCGGAGTGCCGTGGGAGGGAAAGCCTCCTCAGGACATCGCGCTCACAGACACGCTGAGCGCGCGCGAGCAGTGGCCGACTGGCAGTACCTCGGACGACACCGAACAACTCATCCTGCTCGCGGAAGATCTGATCAACAACGGCGGCACAGAACAGACCTTCTTGACCGCCCTCGCCAGGGCACTGCCCACCATGCGCGGCGCCGGCCCAACCACTCGACGAGCAGTAGCTCGGTTCGAGGCGACCGGATCGCTCGCGGCCGATGGAGGCGCGACCAATGGCGCCATGATGCGCGTACTTCCCCTCGGTTGGGCCCTGCCCGCAACCGCGACCGAACGCCGCCGCGAACTGGTCGTCCGCATGACCAAGACCACCCATGCCGACGTGAAGGCCATCGCCACCGCCTGCGCGGTGGCCGCGATGGGCTCATGGGCGCTTGAGACATGTGCCCCCGAAGAACTGATCGCTACCGCCAACGAGGAACTCGATCACTTCGGCGTTCGCCGCACCGAAGGATGGGCTCTCAGCACCACCGGAGTATCTCTGGACGTCATGGACACCTTGGGAGCGGTCCTGCACGTGCTCAGCCGTCACCAGAACCCGGTCGACGCCATGCGGTATGCGGTCAGCCTTGGCGGGGACACTGACACCGTGGCTGCAATCGTCGGAGGCATCCTGAGCTGCCGCCAAGACACCGTGAACATCCCCTGGGCTCCGCAAGTCGTTCTCCCCGCATCCTTGTACACGATTGCGCGCGAACTGCGGGCAATGCGACAGGCGACGTATGCCTGACTTCTGGATCATCGGCCCCATAGCCTGGGACCTCGCCCTATACGTCGAGCACATCCCTGCAACTGGCAACTTCGTCCAAGCCACAGAGAGCGTCGAGCGTCCGGGTGGAACCGGCGCGAATGTCGCCACCGCGTTAAGCCATGCCGGCGGATGCGTCCACATGGTCGGCTACGTGGGTGCCGACGCCGCAGGACGGAACATGACCGAAGCGCTGGCCACGGCCGGCGTAGACGTTGACTACGTTCACGTCCTACCCGGCCGTACGTCCTCTGTGGTTCTGCTCATCGAACCCGATGGTGAGCGCACGATCATTGGCATCCATCCTGACCTGCTGCACACCGTCACAATCCCAGTCGCAGCGGTGGCACCAGGTGACGTGGTCTACTTCGCCGCCTGGCACGACGCCTTCGTTCCTGCCGCGCAAGCCATGGCCGCCGCTGGAGCACTGGTTACCGGCGTTCCACCAGGGACAATCCCCGCCATGAAGTATCTGATCGGGTCCAAGAATGACTTCACCACCATTCCCGGAAGAACGACCGCCATCGTGACCGAAGGCGCCGAGGGCGTCACTGTCCATGCGGAAGGCCGAAGCGATCACTTCCCTGCCCTTCCGACAGATGCGGTCGACGCGACGGGGGCTGGGGATGCCTTCGCCGCCGGCCTGCTCTGGGAGATCGGCAAGGGACAGTCCCTCGTCGACGGTGTGCAGCTCGGGCTTGCCTGGGCGGCTGCCGCTGTCCAAGCAAAATCCTCCATGCCCGCCAGAACGCAGCCGCGCCGGCCGGGGAGCAGGGACCCGAAGGCATAGGACCCACCTGGCAACGCCCGTGCTCCCCCGGCCGATGTTGAGCGCCCGAGGTCTCCAGCGACATCAACGTGAAGCACGATGTAAAAACGGCCCCGGAGAGATCCGGGGCCGAGAGTGGATGGGCGTCGACTAATCGCTCAAGGCATCGTTGATCTTGTTGTTGATTTGCTCTTGCTGGCCGTCCATGCACTTGGCATAGACCCGGAGCAGGACGTCCACACTGTGTCCGGCGCGCTTGGCGACTTCGACGGCCGGGACCCCGGCATTCAGCCAGAGCGAGACCGCCGCGTGGCGGAGGTCATACGGGCGAGCAGCTAGCGACGAGGCGATCTGTTCCGGAGTGAGCGCAAGCTTGCGGGCTTCCTGCCAGACATAGGAGTGCGCGGAGCTGGAGTAGGTGCCGCCGGTGCCTGTTGCGAAGATCCTGCCGTCCTCGGCAGTGCCATAGTCGGCGACGTGCTCGCGGAGCATGGCGACCAGCACGGGCGGAATGGGGATCTCCCGCGTCTCCTTGTCCGCACGGTGCTTCAGGCTGCGTGGCTCGTGGGTTTCACCCGAGTTGGTCCAGCGCTTCGTCCCTTGGGGGCGCGCCTTCTCCAGGACGATCAGACCCCAGCCCGACTCCGGCAGAGTGCAGTTCTTCAGCCGTAGGTCGGCTGCCTCTTCCGGTCGGAGGGCGGCGTAGTAGATACATGCGAACAATGCCTTGAGTCGCTGACCGCGTTTGCGCCCGACCTTGGGAACGGCGTCGAGAAGCTGCCGTGCTTGGACCGGGTTGACCACCGTACGAGGATCGACGGCCGTCACAGCCTTGGGCACAGTCCACTTGATCCCGTCCAGCGGGTTACTGCTGAAGGCTTTCTGCTCCACCGCGTGTTCCAGCAGGTGGTGCAGTATGGCGCGCTTACGTCGCACCGTATTGGCGCCTGCGGGTGTACCGGCGAAGGTGACCGAGATGGATGCGAGGGCCGTACGGAGGATGTGAGCCTCTCCCAGGGCTGTCAGCGGAAGAGAAGCCCTTTCCAGCCAGCTCAGCGCTGCGGCTTGTGCCGAGGTCAGTGTCACTCGCCGCTTCTCCGGAAGCAGCGCATGAACTCTGAGCACCTCCCGCAGGTCCCCATAAGAGGGACGGCGCGGCACGTCCGCCACCAAGGCAGGGATCAGCGACAAGAGCGCGTAAGCATCCGTCTCTCGGGTACGCGCCGCGGACGTGCTCCACCGGCGGAGAACGTACTCCTGGGCGAATTCCAGAAAGGTCGGTCCGCGGGATTCCGGGGCCAGCATCGACACCGGCAGCCCCGTGGCGACGTCGAACTCCTCCCCCGTCTTGGCCGCCTGCCGAAGATCGGATATGAAGGCGTTGGCCAATCCCTTGGTCCGAAAGCTCTTGGACTTCTCCTTGCCGGCAACCCTCCAGCGCGCGACGTACACCGGCGTACCGCGGTTGGAGCGCTGCTGGATCTGGCTGAACTTGACGTCGTAGGTGGTGTTCACGCAGCCTCCCGTCGAGAGTTGAGCCAGGCGATGAGGTCGCTCCGCCACACGCGGAGTTCGAGGTTGGGCAGCTGGACGCAGACCGGCGCGCGGCCGAGCTCACGCCAGCGGTAGAAGGTGCGACGGGAGACTCCGCCGAGTTCGGCGAGAACCTGAGGAACGGTCAGCAGCTCGTCGCTTCTGCTCATCGAGGATCACCGCCGATCGTTGGAAGTCGGACGCCGGTGAGGGCCGCGGCGAGGAACTGTTCTCCTATGGAGAGCCCTTGTCCGGCGTACTGCCAGTGAGCGACGACAAGGACGGTGTCCTCCTTGAACAGGGGAAGGCGCCCAGTGGAGAAATCTTCAGTGCGCATGTGCTCTTCGCGGGCGGCGCGGAGCTCGCCGAGGGTGGTGGAGTAGCGGCGGCTCTTGGTCGAGAAGTGGCCGCGGAAACCGAGCATGTGAGCCCAGTGAGTGAGCCGGAGCTCGGCCAGGCTGGGCTGGCTGCCCAGGCGCATGCATGCGCCGATCAGACGTCGGGCGTGATCACGGATGGGCAGCGCGTCGAGGTTGTCCAAGGGTTGAATGCGCCGATCCAGAGTGCCAGTGCATTCGGCGGCCTTGGTGGCGTACTTGGCGACGTAGCCGGCGACGGCCTGTTCGGTGAGGTCGCCGTCCATGGTGATGCGACGGATGTCGAGTTGCGTGCCCCATCGGAAGGTCCGCTCCAGAGTCTTGATCTGAGCGGTCACCGCCGTGGCTGCGTGGTCGACGGCATCGGTCAGAGCCTCAGTCGTGGCCCATGGTGGTGGGGGCGAGTTCGGACCGTCGGGTCCGTCGAGGCGGATGACGGCGTGAAAGTGGACGACGCCGCGGCGCTGGTACTCGGCGACCTTGGCGAAGGCGATGCCGGCGTGCTCGCGCAGCGCCTTGACGGTCAGGCCGTTGAGCCGGGCGAAGCGGCGACGCAGGGCGAGGGTGAACCGGCGCCACAGCTCCGGGCTGATGGCATTGAACAGGACCGAACCATCGTAGTCGTAGCACTCAGGGCACAGCGGCTCCCCTAGCTGGGGATCGTCCGCGCTGTGGTGATCGGTGCACGACATCGCCCGCCCGTGCGGGCAGGTCTGAGCGTCGCGACGAGGGTGGCAGGGCAGGACCTTGCCGTTCTTCTCCCGCCGCGCATGAACGACTCCGAAGGACGGTGCGGTGAGCGTGACGAACAGGCACGGATGCGAGCTGACCGTCTCTGGTACGCCCTTGCCACCGACGAGACCGGCACGAACGAGTTGGTAGGTGTCGGCACGGTAGACCTCCGCGCAGGCAGGGCAGCGGGAAGCGCGGCGGGTCTTGCACGGCACGCGAAGGATGCCGTTGGGCTCGGTGCTGGTGCTGTAGCGATGCAGAAGGTGTCCGGTTGCTTGGTCGTAGTGTTCGACCTTGCCCCGCAGGTGAATGGGTTGACGACAGCCGCCGGTGCGCTTGATCTGGCACGCCCAGCGGTCGTAGTCGGGGTCATGGAGACGGGAGATCATCCCGGCTATGGCGTGTGGGTGGTGCAAGATGGATCCGTCCTATCCGGATGTGCTCTGGGTGGGATGGCCCCTCACCTGGCGCGGAACTTGGCGGTTGTGTGGCCAGGTGAGGGGATCTCGGCTATTCGCCGTGGTTGTCGATGCCGATGCCGTGGCAGTCGCGGCAGGTTGCGCGGTCTCCATCGAGACCGGAGCCATTGCAGGTGCAGCAACAGCCATGGGCGAACGGAACGGCGGCGAGAATTTCGGGCCAGCCGGCCCAAGGCTCTTCGGGGTTCATCGTCAGCAGCCCTTGCGCGGCGTGATCGTGAGATAGAGGCGGTAGCGCCGCGGATGGTTTCGGTCAGGGAAGGCTCGCGACATGGACGTGACGGTGAAGTGCTGACGTAGGCCGATCATGCCGAGGGTGAGTTCGGCGCGGTTGCCTTCGAGGCGGATGCGCATGTGTTTCTCCTAGGTGTTGTCGGTCTGGATGCAGTCGCGGTAGCTGTGCACGGCGGCGTGGCGGATGCGGGCAGCGGCGAGGATGGCGATGAACTCGTAGCGGACCGGCCCGAAGTCGATGCAGGTCATGTAGTGGCCATAGAGCACGTTGTCGGGGTCGATCTCCGTACCGAGCAGCGCGGCGACCTGGTCCACCTCAGCGCACATCTGGTCGTCAGGGCCGCTGCTGGGAAAGGCGCGGATGATGACGGGTGCCATGGAGATCGGTATCTGGGAGTTGGCCTTGAGGAAGCCCGCCATGGCGATGAGTCCGGCGATAAGGGCGTCTCTGTCGTTCTGCATGACGATTTGCCTTTCAAGTGACTTCTGAGATGGTTCGCAGGTTGCGGAGTAGATCGGAAGCAAGCTGGTCGGAGACGCCCAGGCGAGCGCGAAGAACGTCGCGGGTGATGGGCTTGCCATGCCTCGCGTGATGTTCATCAGCCACGCGGCGGGCGTAGTCGATCAGAGCTGGGGACGGTCCTGGTCTGTCGTCCTGGTCGTCCTCGGGCGGGACGAGTGCTGGACGATCACCAGCTGGTACGGCCGGCGTTTCGGCGGGGCGAGGACGCGGCGGGACGTCGATCGGGCACACTTTGAAGGCTTCTGGGGACGGATCAGGACGGGGGCAGGAGGTGCGGCGTTCAAGCATCGAGACCGCGACGAGGAATGCCGCCGCCGGAGTCGCCGCGGTGATCCACCCCCAGACGGTTGGGTCGGCTTGTTCGAGGTTGGCCGCCAGGGACAGGACGACGCCTCCAGACAGGACGAGGACGGGCCAGGAGACCAGTCCGCGTCGCTGACGGCCGGCCTTCTTGTCACGCTGGCGTTCACGGGCGGCCATGACACAGGTGAGGTCGACGCAGACGGCGATCGCCCAGGCCATCCAGCCCGACTGTCCGTGATCAATGGCGGTCTCGCGGATGTGGGTGAAGGACCCGGCTCCGGCGATGAAGGCCAGGACGAGGACAGGGCCGGTGTCGAGCAGCCAGCGGGCGAGGCAGCGCATCGGTTCAAGCCTTTCGCGGGTCCGGGATGGACTCGAGGAGCTCGGCGAGGTCGGCGTCGGTCATCGGCGAGGGATGACCGGAGATGACGTTCTCCCAGGGCGGCGTTCGGTCGGCGTATTTGGTGGCGGCATGTTCAGCGGCCTGTTCACTGACGTAGAAGGAGCGGGCCCGATACCACTGGCCGTCCTGGGAAGCGACGATCGCGACGCCCAGCGTCTCGGCGGGGATGGCCCGCGCCGAGGCGAGGGCAGCGGGGTCGAGGTCGCCAAGGGTCATGGTGGCGGTCTCGGGATCGTTGACCCGGTGGCAGATCCGCCCTGAGCACTGAGCACGAAGAGCGGTGACCCCAGGACCTAGGTCGGAGCCGATCCGTTGACCACAGCAGAACAGGTAGATCCCGAACGCCCGCCCGAGCTGCGCGACCCTGAGCAGCGCGGTCGAGGTCTTCGCGATCTCGTCCTTCTCGCTCTTGTCGGCCATGAGGTACAGCTCGGCCAACTCGTCGACCAGGACAACGATGGGCACAGGCCGTTGCTCGTCCACCAACTGCCAGATGTTGCGAGCTCCGGCCTCGCGACACTGCGCCATGCGGGTGACCATCAGGTTGACGAGGTCGTCGAGCAGGGTGCCGCATTCGGCTCGCGTGGTGCCCAGAGCCGACAGGCGCGGACTGTACGGCGTGAACTCCACTCCGCCCTTGAGGTCGAAGCCCACCAAGGCGACCGGTTGCGGAGCCAACCCCTGGACCAGGGCGTTGGCGAGGTTGGACTTGCCGGACTGAGTCGCCCCGGCGTTGATGTAGTGCGGGACGGTCCTGAAATCGATGATCCACGGGCCACCGGTCTCAAGACGGCCCACGATCACCTTGAGCAGCTCGGGCGACGTGGGTAGGGTCTCGACCCGGACAAGTGGATCACGCACGGTGGCGGACAGGACGACCCGTCCCGGACGAGGGGACGAGGCGCGGACCGCATGCACTCGCCAGGAGTGGGCGAGCTGTTCGGCGGCGTCGGAGTAGTCGGCGGGAGTCTGGCCTTCCAGGGTGTGCAGGGTGACGCGCCAGCCGTACCGCGTGGGCTTGGGCAACCACATGAACGGCTTGGTGTCCACGGCGATGCGCTGCCACTTGCGCCTGACCCGGACGACACCAGTCGAAGCGACCAGCCCCGGGACGGTGGTGAACCAGAACCGTTGCCGCTTTTTGGTCAGGTTGCAGCCGAGCGCGATCTTCCGCCAGCTCGCCCGTACGCTGATCGCGGTCAGCGGGAAGGCGGCCACGAGCCAGAAGGACGGATAGTGCCAGCGGCGCCAGGCCCAGAGCCCGGCCGCCGACGCGGCCAGGACTCCGAGCACCAGAAGCGTTGTGTCAGACACGAAGGGGCTCCGTGTCTACCGGCAGGAGCGCGGCGGCGCGGTAGGAGATGCCCCACCGGCCTGCGATCTCCCATACGTAGCCGACCATGCCGGTGGGGTTGATCTGCTGACCGGCAGTGATCGGGGGCTCCCCCGACGTGCCGATCTTGACGAGTTCGATCCGGCCGTACTCGTCCTCCACAGAGACGGTTACTTCGTAGACGGTGTTGCCGTTCTTGTCGGTCTTGATCTCGCCGGTGTCCTTGTTGAGCAGGCGCGGCTTGGGCGCCTTCACACAGGTGATGATGAGCTTGGACGTGTCGACGGGAATCGGGATGGTACGCACGAGAGCTGATCTCCTTGAGAGGCGTTGTTCTAGATATAAAGATACCTAGGTATCTAGCTCTGTAAACCCAAGATAGCGAACTTGGATCGAGACTGCTTACATGTTGCCCAGAGACCTAGGCATCTAGAACCGCTAAAGTTGGGGTCATGGCAACCGATCGGCGCCGGCCGTACCTGAGGATTGCCGAGGACATCCGGCGGGACATCGCATCAGGCAGGTACGCGGTCGGCGAGCGCCTCCCCGTGGCCCGCGAGCTGGCAGACCGGTACGGCGTTGCCATGATGACGATCGGAAACGCCCTGGCAGTCCTCCGCGATGAAGGACTCATCGAGACGCGCCAGGGGGCCGGCAGCTTCGTCAGCCGGACACCCGACAACGAGACCGCCGACCCCACGCCTGGCGAGCGGAGCGAAGAGTTCCGCATCATCTCCGAGCAGCTGAGCGAGATCCGTCAGCACATGCAGAAGCTGACGGTCAGGCTGGATGAGCTAGACGCTCGGACTCGTCCTGATCCAACCGAGAAGTGATCCTGCTCGTACGCCGCTGAAGTTCGGCCAGGCCGACCGTGATCTCCGCCAGCTCGCGGAGCAGGATCTGTCGTTCCATGTCGCTGAGACCCACGTACCACCCCATTGTGTAGGCAGGACGCCGAGACGTCCCCGGGTTACCCGACGGATGGGGAGCCATTGCGCGGATAGCCCTCCGTTGCCTGCTCAGAGCAACCGCATCACCTTGGCGAGATTGTGGATCTCGCGCTGACGATGCACCTTGCCGCTGTCCCTCAGGTCGCGCACGATGTTGCGGACCAGTGGACGGTTCCGGACGTGCTGAGGCGCGATCCGGTCGGCACGGAGCAGAGCGTCTGCCGCTTCGTTGTCCTTTCTGTTCATGTGGTAGCCCGCCGCGGTGCAGGTCCAGTAATGAGCCTGGCGTTCCGACGAAGCGATCTGAGAGATCTCGACATGCTCGGCCCGGCTGATGACGTCCCGCGGCCGGCCCAGCTCCATGCTGACCTCAACCGCGTGAATAGTCGTGTTCACCTGGTTGAACTGCGTCTGGAAGACGTTGCCGTTCCGCGGCAGGACCTGGGCGACACGGCGAGCCTCCTCAAGATGGCTCTCGGCCTCTCGCTGATCCCACAGTCGGGAGTACGCCACGGCGGCCCGCAGATGCAGCGCGCCCCACATAGCCTTGATCCTGTCGTCCCCGCCCACATGCGTCTCGATCTGATCGAGCGCCGACAGTGCCGCGTCCTTGGCGGGGACGAGCTGCGCCTCGTGCAGCCACACGCCGCACAGATCCCAACTCGCGGCGGCGACCAGAACAGGCGCCCCAACTCGTTGTGCGGCGACGAGCTCACGCTGCACCGCGGTCCAACCCAGGTCGTGGTGTCCCAGCAGGTTGGACGAAACCCGCGCCATGTGACAGGCACGGAGCATCAACGCTTCGGCCTGATCGCGATCGCTCGACGAGTCGTTGGTGATGGCGATGAGATCGGTCAGGAGACCAGGCAAGATCTCGCCCAGCGCCGTGAACTTTGCGTCCTGGCGAAGCTGCTCGGCAAGGCGGACGTTCGCCTCAAGCTCCTGCAGCGGCCGCAGTTCTCTGGCTGACCGCGGCAGAACCCCGCTGGGCAGCGAGGCTTGCTGGAGCGCGAGCCGTAGCTCCGGAACCGCTTCGTGCCCGGAGTCGAGTTCCGTCGTCTCGTGCCGGTATGGCTGGCCCGTGAGTTCGGCGACCTCTACCCCGAGCACCTCGGCTAGTTGCCCGATCACGCTCATGCGGTCCAGCGGCAGTCGTCCGTTCTCCACCTTCGACAACCAGGAGACGGACCGGCCGAGCTTCTCGGCCACGGTGGCTTGGTCCCATCCCTTACGATGACGAGCCCGCGCGATCCGCTGGCCCTGCGTCACACACTCTGTTGCCACGTTCGAGCCCTCCCTCTCGCCGTCGCTTGATTCGACGATAAGCCGGGTGACCAGCGTCACTGGCAGAAAAACTGCCAGTCGGAGGGCATGCGAAACCGCAGGCCAGCCTTCGACCTGCGGAAACGGTAGTTACACGGCAGTCGCAGATTGTGACGATGCGTGTACGTCAATTGGCCAGTCCGGCGCGCCCTACCTTGCCTCCCCAGTCAGGAGCTGCTGCCACAACATCTCGATCTCGCTGATCCTCATCCGCGGACTCTCGGCGACATCCCCTGGAATGACGGAGCGGTCGTACCGTCGTATGAATCCCTGCCCGCCGGCCCGGCACTGCTCATACACCAGATTTAGGCATGGACAGGTGTATGCATGGACACGCACCCGATCCGGACGCCGTTGGACCGGAGACCAGTCCACCCACACCCCATCCGTGCGAGGCGAGGCGGGGTGCATGCCGTGAAGGTCGCCTATTTCCACCACAAGATCACCGTCCTTCGTAGCGGGCGATCGCCCATCCGACGCCAACAGCGCCCGCGACCGACGAACAGGCGTTGGTGAGCGAGCAGCGATTCCAGCCGCACCGTGCGCGCCCATCGGGCGGTCGATGGAGCGCACATGCAAGGCCCCACCCGGAGGGGCTCTGGACGCTCGCTCACCAACGCCATACCTGCAAGTTAGCAAGCCTGTAAGCCCCTGTCTACTCCATGAAGCTCCATGGAGCTCCACGATCCGACGTGAAGGGCCGTGAAACGCCCTCCTACTCTCATAATGTGGCCAGATATGTCGAGCACGCGCGCACCTGGGAGTTCGACGAGGACCGCTCCCGCTGGGAGCAGATCCTCGAAGTTCTGATCGCGCGCATCGACTCAGGAGAGTGGGGATCCAAGTTCAAGATCTCCGAAGTCAAGCTCATGGAAGAGTTCGGAGTCGCCCGCCCCACCATACGCAAGGCCATGGAACGCCTCAGAAGCGCCGGCAAGGTCTACACCGTCCCCAACCTGGGCAGCTTCGTAAAGACCGACAGCGAGTCCGAATAGAGCAAGAACGTCAAGCGCCTCAAGGACAGCCCCCGGCGGAGTAGGCTCCGGGGACGTGAGCCAGCGGATCGACTACTACAACGACCCGAGCGCGCCTGCTGCCAACAGCCTCGTCCCGTCCGTGAACGTCGTGGTAACCAACGAGGCCGGCGAGCTGCTGCTCATACGCCGCTCGGACAACGACAGCTGGGCCCTACCCGGCGGGGCCATCGACCTCGGCGAGTCCATCCCGCAGGCGGCCATCAGAGAGACGCTGGAAGAGACCGGAATCACCTGCGAGGTCACCGGCCTCGTCGGCACCTACAGCGACCCCCGCCACGTCATCCACTACACCAGCAACGACGAGGTCCGCCAGGAGTTCTCTCTCGCCCTCACGGCCCGGCCCGTGAGCGGCCAGCCGACTCCAAGTTCAGAATCCCGAGAGGTGCGCTGGGTGCCGCGGAACGAACTCGACAGTTACGGCATGCACCGCTCCATGCGGCTGAGAATCAGCCACTACCTGCAAGGCAACAGTCCGCACATCGGCTGAAGCAACCGCCACCAATGGACCACAGTATCGATCACGACGACGAACCCAGCCTTAGGCTCCGTCTGCCGCCCTCAGACGAAGTGGCCGTACCCGAAGGACGGGTTCCGGATCTACCTGAGCCCATCGCTCCTTCGAACGACGATCCAGCCGACGAAGTGATCAAACACGTGCTGCTCGAAACCACGGACCCCCCAGCCAATGCCGAGGCGACCACTCTCCTCAACGGCGTCATGGGTGCGTGGCGACGTCACCAAAGCCAAGGCAGCTCGAATCCCAGCCTCACACTCATCGCCGGCTACGCGGGATCGGGCAAGACCGAGTTCTCTCGGTTCCTCTCCGAGGTCACCGGTTGGGCCCTCATCGATAAGGACACCTTGACTTGCCCTCTGGTTGAGCGCCTACTTGTCGCTCTCGGCGGCGACCCTCACGACCGGCACACCGAGCTGTACCTACGCGAGGTCCGCCCGCTGGAGTACCGCTGCCTGATGGACACCGCCTTCGACGTCCTCGGCTCAGGGACCTCAGTGATCCTGTCGGCTCCATTCATCGCCGAGTTGGCCGATCGTGGCTGGGTAGTCCGCCTGACCAATCGCTGTGCGACCAGGGGCATCGAAGTAGCGGCGGTGTGGGTGCGCTGCGATGCCGAGTCCATGCGCCGGCACATCGAACTCCGCGACGACCCCCGCGACGCCTGGAAGCTTCAGAACTGGGATGCCTACGTCAGCACCCTCAACACCGATACCAGCCCCTCCACCGCCCACATCACCGTGGACAACCGGTTCGGCACTGCAATCAATCTCGCCACCCAAGCCCGCCAGGCGCTGAAGGAAATCCACGGTTAGAACCCTGTTGAACGGCCGACTCCGACCCCGCGTTCGCCAAGCGACACCATCGTCTGAGGCTCACTGCCAAGCATGTCCCCGCACAGGACACACCCGTCCTCGCCCGTCCTCGCCCCTGGATGAGAACTTTCTCTACGTCTTCAAGGGCGAACCGCCTGCGGCGGCCCGCCGCGCGTCGGGCGGTCGCTGGCCCGGCTGCGGCTCTTCGGCCGGTCCGGGCCAGCACCGCCCACGCGCTCAGGTTCTGTGCTATCGCAGACCATAGATTGGTTACCTAGATCGGTCCCGAGCCTCGCGGATCATCGCGGCTTTCAACGCGTCCAGAGCACGCTGCGCCTCGTGCAGCGCACGGGCGAGATCCGCGGATACCCGTCCCTCCCGAGTTAAGAGAGCCAACTCGATCTGCTGACTGACGCGCCCAGATGACCAGGCCCTCCCGTTCTCAAGGTGGCTGATCATCGACGTGCTCACTCCGGCGTCTTTTGCTAAGTCTTCTTGACGCATACCCAATATTTTTCGACGACGTCGAATTTCACGGCGATCCATTATCCCTCCAAGATAGACAATAATACCCCGCGGGCGTATCCGACGCACAGTGTGGCGCACGCATACCTTGATTGCAAGCATTCATGCAGATTTTGTATCGGCTGGCCCGTGACGATCGGTGACTTCGGCTAAGACCATACGGGGCCGGGGCGATTGCTGCGGTGTCGGACCGAAGCGCGTTGTCGGCTTTGCGGCTGATACGTTTCTCCGGCCCGCCGTCCAAGTGAAGTCGACCGCCAACGAGGTTCCCTTGGCCGGGTCCTTTTCCGTCGGCCTCTCCCCAAACCGGGCATGCAAGATTTCCCCGCACCCTGCTCTCCAGTGAGCATTTCCGGTAGGGCTTGGCGAGACGTCCGGCATGAATATTCTCGTGGCAGCGGCGGCAAACGATGAGGGCCTTGCCCCGTCGCAGGTCATGAGATGTTTCCAGAAGGCTGGGCCCGCCGCCCAGGCTGGCTAAGGTCTGCGAGCTTGCGGATGTGGTGGAGCCCGACGTGGGGCTTTTCTGGACGGCGACCAAAATGCTGTGGCGTTACCCTCGATGATGGTGGCTGGGCGATCGGGGACAACCTCGTTGCCCATGTGACCGGCGGGGCACGGGGCGGGTATGCGCACGATCTGGATATATCGTGAAACATAGCCCGATGAGGAGCACGGAGCCGATCATGTCGTCTCAGACGTACTCCAAGCATTCGAGTTATGCGTGGATCTCCAAGCAGTCAGATCTACAAGGGAGCGCAGAGCAACTCTAGCCCTGGCAGCTATCACTTGCCCCCACTCGGACGGACCCGGCACCCCGATGCCGGCCCAAATGTGTCCTGAGCCTGTGTCAGAATGCGATGGTGACGATCGGGCGCGCAGACTTCCCATGGAAAGTCCGCAAGCGGATAGCAGAACGCGCAGGTTACAGGTGCTCGAAGCCTGATTGCCGTCGACCGACTCTCGGACCCGGCCCCAGACCGGATGACGTGGCCTGTATCGGTACTGCCTGCCACATTTACGCCGCTGCGCCTGGTGGACCGCGCGGCACCGGCGGACTGCCGTTCGACCAGCTTCAATCCGCATCCAACGGTATCTGGCTCTGCGCGGACCACGCACGGCTCATCGACACTAATCAAGGGCAGGGCTATCCGGCGCAGCTGCTGCTTGGCTGGCGCCAGCTCCACGAGAATTACCTGGTGCAGGAGATGCGCGGGCTAGTAGCACCTGGCGGTCTCGTCACCGGTATCACGATCCACCAGGGGCCAGCGGCTCTGGCCTCCCGATCGGTGACATTATCCGCTCTTAACGTAGTCGTCGGATACAACGGCACGGGCAAGAGCATCTTGCTTGATCTCCTGGCAAGCGTTGCTCAGTCGGCTCCCTTCGGAGACCGCCGATGGGTGGGGGACTTGGCTGCCGACATCCATTGGTTCGACCCACAGCCGCACATGCTGCGGTTGCAAGCGCGTGACAGCCGTATCAGGTTCAAGCTCGACCACAAACCCGTGCCATTCGTACCGGCACCCTATCGTCCGATCATCGTGAGGACTCCCAGGAACCATCTCACAGAGTTGCGTGAGTTGGCGGAGCTGCTCGACCTTGACGCCAATTCCTTTCGCAACCTCCTCTTTGAAGTACCAGATAGAGTCTGCGGCGAAGTGTCAAGCGTCGAGATCACCGACGGCACCCCACTCGTCCATTTACGCTCTTGGCCAGAGCCTGTACGACTGGAAGGACATCTAAGCTCCGCCGTCGTGTGGACGGTTTTGTTCGAGACCGCGATTGCGCTTGCACAAGTGCTCAGCCAAACGGGGCCCACGCTGCTGCTTATTGACGACTTTGGAGATTTCTTGCATCCATTGCGTGTGGACAGGATGTTCAAACTCTTGACTGACGCCACCCTAGGCTTTCAGACGGTCGTGGTGACCCACTCTCCCCTGCCCGCCGAAATTCAGCAGAACTGGTCCATCACTAGCTTCATCGATGATGAATACAATACGCTTATCCCTACGTAGTGCCGACTACAACCCACGCTTGTAGGTAGGCCCTCTTCCCGCGATGCGGAACTAAAGACGGCGTGCAAGTAAGTTGTCCGCGCTGTACAGCAGCGAAATACAGCAACAGGGCCGCACAACACGTCAAGTCGACACCACCACACGCCCGAGCAGGCCGAGGAGCTCCCCGCGTGGTGACTAGCTCCCGCTTGCAAGTAGGCGCTCACGTGGGACCGGCCTGGGGCATGAGGGTCGCCAGTCAAGGCCGTGACGATCGCCCACTTCGGTTCTCACCACAGGGGGTTGGGCGATCGGCTGCCGCGGCCCTCCTTCGTCGGGCCTTGCCACCGGGCAGCGCTACTGACGACAATGCTGGCGACAGCATGCTGCACCACCAGCACGCAGCGGCCAACGCATACCGCACTTCCTGAGGGGAGCGGTCTCCACCAGAGCGGTTGGTCCGCCTGAATAGCGGACTGTCCCACACAAGTGGAAATGGAATGCGACCCTAGGCATATGCGGAAACCTGATCATGAGGAGTTCGACTGGGCGTCGGTCGAGGTTGTGTCGTACGAACTTGACGTTCGTAACACGTGGCCTGACGAGGACCGAGATCTCACGCCCTGGGTGATCGACAATCTGCCTCTACTAGGGCAGAAGCTTGGAAGGAGCCTGGAGTTCGTTGCTAGTGAGGTCCTTATAGGCCGGTTTCGGGCTGACATTGTCGCGAGAGACGATGCCGGGAAAACCGTGATCATCGAGAATCAGTTTGGCCCAAGCGACCACGGACACTTTGGGCAGATCGTGCTGTATGCCTGCGAATATCAGGCTGACGCGATCGTTTGGGTATCGGCCGGCGCAAGCTGGGCTGTCCCGTATCCACTTAGACCGGAGCACCGCCGTGGTGCTCTACAGCGACTCAATGAGCAGTTTGCAGGCACGATAGATTTCTTTGGTGTTGAGTTGCAAGTTCAATCTGAGCCGCAGCCCATAGGAGAACCCACAGGCTCGATGCTTCCTAGACTAGATGTAGTTGTGAAGCCGGATCACGCATAAAATTGCTGCAATGGCGGCTGTCTCAGGATAGGCGATGTGACATGTCGGGTTATTGGCTATTTGAACTCAACATCCCTGTCTTGAGGTCGGCGCCGCAGTGATACGCAGGAAGCGATATCTGTAATGCTTCCTCATGACCGCTGGCTGGGCGCTGCGGTGGTGCGCAACCCGGTTAAGAGTGCTCATACTCACGCATGCCCTGACACCGGCCGCGGGGCCTTGCTAACGCTGTTGCTAACAACAGGTCTGGACGGCCTCGGATGTCCGTGGATCGCGAGACCTCGTAGAGCTCACCCGACCAGGCCCGGAAGACGACAGTGGACGATTCTAGTCGATTGCGTTCTCACTCGTAATGAAGGGGTTCTAGCTAGGTCGAGATCTTTGATCATGTTGAGGAACTCGGTCGTTAGCCTTCCTGCGATTTCGGGGCTGATCGGTGTGGAAGGGTACGAGTTTCTCCTGGAAGCCAGACATGGCGATCTTGGCAGACGGATGGGGGTTTCCCGACACACAGTCACCAGGAACTGGTCTGGGGGCCATATCGGGGTCACGGTTTCGATCACGATTGACCGTCCAGCACGCCCTACGACCGCCATGCGGTTGGCTGGCGCCGGAACGTGGCTGGGGGCCATCGACGCCGCAGGACTCCTTCGTTGGCCCCTCGGGCGATGAGTCCGCCGCCGGGATTTTCGTGACCGTCCGCCTGGAGCTCATAGCCATCTACCAGGATCGTCAGTGATCGCCGGCCGCGGTTTCCTGATGACCGCTAACAGTCGGCCAGCGTTACGGACAGGCTCGGCAGGTCACCTGGAGTGATGCGCTCGACTCCAGACGAGGTCGGCTGCGGCTGTGCCTGCACATCTCGAAAGTTAGGGCTATTCGCAAGCCCCGCCGTGGCTCTTCGAGATTGCGGCCTAGCAGTGTGGCAGTTCGTCACACCATATCCTGTTGACACGAGTGCAATACTATGGAACGTGGAAGCGCATGGCGGGCATCCGCTTGACCCCCGAGTTCTCTATGTCGATCTTACGGCCGACTACAGCAGCCTTGAGGACTGGGGTCTCCATCTCTTTAATTCGATGGCTGCCCGGTTCAGGGCGGCACTGTTCGATCTGGAAAAAGATGATCCTCGTCCCCTGCGATCCAGCACAGCGATTCCCGAGGGTCCTCATTTCGTATATGAAGCTGCCCCTCGCCTGTTCCATACACGCAGAGGTCGCGGCCCACTGTTCATAGTATGGGATACGAATATATTGATAGACTACTTTAAGTACGGGCGAGCGCTATGGGAGGGTGATAGTCTTCCAGACTTCGCCGATGGTGACTATGCAGGCGAGCTGGAAGGACTTCAAATGCTGATTGCCTTGTGGGTATTACGAGATATCAGATTCGTCATCCTGCCCGCATCGATTAACGATGCAAAAAAACGTCTCTCTATCGAACATCGCACCAATAGAATCAGGGCATTTGAAGAGTTTGCTTCAGCACTGAGCTTGGTAAGCGGCGGGCCGTCTGGGATTGCCCCTCCTTCTAGAGAAGGACTACTTATTCTTCCGGATTCACCGCTTGAAGATGCTGTAGCAAATTTGCCTCAAGGTTTCGACCGCACGCTGGCTAGATCTGCGGCTCGCATGGGAATACATGCCTTCATGACCATGGACAAGGGAATTCTGAAGCAGCGTGCAGCACTCAAAGCATTTGGACTACTCCTGGCATCTCCGCTTGATCTGCTGGAAGAGCTGATCACCTCCGGTGCATTTCACTGTATGCTCGCGCCTCGTTTCGCAAACTGGCCAATGCCCGATCAGATGAGGGTTGGCCATCTGATTCGCGCTTTGCCAGCGTTCGACTAATCAGGCAAGCTTGGGCTCCACCGCCGTACGACTCCCGGTGCTCGGGCCATGGAGGCCCTACGCTCCGGATCTCCTCTCCACCAACTACTCGGTCTGAGCGCCGATCTTGCTAACAGCGGCTCTGGATGACCACGGACGGTGGTGGAATCCCAGGTGGTCTCTAGCGACTCTGAGCGGCGCGATGCCTGTATGGACGCTCGTGGACATCCTTGATCCGCCTACGGATCTCAATGTCAGGTGGCACGGCGTATGTAATCCCCATCGTCCCAGCACAGCTGACAGCAAATCTGAGACAGCCAACAATGAGCACGTGGTGCGACGTGGGCAGTATGAGCGGCTTGAGCGGCGTCTACGGACGGATGACCGCGAACGTATCGAGATGACGTTTGCCGACGTCGCACCGGTGATCGGGGCGTCCCTGCCGCGCAGCGCCTTCAACTACCCTGGATAGTGGGACACCGACCCCAAACACACAGGCCGTGTGGTTCGACGCTGGTTACTAGGCTCGCCCCAACTTGACCGCGCAGCGCGTCGCCCTCATCAAGATGCCCAAAAGCTGACAGCAACAACGGCAATCTTCGGCAGTCACCGGCGCACCTCCGCGATCCTCCAGCCATCGGCAGATGACTGTGTTGGCAGCGAGGTTGATCCCACTGGAAGCGGAAGGTCGCTGCCACACCGCTTCCAGTGCTTTCTGAGCCACGTGCTGTACAGCAGTTTGTCCAGCGGCAGCGTCATACAGCACCGACCTCCGTCGCGCGGCGGCGCACGTTCGATCTGGTCGGCAGGGCTGTCGTCGTGGGCCCGCCTACAGTTCGCATCGAAGTGGTCAGGACCGTGACGATCGCCCACTTCGCCACTCGCCAGACGTGGCTGGGGCGATCGGTGCCGAGACCCTCCTTCGTGGGGCCCGGCACCGGGTGACCATGGCTGAGGTGACAGCACGGCTTGGTCTGACCTCAAGGACAAACACAATTCGGTTAGCTCTAGAGCTTCTTCGAAAGGAGCAATGCCAGCTGCTGAGAGCGAATTCGCCGTGAGCCCAGGTCGGACGAGTTCCGGATGCCCGACGTATACGCATCGACGATCTCCTCGACTACCTCGGCCGTCATGTTGACCATAGCTGCGAGGGATACCAAAAAGCCGGTTGTTTCTCCGGGTTCGCCATTGCGCTTCCTGGCCGAGACTGCACGCTGGAACAGGTCCAGAAGTTCCCGAACCTGCGTTTTCTGAGCGGGGCTGGCGTTGCTTAGCTCCTCGCGCAGTCCCCAGGAGACATGTAGCAGCGTGAACATGTCGACGATATTCGACCACCTGGTTCGGCCAACCCACTTTAGGGTATCACTGAGGACCGTCAGTAGTTTGAGAAATTCTGCCGAACGGTCCTGGTAGTCCTCAAAATCTGCGGAGATCTTGTCGTAGCGTTCGTTGAGTTCGGCTTTCTTGTTGGACAGCCCGAATATACAGGTGCCGAAAACCTCGGCATAAAACTCCAGATCACCGCCTCGTTTACGTCGTTCACCGCTGAAGACGCCGGATAGGTCGCTTATCGGGTGAGCCACACAGTCTTTAAGGAAGTCGTTGAACGGGCCAGGCAGCAAAGCATTTCTGAGTTCTTGTTCCGTCAGCACCATGTTGACCCTGTTGACGCGCGCGAAAACTGCGCGCACGAACTCGTCGGCAAGGTTAGACAGGCGCCGAATCGGGAAACGATATTGGAAGAACTCTTGACGTACATCGTCGGGCAGCTCCTTGAAGAATTTCCCCTCGAACTTCTCACGGAGCTTCTCATCTTCCAGCCCGTCCAGCGGAAACTTGTTGTTGAGAAACTCAAGCAAAGAGGTGAGGCGCTGCTGACCGTCGACAACGGACGCGGTCTGCTCCCCTTCCGGCGATGTCTCATATGCGAGGTAGATTTCCGGGATCGGATACCCGAGGAGGATGGTCTCCATCAAGGACACCTTGGCGCGCTCGGGCCAGACGGCCTTGCGCTGGTACTCAGGCTGGAGGATCAGCTCGCCGGACTTGTTCAGCGACCGGAACTCCGCCACCGTTTTCGACTCGATCTCGAACTTGAGTCCGTGATCAACCATGGTGTACGCCCTCCTCGATCGCGCGGTCGCGCGCGATGTTCACACATTTCACCTGATAGCTTCTGAGCGACGCATGGTTGCGGTACAGCCGGTAATTGACCTCGCAGTTTCTGAAGGCGCCACCGAGATCCTGGATGAAGAGATCTCTGGACCGTGACCACTGCTCGCCAAAGGACAGTCGCGGCAGCACAATGTCGAGGGCGATGCACTCCTCGAAAACCAGCTTACGCAGGTAGTTCTTATTTCCGGAGAAGAACTCGTCATCAATCATCTCTCGGAGCTCACCCCATGCCTTTTCGAAGAGCTCCGGTGAGATCACCGCGATGTCTAAGTCCGAGCCTTCGTGGAATTTCCTGAAGTTCTTCGTCGGGTTCATGGAGTAGCCCAGACGAGCGCTTCCGACAAGCTGGACGGCCATCGGGTCCACGCCTAGCTCGGCTGCGACCAGATGTCGCCATTTGATGTACTTGAGTTCTTGAGGCCACACCGCGGGTGTTCCGTCGAACAGTCGGGCAGTCACAAAGTAGTCAACTTCCTGCCCCAGAGAACTGAATTCCTTCCAGAATTCAGGTAGCCCCGAAACAGCGGCCATCGTGTCCCCTCAGCGAGCGTTGAGCTGAGCACGCACGTGCCGCAGCCGTTACACCTGCGCCGCACTGGGTGAAAGTGATGAAGCCGGCATTACCACCTCGGCCGCGCGTCACCACGCGATCTTCCAGGCAAACGTTTGATAATTATAGCGCGTTTCATCACCCCGCAAGTCTGATCGGTTCAGGCTGTCCCCCTCGCCCCGCGAGGTGGAAACCTGTCCGACCTGCTTCCAGTCGCTGCTGGACAGCGTCGCTGACCTGGCAGGAACCGCCGTCACCAGCGCCGACATGCACACCCAGTGCAAGTACGTGCCCATCAGGGCGGTGGATCATGGGGATTCGCGAACCCCCACTGAGAAGCACCGCGTACGGCTTTACCTGAATCGCAGCAGATTGTGAGCGCGCCTCAGGCGCCCAAACTGGTAGTCGGAATGTCGTAGCCGGTGCCACCCTGACGATCGCCAACATTCTCGGCCTATCAGGTTCCTCTGTAGGAAACCTCTGACCTTGCTACCGAGTGAGCCCCGGATCAAGCAGTGGGGAGTGGTTCCTACGCAAAGAGACGCGCCCGTCGTGTTCCGTCCTTGACAACTTGTCGTATGAAGAGGATCGCCGGCACCCTAGAGCCTGTCTCAAAGGATCCTGAGCCAGTCGTTGATGGCTGCGATGTGGACGGTGGCTTCGTATCGGACGGCGAGTTTGTCGTACCGGGTGGCGATGCCGCGATGGCGTTTGAGCCGGTTGATACCGCACTCGACGGCTGAGCGGGCGCGGTAGTCGGCCGCGTCGAAGGACGGCGGGCGGCCACCGCGGCTGCCGCGCCGCTGTCGGGCGGCGATGCGGTCGGCAGGCTCGGGGATGGTGCACCGGATCTTGCGAGCACGCAGGTGCTGCCGGATCGCACGGGAGGAATACGCCTTGTCGGCCCGGACGATCTCGGGCCGGGCGCGTGGGCGGCCGGGCCCGAGCCGGGGCACCTTGATGGCTGCCATGACCGTGGGGAACTGTGGCGCGTCGCCCCGCTGCCCAGCCGTCACCACCAGGGCGAGCAGGCGCTGGCCCCGGCCGCAGGCCAGGTGCAGTTTGGTCGACAGGCCGCCCCGGGAGCGTCCGAGGGCGTGATCGGCGGGCTCAGACTGCAGTCCGCCGGGCGGCTCGACCTGCCTCTGGCCGTTCCGGGAGGCGCCGGCCGCGTGCTGATGGGCCCGGCAGATGGTGGAGTCCACCCCGACCTGCCATCCGATCAAACCCGCAGCATCGGCCAGAGCCTGCAGGTGGGTGAGGATCTGCTGCCAGACGCTGGCACGTTGCCACCGGCGGAACAGACTGTAGACCGCCTGCCAGGAGCCGTAGTAATCCGGCACGTCCCGCCATGGCGCGCCCACTCGTACCCGCCAGCGGATGCCGTCGATCAATTGGCGCTTGCTCCACCGCGATGGCCGACTTGGCTTCCTGCCCGCGGGCAGCAGCGGTTCCAGCCGCGCCCACTGCGCATCGGTGAGGTCGAACCGCCGCGTCACCGCTAAGGTGTCCACGAGGTCTCCGGTTGCAGGTTCTTCTTGGTCGTTGAACCCTTACCGGAGACCTCTCTGCGTGTCTGGCTACGACACGCCGTTGATCAACACTTTGAGACAGGCTCTGGGCCGTGTCCGTTAGATCTTGTCGATCGCCTGAGATCGATCACCAGCCTGGGCTGCAAGGGTCACATGGCCCGTCGTCATGAGCTGACCGATGCCGCTTGGACGCGGGTCGAGCCGTTGCTCCCCTCCCAGCCACGGCAAGGCCGCCGGCGGCTGAACCACCGGACCGTCTTGAACGGAATCTTGTGGAAGCTAACCACCAGGGCGCCCTGGCGGGACCTGCCCTAGCGGTACGGCAACCGGAAGAGCGTCTACGAGCGCTACCGGCGCTGGGCGGCCGATGGCACCTTCGACGCCCTGCTCGAACACGTGCAGGTGCACGACGACGCCGTCGGCCGCCTGGACTGGACGGTCAGCATGGACACCACCATCGTGCGTGCCCACCAGCACGCGGCCGACGCCCGCAAAAGGGGGAACCGGACAGGACGAATCAGGCACTCGGCAGATCCCGCGGAGGACTGACCAGCAAGCTGCACTGGCCACCGACGGCCGCGGCCTGCCGCTGGCCGTCCTCGTCACTCCCGGCAACGTCAACGACTGCACGGTCTTCACCCAAGTACTGGAGCAGATCACCGTTGCCCGGCCCGCAGGCGAGCGGCCCCGGACCCGGCCCGATCGCGTCATCGCCGACAAGGCCTACCGCTTCCGCGCCATCCGCACCCACCTGCGATCCCGAAGGATCAAAGCCACCATTCCCGAACGCGCCGACCAGCAGGCCAGGCGACGGAGGCGAGGCAGACACCGCGGCCGCCCTCCCGCCTTCGACCCGGCCGCCTACCGTCGCCGCAACGTCGTCGAACGCTGCTTCAACAAGCTCAAGCAATGGCGCGGCATCGCCACCCGCTACGACAAACTCTCCCGCAACTACCGAGCTGCGATCACCTTGGTCAGCGCGTTGTTATGGATCAACGCTGATCTACCGGCCACGGCCTAGGGGGGAGAGAAAGACTGCTGATAGGGGTTGCTGTACAGCAGATGAGGACAACAACGAGGTCGCACAGCGCCTAATGTTGACGCCCGCCATCATGCGCCTGGGCAGGGCGGGTGCCTCTACAACTTGCGACCGGCTCCCTTTTGCAACCAGGAAGTCAGGAGTCCAGAACTTCTAGCCTCTGTCTGGCGGGCCTATCCCTTAATGTCGGTTGTCAGACTAGGGATTACTGTCAACACCGAGCCGCTCCGAGATCGGTGGAGACTCTGGTGTGTTGGATGGCGACCTGCTGATCGGAGAGACTGGCTGCATGCACCGTCCAGATGCGAACGAACCCGAAAGCAGCGAGGGCGGCACTGGCAGACGCGGTTGGATCTCGACCGAGAAGGGTGCCCACCTGCGTAGACGTCGTACCCGGAACACTCGGCCGGAGGTCGAACTCCGCCGGGCTGTCCACGCGTTGGGGTTGCGGTTCCGCCTCCATCAGAGGTTGGTCGGCAGGTGTACTCCCGACTTCGTCCTGCCCCGCTGGCGGTTGGCGGTATTCGTCGATGGGTGCTTCTGGCACGGTTGTCCGGTTCACTCTCCAGAACGGTTCAAGGGCCCGAACGCAGATAGATGGGAGCACAAGCTCGCCACCAACCGAGCTCGGGACACGCGCAACAACAACCTCTTGGCGGAGGCAGGCTGGCGGGTTCTCCGAGTGTGGGAGTGTGAGGTGAGGAAGGATGTCGAGGGCGTTGCCAATCGGGTCGTCGCAGCGACCCAGGATCGTCAAAAGAGCTTCTGATCATCCTCGCGCTCCGCGGCGAACCGACACCAACGCTGGAGTGGGCATTCCCCGCAGAAGGGGTCGGCGCTGGCTAGACATTGAGTCGTGGACAGATGCCTGAGAGCTGCCATCCGCAGCGGCGCGTCGTCACCTCCACCGATCAGCCGAGCGATCTCCACACGCCCGTCGGTGAGCCGGTTCTTCTCGTGAGTGGCCTTGCCACCCACCCGGGCGGCCACCCGTAGGGGTCCCTGAGAGGTGAGGATCACATCGTCGCCCATGAGCAGCAGGAACAGCGATCTCTCTGAGGGCATCAGCGCCAGTCGCTCGACAAGCCTATGACTGTCATCCCAGAGTCTCTGAAGGCCGGTCAGATCCTCGATCCCAGCCAATCGCTTCGCGATCCACGGGTTGTGGCCAGAAGCCGCGTGGATTCTGGCAAGTTCCTTGGCTCTGAGCTTCGTCAGACCACGCAGCAAACCGAGAGCCTGTCCCAACTGGTGCGACTCGACCCGCGAAGGACCGACCATGGCGACGACCAAGGCCACGGCTTGGTCCACGTTCTCGCCGGGGTAGAGGTACCAGGATCGTCCCTGCTGCTGGCGGACCGCCCATTCCTTCAGACTCCTGTGGAGTTCGAGCCACCTGTTCTCGGCGGTGCTGTTGTCACCGGCTGGCAGCAGCGCCCTGGCCGCGGCCTCGCCCAGTCGGGGCGGAACGGCGTTTCCGATCTGCCGGAACGCATCGCTTCGGGTGCCGGCGAACCGGAAGTGGTCGGGGAAGGTCTGAGTCCGCGCCGCCTCGCGGACTGTCAGCGTCCGGTGCTGCTCCGGATGGATGTACCAGTAGCCGTCCTTGGCGATGTGTGCAGTGATGGACCTGCTGAAGTCGTTCCAGTCCAGACGCTTATACTTGTCGTCGAAGTGGTCGTCCCGATAGCGACGCAGCTCCGCGGGGAGGTCTGAGTACAGCGTCCTGTGGTCCATGAGTTTGAAGGCTTCAAGATCGTCATCACGCACAGCCCGGGTCATGTGATCGTGGACCGAGCCAGGGTCGGGCACCTCCTTGCGCATCTCCTTCGCGAAGTCGGAGATCTCGTCCTGAGGCTGGTAGGGCATGTGGCGGTCCCCCATCGGATTGTCCTCCCGGAGGATAGGGAGATCGCTGATCGCGTCGCGGAGGTACACCGGGTCCGACAGAGCAGGCCAGACGAACTCGTCGGAGTCCAACCGAGCAAGCACGATCAGGCGCTTGCGGTGCTGCGGCACACCGAACTTCCACGCGTCGACCAGATTGACACTCGTGTGGTATCCCACCTGCTCAAGCTGATCCACGATGTATCGGACAACTCGGAAATCGTCCCCCAGCGCCATGTCGGGAACGTTCTCCATGAGGACGGCGCGAGGTCGCACCTGGAGGACTACCTCTAGGTAGGAACGCCACAATTCCTTGCGAAGATCGACTGCATCGCGGCTGCCGTCGCGAACCAGACTTCTGATCTTGCTGCGCCCGGCGCGGCTGAAGGGCTGGCATGGAGGCCCTCCAGCGATCAAGTCGATCTCGACCTGCTTGAGGAACCCGATGAGGTGCACTCGCTCGTCCTGGTTGCCGAGGTCGATCCGCAACGAGAGACCAGCGAAGTTCGCTCGATGGGTTTCCAGGGCACGCTGGTCAGAGTCGACCGCCGCTGCAACCGTCCAGCCAGCATGCTCAATCCCCAGACTCAGTCCGCCGGCGCCCGAGAAGAGATCAACTGCAAGCCGCTCGCCGGACTCGACGCGCTGGCGACACCATTCTGCGAACGTCTCCGCGCTGCAGGTACCGGGGTGTTCCGGTAGCTGGAGTACATCACTGCGGTGCAGTTTCACTCCGTAGAACGACACCCTGACCTCCCTGAACTCTCTCCGACAGCCACCAGGACAACACGGGAGGCTGTCGGCCGCCACCGGATCCACAGGTAGGAGCACCCGTTCACGGTCCGCCCACGTTCTAGCCGCTGCAAAACCGAAACTCTATCGGCGCCAGGCGGGCGGTCACCGCCTAGCGCCGTACTGCCATTGGATCTACGTTCCATGATCGCAGACCTGTCAACCAGCGCATGAGATCGGCTGGGAGGCAGTCACCCACCGCCGCGGTTCCAGGGGATGTCGATTACGCGCTTCCAGCAGTCCTCTTTCTTGCACCACTCGGTCACGTTGCCGGAGCCGGGAGCCTTGAGCAGCGACTCCCGCACCGGGCTGCACAGCACGCGGACCGCCTGTAGTAGATCTTCCGAAGGGGCTTGGTCTCGCCAAATGTGCGCCAGCACGTCGTTCACATCAAGATCATTAATAAGACGCGCGATGGTGTAGGTGGTGACGTTCGCCAGATAGCCGGCCCGGGGAAAGAGAGTCTGGATCTCCTTGCGGGCACGGTCGAAGAAGATCTTCTTAGCGACCAGCGTTCGGAACTCATGTTCGCCGGGCGGTTCCGTGGTCGAGAGCACCTGCATCGTCCACATCTGAAAGCATTTCTGGGCGCCAAGGCTAACCACGTGGGGCTGCAGCCGGAAGGTCATCTCGTACCTGGCGGCATCGGTCTTGGCGAACCTCTGACTGTTGGGATTCTCCCGTTCGAAGACCTTGCGCTGCGATGCGGTGGTGAATCTGGACTTTGCCACGTCGTACTGACCACGTACCCGCTCGTAGTACCAGTGGGACTGTCGCGTCGAGCCGACTGGCGCTGGGGCCCAGATGCTGCGGGAAAGCCTCTCGAGTTGGATGTGGAACGGGCTGTTGGACTCGAAGTCGGCCTCGTTGATGGTGTTCTGCGAGTTCGCATACCGGGAGATGCGAGGGACGAGGTCGTCGAGCTGCCCGGGCTCCACAACCGTGATCTTGGCGGCGACCTGGATATCGCTCAGGTCGGCTTTGTCCCGCCGAACGGCGTGGTGCAGTGAGGCGGTCGTCTGCCCGCCGTTCACGATCTGGAAATCATGCAGGCTCACGATCTCCCGTCCATGTAGTCCGTCGCTAAGCTCGACACCGGTTGCCGTCGCTGAGATGCCGTTGTTGTAGGCGAGGAAACGCTCGGGAGTCCGACGGATCGTCTCGCTGATGCCCTTGTTGACTTTGCCTCGGGCCTGGAGGAAGGCACGAACGTTGCGCTGGAGCAGCTTGGCGCCGTAGCGCTCGTAGATTTCGGCGAGCAGATGCCCTGGGATCACCGCGAGCAGACATTGGTAGTCACTGTTGTTGCCCAGGGCAGGCAGACACGGGATCGGAGTGCCGAACTCCCTCAGATCCAGAGTGATCGGCTCCTCCTGCCTACCAGAGGTGGCGAGCCGGCGGATCCGCTCGATGTCCCACAACTCGTAGACGACCGGAATGCCGTTGAGGTCCTCCGGTTCCAGGCTGGTGAGTGTGGAGCGGCCGTCAGTGAACAGAAAGATCCGAATCTTGCCGAAGTCGTTCCAGCGATGGTTGATCGTCTGTGCCATGTCGAACTCGGGGCTCGACTCCTCCATCTGCCGGTGGTGTCCGCGCTGACAGGCTTCGGCGAAGTTACGAGCCCAACGGTAGCGCTGGCGGATCTGGTCTCGAGGAACCGTCTGACAGTAGTTAGGGTGATCGACAGCGACCAGGTCGAGTATCCTGCCATCGTCGCTGACGGAGTAGCCACCCACCTCCATCCGGGTTCTGCCCTGTTGGGACAGGTGGTAGCAGACCTGGAGGTCCTCAAGGGCTCCGTCCTCAACCAGGTACTCTCCGACGATGTCGATAAACGCGTCGCGTTTCATCCATCCCGGCTCACGGTCGACACGCTCGTTCACAGCGCGTTCGAGGCTGACAGCGAACTCCTCGACCTCGTTCACATATGCCTCCGCCCGATCATCGTACGGCCCGTACCCTCCCGCACTGTTGCCTCCTCCAGCAAGATGGTCGCGGCGGGCGAACAGACGCCTTCTCGGTCACGCCTCCGCCCCCTCCAGACGTCGACGAGCAAACACCCTGCCCGAGCGATCCCGCACGTCGTCGGCAAGTCTGACGAGCCGTTCCAAGAGAGGAGTGGGCAGACGAACCGACCGGTTGCGGAGATCCAGTTCCCAGCGGGAGGCAGCTTCCGGTGGGATCACCACGGAGACACGGGCAAGGGACGTGTCCTCGGCCTCGTCCAAAGTGTGCAGATCCAACCAGCCGCCAGGAATGACGAGACGGTCACCCCGGTAGACGTAGAACCCCTGACGGTCGGTGGGTGCCGAGCGGTGGTCGCTCGAACTTAGCCTGGATGGATGGGGTAGGACGACAGGATTGACCCGGACCCGATGTCCAACATGTTCGAGCACCTCGACACCCCGATCCTGAGTGGCGGGATGGAGACGCAGGTAGGGGTCCACCGGCACCACCGGCAGTCTGTCAAAGGCCAACTTCAGCATCCCTCGTTCGAGAGGACGGTGAAAGACGAGACCTAGGTGCCGAGCGGTCGATTCGATCTGCCGCCGGAGTTGTTCTGGTCGACCTAGCCGGTCCAGCTCCCTCCACAGGACCACGGTCCCCTGCCCATCGAACCCGAGCCCCTCCGTGATGCGCAGAGCTTCCGGGTCCGCCCGCATCGCATATCTGGGACTGCCGGTCCGACCACCGAAATTCCACGTACGGGCGGCTAGGAGCCCCGCCGATCCGCGGGACAGGACGGTCAGTATCCTAGCTTGGGAGAGCGAGGCCGCCTTGAATCCGGTGAACAGCGTCCCTGGAGCCCCCGGTTCGGAGCGTTCCGGAGCAGCTGGAAACATCATCACCTGTCCCAGCTCGTCATCGGTCAGTCCACGGCCATCGTCCATCACGGCCAGCCACGGCCGACCAGGGTCAGCGGAGTAGCTGACTCGTATCGTGGAGGCACCAGCGACAAGACTGTTGTCGACAAGATCTACCAAAGCTTCTGCCAGGTCATAGCCGGAGGCACGGACGAACCGGAGTAGGCCTGCGGGGCGTTGTGGTCTGGTCTCCCGCACCTGATGTCCTGAATTTACAGGCAGGGCTGGTCGGCATCTGGCCTGAACCCTCCTGAGGGCTTCGTCCAGAGCGCTGTCAGGTGAGTGCTCGCGAGGGAGAGGCACGTCCGGTCCCTCACCCGTGTACTCGCCGCCTGTAACGAAGACTCTGATGAACTTGATCGCGCTGACCTCCAACTGACGGATTCGTTCCCTGGTGACCCCGAAGATTGAGCTGATCTCTTCCAGAGTCCACAGCTCGCCGTCCACCGCTCCATGGCGGAGCCGGAGGATCTTGGCTTTCCGTTCAGGCAGCAGAGACAGGAGGCTGTCAACACGTTGGCGTCCGAAGACGCCACTCAGAGCCTCATGGGGTCCAGGCACACTGGTTCGTACGTCGAGAACCAGTTCACCGAGGGTTGCGTCCCCGACGGGTCTGTCGAGATAGTCGATGTTGCGGCGCAGGGAGAAGTACTCGTCGATAGTCTTGGCAGGAAGGCCTGTCTCAAGCCGCAGGTTCTCGCGCGAGGCGCGTATACCCTGCCTAGACAGCTTCTCCTGCGTGGTTCGGATCTTACGAACCGCCTCTTGGAAGTGCACAGGGAAGCGGATGAGCGAGTACTCGTTCATGATCCCTCGCTCGATGCTCTGACGTATCCAGGCCGTCGCGTAGGTGGACAGCTTGTTGCGTCTCGTGACGTCGAACTTGCGGATGGCGGTCATGAGGCCGAGCACACCGTGCTGGAAGATGTCGTTCCATTCGAGGCCGTCCGAGCTGCGGTCGCCATACCCCTTAGCGATCTTCCAGACTAGTCGTGTGTTGTGGGAGAGCAACGCCGTCCAGGCCTGGTAAGCCTCGCTGTCACGCGAGAGACCCCGAGCGAACCCTTCCGGCAGTTCCGCGTTGACTGGTCTGTTGGGACGGAGGAGGGCGCACAGTCCCCACTCCTCCAGGGCAGTGAGAGTCCGCGCCTCGGGACGAGCACGCACGCGGTCTTCGGCGATCACCTTCCGCGCGGCAGCCACCGCCCCCTCCTGACCTGACTCGACGTAGGCCCCCTGACCGACCGAAACGTCCGCAACGGTCTCCTCGTGCACAAGCTCGGCATCTGGTTGGAGTTCCGACTGCATGGCCTGCCCGTACGGGGGGTTGGGAGCATCCATGTGGATGATGACGCCAGCGACAGGCAGGGCTCTTCGCAGGACGGCAGAGCCTCCTGTCACCCCCGACATCAACGCAAGCCGTTCGATCCGATGAAGAGTGATGGCCCCCTCCACGACGTACCTGTTCACCAGCCTTACGAGTTGCGCAGGGATGTCCGCCGCTGGACCAGGAGGGTCCGTCATCCTGTCGACTTCTTCGGTTGTCATGACCTCGTCCCAACCACGACCCGGCTTGCCAGTTCCTCTCCCTCGGTTGGCGACCCCCGGCTTTGATGTCCCGAAAATCCTTGGACCGCCTCGCCTTCTCCCAACCGAGAGACTTACCGCGTTGGCCCCTCCTGTAAAGGTGACGCCTTCAAGTCGAAGACTGTTGATTACAGTCCGCACCCGCTTACCATGCCATACGGGGTTGCTACACGTGCACCCACAGATTCCGCGCGATCCACGGGCACAGGGCTCTCGACCGCATTACGGTTGACCCGGCTCCAAGGAGGATGAGTGAGGGTCATTCCGGGCGAAATTTCCGTTTCTACGGTCAGGAGTTCTGCTGAGCGACGGGTGCATGCGGCTCTCAGAGCGCTTCCTGACACCGATTCCGTGGCGTTCCACTCAGTGAATCTTCCTGAGCATGCCTACAAGCGGCTCGGAGAAATCGACTTTCTGCTGATAACGCCAGAGGTGTTGCTGACGATCGAGGTCAAGGGCGGCCCCATCAGTCGGCAGGACGGTCGATGGGTGTTCGGGCACGGGTCGCACCGGACGCCCAGAAGTGAAAGTCCGTTCGACCAGGCCCGATCCGCCATGTACGCCCAGGAGGCTCGGCTGAAGTCGGCCATAGGCAGCTCGCAGATGCACCAGGTGGCATCCGGATACCTGGTGATCACAACAGATGTGGATCTGCCGCCGAGCACGGAGTGGGCGCCCGAGATGTACCTCGGTTCGACCGCCTTCGACGAGGGCCGCGGTCTGCAACGTGCCCTGGAGCGTGCCCGCAGGTACTGGCCCCCCAAGAACCGCGGAGCCGGCTCCGTCATCCCGTCCAGGCTGCGGAGGGAATTGGAGAGAGCGATCCGCGATGACTTCGAGCTTCTTCCCACCCTGGCGGCGAGGTCCCGGACCCTGGACGAGAGTTTCCGACGTCTCACCGCCGACCAGTACGCCTTCATTGACGTGTTCAGCGCCAACAACCGCACTTTCTGCGAAGGTGGTGCGGGCTCCGGAAAGACCTTCCTGGCGGCGGAGGCGGCACGACGATGGGCAGTGTCTGGCCGTGTTCTGGTCACGTGTGCGAGTCCGTGTCTGGCCGCCTTCCTGGGAAGCCTGCTCGGACACGAGAACATCATCGTGAAGTCGTTCAACGAGCTTGGAACCGTTGCCTCCGACAGTTTCGACATGTTGATCGTCGATGAGGCGCAGGATCTCATGACCTTCGACTGTCTGGAACGTTTCGACCAGGTACTCCGTGGCGGATTGGACGAGGGACACTGGGTCGTCATGGCCGACCCGAACAACCAGGTCCTGGACATCGCCGGATTCGACGCCGACGCGCTTGCCCACCTGTTGTCCATTCACCCGGCGCGTGTTCCGCTGAACAGTAACTGCCGCAACACCACGCAGATCGTCCAGCAGACCCAGCTCTACACCAGGGCTGACCTTGGTGTGGCCAAGGCTGGGGCCGGCGATCCGGTCACATTCTGCGGAGTACAGGGTGAGGCCGACGAAGGAACAGCCCTGGACAAGCACCTCGACAAGCTCTTCGCCAACGACGTACGTCCAGGAGACATCACGGTCGTTTCCATCGGAAGTGACTGGGAAACGACGTCGGCCCGCGGGAGCACCCGCTTCAGGAAGATGGTCCGTCTACCTGAGCAGCTCAGCGCTCCCAGCCCGCGCGACCGCATCACATGGGCCACCGTCGATGAGATCAAAGGATTGGAAAACCGGTTCGTATGCGTCCTCGATCTCGACGAGGACGCCCTGGCTGACCGGCTCGACAGGTTGTACGTGGCGATGACGCGGCCGCGTATCCATTTGTGGATCGCCTGCCGTCGGGAGACTTCGGCAGCTCTGGAACGACTCGTCCGGTCAACGCTCTGACCATCCTGACCGCACGACAAGAGGATTCGGATGATGAGCCTCGCCAATGTCCGCGATGACTTCGTCGGGTACCTACGCTCCCAACTCGTCGGTCCCGCCGGCGGGGAGGAGGAGGTGCTCCGTGATCCACCTGACCGCCGGTATCTCATGGGCACGCTCTACCCCCGCGGAGAAGACCTTCGTGCCCGGCTGTTGGAGGGAGAGGAGGAGACTAACGAGTCGGCGACAGGCTCTTCTGAGGAAGACCGCTTCGCAGACGACCCGGTCGCGGAGGCGAACGCCTGGCTACCGTCATCCATGGGGGTCTCCTTCTTCACGAACGCCACGACACTGCAGGTCACCTGTACCGCCGCAAGATATGAATCCGATCGCCACGAGGGTAGGAAGGTCTGGAGGCGCGCGCCCCTTCCGCCCTCGGTGGAAGTGCTCACCGATTCAAGTACCTCCGATTGTCTCCTGAGCGTTCTTGATGACCACGCTCGGCTCCACGTGCGCCGCCGCCAGTTCGCCGACGGTTGGCTGGTCACCTGTGCGCTGGTCAACGCCCACGTCGAATCCCAGGCGGGTAAGGATTGGGACCTCATGCTGTTCCAGGCCGGCATGAAGGTGCGGACGCTGGACGGCGTGGTGCGGGAGTATCCGAGCATCCGACTGACCAGTCAAGACCCTGAAGAGCGGGAACTGCGTGTCCAATACAGGCACGCCAAGGCTTTCGCCGTGGGACACGGCTGCGCCGTTGACGAAGCCGTCGAGGATGAACATGTGGTCGAGATCTGCACCGAGGTCATGCCGCGTCAGGTGGTGGAGCATGTACGCTTCGCCGGTCCGGCCAACAGCCCCGTATTGCGTCTGGCGCGCCTCACGGATTCCGGCCTCGAATCCGAGCGACTGAATGCGGAGTTACACGAGTTCGTCGACGGCTACCAGTCATGGCTGCAGACGCAGCAAGAGGAGTGCGACAGCCTGCCAGAATGGGCGCGCAGGCCAGCTCAACGGATCATCGAGCGAGTTCAGGGCACCGTGGACCGCATGAGGTCCGGCGTGAACACGCTGACAAGGAGCACCGACCCCTCCATCCTCGTGGCCTTCCGGCTTGCCAACCGGGCCATGGCGCTGCAGATGCGCCACTACGAGAGCGATCTCGCCGGGTCGCGAAGACGGAGGGACGACGCCATCCCCGAGGTGGCCGAACCAGGCGATGCGTTCACCTGGCGCCCTTTCCAGCTCGCCTATTTCCTCCTGCTCGTCGACGGCCTGGTGGACGAGGGGCACTCGGATCGTGCTCTCGTCGATTTGCTGTGGTTCCCAACCGGTGGAGGCAAGACCGAGGCATATCTGCTGGTTGCCTGTTTCGTCATTCTGCTTCGCCGCATCCGCAACCCAGTCACGGGGAGCGGTACGGCCGTGCTGAGCCGCTACACACTCAGTCTGCTGACCACCCAACAGTTCCAGCGCACGGCGACCACCGTCTGTGCGCTCGAGTACCTTCGCCGGGGCAGGGATGTCAGTACACCCGATCTCGGGGGACCGATCACGATTGGCCTGTGGGTCGGGCTGGAGACCACGCCCAACTCGTATGTGGAAGCACAGAAGGGCCGTGACGAGGTCCTGGCTGCGAACGAGCCCGACGACCGCTTCCTGCTGGAGCGTTGTCCCTGGTGCGGCACCGAGATCGTGCCACGCAGACACTCTGAGACGGCCGCCTACGGAATCCGCGCAGACGGCGGCTCCTTTGAGTTCTTCTGCACCAGGCCGAAGTGCGAGTTCAGCGGGGTGATCCCAGTGTCGGTCGTGGACCAAGACCTGTACGACCGGCCGCCCACCGTCCTACTGGGAACCGTTGACAAGTTCGCCAGGCTGGCATGGGTTGGCGACGCGGGCAGATTGTTCGGCGGCGGCGGAAAGATGCGTCCATCCCTGGTCATCCAGGACGAGCTGCATCTCCTGTCGGGGCCTCTGGGCTCAACCGTTGGGATCTACGAGGCAGCAGTACTTGAACTCTGCTCCTGGGAAGGGAGCACGCCCAAGATAATTGCATCGACAGCCACGATCCGGCGCTCAGTCGAGCAGGTCAAGGGCCTATACGGTCGCAAAGTACAGCTATTTCCTCCCGCAGGGCTCGACGCACGCAGATCATACTTCGCTGAACCAGACCCAGACCATCCCGGTCGGCTCTATGTGGGAGTCATGGCGCAGGGGCACACCGGCACAACCTCGGCCGTCCACACTGCGGCCGCGATGCTACAGGCCCCAATGGTCATCGCCACCGAGGCCCCTGAGTGTGACGCCTACTGGACCCTCGTTGCCTACCACAACAGCCTCCGCGAGCTCGGACGCATGGTCACGCTCGCACATGACGACGTGCCCGCGCGTCTGGGACACCTGAGCGCAAACTCGACGCGGCGTCGAAGGCTGGACGAGGGAAAGATCGAGGAGCTCACCAGCAACGTTCCGCGCTCAGCCCAACCTCGGCTTCTGGACCGGCTGTCACGAACGTTCGCCGACCGAGACAGCATCTCGTTTCTGGCCACCACGAACATGCTCTCAGTGGGCGTGGACATCCCCCGGCTATCCCTCATGCTCATGAACGGGCAGCCGAAGACCACCGCCGAATACATCCAGGCCACCAGCCGTGTCGGTAGATCAGCAGTTCCCGGCTTGGTTGTTACCCTCCTTCGTTCCACCAAACCGCGTGACCGGTCGCATTACGAGACGTTTGGCGTCTACCACCGATCGCTGTACCGGCACATCGAACCCACCAGTGTTACTCCGTGGTCCATGCCCGCACGTCGGAGGGCGCTGCACGCTGTCCTCGTAATTCTCGTCCGGCATGGCCTTGGGCTGTCCGCCGACGCCCAAGCCGGAGAGATCACACGGTACGACGACGACCTGCCAAGCCTCACAGAACGTATCGTCCGGTTCGCCACGGCGGCGGACAAACGTGAGTCCGAAGCAGTTCGTTCGCAGCTCAGGGAGCTGGTCGAGGATTGGAAGCAGTTCGCCGAGATCGCTCGGGGCGACGGACAGCGTCTCTACTACACAGAGCAGGGACAGGGACGGCACAACCTGTTGAAGGCGTTCGGCCACAAACAGGGTGAATGGGAGACCCCACAGTCCATGCGTAATGTCGACCGCGAATGCCTGATCAAGGTCAGGGGAGCACGCTGATGGCGATCAAACGCAAGATCCGCCAGAGTCAGACCATCGTCCCTTTCGGAGTCGGCGGGATCATCGACATCCGTGGCGAATCCTTCGTGGCCACGGACATCACGACGTGGGGGAGTCACGGGAAACCGATTATCTCTCGCCGGCTCGCGGCTAAACTCGGCGTGCGTCAGTTCAGAGCCGCACCGGAAGCTCCGGACGGTAAACGTCAGTACATGCCGAACATTCCAGGTCCCGTCTACTCGAGGTTCCCCAAATGGCTCTTCTGCCCCCGCTGCCGATCCATGATTCGATGGAGGGTTCAGGACGAGGACGCCAATCGTGCACCGGCCTGCGGACGGTGCGAGCCCACTCAGAAACTCATTCCCATGCGTTTCATCCAGGTCTGCTCCCGAGGACACATGTCCGACGTCGACTGGTTCGAGTGGGCACACTCAAGAGGTCAGGAGCCCGACCAACGGCAGTGTGATGCATGGTTCCGCCTCAAATTCCGGGTTCGGGATTACTCCGGCGGGCTGAACGCCCTCATCGTCGCTTGCGCCGCCTGCAACGCGTATCGAACGCTGACCGGGGTGACCGGCAGGGACACGCTCGAGAAGTTGGGCGTGAAATGCGGTGGGCGGCAGCCATGGCAACGTCCAGAAGATGCGGAGGAGTGTGACCAGGCGCCCAGGGTCGTACAACGGGGCGCCAGCAACGTCTACTTTCCGGCAGTTCACTCGGCGATTGACGTTCCCAACATCGCTGATGTGCAGCCTCACAACGATGACGCCGCACAGGCCGTGCACGATCACGTTATGTGGCCCAGCCTCACCAGTGCGCCAACAGGTCCAGTTGCAGGTGCGATCCGCCGCCTCATCTCTGTTCAGTGCAAGGTGCCCGAGAAGTTCGTGGACGAACTCGTCCAACGCCACAACCATGAGTCCTCAGGCGCCGTCATTCTCTCTCCGCAGGCCACGGACCTGAGTCAAGATGAATGGGCAGTCTTCACCGCCGCCCTGCCGCAGCCTCTGGCAGCTTCCGTGAAGGGTGACCTGGTCATCAGAGAAGTTGGTCTCGGCGTTCACGTGGAAGATCCTCTCCATCTTCAACTGCTCCAGGAGCGTATCAACAAGGTCGTAGCAGTTGACCGGCTGCGCGAGGTGCGCGCTCTCGCGGGGTTCTGGCGTCTGCTAGGCCACGGTGACGAGGACTTCGTCTCCGTCCACCCTGACGGACGGCCGTCCTGGCTTCCCGCCGCCGAGGCCTACGGGGAGGGTGTTTTCCTGACCTTGGACGAACAACGGCTCCAAGCGTGGGAGAAGGACTCCGTGGTGTGGCACAGGACCGTCGGTGGTCTGGAACGAGATCTGGAAAGCGCCTTGCGAAAGGAGCAGCTTCGCGAGGTGACTGGACCACGCCTGTTGCCCCGCTACGTTCTGCTCCACACCTTCGCCCACATGCTGATCAGGCAGCTCGCCTTCGACTGCGGGTACAGCGCCGCCGCACTTCGCGAGCGCGTCTACGCCCGTGGATTCCCGGAGGAGGTCGAACGGCGTCCTCAAGCCGGCCTCCTCATCTACACCGCTGCCGGAGACTCGGAGGGAACGCTGGGCGGGCTGGTCAGACAGGGTGAGCCTCCCAATCTTGCAGAGGCGGTCATCCGTCTCCTGGAAACCGGATCCTGGTGCTCGAACGATCCTCTCTGCGCCGAGCGCACCGGATTCGCCAGCCTGAACAGGGCCGCCTGCCACGCCTGCGCCTTTCTGCCGGAGACCAGCTGCGAGACGGGTAACACCCTGCTGGATCGAGCTCTTGTCGTCGGAGCTGCGGATGTTCCCGGCTTCTTTCGCCCGATCATCGACGCCGCCATCGAACAATCCGCGCACGAGGTCCACACGTGGTGAGCAACCCAACGTTTCTCGACCTAGCCCCGGAGCAGCAGGACCTGCTTCTGGACCTTCCATTCGATGGCAGATACCTGGTCAGCGGCCCGCCCGGTTCCGGCAAGACTCTTCTCGCGGCCCACCGGGCAACCATGCTCGACATCGCCGGCAGGGAGGTCGTGCTGCTCACCTATTCCAACGTCCTTCGGCAGTACACCCGCTGGCTCGTAGAGCCATTGGGGTTCGGTGGAACCATCTCAACGTGTCACAAATGGTTCCACCGCTTCTGGAGGAGGCGTTACAACGAAGCGCCGCCGACCAAGGGAGACGGTATCGAAATTGACTGGACGGAAATACTCGTTCAACTGTCCACTTCGGCAATAGGCTTCGACGGCGAGATCGAATCTCTCGTGGTCGATGAGGGTCAGGATCTGCCCAATGAGTTCTACGCGCTGTGCACACAGCTGGCCGTTGACGTGACAGTCTTCGCAGATGATAACCAGCGTATCGGAAAGGATCAGAGCACACTCTCTGAAATCGAGGCCCTGCTTGGTAGCGAGGCGGAGAGGCATCACGTCATCGGCAATTACCGTAACTCCAGACAGATAGCAGAGCTGGCGAACCTTTTCTACTGCGGGACCAGCAGCCAGGCACCCCCAGCTCCACTTCGTGAGGGTGCGGTTCCCACGCTCGAGCGCTATGAATCAGAAAACGCGTTTGCCGACGCCGTTGCTGATTACGCGCGAGTCAATCGCCAGTTGGAGATCGGGGTCGCTCTCCCTCACCGGCAGCAACTCGTCGCTTTGACGGACGCACTCCACCGCCGCGGAATCCGTCACGTACAAGCCTACGTGAGCGACAGTCCGTATTTCCGTGACCTATATTTTCACAAGCCTGGGGTAAAACTATTCACCCCGGTCAGCATGAAGGGGCAGGAATTCGACACGCTGTACGTTCCCGAGTTGGAACAGTACGCCGGAGACGTTACCAGCGCCGTGCAGCGCATGCGCTTCTATGTTCTGGCTACGCGGGCACGGCGGGAACTGCACCTGTCCTACAGGGGCGAGCGTGAACCTGAGTTGGTCAGCTGCATTCCTCCGCTCGTCCTCAAACGTCTACACAGGTAGATCGATCGATCTCCACCTATGCTTCCCTCGGTCTGGCGTCATACCGAAGGACAAAAGACCTGCCCTCTTCACGTGCCACGCCTCTGCGAGCTCGAACCACAGAGCAGCTGCCAATACTCCACCCGTCCGCTTATCTCCGCCCCCCACCGAGAGCCCATTCATTGCGCTTGCGGTGAGGCCTCCCAAAATCCATTCGCAGTACTTATCTCTCGGCTATTTCAACCCGCTCCCGGGGTACACCCATCGACAGTTCACCAGGAAGCATCCCGTATCGGTGTCCCCAGGCGCGGGTGGAAGTTCCTATGCAGTGCTCGCAGCGGCGGCCCGCCTCTCCTCGACGTGATGGAGCATCGCTTGCACGTCTTGCATGTCCATCCCGCCAACGGTGGCTGGCTCTTCCGTCAGATCTCCAAGCTGACGGACGGACGCGTCGTCCAGAATACGCCCCATGAATTCGAGTTTCACCTCGAGGCGTCGGGCCACGACTTCATCAACGGTTGCTCTAGTCGCGAGAACCGTAACGTTGGTTTCCGCTTCGGGATCCAGGCCCAGACGGTGAATCCGGTCAAGGCTCTGAAGGAAACGACCTGCCATGAAGTCCCGATCGACATAGACCGCATCATTGCAGACCTGATGCAAACTGATTCCTTCGCCCAGGGTTGCAGGGTTGGAAACGAGAACCATGCATTTGGGATCCGTTCGAAAGCGAGCCAACTGGTCTTCGCGGTCCATCGTGTCACCATAGACGACGGCGGGCAAGTATTCCTCCAGTAGCCTCTCGAGCGTCTTGCCACTCCTCACAAAACCCGACCAAACAAGCGTCTTCTTGTTCTTGGCAGCATTTGCCGCAACGATATTCCGCGCCTCCTCATACTTAGGCGACAGTTCGTAAGAAGGAAGCTTCTGAAGCAGTTCATAGAGTGAGTCGCTGTGCGGGATCTCAAGTTGCGGCTCCTGATATATAAGAGGTTCATAGCGCTGGGCGGTATCTGCGAGCAGAGCCGGACTGGTAGCTGCCATGAGCATCCGCATGAGAGCCCGGCCAAGGGCGTCGAAACTCTCTCTTGAACCCTCCGCTCTTGCCGAAAACCTACCTGCTAATGCATCATAGATCTCACCATGAAGCGGCGGCATATCCACGTATCTAATTTTCGGGTCGACTGGCGGAAGGCCCAGCTCTTTCTTGGTTGTCCGAGTGAAAAGGGGTCTGAGAACCGAACTAGCATATGCAAGGTCCCCACCAGCTACGGCGCCTGCGACGACGCGCTTTCCATGTCCGGGCCATACGAAGGACAGGAGACTCTCCAAGTCCCGAGCACCATTCGGCGCTGGTGTGCCTGTAAGGATCAGCCTCTTCCGCGCGATTGGACCTAGGGCTAGGCAGGCAGAGCCATAGGTACCTTTAGCACCCAGCTTCATCCTATGAGCTTCATCCAAGACAATCATGGCCGGGACAGCCCTCAGCCAAGACGCCAGAGACGCCAGAGACCTACCGAGGCGCTCGTAATTAACTATAAGCATCTCTGCACCCGCATCTGGATGCTTCTCCATGATCTGGAGTCTGAGCGGCGTCGAGAAACACTCTTTGCTCTCAAACTCCCAGGACTCGTAGGCGGATTTAGGGCAGACGACGAGCAGACGGCGAACCTTCCCTGCTTCTCTCAGCGCAGAGAACGTGGCAAGCGCAACTCTGGTCTTTCCTGCTCCGGGCACGCTGAAGTTTGCCCCATGATTAAGGGAGAGAAGCTTCGCGATATCGCGAAGCTGGAAGTCAGTCAGGTCCGCTTTCCACCTGGAGCCCAGGGAAGCAAGAATATTTTCGACAGCGAACGATTCGGCAGGACCAGAGATCCGCTGCTCAGCAGCTTCGGCGTCGTCGAGGACTTCCCCCACGAGCAGCGCCAAGTCTTCGGCCCAGGACACCGTATCCGGTGTCGGCCAGGTAGCGAGCTCGCTAATGCCGGCTAGGAAATCGTCTAGATCCAGCTCTGCCGAGAGCGAGCTTCGATGAGTGCTGAGAGCGAATCTGCTCACTAGCCGACTTAGCTCGTCCTCATAGCCTGGGCGCACCTGCAACAAGACCCTCGTGCGCGTCAGATCGAATCCGATATGCAGAGAGTACTCTTCGTTTGGACTCATGATTCCTGACCTAGCTGCGTCGCATCGAAAAGCCAGGAGATTCCGTCGCCCGGGGTAGCGATACTCTTAGAGATCTCCACAGCCAGCTTGCTCATACCCTCGCGGAGCTTGAGCAATGCTTCGTCGAGGACCTCCTGATCGAGACTACGGGAAGCTCTCGCGAGCACCACATCGGTAGTGCACTGCTCGATATCCTGGACCGCGTCCAGAATTCGTTGGGGGGCGGCGAGCTTCTTCTTGCGAATGCGTGCACTCTTGCCAGCCGGCTCAAGCGCCTCCTCGATCGCCGCCTTGACAGCCACGAGGTTGCTTGTGGCAGTAGTCAGCTCATGCGTACCCGCGGCCTCGCCGGCAGTCTCGACGGCCTTCATTTGCAAGATTTCGTCAGTAAGCGCCTTTGCTTCGGAGACCTTATGATTGGCGGGTCGGACAGTCCTATTCAAACCTGGAATTGAGATTTCAGCCACTGCCTGCGGCTCCAGCTTCTCCCCAAGCTTTTCGGGAAGAAGCTTATCGAGATAGCGCTCACGGAAGTCGTGATCAATATACCGGATGTCCGTCTTGGAGAAGTCCATCGCGATAGCGAGCAGTCGGTTCTCCTTCATTAGATCTGCATTATCCCTGTTTCCAGCCGACTCGCTCATATACTTCCGATGGAGCTCGCGAAGCTTTTCTTGCTGCTTCTCAAAGTCGAGAAGACGGAGTTGGAATTTCCCATTCTTACTACGGTCCACCAGATCGCGGAGGCACGCCAGAATCCAGAGATCCTGTTCGCAAGTTGCTTTCCTGATACGGAAATCCCTCGCGATATCCTCGATAGACTTCCCCAATGCGCGCTGACCATCCATCGCCAGGAGCTTATTGATGTATGAGTAGTCACGCCGGTGATCAGGACGCAGCTGAAGAGAAAGTTCCACTGCGTCAATGTCGTCCCACGTGCACGAATCGGGGAGAACTCCGACACGGATATCTGGGACGCCGAGTTCCCTGAGTGCGGCACAGCGGGTATTTCCGTTTACGAGCACCCCTTCCTTCGTGATCAGTCCTGGCTCGGTCTGTTTGAAGTCCCGGAGGCTCTCCTTCAGCTCATCGAAGTCAGGATCTCTCTTGGACGGGTCTGCCGGCAGTGCCTGTAGGAGGTACTGCAAGTAGTCCTGACTTTCGGGGCTCCACGCGTTGGAGCCTTCGAGGCCTTTTTCTCGGAGCGGGTCATGTGCGCGCTGCGCTTTCACCCTCCGTGTCGCAGGGTTGTAGTAGAGGTTCTTGACCGGCATGCTTATGACGGGTACTGGAATCGTCTGGCCTCGCCATTCCACGGTGAGCGTTTCCTGGAGGCCTCCGCTGGCAGCGACCTCCTTGTGACGTTCCTCAACGAGCGCCCGATTGGTCTGCATAAGAGGCGGATATCCGAATTTCACGAGTCTTCTCCCATGTTGGCGCGGTTGTCGTCACCTGCCGCGGAGCCAGGTAGCTCCGCAGCAGGTCTTGCTACCTTTAGCTGGCGAAGGCACCACTGATCTCTGCCCGCGCAGTCGCCGGCAACGCCCTGTAAGCCGCCCAGAGCTTCTCGATCTCGCTATACTCGCGCTGCCCGTCGGCCATCCAGCCGGCCAGTATCTTCCGATCGAACGACGGCAGCTGCCTGATCCGTTCCACGATCTGCCTGACGTCCGCGACCAGTTCCCTCCCGCCAACCCTGCACCGGCTGCATTCGGTGACTAGCTCGATGGTGATCGACCCGTCCGGCTGCAGGGTCTTTCTCCGCGCGACCTCGAGCTGGGCAGTCTCCTGGCTGCCGGCGTAGTTTTCCGCCGCGCCGATCCCACATGAACGGCAAAGGTAGCCGTCCTTCACCAGCAGCTCACGCCGCTGCGCGGCAGTAATCGAGGACGACGACTTAGTCGCCCTCCCGGGCTCCCACACCGGCACGCCCTGCTCTGCGAACCTCTGTTGCGAGGCGTCCAGGCTTACGTCCTCTCGGTTCGTGTAGATGAGCCATCCGTGATCGCGGAGGTCGCGCATTCGCCTGTCGATCTGGGCGACGTCCGGAAAAGCGTCACGCAGTTGGGTCTTGGTGAACACATTCCCTACGCCGACCTCAGCCACGAGCCACAGCGCCGCACGCTTCATGGTGCCCAGCTTGCTGTCCTGCCAGTCCGGCAGCTCCGTTGCAGACATAGCGCTCCACCTTTCGTGATCGCCAAGGGCGCCAGATCGCACTCAGCGGGGGACGTCGTCTGGCTCACCAGGCTGCTCGACGTTCGAGAGCTCCTGGCATCACCAAGTGAACCGCCTGAACACCGCAGATTCCACCGAAGAACCATCTTTACCTCTAGATTTCAACATCTAGAGGTTCGCTCACAGCTATTCGAGCGTCACACTGACATGCAGCCCGTGCCTTCAACAACGCAAGGAGCCTGCGTGCCTCCCCTCCACCACTATGCTCCGCTCGACAAAGCACTTCACCCTTCCAAAATCGCCCTGGCTGTGGCCCTGCGTGAGCTCGTACGACTGCTAGGCGCGACGTGCGATGCCTTAGCAAGGCGATTGAGCGTCTCGCCGACTTTGCTGTCTCACTGGCTGAGCGGCCGCAAGGTCCCACACCCTGCCAATCTGGAAGAGCTGTGGGCTGCTGTACAGGCGATTGATGCAGATCCGCAGATCACCTGGGACGACCTGCTGGCCCTCCGGAGCCACGCCAACGAACATCACTGCCTGTGCTGTATCGCCTACCATCCGCAACACCAGCTCGACGAGCCGGCTTCCGCACTCATCCCGGGCTCCGAGACTCTGGCGCAAACCTTCAAGACTGCGTTGCCGGTCCCCCTTTCCGCGGGGGACCGGCAACGCGGAACACAGCTTCCTGACGGTCTCGGCACTGAGGACGACCTTATTTCGCAGCTCAGAAGCGGCCGGCACGCGGATGTGCGCTTGGTGTTGGAGGAGGCGGGCCGGAAGCTCCCGGTGATAGACATCCCCGTGATCGTCGATGCACTCTGGGCGCAGGAGCAGGACGAAGCTGCTGCGGCAGTCCTCCACCATGCCGGCCGCCGCAAGAAGAAAGAGGTCTATGAGCTGGCGCTCCTTCTCAATTCGCAGCTGAGACCAGATGATCTGAATTTGCTGTTGATGTCCGCAGTCGTCGTCGACTAAAGAGGGTTGCAGAAAGTAGTGGAGTGCGCATCTTCACCGTCTGGGCGAGGCTGTTACGTGCTGATCCGTTGTGGGTGGAGACTTGCTGCGGGTAACGGTGCGGCGAGAGCGCCCCGATCGGGGGCGCTGATTTGTCTTGGGCTTCATGGAGTCGCGAAACCGAAGTCGGGGTAACTCACCCACCTGGACCTGGCGAGCGATCTTCGAGTCCACGAGCCGATAGCGACGGCATAGCTTGTTAGGGATGCTCGGCCCGATCGGGGCCGAGAGCTTTACTCAGAGATCCAGCTGGCATGCCAACCACCCAAGTCAGCCCCACCAACCACGGACATCAAGCTCTCCATCAACCCCAGACGGGTTCACGCGCGTGTTCGTGGCACAGGGTGAGGCTGCTGACCAGTTACCTACGTCAGGTTACAGAGAGGACGTCGGCAGGGACCAATGCGTGAACGACGTCGACGGTGTCGACCGTCTCCGATTCGCACTCTCGGCACGGGCGACGCGGAAGGAACATGAGCGGCTGAGCAAGGGAACACAAATACTCCACCTGCGGCGCGAGAGTGGCTGCTCACTCCTGATTGCGAGATTGTCGGCTGGTCGCGCTAGTCTCGCTCGCATGTTCGGCATCGGGTTTCACCGCTGCAACCACCGCCGCTACGGCCGTGGTCAGGGCTTCGTGCTCCCAAAGTCGGACCACATGCCAACCAGCTGCCTCGAGCGCGGAGTTGACGCGCTGGTCACGTTCCATGTTCCGGCGGAGCTTGGGCGCCCAGTACCACTCGTTCGTGGCGGGTTGCCGACCATGTTCCGGGCAGACGTGCCAGAAGCAGCCGTCGACGAAGATCGCGACCTTCTTGGCCGTGAAGACAATGTCTGGGCGGACCTTCACCTCCCCCAAGTCCAGCCGAAGATCTTTCCGGTAGCGGAGACCCATGCGGTGCAAGGCAGTGCGCAGAGCAACCTCGGGCTTGGTGTTGGAGCGCCGGTTGGCCTGCATGTTGCGCGAGCGGCCATCGTTGAGCGGCGCGGGATAGACCCCTCGCTCATGTGCCTGCTTCCTGGCTTGGACTCTCTTGTTCTCTGCCACGCTCGTCCCATTGGGCGTACGGCTGACGGTCTTCTCCGCGAAGATACAGCTGCCCACTGGTCCATTGCCTCATCCGGGCTACGAAAGGGGTCCCAGTGACCGAAATGCAGCCTCGCGTCATCGAGATCCATGCCGGGGTCGGCGAGCAGCCCCTGGGACTGCAGGATACAGGGGCGAAGCATGAGCCTGCCGCTGAGGCTGCTGGCTCAAGAATGCCAGTATCAGAGGGCGAGGGCGTGCTCAAGGTCGTCGAGATCTGCGCCGGCGCCGGAGGGCAGGTGCTCGGACTAGAACGCGCAGGCTTCCGGCATGTGCTTGCTGTCGAGCTCGACGAACAAGCTGCCGCGACGCTCCGCTACAACCTGGTCAAGGTGCTCGGATACGAGGAGAAGGAGGCTTTTGAGACCGTCAAGATCGGTGACGTTGCCGACTCCGGGATCTTGAACCCGAAAGAACACGTTGGCGTCGATCTACTCGCTGGAGGTGTGCCATGCCCGCCCTTCAGCATTGCGGGTAAGCAACTGGGTGCCACCGACGAGCGGGACTTGTTCGCATGGGCCGTGGAGCTGTGTGGCGAGATCAGGCCGAAGGCGCTCCTGCTTGAGAACGTCAAGGGCCTGAGCGGCAGTCGGTTCACAGCGTATCGGCAGCGAGTACTCGACCGGCTGAGAGAGTTCGGCTACATAGCTGAGTGGCGGCTGCTGCAAGCGGATCACTACGGGGTTTCTCAGCTAAGGCCCCGGTTTGTGCTGGTCGCACTGCAGCCTGAGTACGCCGAATATTTCGAGTGGCCCAAGCGGAACGCGGAAAAGCCCCCCTCAGTTGGTGAGCTGCTCAGGGACCTGATGGCCATGGGCGAGTGGCCCGAGGACAGGCTGGAGGAGTGGGTCCAGCAGGCGAACAAAATAGCCCCGACCATTGTCGGGGGCTCCAAGAGACACGGCGGTGCTGACCTCGGTCCTACCCGAGCCAAGGCCGCATGGGAGGCGATGGGAGTCGACGCCAAGGGGGTAGCGGACGGTCCGCCTGGACCCAACAATCCGAGGGTGAAGGGCGCCATGCATCCAATGCTCACCGTGGAGATGGTCGCGCGGATCCAGGGTTGGTACGGCAAGGAGTTTGAGAAGTGGGAGTTCCGTGGCGGTAAGACTTCTAAGTACCGACAAATCGGCAATGCCTTCCCACCTCCAGTCGCGATGGCGCTCGGCGTAGCGATTAGAAAGGCGCTACGGAAAGAAGGAAACCGGCGGGTTCTGGTGGAGAACACCAACGTTGTGCTGGACCCCGTCTACAAGGTTCTGCTTAGCAGCAGTCGACCACTGACAGTAGAGCAGATCGTCGAGCGACTAGCTGACACGAACGAGCCGATGGAGCAGCCAGAGGTCGAGCGACACCTGAACCACCTCGGCCATGATTTCGATCTGATACCGACCGAGCGGTCCAACGGCGACGTCGCATACAAGCTGGGCGACTTCAAGGCATTCCTTGGGCAGGAGGATCATCAGCGACATGACCTGTTCGGCAAGTACAGGGCCAAGATCAGCTGAGATAGCGGTCCGATGCTGCAGCTCATCCCATATCTTCTCGAGAAGGCTGCGTTGACGGGAAAATCGCGCTAGTTGTCCTGTATGGTACTTCAAGTGACCGCACCTTTCGCGAAGCACCTCCTGGGTTGGCTGCTGAACAACAAAAAGCAGATTCTCGTGCCTAACTCCGCCGACACAGACAGCGATCAATCCGTCGCTCTGGCCGGAGAGGTCCTCAACCAGCTTGGAGTCCCAGCGGGGGTCCCCACGGCCGTTCCAGGCAATCCTGGCCCTGTTTTGGAGTCCTTGGTTGAAGCCGACATTACAGCCCGGCTCGCCCAGCATCGGTCAGGCAGGCCTTGGATCGTTACCCGTGGTCGGATCGTCGCGGACTTTGCCCAGTACCAGCACCTTCGTGCGGTCGACAGCCTTGTGAAGCGCGATCCGGCGATTGCAGTCACCATTGGCCGTGATTATTTGATCAAACCTGACGTCACCGTGGGCATTGCCGATCCGGACGGAGGGTCACCATTCCTACACGCCGCAATCTCCTGCAAGTGGACGATTCGATCTGACCGCGTCCAGAACATCCGTCACGAGTTCAATCAAATGATCCGCCACAGACGTGGACGCCAGCCGCATCTCGTCACTGTGACGGCCGAGCCGCTCCCAAGTCGCCTTCAGGCCATTGCCCGCGGTACGGGCGAGGTCGACGCTGTGTACCACATCGCTTATGACGCACTTGCCGCCGCAGTCCAGAACGTCGGCAACCAGACCCAGCAAGCGGCATGGGACGAATGTATCCAGCAAGGTCGCGTGCTCAACTATGCGGCACTCGTCCCCACACTCATCACCTGGTAGGCGCGGCATGCAGATTGCTCGAGCTATTTCTCGCTTTCAAGCGGGCTTCGGCTCACATGATCAAACAGCAGAGGTGATGTAGGGTCTTCGGATGGACACCGCTGCCGGTATCTACGGGTTGCACTCGCGGTCAGGATCCAGCGATACAGGAGAGTTGATCTTCCATCGCTCACATGCCATGCAAGCATTTCCCAGCTCATGCCACCCGGGGAAACGGATCTGCCTATACCTGCCTGCAGCATGTACAGTTCGCGCCCCTGCATCTGCTCCCCGGCCAACTCGTACACCACTCCGCGGGACACGACCCACCCGCACAAGATCCCGTGCTTCTCGACGAGTGCGGAGACAAATACGGGATGATCTTTCAGATGTCACTAGCGGCGCGCAGCATATGCGCAGGTCAGAACACGCGAGGCAGCCGTACAGTCCCCGCTCTCCTAAAGCGGGTGCCGCAGGTTCGAATCCTGCCGGGGGCACCAGGCTCTACCAGCAGCAAAGCGCCCTTGACCAGCAACAACGCCAGTCAAGGGCCTTGTCTTACGTCCGGCGCTGTACGACTGTGATCGAGCGGCTGCGGCCAACTTTTCCCAATCCCTTCCCACGCCGCCCGATGTGGGATTACCAAAACTTGCTGCTGCGAGCGTGACCGCGGTTCTGCGCGGCTTAGCCAACCGGTTTTGCCCGTAGGGCTACGGCCGCCGATGGAGCTACAGGTTCAGTAGCGGCTGGGCAAGTTTCGATGCTCGGCCGCCCGTGGGGGCGACCGCCACGCGGGGCTTCACGGCGTAGCCGTCACCCTTGACGAGGTTTCGATGCTCGGCCCCCGTGGGGGCGACCGCCACTCGATAGACGCAAGGCACCGCACGCGCGTGTCTATGAGTTTCGATGCTCGGCCACCCGTGGGGGCGACCGCCACCCGTCGCCCACCGGCAGCCTGACCGGCACGGCCAAGGTGTTTCGATGCTCGGCCACCCGTGGGGGCGACCGCCACGACGCTCATCCTGGCCATCGCGCAGGCCGACTTCGTGTTTCGATGCTCGGCCACCCGTGGGGGCGACCGCCACTTCCTGCGGGGTGCCGCCCTTCCGGCCCGGCAGGTGGTTTCGATGCTCGGCCACCCGTGGGGGCGACCGCCACTCGTACCCGGACATGCGGGCGAGCTGCCTCGTCCCGTTTCGATGCTCGGCCACCCGTGGGGGCGACCGCCACTGTTGACGTCGAGAGCCCAGGCCGAGGCCAGGAGTGTTTCGATGCTCGGCCACCCGTGGGGGCGACCGCCACTTCGACGCCCTCTACGAATGGGCCATCGTGCCGGAGTTTCGATGCTCGGCCACCCGTGGGGGCGACCGCCACGCTGAAGCTTCCGGCTTGGAGGATCCGCTTGTCGTTTCGATGCTCGGCCACCCGTGGGGGCGACCGCCACCGTCCTCGTGCTGGCCGGTGTGGCGTTCTACCTCACCTGGTTTCGATGCTCGGCCACCCGTGGGGGCGACCGCCACGGCTGTGGGACGGGGGTCTCCCGCGACACAAGGTCCGTTTCGATGCTCGGCCACCCGTGGGGGCGACCGCCACCCATGTCGACGTCCAGCTCGACCTCGACGATGCAGTTTCGATGCTCGGCCACCCGTGGGGGCGACCGCCACTTGGGATCCCCGTCACGGCGGTAGTAGCGGATCTGTTTCGATGCTCGGCCACCCGTGGGGGCGACCGCCACGCTATGTGACCAGGGAATATGACCGTTGGGGCTCGATGCAGGTGTTCGGTGAATTTACTTATCAAGTATCAGATGGGGCTATATCTCCCTAGGAACCTATGGCGTGTCGCGTGAGCACTGCAGATTCCGAACCGGCTGGGCTACAAGATGAGCGGGTCGTGGTGGGGCACTGGTTCGGCGATGCCTAAGCGGTGGACAGCAGTGAAGCCGTTCGCAGGAAGGCGATAGATCCGAACTGAGTCTTCGGCAGGGTCGATGAGGCGGTTGGCGCCGTCCAGAAGGGTCAGGAGTTCGGCATCGCTGCAGGTGATTTCGAAGACCGATTTCTGGACCCGATGTCCGTACCCTTCACAGAGCTTGGCCATCTGACGGAGACGGCGCTGGCCGGCAGGAGTGATCGTGCTGACGTCGTAGGCGAGCAGAAGTTGCATCAGGTGAGCGTCCAGGGCAGGTAGGAAGGTAGTTCGCCGCGGAGATGGCGGGCCAGCACGCGGGCCTGAATTACTGGCAGCAGAGAGGCGGATACCTTTCTGCCGAGGAGCTTGTGAGGCCATTCCCGGGTCTTCCACGCCTGCCATTCGGTGAGCACTGTACGTCGGCCGTCATCCGTGAGCTGGACAGCTCCGCCGGGCAGGCTTTCGAAGTGCTCGGCGCGTAGCTGCTTCCGGTTGAGCAGGTTGAGGGCGAGCCTGTCAGCGTGAATGGGGCGAAATTCCTCCATGAGGTCCAGGGCCAGGGCAGGCTTTCCGGGTCGCAGCCCGTGCAGGAAACCCAGATATGGGTCGAGGCCAACCTGCTCAGTAGCGCCATGGACCAGCGTCCGAGTCAGCCCGTAAAGGAAAGACAGCAGGGCGTTGACGGGATCCGTTGGTGGGCGACGCGTCCTGGAAGTGAAGGAGGCGAAGTCAGGAGTTGTGCGAAGTATGGCGGCCAAGCCTTGGAAATACAGCCTGGCTGCATGCCCTTCATAGCCCAGGAGCTCATCGATATCGGTGGTGTCGGGAAGACGGCCGAGCAGATCATCGAGCTCTTCGGCCAGCGTTCTGAGAGACGCCTGGGTGCTGGTGGTGGCGTCACGCGCGGCTCGTAGCAGGACCTGGCGGGAGTTGTGCAACTTGCCGGCGACGCAATTGCGAGCGACCGGGAGGCGTTTCGCGAGATCAGCGTGTGCGAGGTGCTGTGCGTGACGGAGCAGGACGTTGCCGCGCACAGGCCCGTCGACGCGGCCGAGGAAGCGTCCTGACAGGCTCATCCAGACCACGGCGCGGCCGTCGTCAGCGCAGCGGGTGAGAAGTTCCGCAGACACTGTCACGTGGCCGTAGATCACGATGCCATCCAGGCGGCGCAGAGGCAGAGTGCGTTTGGCCGCTTCCGGGATGACGATTTTGAGGCTGTCGTGATCCAGATGGAGGCTGGCTCCTTGGGTCTGGACGTAGAGGGTGTTGAGGAGTTCAGTCATCCCAGGCCGCTTCTGGTGAGGGGCGGAACAGCGTCGAGGTCGCCTGGCTGAAGGCTTGGGCCCGAGCGAGCAGGCGGGGCATGCACATGTCCCGCATGGAGCAGCGTCGACATCGCTGGTCAGCCGGCGCAGCCGGTAACGCCATCTCTGAGAGGGTGCGTCTGACGGCGGTAGCCAGATCAGCGATGCGCCGGCGCAGAGCGTCATCGACCGCCACGGTATGCCGTCGGCGGTCGGCACCTGAATAGACAGCTGCGATCGGTACGGGTCTGCCGAACATCGCCTCCAGGCACATCGCTTGACCGCCTACTTGGATGTCAGCTGGCCCTTCAGGAACGTAGCTGCCGGACTTGTGCTCGACCGGAATGATGCGGCCGTCATGGTGCAACTCGACCACATCGCACACGCCCGTCAGAGCTAGTTGGTCATGCCAGACGGGCAGGGCGCGAAGAGTACGAACAGCACCACGCGTCTCGTGGCCCGGTTCATGAACGCGTTGGTGCATGAGAGTGCCACGGGTGGTCGCAGCGTCGTCGGCATAGCCATCTTCGAGCAGGATGAGGCCCGCCTGGCGAGGACAGTACGCATGGTGTTCGAGCGTCGACAGAGTGACTTGGATGAGGGGGCCGCCAGGGGCGGCGGCCGGTAACGGGGCGGCGCTCATCCGACCAAGCGGGTGAGGGCGACTCCATCTGGCAGATCCTCTTCGATGGAGACGGTGTAGTCGTTGAAGGAGCGGGGGGCGACCACACCGTCCTTGGTTGCGGGCTGGATGCGTTCCAGGAGTTGGTAGGCCGGCGCCCGGCCGAAGGCGTCGTCGTGCGTGAAGACGTACAGGCCCCGTAGGGACATCTCACCGCGACTGGCTGCGCGGTCGTGGTCGAACATCAGCATCATGGCCCGCCAGAAGATCTCCAGGTCCTGGCCCTGAACGCCGGTCTGGCGGGCAAGCGGGGCGCTGAAGTGGCCGTAGCCGAGATAGAGGCCGTAGGGGATGGCGTGCTTGTTACCCATCTCGGTGGACTCGCCCTTGTCGATGTCGTCCACGCGCGTCTGGGTGATGCGGGTGATGCCGTGTTCCTGTGGCAGCACTGGGTCCACAGAACGCGAGAAGGTCAGCTGCAGTGGGCCCTGAACGCGGCCGCACGGCTTGGTGCCGGTGCTCATGACGGCGCCGAACATACGCACGTCGAAAAAGGTCTGACACATCCACTGCTGAGCCTCAGCCTCGGACTTGCGCCGTTGCTTGGGATCGAGGTTGAGGGCGGCGTAGGCGCGTTCGTGCTGGGCGTTGAGCGCCACACCGGACTCGACGTAGATGTCATAGCCGGCGGTGCCCTGCTGCATGAGACCCACCATGTTGCGGATCTTGCGCTTGATGGCCACGTCGGTGACAAGGCCCTGCCCGGTTTCTGGGTCCGTGCGTGGCATGCCTCCCGCGTCGGGGTCGCCGTTGGGGTTGCCGTCGCGGACGTCGAAGAGGTACGCGAAGTCGTGCTTGCGTGCGGGGTCGAGGTGTGCCGACATTCGAAGAGTCCTTTCCAGGGGGCTATCAGGCGGATTCGGCCGCAGTGGCCTTGGCGGCGGCCTTGCTGGCAGCGGCTTTGCGTGCAGCCGCTCGATCGGCAGCCCGTTGCTGGTGGTAACCGAGCACGAACATCCCCTGTCCGGGCAGGTCGAGCAGAGCGGGGATACCCCCGGCCGGGAACAGGGTCAGCACCTCGTCCATGCGCTGATCGAGCGCGACGCCGGCGGGACGGTTGGTTCGGCGAAGCCGCCGCAGGTGGCCGGTAGCGTTCTTGCGCAGCATCGTCAGCACCGAGAGCGGCCTGCCCATGGCGGCGCCGAAGAACTTGTCGGCGATGGTGGTGTTGATCTCGATGAGGGCGGCGCGCTGAACGTCTTCCAAGATGGCGAACAGCCGTCCGCTGAGGTAGCCGGGATGCCGGTTTTCGAGGTTGAGGTCGTCCACAAGGACCTCCTTCAGAGCGGGATGGGCGCGGCGGAGGATGATCCGCAGCAGTGCGGCACGAGGCAGGTCGACGCGGCCGTCGGCGCGGACACGCTGAATGATGCGTGGCAGTAGATGCTCGGGGAGCCGGGTACGGCGTAGCGCCGCCGTCATGAGATCGCGGTCAGCTCCCTTAGGACCGCTGTCTTTCACGTAGCTCTGACCGTTGTGACGGCCGAGGCTGGCAGCCATGCGCCAGGCGGGCACGTGCTGTGGCCCGTCGCTCCAAAGATCGGACATGGCATGTTCGTCGAACCAGGCGTTGATGTTCTGGCACACCTTCAGGAGCGGAATGTCGATCCAGTCCCGGATCACCACCCGGCTCTGGTTCGCCGACAGGGTGATGGCGTGGAACTGATTGCCCTCCAGCCAGGAGGCGCGGCGAGCGGGCGGCAGCTGTACTTGGTTGATGATCTCCTTCACCTGCTCGGGCCTGGCATCACGTACCGAGGCGAACGGCTCGATGGGCGCCGCCTTGCGCAGCCACCAGGTGGTGACGCTGTCGGGATCACGATGGCGGTGATGCGGGTCGGCCAGCAGGGCATTGAGCGCCGCCATGGAACGGCTCCCACAGGTGTCGCAAATCGGCGTGTTGGCGAGCTGGATGCGGCCGCCGCGTCCCTGGGCGCTCTTGTTGATGGACACCAACTGCGCGTCCCTGCCCCGACCGTCGGCGACCGGAATGGCCCCGGGTTTGACCGGCTCGGGGATGGTGTCCAGCAGTGTTCCCTCCAGCCCGCAGGACAGGCAGACGCCTGTTCCGCTGGAAGAACTCTTGCGGCCACGTACGACACGGCCCCAGGCGGTGATCGCAGAGGGCAAGTCGTGCAGCCATCCCCCGCTGGTGCGGAAGGCCACGACGTCGGAGGGCGAAGCCTGCTCCGGGGCCGAGATCTGCCGGTGCTTCACTTCGGTGAAGAACCGCACCAAGGGCGCCGCCAATGGCTCGTCCTGAGCCCACTCATTGATGAGCCGGACGAAGTCGCCGTTGCGCCGCTCCGCCTCGGTTACCTGCTTGTAACTGTCATCCTTCGGGATGCCGAGCGCGTATTGCAGGGTGTCGGTGAGCAGGAACGGCAGCGAGCCGGTCCCCGACCGCTGCACGTACGGCGTGGCCAGCAGTTGTCCTGCTTTGGCCTCCGGTGTGCTCAGGTCGATCAGGCGCACGGACGCGCCCTCAAGGTCGATGACCCAGCGGACGCTGCGGACCCGGTAGTACGGGGGAGGCAAGTCGTCACGGGCGTCAGCATGTGCGGCAAGTTGCTTGATCAGCATGACGTCACCGCCTTCCCCCACTACGACCAGCGCTCTTGCCGCTCGGCAGCTCCACACCCGTCTCCGGCACGTCCATCACCCCGTCGTTCAGCTCCGCGGCGAACCAGCGATAGCTCTCCCCGTCCTCGTGATAGACGATGGTGTGCAGCATCACTCCCAGCTCTTCCTCGTGGTCGATCGGCCGTCGATCTGTAGGGGGCCGGAACGACGCAGAGAATTCACGCACTCCGAGAAACGGCTGTGAGAAGCAAGCGCCCCGGTCCACACGGCGCCGGAGCTGCTCGCGGTACTTCGCCGCCGGCGCATCGGCATGCTTGCGTAGCTGTACCTGCGCGTGAATGCGGTAGGCGACATCTCGTAGGCACACCATGTTGCGCTGGTCACGATCGGCCTCGGCGTCGAACCGGACTGACGTGTCACTCAGGGCTTCGCGAATCCAGCTCATCGACAACATCGAAGAGACCTCGTTGCGGCGGATGGACATCCACGAGATCGGCTTGAGCACATCGATCTGCTCGATCCGATAGTCGAATTCCGGTTTCCAGAAGATGGCCTTAAGAACCCCGCTGGCCGCCGAGGGCGTCATGACGGGATAGCTGACTCGCTCGGTCTTGAACTCCGGGCGCGTGAAGCAGGCATACGGGCCCTCAACCTCGACCACCAGCGGTGGCAGCGGATGACGGGCCTCGGACGTGGTCAAAACACCAGCTCCTTCGGATCGGGGGAAGTCAGCTCGATGCCGCGCTGCGGGTGGTAATCGCCGCGCCATTCGATGAGGTCTCCGACGACTGGCTCAGCCAGCCCCTCCTCCACCGCCCGGCGTGCAGCTCCGCGTGGAAGCGTGGCCAGATAAGGGCGCAGGCTTCGCAGCTGCGCCCCCGCTCCGGGGAAGCCGGCACGCAGATGCGCCAAGATGCCGTCCACCTTCCCGCGGCCTTCTTCGACGTCCTGCTCGTCTTCGCCATAGTGAGTGACGACCGGAACGGTCCATTCGTCGATCATGCGGAACAGCTCGGCCACACGGGGGAAATCGTTTGCCCGCCGTTCCCGCTGGATCTCCAGACCGGCTTGCTCCACGTTGTGGAAGTCGAAGCGAGCTCGGTAATACGAGTCCAACGCATCCAAATCATCGGGTGGGCAGTGGGGGCCGAATCGGTCACGGGTAGCTTCCAGCGCCGCTCCGTACAGGGCCTGCACGCCTTCGTTTCCGTCGGCGGGATCGAAAACGACCACCGTGCCGTACGGCAGATGACCACTGCGATTCACCCGCCCTGCCGCCTGTTGCAGGGAGTCGGCAGGCGCGAACGCCCGGAACCCGTAAGGGAAGTCCACGTCCACTCCGGCCTCCACGAGCTGCGTGCTGACCACCGCAACCGGCTGCCGGTGCTTCAAGAGGCGCTTGATCTCGTTCAGCGTGTTCCGCCGGTGCTCAGCCGCCATGCGCGTGGACAGGTGCAGGACAGGACGGTGAGCTTCGATCAGGCTGTGCAGACGCTGAGCGTCCCGGGTGGTGTTCACGATCGCCAGCGTCTGCTGTTGCGCCGCGGCCTCCTCGGCGATGTCCGCCATTGTCGGCCGCGGATCCAGCCGCCACTCGTATCTCACCCGGTTCAGCGCACGGTACAACGGCTTCGGCTCGGGGATGACATCCGTGATCTCCACGTCCCGCAACGGGCTCAGCGCCTCAAACGGTGGCTGGGTGGCCGAGGCCAACAGCACCGTTGCTTTGAACCGCTCGGTCAGCGACCGCAGCGCCGAAACGATGGGGATCAGCAGCCGATCCGGCAGTGCCTGTACCTCGTCCAGCACGATCACCGAGCCGGCCAGCCGGTGCACCCGGCGCATCGCCGCCGGTTTGTTGCTGAACAAGGACTCGAACAGCCGGATCGTGGTGGTGACCACGAACGGCGCATCCCAGTTCTCTGCTGCCAGACGCTGCCAGCGCCTCTGGGCTTGGCCGTCGTCCAGATCGATGCCGCTGTGGTGCTCCAGTACCAAGGGCAGTCCCTGGCTGTCGTCGAGCAACCGGCGGTAAACGTCCGCGTTCTGTTCGGTGATCGACATGAACGGCACCGCAACGATCACACGGCTCAGTCCGTGTTTTTGGGCATGGCGGGTGGCGAATCCCCCTACCGCCATCGTCTTGCCTGACCCTGTCGGACCGGGCAAACGATAGATGCCCTGCGGCCCTTCGGCAGCGATCAGCGCCTGCTGATACACCTCGTCGCGCAGCCCGTCGATCGGAGAAGCCTTGAGGTCAGGGTCGCTGAGCAGGCGCTTGCGCCCCTTCTCGAACCTGTTGACCAGCTCGGCCGCCGACACGGGATGCGGTAGTCGCGAGGCCGCAGCGAAGTGCTCTTCGGTATCGAGGTAGTCCGCGTCCACCACCGTACTGAAGACCATCCGGACCAGCAGATCCATGTCGTAGGGGTCGATCTTGTCCCCATTGGTAAGCCATGAAGGCAACGCCGGCGGGCCCGACGCATGGATCTCGGGGACCACTTCCGCCACACGCTTGATGGCCTCGGCCACCATCGGGTCGGTATCCGCCCACCGCAACTCATTGGCCAGCCGGACGGCGCTGGGCAGTCCTCCATGATGGCCGAACACCACTGCGGCCATGATCCCCAAACGCTGACGTTCCAGCAGCCACGCACCCGCATGCTTGTGCGGCACCCCGACTCGGCCGCCGTGAACTTCAGCCGCGAGCAGCCCCTGCTGCCACGCGCACGATCCCTTTCCCACGTCGTGCACCAGCGCGCAGCGTGCTGCCAATGGCCCAGCATCGAAGACAGCAGCTGACTGGCCCGCCCTGCGCGCGGTTCCTCGAAGGTGATCACGCAGCTCATGACGAACACCGTCGCCGTCGCGGGCGCTGTGCGCTAACAGATTCCCGGTCATCCCGCTCCCTTGCGGAGAAACCAACGACCCCGAACTGTAGGGCGCCTCACCGACAGTTTTCGCAGAAATCAGGGACATGACTGTCGAATGTTAGACAGTGCCGCCCCCGGGCCACTCATGAGCGGACCCGGGGGCTCGACAGCATCTCTGTCCCTACTCCAGAAATGATCATCTTTTCGACACTCGGCCCAAATCCCCAGGCCGCCAATGCCTCTTGCGAAGCAGGACCACGCTAACGCTTCGATGAGCATTTTGGAAAGTGAAGGGAAGCTGTAGCTGTAGCAGCAGAGTGTGACCACTAGACGGTATCAGGGCTGCACGTTAAGCTGCAGAGCTTTCACGGGAGAAGATTACGTCGGCCAACGCAGGCGAACCGCCTCAAGAACGTCTCATTTGAGGAGAGGCATGAAGAAAAGGCCCAAACGCCTTGACGAAGAGTTAATGCGGATGATCCGGACAACCTTGGACAGTTCGGCCCGGACCATCCGCCTCTGCCTGATATTGGCAGTTACAACACCCTCGCTGGGGATCGTTGCACTTAGTTTCTACCTCATAACCAAATAGCCTCCAAACCGCCAAAGAGGATGTTTGCGCCACAGCTGTGGGACCGGCTCGAAGGACGAGCGACTTCATGCACGCGTGAGTCTCAGGCATCCACTGATGGCTGAGACTCATCGCCATAACCTCCAAGGCCGCACCTACGCGACCGGCAGGACCGCCAAGGCCAAATGTCTGTGGCGACTCTGAGTGGTCTCTCACATGCTGACCATGGATCTTGTCTCTGAGCGACATCTCCGGGGCCAGTCTGGTACAGAGCCTCTATGGCCAGCGAGGGCCACTACCACCCTGGGACAGGCCGCAGTTGTTGGCGTCATAGCCAGCGCAGTTGCGACTGTCGGCGGCCCGTGAAGGCTACCGCCCCGAGCTTGCCGGCGCCGACGCGCTGCGCGGTGAGGGTGTTGCGACTCTCGGTGGTCCGTGAGGGCCACCGTCATCCTGCATGCGGACTCGTCGTGCTCGGTCGCGGTGTTGCGACTCTCGGCGCCTCGTGAGGGCCACCGCCACGCCGACAAGCCGTTCATCACCCTGCCTGAGGGACCTGTTGCGGCTCTCGGCGGCCCGTGAGGGCCACCGCCACACCCGAGCCGTGCCGACCGTGCCGGGCATGGCAAAGCGTTGCGACTCTCGGTAGCCCGTGAGGGCCACCGCCACCCCGGAAAGGTGAGAATCAGGAGCTCATATGAATCGTTGCGACTCTCGGCGGTCCGTGAGGGCCACCGCCACGCAGCGCAAGTCGGTGATCGAGCGGGAGTACGACGAGTTGCGACTCTCGGCGGCCCGTGAGGGCCACCGCCACCCACCCACCAGGCTTTCGGCCGCCACGCTGCCCCGGTGTTGCGACTCTCGGCGGCCCGTGAGGGCCACCGCCACGGAGATGACCACTTCCTCGTCGTCCTCGGCCGAGGCGTTGCGACTCTCGGCGCCCCGTGAGGGCCACCGCCACCTTGACCAGGATCCCGATCGCGGTCGCGGCCAGCCCGTTGCGACTCTCGGTGGCCCGTGAGGGCCACCGCCACCATCATCGCCCGCAGCTCGGACCTGATCCTGTTCGTTGCGACTCTCGGCGGCCCGTGAGGGCCACCGCCACCCTTTTAACAGACGCCAGTAGCGCTCGGAAGACCCAGGTTGCGACTCTCGGCGGCCCGTGAGGGCCACCGCCACCCCCGTCTGGACGGTCGCCTGCTGGCATGCACTCAACGTTGCGACCCTCGGCGGCCCGTGAGGGCCACCGCCACCCGGCAGCTACCGCTACGAGAGGAGAGCGGCATGTTGCGACTCTCGGCGCCCGTGAGGGCCACCGCCACCCAACCGAGAAGGCAGTGATGCGAACAGTCATGCGTTGCGACTCTCGGCGACCCGTGAGGGCCACCGCCACCCAAGCCCAAGCGCACGCCTACTGACCGACAGCTCGTTGCGACTCTCGGCGGCCCGTGAGGGCCACCGCCACGGTGTTACGGACGTCCACAGCAAGAGCTGGGACTGGTTGCGACTCTCGGCGGCCCGTGAGGGCCACCGCCACTCGTCAGCGCGTCAACGAGTTCGCCTTCAGTCCTGTTGCGACTCTCGGCGGCCCGTGAGGGCCACCGCCACTCCCCAGACCAGCCCCAGTCACCACGTACACGCTGTTGCGACTCTCGGCGGCCCGTGAGGGCCACCGCCACCGGGCCCAGGGGCTCCACGTTCGGGTCCTCCAGGAGGTTGCGACTCTCGGCGGCCCGTGAGGGCCACCGCCACGCATCGCAGTTCCAGCCGTGGTGTCGGCGTGTTGCCGTTGCGACTCTCGGCGGCCCGTGAGGGCCACCGCCACGGCTCGCGGCGGACCGGCCGGGACCGGCCCGTCGCGTTGCGACTCTCGGCGGCCCGTGAGGGCCACCGCCACCGGTCATACCCAAATGGCCGGCCAACCGGAAATAGTTGCGACTCTCGGCGGCCCGTGAAGGCCACCGCCACCGATGATCGCAGTCGGCATGGCCGTGTTGACGTCGTTGCGACTCTCGGCGGCCCGTGAGGGCCACCGCCACCCCGGCCTGCGCGCCGGGCGGGCCACCCCCCGAGGAGTTGCGACTCTCGGCGGCCCGTGAGGGCCACCGCCACGCCATCCCGACGCCCTGCCAGAGGCATGCAGACCAGTTGCGACTCTCGGCGGCCCGTGAGGGCCACCGCCACATGGCCTCCTGCTGCCTGTTGACCCAGGTGTGGCGGTTGCGACTCTCGGCGGCCCGTGAGGGCCACCGCCACGGCCGGCTGGTCGCACAGGACGCACGCCTGCTTGCCGTTGCGACTCTCGGCGGCCCGTGAGGGCCACCGCCACCCTCTCCTCCAGCAGCTTCGCGAGCTGCTGGCGCAGGTTGCGACTCTCGGCGGCCCGTGAGGGCCACCGCCACTGCCGGGCGGTCAGGTGTGCCCGGCCGGTCTGGGCGTTGCGACTCTCGGCGGCCCGTGAGGGCCACCGCCACCCAGCGTGATCGTGTTCACGCCCGGGATGAGGCTGTTGCGACTCTCGGCGGCCCGTGAGGGCCACCGCCACGACCGCATGCGGTCCGCGTTGGGCTGGGGCGAGCCGTTGCGACTCTCGGCGGCCCGTGAGGGCCACCGCCACACTGGACGATCCCCTTGACCCAGTCGACGCCCTTCTGGTTGCGACTCTCGGCGGCCCGTGAGGGCCACCGCCACCTGTCGTCACCCCCGGCGTGGCTCCGGCCGTACCGTTGCGACTCTCGGCGGCCCGTGAGGGCCACCGCCACCTGGTACTCCTTGGCCTGGAAGCTGCCGTGCTTCGTGTTGCGACTCTCGGCGGCCCGTGAGGGCCACCGCCACCGCCGCGAAGAAGGAGCTCGGAGACGACCCGCTGTTGCGACTCTCGGCGGCCCGTGAGGGCCACCGCCACCGGCTGGCCAGCGGCGACTCGTCCAGGGTGAACAGGTTGCGACTCTCGGCGGCCCGTGAGGGCCACCGCCACCCGTTCTCGGGGGTGCGCCAGTGCCCGCCCAGGAAGTTGCGACTCTCGGCGGCCCGTGAGGGCCACCGCCACGCCATAACAGGCCGCACATCAGCGGGCAGCAGAGGTTGCGACTCTCGGCGGCCCGTGAGGGCCACCGCCACCTTGCGGGCGAGTTGGGCGCGCTTGGGGCTGGAGATCCAGTTGCGACTCTCGGCGGCCCGTGAGGGCCACCGCCACGAGCACGGCGACGCCTGGGACGACCCCGACTATCGGGTTGCGACTCTCGGCGGCCCGTGAGGGCCACCGCCACCGGGGAGCGGCTGGCGGTAGGCCGGGGACTTGATCAGGTTGCGACTCTCGGCGGCCCGTGAGGGCCACCGCCACACCCCAGTTGCCGCCGGCCTTGGTGCGGCCGGTGAAGGTGTTGCGACTCTCGGCGGCCCGTGAGGGCCACCGCCACCCCACCCGCCGATTGTGTAGACCCCTGTGCTGACGTTGCGACTCTCGGCGGCCCGTGAGGGCCACCGCCACCTAGGCCGTAAGGGTTCGGGAATGTGCAGGCAAAGCGTTGCGACTCTCGGCGGCCCGTGAGGGCCACCGCCACCCTGACGCGTTCGAGCGTGCGCTCCCGCAACCCCGAGGTTGCGACTCTCGGCGGCCCGTGAGGGCCACCGCCACAGCGCGGCGGCCAGGCCCTCGTTGTCCTCCTCGGGTTGCGACTCTCGGCGGCCCGTGAGGGCCACCGCCACCTCCAGGTGCTTGGCCCGGCCGGTCTGCCCGTCGAGTTGCGACTCTCGGCGGCCCGTGAGGGCCACCGCCACGGTATCTGATCAGGTCATACGCATCTCAAGCCCAGAACAGTTCTTCCAGAAATTCACTTAACAAGCACCATATGGGCCCAAATCTCCTTCGGAACACCCAGCGTGTCGTATGAGCACTGCAGGTTCCGAAGCGCTGACAAAGCCGCTCCCAACGAGACTAGGATCAACAACTGACAATCAGCACATGTTCGCCGGTAGTAGGCCACGCTCTTCAACGGTTTCCCGTCATCCTCATCCAGCGATAGCACTCCGAGCAGCATGGGGGACTGCACGAGCACATTGAGAGATGACCTGCATTGAAGTGCGCCTAGATGGATCTTAGGAACAGGAGCGGCTTTGGGGAGTCCGATCCGTGAATCGGACGCCCCGAAGCTTTTCCTATGCTTTGAGGGCGTCTGAGATTCTCTGCTTGGCGGCCTCTTCCTGGCCGACGATGCACTTGGCGTAGATGCGCAGCAGGACATCTACGCTGTGCCCTGCCCACTCGGCAACCTGTGGTGCTGGGACGCCTGCGTTGAGCCATGTGGATACGCAGGCGTGGCGGAGATCGTAGGGCCGGACAGCCAAGGGTGAGACGAATTCCGTGTCCGTCAAGGCTGCCTTGCGTGCGGCCCTCCACGCCCGGCGATAGGTGATGAACGGAAGATCCGTGGACTTGACCCCATAGAAGAGGCGTCCGCCTGCTCCCATGTCGAAGGATGCGAGGTGGGCTCGCAGGATACGGACCAAGGGAGGCGGTACGGGCACCGTCCGGGTCTGGCCTTGGGCGCGGTGCTTGAGTGGGCGTTCCTCTCGGGCCGTGCCTCTATCTGTCCAGTCTCGGCCGGCGTAGGGCGCTGCCTTGAGGAGGTGTAGCTCACCCCAGGCGTTGGCCAACTCCGCCAGCTCTCCAGTCTCTGGATCCGTGATCTGAGGCGGGAGAGTGATGTTGTCTCGGCGTAGGTTGACGGCCTCTTCTGGGCGCAGGGCGGCGTAGTACAGGGCAAAGAAGGCCACCAGGCGTTCGCCGCTTGGCCGCTGGGCGGCCACGGCCGCGAGGAGCGCCTTGGCCTGGCTGTGGTTGACGACGCTGCGCCGGTCGACCTCGTAGGCGTTGGCCGGCGGCTTCCACTTCAGGGTTTTGAGCGGGTTGGCGGGTAGGAGCTTGAGTTCTACGGCGTAGTCGAGGGCGTTGGACAGCAGCATGCGGTGCTTGCGGACGGTGCTGGGAGCGGCGCGGGTGCCGTCCAGCAGGGACGTTGCGGACTCCAGGAGGTCGCGGACGAGGCCGGCGTCGTCGATGAGTGCGGAGATGGGCTTGGTGTTGTCGGCGAGCCAGCGCAGCGCGTCCGCGGCCTCGTCGGGCGCCTGCTGGCGTTGCTTGGTGTTGAAGCCCCAGCGGTGCATGGCTGAGCGCAGGGCGCGGCCGTCTGGCTTGCCTCGGGTGGTGGTGTACATGGCGGGTGTGGCGGCGGTGAGGGCGCGGGCGATGTCCTGGCGGTACTTGGCGGCGGCGTTCTTCCATTTCATGTCGGCGAACTTGCAGGCGAAGTCGTACCAGCTCATCTCGGGTCGGTCGGTGCGTCCCCAGGAGACGGGTTCGCCGGTGAGGGTGCTGAAGCCTTCGCCGCTGCGGGCGGCGGTGAGCAGGGCACCGCGGAAGGTGTCGGCCTGGGCAGCGAGCTTGAACGAGCGCTTCCAGGTCTTCGTGGTGGTCTGCCAGGCCACGCGGTAGGAGGTGACCTTGCCGGCTGCGTTCTTGCGGGTCTCGATGGCGTAGACGCGGACGTTGTAGGTGATGTCCTTCATCAGGCGGCGTCCTCCATCGTGGCGAGCCAGCGGTCCAGGTCGGCACGGCGGATGCGAAGGTCGCCGTTGGGCAGCTTGAGGCAGCGCGGGGCGCGGCCCTTGGCTCGCCAGTCGTAGAAGGTCGAGCGGGAGATCTGGAGTTCGGTGCAGAGGTCGGCGAGGGTGAGCATGCCTCGCTGGGTGGTGCCGGTGGCCAAGTGCGGCTCCTTGCGGATCAGGTGGTTGGGTGTTCGGCCCCGTGCTTGGTGGCTGTGGGCCGGGAGTCGATCAGGACGAAGGAAGAAGAAAGAACAGGTCGGCGCGTGGTGGAGCCGGGATGGTGGTGATCGGCTTCGTTCGTGGCAGACGAAGAAAGGGCTGTCCTTCTGTGAAGGCGTTGTCGCTGCGGCGTGCTCTGCTGCGTAGGTCATGAGGTCTTGTTTCTTCTTTGTTCGTCGGGGCTGGTGCGGCGGTAGCGGACGGACGGGCGGCCACCCGTGGGCGTGGTGAAGGTCTCGTACTGGCCGGTGGCCGTCAGGCTGGTCAGGAGCTCGTCGAGGGTCTGCTTGGGCACGTTGCGGGAGAACAAGGCGCTGATCTCCGAGCGGGTCAGGCCGGTGCCGGCGGCCTGGTCAAGGGCGCGGCGGATGCGGTCGATCTTCGGGTCGCGCATCTGCTTGTCCAGGACGAACACGGCTGAGGCGATCGAGTAGCGGACCAGGGCGGCGGCGGCTCCCAGGTCCGTGGTGGTGATGTGGGCGCGAGCGTCGAGGGCGGCGTACAGGGCGGCGATGCGCAGGCAGTACGGGGCCGAGCGGCGGGTGAACTCGGTCCAGGCGTGGTCTTCGTCGTCGGCGGCGGTGAACTCCTCGTACAGCTCAGCGGACCAGTAGGCGCGGGCGTCCTCGTCCAGGGCGATGCGCTTGATCTGGCGGGCGGCCTTGACGGCGTCGTGCAGCTCGCCGCTGAGGCTGGCCAGCAGGTCAGGCGCGACGCCTTCCGGGATGGGCAGGCGCTTGGAGCGCTCGACGTAGATGGGCAGGAAGCGGTTGTAGGAGCCGCCGGCCATGTCCGCCTCGGCCAGACGCATGCGGAACTCTTTGGGCGTGATGTGGCCGATGATCGCGATGTGCGGGTTCGAGGCTCGGTAGGCGTTGCGGGTCAGTACGGCGAGGGTGCGGCCGTCCCATGCCTGGCGGAGCATCGTGCCGAGCGTGGAGCCCTCGCGCTTGGCGCGGGCCATGACGGTGGAGAACTCCGGCTCGGTGACCGACAGGCGCTTGTCCATGGTGCCGCCGGGGTCGTCCGGGCTGTCGGGGTCGCGGATGCGCTCGATCAGTCCTTCGCCGGAGGACAGGCCGGTGACGCAGAGGTCGCCGTAGCCAATGCCGGCGTGGTGCAGGAAGATTTCGGCCGTGTCGGTGGCCTGCCCCTTGCGGCCGGAGCCGGTGCGGCCGAACAGCAGCGGCCAGATCAGGAGCGGGTGGCGGGTGTTGCCGATCTGGACGTACGGTCCGGGGCCGATGACCGCACCGCAGGCGGACAGCGCGGAGACCAGGACGCCGACCGGGTCGGCCTCGGTGGACGGGTCGGCGGCCTTCACCAGTTCCCCTGCGAGGCCGTAGAACATGGCAGGGTCGGCGGCCGGCGGCGGGACCGGCAGGCCGAGGGGCGGGTCGCCGGACTGGTCGCGGTGCAGGCGGGTGATGGTGGCATGGGCGTCGAGGTTCTCCAGGATGGTGGTGGCGTCGAGTGGGTTGGTCATGCGATCCCCCGGCGTGGCTGGCGTGCTCCGGCGGTCAGGCCGGAGCGGATGGTGGCGGCGGCCTCTCGGGGGGACAGGCCGATGGCCTGGGCGGCGGTGTGCAGGGCGTCCTCGGTCAGACGGTGCGGCAGCAGGCCCGTGGCGACGAGCTGGCCGAGGGCGAACGCGGCGGCGTTCAGGGTGTGGTTGCGCGTTCCCGGCCCGGCGTCGAGGACGCGCTGCAGCTCGTTGTGGAGTGCGGTCATCGCGTAGCCCGTGGACTGGTTGCCGAGGGCGGCCAGGACGTCATGGACCGAGACGTGGACCGGCTGGTGCTCGTGGTCGGTGCGCGCCAGCCGCTCTGCCAGCCAGGACGGCAGCGGCGCGGGCTCGGCGGTGTGGATGGTGTCGTAGGTTCCGGTGCCGTCCGGGAGGTCGACGTAGCTGCCCGGAGCGACGACGTAACCGCCGCAGGCGCGGGTGTCGATCAGCCAGCCCAGTCCTTGGCCCTTGGCGCCGGAGGTGTTGGCGAGTGTCAGCTCTTCGGGTGCGGTGAAGTACAGGTGGGTGCCGCCGCGCCGGGTCCGGACCTGGAAGGTCTCCAGGGGTAGCGGTTGGCCGACCTGCTCGCACAGCAGGGCCAGGACGTCCGCCCCGTCGTTGACGCCGGGTCGGTTCCAGGGTGGTGGTGGCTGCTCGCCGTTCTTCGGGGTGTCCAGGTCGATGACGACGAGGTTCGACGGGCCGGTGGCGATGCCGATGTTGTACGAGGTGCCGGTCCAGAAGCGGCTGATGGTGTCGGCGTCGATCGTGTGGTGTTCCTTCCACTTCCAGCCCTTGAGCGGCACCTTGTCCCCCGGTGTGAGTGGGAAGACGTGCCAGCCTCGGGCGGCGGCGGCCAGGGCGTAGGACCGCGTCTGGCGGGGCGGATGAGGTGTCATGCTGGTGGTTGCTCCTTGAGTCGGCCCCGCGGGGCCGATGATCGGTTGGGGCATGGGCCCCGGCGTCGTGCTTGGTGGCTGTGCGCCGGGGCCGCTCCCGTCAGTGGTGCAGGTGGCGGACGTAGTTCCAGACGTGGCGGCCGAGACGTAGGCGAAGGCCGGTGGCGTCGCAACGGCGGCAGTAGCGGATGCCCCGACGCTGCGGGAAGCGGCCTTTGCCCTGGCACTTGCGGCAGCGGCCGAACGGGCTCATGTAGCACTTCGCGGCGTAACAAAGCGTGCTGATGATCGTTGTGATAGCGACGAGCAGGGCGAGGTACACGACAGCCTCCTGGGCCGGTTTTCGGGCGTGGTCGAGGAGGGCCGCTAGCGTGCTAACGGCCTGGCCAGAACGCATTTCTGGTGCTAGCGGGGGTGCTAGCGCTAGCAGGGTCGGCTACTAGCGCTAGCAGCCCCGTGACGGGTCAGCCGGAGCGCTTCTGACGGTTACGCTCGGCGATGGCCTCGGTGAGATCGTCGAGGCGGATGCCGCGCCGTGTGACGGGCTTGCCGTCGATGCGGCGGCCGATGTCACCGACCCGCAGGCCGTGCGGCTTGAGCGCGCTGGTGAGCTGTTCGGACTTCCAGCCGGTGTAGACGTCGGGACGGAGTTCGGTCAGGCGGGTGCACAGGGCTTCGTTCCAGGCCGCTGTTTCCCCGGCGGGCCAGACCTCAGCCAGGTCGGCCAGGACGTCGAAGACGGGTGCGTCCTCGCGGGCCTGGGTGCCGGGTTCGGGCAGGGTGCCGGCCAGGCCGCGGAGCCGCTTGGCGCGGACGATGACCTTGTCGGCGTCGGTGGTGTCGAGGTAGTAGGAGCGGCGGGCGGCGGGCTTGCCGAGGCCGGCGAGGATGCCCCAACCGGCCTCCATCACCGGCTGGAACACCGTGGCGCGGTAGCCCTGCTTGTACATCGAGGTGCCGAGGATCATGTCGTTCGCGGTCTGGTCGGCGACGCTCATGCAGTAGCGGGTGTTGACATTGCGGGTGATGCCGGTCGGCAGGCTGTCCTTGTCGGGGATCTGGGTGCCCAGGAGCAGGATCACGCCCAGGGCGCGGCCGAGTTTGATGACCTTCTCGCAGATCTCGCCGGCTTCCTTGCCGTACTGCGGGTGCAGGAACAGCTCTTGGATCTCGTCCACGGTCACGATCAGTGGGTGCAGGCCCGAGCCCTTGAGTGAGGCCAGTTCGGGTGTGACCTTGTTCTCGGGCGCCTTGCCGAGGGCGTGGTAGTGGGCGATGCGCTTGGAGCGGCGTTCGCACTCCTTGTAGAGCCAGGCGAACATCGCGGCGCAGCGGGCGATCGTCTCGTCGTCGAAGCCGTTGCCGTACTCGGTGCAGACGGGTTCCAGGACCTTGAAGTCCCCCACTCCCTTCAGTTCGTAGATGCGCAGCTCGGCGCGCGGGTCGAGGGCGGCGGCCAGGACCGCGAGCCTGAGCCCGAACGTCTTGCCGGAGCCGGGCTGTCCGCCGACGAGCCAGTTGCGGAACACCAGCTCGGCGTTGACGGTCTCCATCCGTGGTGTCGTGGCGAACGGGAACGGCTTGAACACGTCCACCTGGCCGTCGCGCAGCAGCGGCCAGGGCGGCTGCTTCATCTGCGAGGAGGGCTCGTAGCCGACCCACAGGGCGAGGCGGCCGGGGTGGCCGGCGGCCGGTTCGGGCCAGACCTGGTCCATGGGGAGGCGCATGGCCGAGGCGAGGCGGCCTCGGCGGGCCACCACCTCGGCTGCTTCCACCCCGAAGGGCAGGTCGATGATGGCCAGGTGTCCGGGGCCGTCGCGGTGGATCTCCTGCGGGAAGCTGATCGCGTTCGGATCCTTGTTGACGGCCTGGGTGATGCCGGAGATGCCGCAGTGGAGCAGCGCGCGGCGTACCAGCTCGGCGGTGAGCTTGCGGTAGCGCGGACCGTCGCTCACACGGTCCGTGATCGGGCTGTCGGCGGGACGGCCGGCTCGTGCCAGCAGCGGGACGGCCAGAACCAGCGTGCCAAGGCGTGCCCAGCCAGGCAGGTCCGCCGCCAGGAAGACCAGCAGGCCGGCCAGGGCCGTGATGGTCAGCGCCAGCACGACCGACCAGCGCCAGCGGGACTGGCGTTGGCGCTGCTTGTCGAGCTTGAGCCACATCTCGGGGTCGTTGCGGTCAGCGGCGTACTGGCGCAGGGCCCAGTTGCCTTCCTCCGCCGTTGCCCAGTGCAGCAGCCGGCCGATGGACTTGAAGACGCCGGGCACCGCGTACCAGAGCGCCTTGAGCAGGTACTTCGGCGAGCGAACGGCGTGGTAGCCCAGGACGTACGCGGTGTCGCGAGCCTGCCAGACGATCATCGCTCGGATGGACTGCCAGGTACGGAGCCAGGCCGGGATGATGGGCGCGCGACGCTGGGCGGTCCGCGCCGCAGGCGGTACCGCGTCCTCGTCGGGCGGGTCGACCGGCGGGCCGATGACGCGGTCGGCGATGTCGATGGACTCGTGGTCCAGGACCTCGTCGTCCGGCTCGGCGTCCTCGGTCTGGCGGGCACGCCGGCGGGAGTCGAGAGGGACGACCTCGGCCTCGCCGTTCTCGTCCTCATCGCGGTCGGGCCACTCGAAGCCGTGCAGTTCACGACCGTGCTCCGGACGGCGGTCGGGCTCGTGCGGTGTGTGGGTCATGATGAGTACACCTCGTGTGCCTTGGCGGTAGCGGGGTGGTGGGGCGCGGCCGCTGTTCTTGGCGGAGTGGAGGCCGCGCCCTGCTTCTGCGACGGTGCGCGGTCGGACCGCGCTTCGTCCGGTCGGTCGTCCGCGGTCGGGCCGTGCGGTCCGACCGCCTCAGCGACAGCGGTCGGCGTGCGGTCCGGTGGTTCTGTCCGCAGGCGGACCAGGAGTGCCCCGGCACGGTCGGTGGAGACTGACTGACCGGTCTGCCGGATGGCGTCCCGAAGCCGGTCGCGGGTGAGCTGGACCTTGCGCGCCTCGTGGTCGGCGGCGATCTTCCGGCCGAGCGGCATCAGGTCGTCCACGTCGGCACGGGGTCGTCGGGCGGCCTTCTTGGTTGCCTTGTGCTTGGGCTTCGGTGGCAGGGCGGGACGCTCGGGCACGGGTGCGAGTCGGATCCGGTCAGGAGTCAGCTCGCCGAGCCGGTAGAGCGCTCGTTCGCGGCGGGTGGCCTTGAAGCGCCACAGCCGGCCGTACCGGTCCTGAAGGTCGGTGCGGGCGAGGATGCGGTCGCGCTCGCGGCCGAGGGCGTTCGGATAGGAACGGATCTCCCACAGCACCATCCGGCGCCACAGGGCGAACGTGGATGGGAAGGCCAGCACCCACCGGGAGAGCCGGATGGACTCCATGTGGTCGGGCCTGGTCAGGTCGGCACGCTTGCGGATGGCGTACGCGCCGACCTCCACCGCCACCACCCACAGGCCGGGAAGCATCGCGTGGGCGATGATCCCGAACAGGGTGTCCTCAGCGGCCACGTTGAGATAGACCGTGGCGGCGGTCAGCGCCCATGGCACGAGCCGGAGCAGGCGAAGGCGCATGCCGAGCCTGGCCAGGACGATGTCGAGCGCCGAGAAGACCGCGATGCCGAGGTCGATCCCGAGTGGAACGATCCAGGCGAACCAGCCGAAGGACGGTTCGGCGGCCCTGGCCACCGTGGCGAAGCTGATGACGAAGCCGAGCAGGCCCAGGCTCGCCACCGCGGCGGCAGTGACCGAGACGGCGGTCTGTTCGCCCTCGCTCAGCGGACGAGGTCCGTAGACAGCGGCGGTCATCGGCTCCGCCGTCCCCAGCAGCGCAGGCAGCCGGGCCGGTTGCACCAGTTGGCGCGGCGGCTGGACCACACGCGGAGCACCTTGTCGGGCGATCCGGCGGAGTGGACGCTGAAGCGTACGACCTGGTGGACGCGGAACCGTTCCTGGGCGATGCGTACCAGCTCGCAGGCCAGGAACCCGGCGGCGAACACCACCAGATAGAGCAGAACAGTGATCATGCGGTTCTCCCGAGCGGGACGTGAACCTCGTGGTCGAGGTCGGCGGCGAACACCGAGTGGCGGCAGGCCGCGCAGTAGAACTGGACGGGGCCGCCGTCGAGCTGGGCCCTGCAGCGCGGGCAGCACGTGCCCAGCCATGGCGACAGGCGAATGGCGTTCATGTGACCTCCCTTCAAATGCCGGACTGTGAGCGGGCGAGGATGCGGCACATACGGCAGCCGGGCAGGCATCGCGTGCCGTGAGCCGTACAGACCTCGACCTGACGACGGACGCCGCAGCCACGGCACCCGAACGGGCTACGGGAGCGCCGGCCGCAGTCGGCGCATTGGAAGCGAGCCATCAGGCGGCCACCTCCCGCAGGTCGCGGAGCTCCTCGATGGTCAGGCCGGCCCAGACGCCGGCCTCGGGAACCACGGCCAGCGCGTACGCCAGGCAGGCCGCGCGGGCCGGGCACTCGGCGCACAACGCCTTGGCCTTCGCCTCGCGGGCCTCCCGGACGTCGTCCGGCTCGGGCTCGAACAGGTCAGGGCCGGTGAAGAGCTCGGCGTCGTCGCTCTCGCAGGCCGGGTCGGCGTTCACCAGAACGTCGCGAAGGTCGGACAGCTGCTCGTCGCCCCGGCTGGTGGTCACCTCGTTCATCGGCGGACCCCCAGCAGGGTGGCGAGGGCCTCGGCGACGGCGAGCTGGTGGCAGGACGGGCAGATCGGCGGAGTGGGCGCCTCCTCGGCCGGGTCGATCTCCTCGGCGCCACCGCAGACGAGGCAGGTCCATTGGATGGCTGACCAGGTGACGGCCCGCATGGGCAGGTCGAGGTCGGACGTGGGCTGTGTGTTGTTGGACCCGTGGGTCATAGTTGAGACACCTCTTCTAAGGGGTGCCGGGGCGCGGATCGGGTTTGGCGACTTTGGGCCGCGCCCCGGCTTCTTCCGTTTGGTGTGGTTCAGCCGAGTCCGTCGCTGAAGACGGTCAGGGCTTGGGCGATCTTCTGTACGGCGTCCACGGTGGTGTTGACGGCGACCGCGGCCTTGTGGGGCTGAGTGACCACGAAGAAGGCCGCGATGATCATCAGCACCGTGGGCAGGAAACGGCGGGGTCGGAGAGCAGGCATCGGGCGATGGTCCCTTCTGGTCGTCGCGAAGCCTGTTTCTCCTGGTGGCAGCCCCTCTCATGAGAAAAGCTGTCCTGTACAGGTATAGAACAGGCTTGGCAGGTCCGTCAAGGTCCTTTCGGGACCCGCCGTGTTCGTGGCACCAGAAAACCGCGCAGGTCAGGGGGTACGGCAGCGTTCAAAAGACGGTGCAATTGAGCGAAGGGGGGTGCACTACGACCCGGAGGGGGTGCAAACTGTCTGCGACATCGTGATCACCCAGGGTTGTGAAGCCGTTGCGCGACGGGAGTGCCATGAAGCTCCGAGAGCCGAATCACCAGCTCGCGGCGGTCATGGCGAGAGCCGCATGCTCGAATAAGGCCCTGGCGCGACGGGTGCAGGACGTGGCCGCGACTCACGGCGCCGACATCCGCTGCGATCACGTGTCGGTGAAACGCTGGCTGGACGGAATGCACCCCCGCGGACTCACCCCGCACTTCATCGCCGAGGCCCTCGGCCGCAAGCTGGGCGAGCGAGTCAGCGTCCGCGACATCGGCATGATGTACGCCGAGGCGACGCCCTTCGTCGTCCCCTCCCAGCAGCAGGCCGGCGGCTTCGCTGACGATGTGGCGGTCCTGATCTCAGGAGATCTGTCGTCGAACCCCCGCGTGGTGGAGAGCGAGGTGTCCCCCAACACCTGGAACGACTCCATGGTCACGTGGCTGGTGACACCTGAAGGCTCAGTACGGTCGTGCGCCGAAGGCCGCCTGATCACCGCGGGCTGCGTCGAAGCCGTCCGAGAGACGACCGCCCTGTTCGCCAAGCTCGACTATCGGTTCGGCGGCGGACATGCCCGCTCCACGGTCGTCCAGTACATCGCCATGGAGATCGAGCCACTGCTCAAGCACGTACGCCCGGACACGACGCTCGGCCGGCAGTTCCTCTCGGAGACGGCGGCCATGCTGCGCCTGGCCGCCTGGATGGCCTACGACACAGGGCTGCACGGCTTGGCCCAGCAGTACATGACCAAGGCTCTCATGCTGGCCCGCGAGGCTGGCGATCGAATGCTCGGCGGCCGCATCCTGGCCGGGATGAGCCACCAGGCCAACTACCTGGGCCACTACGGCATGGCGGCGAACCTCGCCAGATCCGCCCGCATGGGCGCCGAAGGCGCGTCCACTCCGACGGCCATGGCCCTGTTCAACGCGATGGAGGCTCGCGCGCTCGCCTCCCAAGGCGACCAGGTCGGCTGCAGTCGTGCGCTGGGTGAAGCCGAGCGATGGTTCGAGCGCCGGAATCCCGAGGACGACCCGGTCTGGCTCAGATACTTCGACGAGGCCGAACTGGCGGCCGAGTTCGCACACTGCTTCCGAGACCTGGGACAGCACCATCGAGCAAGAGACCAAGTGCTGGAAAGCGTGAAGCTCTCGGAGAGCCTCTACGTGCGAAGCCTGTCGTTCGTGCGAACCATTCTCGCCACGAGTCACGTGGCAGGGGGCGATCTGGAGCAGGGCATCGCCGTGGCTCGAGAGGTTGTAGCCACGGTGGCCGACCTCCGGTCAGCCCGCACCCGCCGCTATGTCCGGGAGTTCATAGGCCAGCTCGCCCGCTTCCAGAATGATCCGCTGGTACGGGATTTCAGGACCTACACCGAGGCGTCGCTGACACGGGCACGTTCAGAAGCCGTAGCAGCAAGATGACCCCACGAACTGCAGGCAGAGCCAGCGCTCGGGGGTACGCCGACGTCCAAAGTCGCAACGGTGAGATGCACTCAGGCGCTAATTGTGACGCCGCTACGCGTGTGTCAACCCCATCGCGTCGATCATGAAGTATCCATCGTGCTTGCCGCATCGGGCTGGCGGTGGACCGGCGAAGCGGTAAGACGGCGTGAAGTTCGGCAAGATCCAGGTGCCGCCACCCTTGAGAGCGTCTCCATCTAGAAAACGCCCTACTCCTGGTAGCGTGACGCCGCGTCTTCCGCCGGCACGAATGGGCACAGCGCTTTTCGGCCACATGGGAATCACTGTCCGTGTGCGCCGCTCATCTTTTGCAACCATAACCAGGCAGGATTCTCCATCGATCCATTCCAGCCGTGCCTTCAGAGGCATCAACTGGCTTCCGTTGCCCTCCTGAACGAGGATCGCGGGATCAGTGCCGACCGTCCAACGACACAACTGAGTAGAACATTGCCGCTCCAGTGTGGTGCTGACGACGGGGGATTTCTGTGCGAGAAGAGAGTCGGACGTGCATGCCGACGTGGCTGCGACGACGACAACGAAAGTAGCGACCATTGAGTGCTTCATGGTGACCTCCGTTGCCAAGGCGGCGAGGACAATCGGGGCGATGGCCAGGCCGTCCGACCGACCTGGCCATCGTAGGACTACTGGCTGTTGGCAAGTGTCCAAACGTGGAAATTGAGGGCGAGAGGCAGATTCTCCACGTGAGTCAAAGCGCAACCTGTGGTGGTGGAGTTGATGTAGCCCCTGCCGTAGAGAATGCCGTAGGCATTTGCATCCCCGAACCAGAACGGGCTGCCGCTGTCGCCGTGCCAGCAGGAGTTTGACGTTGCGGGGATGTCGGTGACGGTCATGTCGCTGTACACCCCTGTCGCATAACCCAACCGGCGAACCTTGCCGCACGTGCGGCCAGTGAGGGAACCGAACTTGCACACCGAGTCTCCGACCACTGGGCCTGGGTCCTCATCTTCGACGTACGCCTTGCAGCCTCCGGCGCAGTAGAAGGTTCGTGTCAGTGTCAGCGTGCTGGGGGCATAGGCGGCCAGGTCGCCGTAGGTGCTCTGGTAGAAGCTGTAGAGGCGCGTGGTGTCGCAGTTCCCGCCGTCGCCGGACTGGTTGCAGTAGGTCCTGACCTCTGTGGATGCGCAGTGCCCTGCGGTGCCGTGCCGTCTGTTGTTGTAGTCGCTGAGCCTGACCAGGTTGAAGCCGGAAGTGCAGCTTCCTAGCGTGCCTCCGCCCCGGATGTAATTGTCGTATGGGGTCGCCATCGGGCCGGCAGCCTGCTCAATGTTGACCTTGATGGCAGGGTTGGCCACTGCTGAAGTGGCGATCGCGCGGAGAACGTCGGCTTTGAGTGACGTCCGTGCCGTGTCCGAGGGCACCACCAGGGAGTGCACGGTGCCCGTCCTGGCGTCGTAGAAGCTTGCAATGTCCTTGAGCGATGGATCACTCCTCAGACTCCGGTGGACGCGCTCCTTGGCTTGACGCAGCTCGATCTCCGAATAGCCGAGCTGACCTTGCAGCTCCACCTGCATCGGCAAGGACCTGACCTTGGTCGCGACCTCCGCCGGAATCGCTGATTTGAAGCCGATCCAAACGCTTCGCCCGTCGTCGGACCGCTCGACGCCGGACCACTCAGTGGCGTAGGTTCGCCGCAGTTGAAGGATCGCCTTCTTACTGCTCGGCCATGCTCCATCCCGGTCGATGGCTTCGCTGAGGGAGATCCCTTCGGACTCCGCCTGCCCCTTCAGGCTCGTCATGATCTCGACGACGGTCAGGTCATCGATCTTGACGTTCGGGTAGGTCACCGGTCCATCCGGCCGATTCGCCGTTGCAGCAAGGTCAGTCTTCTGCTTCTGATCAGCGTAGGACTGAATCGCCTGTTCCAGAGTGATGCCCTTGGCCCTCGCCTGCCGCTTGAGCCGCTCCAGCGTGGGGCGCTGGACCTTCGGCTGCTGATCGACGGTGAACACGACCGTTGTAGCAGGTTCGGGTGCGGCCTGAGCTGGAGTGGCGTCGAGGCCGGTGAGAATCAGGAGGCCGGCGGCTGCGGTGAGAGCGAGTCGGGAGCGGCGTAAGTCACCTAAGTGAGAGGATCGCATGATTAGGATCGTTCATGATGATCTCGCTGCACACAATAACCGGTGCGAGGCTTTCCAGATGCATACCGCTATTCGCTATACAGCACGCGATAGTTTTGTTCTGCACAAGTAGATATCCAGCAAGTTTCGTCTAGGACCGAACGGGATTCAATCTACCATCTCATGATCTCCCGCTAGAAGGGGCGCCAGTCACGAGGCAAGTCATCGTGCACGAGCGAAGCCATACGACGGTCGAACTCGGCTCTGATGTCTGGGCCGTGGTCCACATTCTGCATGAGCCAAGTGGTCATGGTGATCTCGCGAATTCGACGGAGTGTGTGCAGCCCAGGCCACTCTGCTATATCGAAGCCATAGGCGTCCACAGCCTGCGTGTACTCCTCAGGGCTGAGCCAGCGGAAGCCCTGGAAAGGAACCCCGATGGCTGTACTGAGGTCCCATTCGCGGGGGCCGAAAGCGAACCTCTCGAAGTCGAGAATGATCACGTTCCCGTCTGTACGGCGTAGCAGGTTGCCCTTGTGAGCGTCGCCGTGGATGTGGCCGGCGGGCAGCGCGAACTCCAGAGCGTTGTATTCGGCGTAGAGCTCCTTGATGCGCCGACGCAGGAACTCGATGTCCCATTCTGAAACGCTCGGGGCGCAGTTCAAGCGGTCCTCTACGCGACCCAACGGGTCGAACAAGGGCAAGACCAGGCCCACCGGTTTGGGTAGGGCGTGGAGCTCTCTCAGCATCGCTGCCAAGTCCCCGAAGCCCGGAGAGGGGCCATCACTGTCCACGTGCTGCCAGAACGTCACCACGCGGCCCTCTTGGATGAGTGCCTGGGGACAGTCAGGGAGGAGCTTCACGCTCGGGAAGTCGACCGCTTCCAGCCAGCGCGCGATCGCGACCTCCTTCCGGACGTCACTCAGGAGATCCACACTGCGAGCGATTCTCACCACCACCGGAGCGGATGCGAGGCGGAACAGGATGTTCTCCCCCACTCGCAGAGGAACCGCGTCCCGGCTGTTCAGTCCGACGTCATGGCAGGCCGCCATCAGCGCCATTTGTGCGTCTTGCAGTGAGAAGCCTCGTGCGGTGTTGGACTCCGTCATGAACTAGCCCTCGCTGTTCCTGTCTGAAGGTGGTGGCTTGGTGGCCACGAACCGGCCCTTGCTGGGGATGACGATGATCAGGCCCTCCTGCTGAAGCAGTTCCAGGGCCTTGCGTACCGTGATGCGTGCCGTGCCGAACCTTGCCGCCAGGACAGGTTCGCCAGGCAGACGGACGTCCGGCGCGAACTCGCCGGCCCTGATGGCCGCGCGGAGCTGGTTCGCCACGTCTTCGTAGCGGGTGCTCGGCTGTACATCCGGCGCGGCCTGGCCTTGCACCTTGCGGCCTCGTCCCATCTGGCTGACGACCAGGCCCTCGCGCTCCAGCTCGGCGAGCGCCTGGCGGACAGTGCCGCGAGCCACGCCGAACTCGGCCATCAAGGCCGTCTCCGACGGGATCATCCCGCCTGGCGGGTACTCCCCCATGGTGATCCGGCGACGGAGATCGTCGGCCATGGTGGCGTACGTGGGCTGAGCTTTGCCTTGCGTCATGGGGCTCCCTTGCGAGCAGCAACAAGACTCAAGGCTAGGACGACAGGGCCTGAGCGGGTTCGCGTGTCTCTTCACAGAGGCCTTCAGGGACATAAGCTCACCTCGCCTGAGAGGAGCTGCGCCCAGATGCGACCCGCCGCCTGACGACGCCATGGGCCGGCGTACGTCACGCGAGGAGGTGCCGTCCGCTCCGTTCGGCGGATTCGATAGCTGCCCCCGCACGCCACTAACTCGTAGACGATCTGCTGGCATGCGCATGTGTAGTCGAGCGTTCGGGACTGCGCCGGCTTGTCTGTCGTCCAGTCGAGGAACGATGTACTGCCGTGGGCGAGGAGTGGTGGGTGCGGGGCGAACCCCGGACATGGCCACGCATCCTTGTCCAGAACCGGAGGCCGAATCGGGACGCCGCCAGAGGCCCTCCCGGTCTTCGTGACTTCATTGCGCGGCATCCATAGCTCCAGCTCTCCGGCCGAGCATCTGGTCAGGACGCCCCGAGACGTCTTCCAGTTCCTGGGCAGCGGGCACCACGGGGAGTTTCGCGGGGCTGGCGGCGGGTTGGCTCATCGGGGGTGCGCCTCCTGCTGCAGGATGTCCCGGTACGGCTCGCCGAACCAGATCTTGAAGTCGGCCGCGGCATCGGCGGGATTGTCGCTGGAGTGGACGAGGTTGCGGATGAGCCGCCCCTCGGCAGCGGCCTTCTCAGCGCTGTCGTCGCCGTAGAAGCCGCGGATCGTGATGGACGGAGCGCGAGACGGGTCGTAGTGACCGAGCAGGTCCCGTACCTGCTGGGCGGTGTCGTTCGTCTCCCCGCAGGCGAGTGCCACCGTCACGGCGGAGCCGACGTAGTGATCGACGAGGTCGGCACGTACGTCGAACGGAAAGCGATGCCGCAGCTCCAGCATGTCGGCGTAGTGCGCGAGGATCTGCCGGGCGGTGACGACCACTTCTCGGGTCTGGACGATGGTCACAGTGCCGGCGATCCATTGGAGGATCGGACTGACGAGCCCGCGATCCGTCGCATCTGGCTTGCACATCACGATCGTCCAGCGGCCCCAACCGCCTGGCGGCTCATCGAAGGTAGGCGCTGCCGTGCCGCCACCTGCGACCGACGCAGGCCACGCTGGGTTGCCGTCGTCCAGGCGGGTCACGAATGGCCGCATCATCCGGCCCTCCACGGGGAATCGGTATGCCGCATTGAGCCGATGCGCGGCTGCCAAGCGCCAGCGTCATCGGCATGGTCACTGCCCAGGTCCAGAAGAGGATGTAGCGCGTCGAACGCGAGGATGCGCTCCCATAGCCCTTGAGGGGTAAGGGCCTTCCGGTAGCCACCGTCCTCCGCCGTTTCGCCGAGATATGCGGCGGTGAACCGCTGGCTGCCGGACTCCCAACGTACGAGCCATTGGCCACCCGCGTGGTGTTGCAGGTGGGCGGCCCACGCCCATCCGAGTTCGTCCGGGACGAACGACAGGTCGCTCGCGAAGGATGGAGGGTCGGTGTTCATGAAACCTCAGCGGATGTCATGGGGACGGAAGCTGATGTTAGAGGCCCATCTGCGGGAGTCGGCCGTCGCTGCGCAGCGAGACGACCGGCGGCGTGTCCGCAGAGGGCGCTTCGCCCTCGTCGACGGCCCACACCTGTGCCTGCCAGACCACTTGGGTGACGCCCTCGTTGGCCGACGTACTCATCGCGGTCATGAGGAAGAGTCGCGCGACGGCGTCGTACCGGTCGGTGGGCAGATCGAGCGTGCCGCTCAGCTGCCATGTCCGGCCGGCATCGCTCGACACGAGAAGAGCGAGCAGCGCCGAACGCCTCGGTAACACGGACGCCTCGGCCGGCTGATGGAGGACGGGGCGGAGGGCCGCGTTGAGGGCCTGCATCGTGTTCTGCTCCTCACGTACGGTGACGGTTCTCTTCCACCTTGGATTCGTACGACTCAGGCGGGAACACCAGCGAGGCAGGCAGTCAAGAGTCAGACCGCGGTCAGATCTCGGTCAGCTAGGCGAGGCCGCGGACGCACCACTATGCGACGATGCGCACAGAGGGAGGCAGCCAATGTCAGACCCGAATCTGCAGTTGCAGCAGGCGCGAGAGCGATTGCCATCCCCTGCCGACCCCGGCGAGCACGCCTCGCGCCAGGAGCTGGCAGACCTGGTCAACGCCTGGTTGTTCGAGAACCACCACCGACACGGCGGCCTGACTCAGGAGTACGTCGGCAAGTTGGAACGCGGCGAAGTGCGCTGGCCCAACGCTCACTATCGGGAAGCGTTCCGTGCCATTCTCGGCGCCGAACGTGACAGGGACCTGGGCTTCAACAGATCCCGACGTGCCAACTCGGTCGTTACCGTGACAGATGTGGATCGCAAAGGCTTCATTCGCACTGCGCTCGGGGCAGCCGCCGCCATCCCCCTCGCCGAACTGGCTCTGCCTGCCCAGGCCATCGCGGCACCGTCCGTCATCCAGCCATCTGACATCGCCGAACTCCGCAACGTCGCCCACGTCTTCACCACCTGGGACCACACCTACGGCGGCGGCCTGGTGCGCGAGGCCGTCGTCGGGCAGCTGCGCTTCGCGGTCGGCCTCCTGAAGCAGTCCCGCTGCCCGTCCAAGCTGCACGCTCCCCTGTACGCCGCAGTCGGCTGGCTGGCCCACGCCGCCGCGTTCATGGCCTTCGACGCCTACGCCCACGAAGACGCCCGCAGAATGTTCGCCCTCGCCCTCACCTGCGCCGAGCAGGCGAACGACTGGCACCTCCGAGCCAAGGTGCTTTCCTCCATGGCCCGCCAGTCCATTTGGTGCGGCGACGCCGACAACGGGCTGACCCTGGTCGAGTTCGCAATGGTACGAGCCGACCGCCTGACCCCGGCCGAACGGGCCATGCTGCGCGGCGCCCAGGCGCGCGCCTTCGCCAAGCTCGGCCGGACACAGGAAGCATTGAAGGCGGTCGCAGATGCGGACACGGAGTACGACCACATCCGCCCCGGCGAAGAGCAACCCTGGATGCGGTACTACGACGCCGCCCAGCACTCTGGCGACACTGGCCACGCCCTGTTCGACCTGGTCATCCTCGACAGGACACCAACCGGCAAGCCGGCCGGCGACGCGATCGACAACAGGTACCTGGGCGAGGCGTCGACGAGGCTGGCAAACGCAGTGGCCGGCCACACCCCGGCCTACGTCCGCTCCCGCGCCATCAGCGGGATCAAACTGGCTTCCCTCACCATGGCGACCGGAGATCCCGAGGAGGCAGCCTCCATCGGAGGCCGAGCCGTCACCGACGCTGGCACCGTGCGCTCCCGCCGCGCCCAGGACGACATGAAGGAACTCGCCAAGTTCTCTCTCCCCCACAAGAACCGGACACCCGTGGCCCTGCTCCGCCACCGCATCCGCGAGGCCGTCCAGACATGACCCAGACCAGCAGCGCCGAGGCAGCCGCCTGGACCGTCCTAGATGCAGCCAGCCGCCGCGCCAGCCTCGACCCGTCCGGTGCCGAGCTGATGCGACTCGGCGAGAACGCCCTCTTCCGACTCCCCGGCGGCATCGTCGCCCGCGTCTCCCGCCCTGGCCAACTCGCCGCCGCAAAACGCGAAGTAGCAGTGGCACGCTGGCTCGAAGCCAACCACGTACCTGCCGTCCAGACACGGCCGGACATCGACCAACCGATCGAGGTCGACGGCCGAGCAGTCACGTGGTGGCAAGAACTCCCACCCCACCGCCCCGGCACGGCGCTCACGGTCGCAACCGCGCTACGCCATCTCCATGATCTCCCACCACCAACCGCCTTCGACATCGGCCGCTTAGATCCGTTCGTACGACTCTCCGAGCGAATCGACCGCGCCTCCACCCTCACCGAGGCGGACCGGACATGGATGCGCACCCACCTGGCCGAGTTGAAGACACGTTACGAAGAGCTACCCAAGGGCCTGCCCGAGACGGTCGTGCACGGCGACGCATGGACCGGCAACGTGGTGACTACCGACGACGGCGAAGCGGTGTTGCTCGACCTGGAACGCTGCTCGATCGGCCCGCCCGAGTGGGACCTGACCTCCACAGCAGTGAAAGCCTTCACACTGGCCGGCATCACCGCCAACGACTACAACACCTTCGTCGGGACGTACGAGCACGACGTCACCCCGTGGCCAGGGTTCGAAGCGCTCAGGGACATCCGCGAGTTCCGCATGACCTGCATGGCCGCCCAAGTGGCCGGTGAGAATCCCCAGTGGCATGACGAGGTGCTGCTTAGACTGGCCTGCCTGCGTGGCGAGCACGGCCCAAGGCCGTGGACCTGGACAGCAGTTCCGTAGTGACCGACTTCTGGTTTCTCACGTCGGCGCTTGGTGCCCCCGGAGCGTCACCGCCACCTCCTCCAGGGTGCCGCCGAACAACTACTTGAAGTTTCGACTCTCGGCGGTCCCAGAGGACCGCCGCCACTGTAGACGTAGGCCGCCGGGTAGTTTTCGACGTCGGGTTGCGACTCTCGGGCGGTTCCGGAGGACCACCGCCACTCCCGAACGTCGTGGAGTCCAGCTCCTCCGCCTCGTTGCGACTCTCGGCGGTCCCAGAGGACCACCGCCACCGGATGAACCCGCGCTGACAGTGGCGCTGCATGCAGGTTGCGACTCTCGACGGTCCCGGAGGGCCACCGCCACGTGAGCCGGGGCAGGATCTCGCCTTCGTTGTGGCAGTTGCGACTCTCAGCGGTCCCGGACGACCACCAACACCTTGATCGCTGCGGCGTTTTCCTGGCTCCACCGCGCGTTGCGACTCTCGGCGGTCCCAGAGGACCACCGCCACGACCGTCGCGGATCTCGCAGCGGCGTTCGAACGGCATGTTGCGACTCTCGGCGATCCCGGAGGACCACCGCCACCCCCGACGCCGAGATTGACCCCGGCCGGAACTACTGGTTGCGACTCTCGGCGATCCCGGAGGACCACCGCCACTGCCCATCCAGGCGTCGCCCTCGGTCGAGTTCGAGTTGCGACTCTCGGCGATCCCGGAGGACCACCGCCACCCTCGACCGGCATCTGCGCCCGCGCCTCCGGTTGGTTGCGACTCTCGGCGATCCCGGAGGACCACCGCCACCTGGATCACCCGCAAGGGCACCGAGTACCCCTGCAACGTTGCGACTCTCGGCGATCCCGGAGGACCACCGCCACTGAACGGCGGCTGGCTGCTGCTCGACAAGGCGATCGTTGCGACTCTCGGCGATCCCGGAGGACCACCGCCACCGCTGGCCGGAGTTCGGGCTCGCGCTGCGCAAGTCGTTGCGACTCTCGGCGATCCCGGAGGACCACCGCCACCCTCCAAGACGTGTGGCCAGAGATGGACCCGGCCGTTGCGACTCTCGGCGATCCCGGAGGACCACCGCCACGCCCGCAGCATCGGCCGGGAGGAGGTCAGCATTCAGTTGCGACTCTCGGCGATCCCGGAGGACCACCGCCACGTCCCGTACGCGATCGTTCCGCCGTCGACGCTGAAGTTGCGACTCTCGGCGATCCCGGAGGACCACCGCCACCCGGCCCACAGGTCGAGTGGCAGCATGCCGTCGAGTTTGCGACTCTCGGCGATCCCGGAGGACCACCGCCACCATATGCTCCTGCGTGCCTCTGCGCTCCGTTGCGTGTTGCGACTCTCGGCGATCCCGGAGGACCACCGCCACACGGATCAGCCACCACAACAGCTTGCCGACGATGGAGTTGCGACTCTCGGCGATCCCGGAGGACCACCGCCACGAGCTCGGCCTGACGCCATCCGCTCTCGATGAGGTGTTGCGACTCTCGGCGATCCCGGAGGACCACCGCCACAGCCGCCCGTGCCGTATTGTGCGGCGATCTCATACAGTTGCGACTCTCGGCGATCCGGAGGACCACCGCCACGCCCACCCGATACACCGGCGTGGCCACCGGCAGGTTGCGACTCTCGGCGATCCCGGAGGACCACCGCCACATCGCGGCCGGGATCGACGCGGCCGTTCGGATGCTGTTGCGACTCTCGGCGATCCCGGAGGACCACCGCCACCGCGCGCGTCCGGCGTGGTGACGCTCAGATCAGGGTTGCGACTCTCGGCGATCCCGGAGGACCACCGCCACCGCCTGGCCGCGCCCCTCGTGGCCGCGTGGCTCTGGGTTGCGACTCTCGGCGATCCCGGAGGACCACCGCCACATCCCCCGCTCCGTGGGCTTCTGGAGGGTGGCCATCCAGTTGCGACTCTCGGCGATCCCGGAGGACCACCGCCACCTCCAGCGAGCGCCGGGCGATGAACAGGACCGAGTCGGCGTTGCGACTCTCGGCGATCCCGGAGGACCACCGCCACCGCCTTGCTCGGGGCGACGCCGCGTTGGGAAAGTTGCGACTCTCGGCGATCCCGGAGGACCACCGCCACTTCGTCGCCGGGGCCCATAGCCGGGACGGCCTCAGAGGTTGCGACTCTCGGCGATCCCGGAGGACCACCGCCACGGACCTCGATGTCCTCGCCATCCGCAATCTCAGGAGGTTGCGACTCTCGGCGATCCCGGAGGACCACCGCCACTCGCGGCCTTCTGGACCACCTCCAACGACCAGTGGTTGCGACTCTCGGCGATCCCGGAGGACCACCGCCACCTGGTCAAACCCGACGACCTGCCCACCGTGCTCGCCGTTGCGACTCTCGGCGATCCCGGAGGACCACCGCCACTGGTGATCGGTCGCCTGGGCAAGACCCCCTCCAAGTTGCGACTCTCGGCGATCCCGGAGGACCACCGCCACGGCATCTGATCAGGTCATACGTCTGACAGCGCCGCAAGGTCTAGACACATGAATTCACCTATCAAGCGACATACAGCATCAATCCTCCTTCGGAGCACCTGGCGTGTCGCATGAGCACTACAGGTTCCGAAGCGCGTGGCAGGAATGCCTGAAAGCAGTATGGCCAACGCAACCGACAGCCGACGCTACGCCACGGTCAGAGCGCAACCCCAAGGAGGGGAGCCCAACACCGCGAGGCGACCACATCAGCAGCCGTGATCGTTTCCCAATATCTTCCCACCGAAGGGCGCACCCTCTGACCCCATCTACAAAGATGCAGGCAGAGGGCATGATGGGGTTTCCTTGTCCATCGGACTCCTAAAGCGGGTGCCGCAGGTTCGAATCCTGCCGGGACACTCACCTAGATCGGTATTTCACGCCCCTGACCTGCAGTTCCTTAGCCGCAGGTCGTTTATTCTGTAGACCTCGATAGACAGCTGGCGGTGCCCGCGTGCAGCCGTAAGGCCGCGATCAGGGGCATGCGCGGGATGATTTCGATGGCGTTTCCCCAGTTCAGGCCCTCATTCTCCGCTACCGGGCCTCCGGTACTCGCTACGTCGTCCGGGCACCTGGACGAAGGCCCCACGGGTGATCGTGCCAAATACGCACTGAAGCGTCCCCAAGGGCCGTCTGGGGGCGGGTGTTGTGGCGTTCGGGGCCGAGCTGGTTCTTCAGGGTCCGGATGATCGCCTTGATGCCCTGACGCAGCCAGGCGGGAACCGGCAGGGCGCGTGCAGGCTCGTCTTCGCGGGTCCGCCGGATCAAGTGGCGGCCCAGATCGGCGGCGGCCTTCTCGATGCCGGCTCCGGCGAATCCCTTGTCGCACACAATCGGGCACGGCCCACCGGCTATCTGGTGAACGTGCAGCAGATACAGGGCCTGCTTGCGTTCATCGAGCTCTTTGGGGTGGGCCAGGCTGAAGCCGGCCACCCTGGCGTGCCAGACGCAACGCCGCCGCCGACATGGCCGGTCCCAGTGCACGCAGTTGCCGGTTGTACTGCGACTGGGACGACAGTCTGGGAAACAGATGCCCGATCCGAGAGGGCCGCCATCCGCATCCAGCGGTGTTCGTCATCACATCGCGGCAGCACTTGAGCCACTGCCACGACCAACGCCTCGGCCGGGGGTCAGCACCGGCGGACGGCCCCGCCCGCGAGGCCGTCCCCGCGAAGGCATCACGTGATCGTCCAGATAGCGATAGAGCGCGATCAGAAGAGTGTCCAAGTCTGTCTTCACACACCGCCCATGGACGCCCTTCGTCACGCCCGCAGCCGATTCCCGAATTTCACATCAGCGATCCAGGGCCTTACGAACCGCCCGCTGACGCATCCACGACGAGCCTCGTACGCAGCAGCCCCACCCCCGGTGAACGCCCGGAACCGTCGAATCAGCACCTGGTCCGCAGAAGGCAGACGAGCCGACGACGACGGCAGTCCACCCGCCGCCGCCCGACATGAGCTCATCTCAGTCTCGGAGCCTTTCTGGGAGGCACGTGGCCAAATCTCCCTCGGGTGCTCGCATGAAACACGAAAAGGTCCATGACGCCATCGGCTTGACCCGTCCGGTAGACGCTCCGAGGCCCGGGGAGTATCACGACAACGCCTACCGTGCGGGGGATCGCTACTTCACCGGGTGTCTGTCACTCTCGTGGAAAACCTCGATCACGCAGGTGCCCGGAGCGACGTACGCCTCGTGTTCCTGCTGGTCGCCTATGTCGAAGAACTGGCCAGCCGTCCAGACACGCAGTTCTCCCTCAACCTTCAACTCCACCCGGCCGCTCAGGACGACGCCGAGTTGCGGGCCATGCTGGTGTGGTGGAACAGTGCCGCCGTCGGCGAAGGTCCAGAAGACGACCTGGCCGACGTCGCCACGGACGGTGGTCGCCTTCGCGCCGGGGAAGCTGACGTCAACCTCGGGCAGGTCGTGGATCCATGCGGGGTACACGGTCACCTGCTCTCCGAGAAGAGCCGCTCGTTGCGGATCTTCGCCCATGCCAGGGAGTGCGCGATCCCTTCGGCCAGGCTGTAGCGCGGCTTCCATTCGAGGAGGTCGCGGGCGCGCTCGCTGCGGGTGAAGGCTCCTACGACGTCCCCGGGTCTCCGATCGGTTTCGATCCCGGCCAGCGGCGTCGGCGCTACCTGGTTGAAGGCGTCCAGCAGTTCGCGGACGGTGGTGCCGGTCCCGGTGCCCACATTGATCACCAGCGACGGCTCGCGGAGGAGCGCGTCGAATCTCGACACGGCGGCGATGTGCGCGCCGGCGAGGTCCCAGACGTGGATATAGTCGCGAATGCCGGAGCCGTCACGCGTCGGGAAGTCGGTGCCGGTGATGGTGAACGGCTCGCCCGCCTCCCATGCCTGGATCATCTTGCCCAGGGCGTGGGAGGGATTGCGGATCTGGAGGCCCGTCCGCATTTCGGGGTCGGCGCCGATCGGGTTGAAGTAGCGCAGGGACAGCACCTTCAGCGGTTCTGCGGCGGCGATCTCCGCGAGCATGGCCTCGCAGACGGACTTGGTGCGGGCATACGGGCTCTGCGGGTCGATGCCGGAGTTCTCGTCGACGGTGAAGTCGGCATCCGGCTGGTAGATCGACGCTGAAGAGCTGAATATCAGCTTCTGGCAGCCGTTGCGGATGAGGCTGCCGACGAAGCGCAGGGTCTTGACGACGTTGGCCTCGTAATAGCCCCTCGGGTCGCTGACCGAGTCAGGGACCACGATCAAGGCGGCACAGTGGATCACGACCTCGATGTCCGGGTGCTCCGCGAAGATCGTGTCGACCAGCCGATCGTCGGCTATGTCACCTTCGTAGAAGATCCGGCCGGTCGTGAACTCCCTGCGGCCGGTAATCAGGTTGTCAATGAGCACCGGGACGATGCCCGCATCGAGGCAGGCGGAGGCCACCGTACTTCCAATGAATCCGGCGCCGCCGGAGATGAGGACTTTCATGGGTGCTTCTTTCTGTATGAGTGAATGATTGCCGACATGTCATGTCCGCCGTTTCCATCGGCCGAGGCCAGGGCGAGCTGCAGACTCGCCGCAGCGCTCACGGGAAGGTCTAGTTCGGTCGTAGCCAGCGCATACGACAGGTCCTTGGCCAATAGCTCCAGCTTGCACTCGACGTCGTCGTGGGTGTCGAGCAGCATGTTCCTGCCCTTGCCGCCGGCGATGCCGGTCGCCCAGCCGTACCTCGCCTGGATCTCCAGGACCTGGCCGAGGTCGAGACCCAGCCGGCCGGCCAGGGTGAATGCCTCGGCGAAGGCCACCAGCATCGAACCGGCCAGCATGTTGTTGACAAGCTTGAAGGCGGTGGCCGTGCCGATGTTCTCGCCGAAGTCGTAGATCTGCTCCGTCATCGCCCTCAACATGGGCTCGGCCTCGCGCAGCGCGGTTCGCGATCCGCTGGCGAACATGACCAGGGTGCCTTCGGCCGCACGCGGGCGGCTGCCGGTCACCGGCGCGTCGAGGGGGCGCAGGTCCTGTTCCCGCGCGGCCTCCGCCCACTGCCTCACCCATGCCGGTGAAAGGGTGGAGCATTCCACCACGACCGCGCTGGGGCGGGCGCCGGTCAGCGCGCCGTCCTCGCCAAGCCATACGGCGGCGCTGGCTTCGTCGTCGGCCACCATGGAGATGATCATGTCAGCGCCGTGCGCGGCCTCGCGTGGGGTCTCCGCCCGCATCGCGCTCGATGGGGCCACCGCGTCGAGCCGGGCGGGGGTGCGGTTGAACAGCCGGAGCTCGAAACCGGTCAGGTGCAGGTGGTGGATCGTGCTGCTCGCCATGACGCCCGCGCCGAGGATGGCCACGGTCGGTTCAGCCCGCATGGCGGATCACCACATAGTCTGCGCAGTGGCGCACGCCGAAGTTGTGCGCGCTCAGCAGCCGGTAGTAGTCGCGCCTGAGAGTGAAGAGATCTTCCGTGATCCTGGCCGGGGCCTGTGCCGACAGGCTGGCGAGGCGATCCGCGGCCCGCAGCGACGCCTCTTCCTCGGCGATGTCCCTCCTGCTCGCGCGCTGCCAGATCCGGGACAGCAGACTGATGGCTGTTGCGTCGCCGGTCTCCGCGATCACATGCGCGAGTGGCATGGACATCTGGTAGCTGTTCATCAGCCCGTCGAACTCGTCGATCCGTGCCTCGATCGCTCCGAGCAGCCCGGCCGTGTCCAGTCTGGCTGAAGGTCCGAGGAAATAGGCCGCCGCGCACGCAACGAGTCGACGGTGTCCGCCCGGCAGATCCGGCTTGAGCCCGAGTTCCCTGGCTTTGATCAGCGCGTCGATCGTATCCCGGTCCACGATTGGCGAGAGCAGTTCGCCGTGTCGACGGATGTCGCCGTAGGCTACCGGGCCGGTCAGAGCCGGCGAGAGCGCGCACCTGAGCCCTTCGAGGGCGAGCTTGGTAGCGATGTCGCGGGAGTCGTTCTGCAGGAGCCCGGCGAAGAAGGCGTTGCTCATCGCGTGGACGAATACCTCGAACATCTCCTGCGGCGGTGCCGATCGCCCGCCTATGGCGGGGACAGCCAGCTGCTCGACGATCGGGTCGGCGAGCGCAGCGAGCAGGTCATGGCCGAACATGCCGCGCACCGACGGAAGCCGGTCGAGTTGGACAGTGAAGACCGAGGTGTCGATCAGGGGAAAGCCCGCTTGCAGCGCGTCCTTCAGCTTGGCCTCGATGAGCAACCCCTCAGCCCGGCTCTCGGTGACCAGGACGAGGTCGACGTCCGAGCCAAGCGTGCAGGCGCCGCCACCGGTCACCGCGGGCTCCCGGCGGGCCAGCGACCCGGAGATGTACAGGTTGCGTGGGGATCCCGGGATGTCCAGCAGGAGCTGCCGGGCCTCGGCACGGTAGTGATCCAGTTCCCGGCTCACCGTCCGTCTGGCTGTCGCGGGCACGAAACATGAGTGGGCGAACCAGTCGGTGCTCACTTTCTCCCCTCCATGACGAGTGCTGTGATCTCGGCGCAGGTCGCGAGGGGCAAGCGGGCGATCAGCCGCAGGCAGTCCGCGAAGGCCTGGAGGAACGCGGCGGCGCCGTCCTCTGTCCATGCCTCGTCTTCCCACTGCATGAACAGGTGCGGGGCGGGTCCGTTCACATTTGCCCATACCCCCACGCCTGGCCGGAGCGACGGGACGAAGGTGTCGTCGACTCGCGAGACCTCCAGGCCGTCCAACGGGAGCGGGTCTTCCGCCCACCAGTTCGTGTCGAGGTAAAGCCACGGACGCCAGCGCAACCCCGCCTCGCGCCCCGGCTGCAAGTGCGCAACGAGCAGCGGTAGCGGGATGAGGTGATCGATCGTGTCGAAGACGGTGTCACGGGCGGCGGCGAGGAGATCCCGGGAGGTGCTCCCCGAGTCGATCCGGGTCCGGAAGACACCCAGGTTGGAGAACCAGCCGATGGCGCTGTCCGCCTCTTGGGTCGGCAGGGACACCGGGCCCACTACACCCACCACGGTCCGGCCGGTGGTGGCGAACACCGCCAGCTGCAGGGCAGTGAGCACGCCGATATGCAGGCTGGCCGCGTTGGCCGCGCAACAGCGGCGCAGGTCGTCGACGACTTCGGGGGTTACAGGGAGTGTCAGGCACGCCGCCCGTTCGCGGCCGCGGGCGGGCTCGCGCATCCCGGCGAGCCTGATCTCAGGCACGGCCTCCAGCGGGTCCAGCCGCCTACGCCAGAATGCCAGCCGCGCCTCCAACCCGGCTCCGGCCAGATCCATCCGTTCGCGTTCTGCCCAGGTGAAGAAGTCAGGAGCGGACTCACCGGCCGGCCGGCCGGTGTTATAGGCGGCGGAGATCTCCGCCAGGACGCGGTCGAAGGACTGCCCGTCGCACACGAGGTGCTCAGCAGTCAGGACGAAGCGGGCGCTCGTCTCCCCCGACCACACCAGCAGCCCGCGCAGCTTGTAGTCGCCCTCCAAGTCGAAGAGCCTGTCCATCTCGGCCTTCGTCAGCTCGTCGAGCCCGAGGGCACTGTCGGCGAGCTGTATCTCCCGCAGCACCTCGTCCGGCGCCTCGGCGGGCAGCACCCGCCCATACGGCTCGCCGTCCACCTCACGATGGAAGGTCGTCCGCAGCGCGGAGTGCCGTCGGATCACCCCCTGTACGGCACGCCGCAATGCCAAGGCCGAGACGGGCCCTTCGAAATCGAAGGCAGTAGCGACATGGTGTGCCTCCCGCTCGCGCCCCGCGAACACGGTGGCGTCCCGTTCGAGACGCCGGATCTGGTTGTACGACAACACGATCCGGTCAGACGCCATGAGGTCCCTCCTCGATCAAGGGATAGGCGCGGCCGCGCGCGACGACCAGGACGATCGCGGCGAGGCGGGTAAGGTCGCCCAGGGGGTTACCGGCAACGAGCACAAGATCGGCGGCTTTGCCCGGCTCGATCGTGCCGACGGTGGCGCCGAGGCCGATGGCCTCGGCCGTGACCGAGGTGGCCGTCTCGATGATGTCGAGCGGGCTCATCCCGAGGTCCAGGAGAGGAAGCAGGCTCGCCGCGTAGGAGTCGAATGGCGTGTTCCGTATGCCGGCGTCGGTCCCGGTGATCAGCGCCACGCCGAGCGCGCGCATCGCGGTGAGGTGCGCCTTCCGCGCGCTCCACGGGACCTTGCCGTCTTCGCGGCAGGAGTTGGGGCTGAGGGTCGGGCACACCGCGGCGCCGTTCCCTGCCAGCAGCGCGGCGCTCGCCTCGACGAAGCGGAGCGCGCCCTGTTCGAACCAGGTGCAGTGCTCCACCGTCCGGACGCCGGCCGCCGCCGCGATCTCGATCCCCTCCGGAGAGTGGGCGTGCGCTGCCACGGGGAGGCCGAGCCGCCCGGCCTCGGTGACGGCGTGGGCCACCAGGTCGGCGGTGAACTGGGGCCGGTTGGGATCGGAGCCGACGGTCATGAAGCCGCCGGTTACCATGATCTTGATCCAGTCGACGCCCTCGGCGGCCATGGCCTGGATGGCACGGGAGAGGTCCGCAGCACTCGTGCAGGTGGCGCCCATCACTGCGCAGTGCCCTCCCGGACTGGTCAACGGCCGACCGGCGACGGCGAGGCGAGGCCCCGGCGCCTTGCCCGTGGCCAGCAGCTTCTTCACCTCGGTGGCCAGGCTCGCTGGAGCGCCCAGGTCCCGAGCGGTGGTCACCCCGCTCATCAGCAGTGTGCCCGCGTTGCGCACCATGAGGGCGGCAAGCTCGGCTCCTGACCGTTCCTCCATCGTGCCGATGGGGTGACTACCGGCGTCGAGGGCGAGGTGGACGTGTGCGTCCACGAATCCGGGCATCAGGGTCCCGCCGGGAAGGTCCACCACGGGGAGCAGCGGGAGCCCATCGCGCGGCCCCACCCATTCGATCATCCCCTCGTTCACGATGACGGCGCTGTCAGGGAGGACCTGCCCCCCTGCGCCGACAATCGTCCGGGCGGCCGCGAGGGCGTAACGGGCACCGAAGTCAGCTCTGTACGGCATCGCGCTCCCCCAGATCAGCGGGTGCATAGAGGCACCAGACCATGGTGGGCTGGAACACGCGGACGATTCGCAGGCTGGGGAATCGCTCGACCACATCGACAGAGCCCACGCAGGCGTGCACAGTGCCTTCGCCGGCCAATTGGACAGCCTCTGGCTTGGAGCGGACGAACCGGGTCGCGTGGGCGGGCAGGTGTTCGCGGGCGAATCTCCAGGTGGCCGAATGTAAAGCCACGACGTGCGGTCCGGCCTCGGTGGCACGCTCGCGGTTGACGGCGATGCACAACGGGCGAATCTTCCCGTGCCACACATGCGCGAGCCGTAGCTGCGGCTCGTAGCGGAAGTGCAGGTCGACCCAGGTGTCTCCCATGCCGCCGCCCTCGCGATCCACGTATCCCGCGGGGATGAGCGCCAGGGTCTCGTTCGCGAGCGCGTAATCCATGGCGTGGGGAAAGGACGGCTGTAGGACGACCTGCGAAAAGTGCCGCCGGGCTTCGCGCTCGGAGTCGGTGCCCGCCGGCCCCAACGTGGCGATCGGCCGTTCCACGGCGTGGGGTAAAGCTACGTCAGACAATGCCACGCTGGCACTCCATTCGTGGGACTACCAAGATCAAACGGGCGGTACCATATCACGCTGTAATGCTGTACACATTATGTGGAATTCAGTATTCGCCTCTGCGTGAGGTGGGCACGGAAGGGAATCCGATGGCTGTAGGCCAGTTCGTCGTCGTCCGCAATGACGAGGGGCGTCACGCCTTATGGGCGGCCAATACGGCCCCACCCCCAGGCTGGCGTCCGTCAGGCGTGACCGGCCCGGCTGAGGAGTGCCTGGCTCACGTGGACGCCCTCTGGACGATGACGCGTCCCACTCCGCAATCCGCCCCCGGAGAGACCGTCATCTCACTCTTCGAAGACCAGGTAGGGTCGACGCCTGACCTGATCGCCGTCTCCATCGGTGACGAGGAGGTCTCCTACGCGGAGCTGAGTGCCCGCGCCGACAGTCTGGCCGTGACGCTCAAGGCGCGCGGAGTGGGGCCGGACATCCCGGTGGCACTTGAGATCGACCGCTCGCTGGAACTGGTCGTCGCCATCCTGGGCGTGCTCAAGGCCGGCGGCGCGTACGTGCCGATCGATCCCGGCTACCCGGCCGAGCGCAGAAGCTACATGCGGACCGACTCGGGCGCGCGCATCCTGCTCACCGCCGATGACATCCGCCGCTCCGCCGGTTCCCCGCCCGAGCAGCTCCCCCTGCCCGACCCGGCCGCCTTCGCGTACGTCATCTACACCTCAGGCTCCACCGGCCGGCCGAAGGGCGTCGCCGTGGAACACCGCTCGCTGGTCTCCCGGATCACCTGGATGCGCGAGCGGTTCGCCCCGCGCCCGGGCGACCGGATGTACCAGCACGCCTCGGTCAGCTTCGACGCGCACGCCGAAGAGATCTTCCCCTGCCTCACCTCGGGCGCCACGCTCGTCCTGCCGCCCCAGGGGCAGGACCTGCCTGATCTGCTCGCCGCCGGGATCGACCTGACGGTGCTGGACCTGCCCACTTCCTATTGGCAGGGCTTGATCGGCGTCTCCTGGCCAGAGCGCCTGAGGCTGGTCATCCTCGGCGCCGACCCGCTCCGTGGCGCCGCCCTGACCACGTGGTACGACAGCGTCGGCCGGGACGTCGAGCTGATCAACACCTACGGCCCCACCGAGGCGACGATCATCGCCACGGCCGCCACGCTGAGCCCGGCCGAGGCAGGAGGCAGACCGCCGATCGGGTTCCCGCTCACCGACACCCGGGTCTACGTGCTCGATGAGACGCTGGCGAAGGTCCCGACCGGCGCAGAAGGCGAGCTCTGCATCGCCGGAGCAGGGCTGGCGCACGGCTATCTCAACAACCCCGGGCTCACCGCGCAGCGCTTCGTGCCCGACCCGTACGGACCGCCCGGCACGTACATGTACCGCACCGGCGACCTGGCCAGGACCCGCGAGGACGGCGCGTTGGAGTTCGTCGGTCGCGTGGATGGCCAGATCAAGGTCAGAGGCTTCCGAGTCGAGCCGGGCGAGGTGGAGATCCGGCTGCTGGAGCATCCCGCGGTCAGGCGCGCGATCGTGGTGGCACGGCATGACGCGCTGGTCGCCTACGTGGTCACCGCCGGCGAGGTGACCGGCGAGGAGCTGAAGGTGCACGTCGGAGCGACACTGCCGAGCCACATGGTGCCCAGCGCGGTGAGCTTCCTGGCGGAGATGCCGCTCACCCTGTCCGGCAAGATCGACCGGGACGCGCTCCCCGACCCGTCCGCTCCTCTGGACAGCGCCCTTCCTGCCACGCCCATGGAGGAGAAGATCGCCGCCATCTGGGCGGAGCTCCTGGGCCTGGAGCGAGTCGGCGTGCTGGACGACTTCTTCGCCCTCGGCGGGCACTCCCTCGTCGCCACAAAGCTGGCGGTCTGGCTCACCCCGCTCGCTGGGCGGCACGTCTCGATGCGCGCGATCTTCGACAACCGCACGGTCCGCGATCTCGCCGCCTATGTGGAGGAAGGCGGAGAGCATGTCGGCTGAGGAACGGCTCGGCACCTACGTGGTCAACCTCAAGCGCAGGCCCGACCGCCGCGAGCGGATGACCAGGCAGCTCCCGGCCGAACTGGCGGCCGAGTTCACCTCCGACTGGGACGGCCCGTTCGACGGGGCCGACCTCGATCGCGGACGCCTCGAAGCGCTGGGTGTCGAACTGTTCCCTTGGCAGATCGAATCCCACAACCCCTGGTGGAACCGTACGCTCAAGTACGGCGAGGTCGGCTGCACGCTCAGCCACCTGGCCTGCTGGGAACGCGGGCTGGCGTCCGACGCCTCCGTCTTCCTGATCCTCGAAGACGACGCGATCCTCGTGGACGGATTCCTCTCCCGGCTTCTGGCGGGCATCGAGGCGATCTCCCAGCACGAGCGGATCGGCCTGACCTATCTGGCCCGCTGCCCCATGGAGGCCGACCGCGCCGCCTGGCCGGGATTCGTCCGGCCAGGCTTCAGCTACTGCACGTGGGGCTACCTCCTCGACCGGCAGGCGGCGAGCGCGCTCGTCGACGCTCACGTGGAGAAGGCCGTCATCCCGGTGGACGAGTTCCTGCCGGCGATGTACATGGACCACCCGCGAGCCGACGTCAGAGCCCGATTCCCCAAGGCCATCGATGCCTTGGCCTTCGCCCCCCCGCTGCTCGAAGACCTGTCCGCGGACCTCTCCGACAGCGACACCGAGGCGTCCTCGGCTGCGGAGCGCTAGTGGACTTCTCACGCAGATGGAGCACGGCCGCACCGGGCGTCATCCCTCTGACCATCGCCGACATGGACTTCGCACCCGACCCGGCGATCGTGACCGCGTTACAAGAACGGTTGCGGCATCCGCTGGTCTACCCGCAGCCCTATTCAACCAGCGGTGTCGCCCAGGACATCGGCGACTACTACCGCCGAACCCATCGGGTCGACGTGCCGGTAGAGCGGATCCGAATCTTCGCCAGCACCGCAGCCGCGATGTATGTGATCTTCGATCGGGTGCTGGAGGCGGGTGACGAGGTGCTCTACTTCGCACCCTCCTACCACCACCTTCCCGACTCGGTCACCGCAGCGGGCGGGCGTGCCGTACCAGTGGAGTTGCACCCTTCAGAGGGCTTCGACCCTGAGAAGTTACGGAGCCGGATAGGACCACGCACCAAGGCGGTGCTCATCTGCAATCCGCACAATCCGACCGGGCATCAGTTCTCCCGCGAGCAATTACGCGACCTCGTCGCGGTGGCGGCCGAGCACGACCTGCTGATCGTCGCCAACGAACTGCACTCCCGGCTATCCCACGACGGGGCCTTCGTCCCGCTGAGCTCCGTCGAAGGCGTCTCCCACGACCGCCTCATCACACTGTCCGGCGCCACCAAGTCACACAACCTCTCCGGACTGGGCGGCGCCTTCGCCTTCTCCCTGGGCGAGAGCCTCATCCCACGACTCTGGGCCGAGTTGGCGGGACGGCTGCCGAGTCCCAGCGCGCTGGCCCAGACGGCCCTGTCGTGCGCCTACCGCGAGGACAGCCCCTGGCTGCGAACAACCCTCGACGTGCTCGGCGGCAATAGGCGCATGGTGTCGCGGCAGTTCAGAGAGAACCTGCCCGCAGTGCGTTTCCTGGAGCCCGCGGCCACTTACTTCGCCTGGCTGGACTTCTCGGCCCTGCGGCTGGAGGGCGACGCAGCCGAGGTTGTTCAGGACGCCTGCCGGGTCGCACTCCTGCCGGGTGCCGAGTTCGGCGCTCCCGCCGCCTTCGCGCGGATGACGTTCGCCAGCACGCCGGACACGCTCCAGCTCGCTCTCACCCGGCTCATCGAAGGGCTTTCCCCATGGCATTCGTGACGGTCGACAGCCTCGTCAAGGAGTTCAGACGGCCAAAACGACAGGAGGGTTTCCTCAAGCGCCTGCTGAACAGGGAGTACACCGTAACCCGCGCGGTCGACGACGTCTCCTTCTCCGTGCACGAGGGGGAGCTGCTTGCGCTGCTCGGCGGGAACGGCGCCGGCAAGTCCACCATCATGAAGGCCCTCACTGGTGTGCTGACTCCCACGTCGGGCATGGTCGAGGTGGCGGGACTGACTCCCTGGCGACACCGCAGGGCGTACGTGCCGCGAATCGGCGCGGTCTTCGGGCAGCGCTCGGCCCTGTGGTGGGACCTGCCGCTCATCGACTCCTTCAAGATCATTAAACGGCTGTACGAGATCCCCACCGAGGTCTACGCCGACAATCTCGCGCGGCTCGTGGAACTGCTCGACATGGACTCGTTCCTGCGGACGCCGGTGCGCTCGCTCTCTCTCGGGCAGCGCATGCGGGGCGAGTTCGCCGCCGCGCTGATCCACGAGCCGTCGATCCTCTTCCTCGACGAGCCGACCGTGGGCCTCGACATCGTGGCCAAGCGCCAGATCCGCGCCTTCGTCGCCGAGATCAACCGGACCAAGAAGGTGACGGTGATCCTGACCTCGCACGACATCGACGACATCGAGAACCTGGCCGAGCGGGTCGTCCTCCTCGACGAGGGCGTCGTCGCCTACGACGGCGACCTGCATGAACTGAAGACCCGCTATGCGCCGCACCGAATCCTCACGGTACGCCTGGCCGACGAGTCCGCTGTCACTCTGCGGCGCGCAGAAGTGGGCGTCCGCCAGGACGGACCTGTGGTGGAGGTCAGATTCGATCCCACGACGGTGGCCACCTCGGACCTGATCGACGAGATCAACCGGCATTACAAGATCGCCGACATCACGATCACCGACACCGAACTCGAAGACGTGCTCGCCCGCTTCTACAGCCGCGCGGACGGGTGACCGATGAAGACATGGACGCTCGCCGGCGCCTGGGCGCGATCCCATTCTCAGCACCGGCTCGACATCTGGGCCCGCTCCCTCCTGCCGCTGCTGCAGATCTACGTGCTGATCGAGATCTGGTCCGGAGCCGTCGACGACAGCCGGATATTCACCTACCTCTGCGTCGTCAACATGCTCATGTGGCTCAATCAGTCGACGATCCCCTGGTACATCACCGACCGCATCCGGGAGGGGACGATCACGACAGAGCTCATGCGGCCGGTGGGCTTCCCCGCGCAGGTCCTCAGCCACCAGATGGGCTCCACGGCGGCGCGGGCCACTGCCCTGATCGGGATGATCCCGCTCACGGTCCTCCTGGCCGGCCTGCGGGCTCCCGCCTCTCCGACAGCCGGCGTCCTCTTCGCGGCAGGCGCACTCCTGTCCTACGCGGTAAGCGTGGGCATGTACGGGCTGCTCGGCGTCGCCGGCTTCTGGCTGCACCAGACGAGCGGCGTCGTCTGGACCTTCAGCCTGGTGAACGCCCTGCTTGCCGGGACGTTCATCCCACTGCCACTGTTTCCGGCGGGTCTGCGGGAGGTCGTCGAACTACTCCCGTTCGGAGCCGTCGGTTACACCCCAGCCGCGGTCTATGCGGGAATGCTCGACGGCTGGCCGGCCGTACGCGCGATCGGCGTACAGGCCATTTGGTGTGCTGTCCTGGCCGCGGCCATCGCAGTCGTCTGGCGCAGGGCCCAGCACAGAGTCGTGAGCCAGGGCGGCTGAGATGCGACGGTCGTTGAACATCTGGTGGACGCTGGCGGGTGCCGCCCTGCGCAGCGGCATGCAGTATCGGGGGAATTTCCTCCTGGCCCTTGTCTCGGGTGTGCTCTACAACGCTGCTTCCTTCGCGCTGATCTGGATACTCGGCGCCCGGCTCAACGTGGTCGAGGGATGGAGGTTCGAGGAGCTGTCCTTCCTGTTCGGGCTGCGGCTGGCCGCGCACGGCCTGTGGATCCCTTTCCTCGGAGCCGTCTCCAACCTGGAGCAACTGGTGCGCAGTGGCAGCTTCGACAGCTACCTGCGGCGACCCGCCAGCCCGCTGGTCCAGGTGGCGACCTCCCAGGTGAGCATCGATTCCCTGGCCGAGCTCGGGCTCGGCGTCGCCGTACTCGCCTGGGCGAGCGGGCAGACGAAGATTGACTGGTCGGCGGGGTCGCTGCTCTTCCTGATCGCCGCCGTCGTGGGAGGCGCGCTGGTGGAATCCTCCATCCAGATCGTGCTGGCGTCCCTGGCCTTCTCCGAGGTCAACTCCCGGCAACTGCGGACCAGCCTCGACCAGATGATCACAACGGTCGGCGGCTATCCCGTAAGCCACTTCGACGCCTTCGGCAAGATCCTTTTCATGAGCGCCGTCCCGATCGCCTTCATCTCCTTCGTGCCTGGCGTCGTGCTGCTCGACAAGCCGAACGCACTGCCCATCCCCTCCTGGCTCGGCCACCTCGCGCCCGCAGTCGGGGCCGCGCTGTTCTGCGCGGCGATCAGATTCTGGAATCTGCAGCTCAGGCGCTACCGCAGCAACGGTGGATGACCCGTGGAAAGGACCTCATGAAGATCGCGATGATCTCACCCGTCTGGCTCAGAACCCCGCCTGTCGCCTACGGCGCGGTCGAATCGCTGGTGAGCCTGCTCGTGGAGGAACTGGTGGCGAGGGGGCACGACGTGACCCTCTACGCCTCCGGTGACTCGATCACTACAGCGAAGCTGCGCAGTTACCACGACCGGGCGCCCGGATGGGACAACGCGGCGCAGAACGGCCTCTTCGAGCTCATGCACGTCCTGACGGCGTACCAGGACATCGAGGAGTTCGACGTCGTCCACGACCACAGCGATCCCCTCGGCCCTGCGATCGGCGCCTACGCCAACACGATCCGCCCAGTGGTCCACACCGTGCACGGGCCACCCGCCTCGCGGTGGTATCGCCCGATCTACACTGCCATCCACCGGCGAATCAACCTCGTGGCCATCAGCCGGGCGCAGCAGCTTGTGAGCCCCGAGCTGCGGTACGCCGACATGATCCATCACGGACTCCCGCTGGATCGCTTCTCCTTCTCCGAGGAGAAGGACGACTACACGTTCTACATCGGCCGGATGGACGCCGCCAAGGGACTCCACCTCGCGATCGAGGCGACACGCAAGGCGGGCCGGAAGCTGGTGGTCGCCACGAAGGCCGTCGAATCGGAGGCAGAGCGCGCCTACTTCGAAGACGTCGTCACGCCCCTGCTCGGGCCCGACGTCGAACTTGTGGGCGAGGTCGGCTTCGCGGAGAAGGTCGAACTCTACAAGCACGCCGCGTGCACCATTGTGCCCACCAACTGGGAAGAGCCTTTCGGGCTCACCGCGATCGAATCCCTCGCCTGCGGCACTCCCGTGGTCGCGCTCAGACGCGGCGCGACCGCCGAGATCGTCAAGCACGGCGTCAACGGATACCTGGCCGACGATCCGGCGCAAATGGCCGTCTTCATCGACCGGGCCGATGAGATCTCGGCCCTGGACTGCCGCCGCGATGCGGAGTCCAGGTTCTCCCTGTCACTGATGGTCGATCGACACGAACAGCTTTACCGACGACTGGAGTCCTCGCATGGGAGCTGAGCGCGTACCGCTCTCCTACAACCAGGTCCGGCGGCTGAAACGGGATGCGATGTTCTCCTCCAGGGAACCGCACCACATCTCCGCCGTCTTCGACGGCGAGGGCGAACTGTCCGAAACCGCCATGCGGCAGGCGATCCGCGATGTCATCGCCCGGCATGAAGCCTTGCGGACGGCCTTTCGCACGGCCTCCTACGGAGCTGAACCGTACGGGCTGCTCCTGCCCGTCGAGCCCCGCGCGGACCTCCTGCTGATCGCCGAGTCCGGTTGCCTCGAAGACCTCACCAGGCAGGCCACCAACGCGCTCTTCGACCTGGAGCACGACTACAAGCTCAGAGTCACCCTCGTACGGCGGACGCCCGGCGCATGGCGGCTGATCGTCACGGTGGAGCACCTCATCTGCGACGGGCAGTCCTTCGACCGGGTCTTGGCCGACCTCGCCACCGCCTACAACGCCCGCCTGGCGGGCGACGAACCCTTCCATGATCTCGTGCCTGGCTTCGCCACCTGGGCGGAGCAGGAGCGGGCCGCCTTGGATGGACCTCTGCTGGAGGCTCACCTCGCGTTCTGGCGCACCCGCCTGGATCCGTTGGAGGCGATCCCCGAGGTCCGACTGGCCGGCATGGCGGAGCCATCGTCCATACCCGCCGAGCTCGCCGGCGCGCGGATGGACCTGCCCGGCGTTGGGGAGCTGCGCGCCCTGTGTGCCAGGAACGGTGTCAGCCTTCACACCGGGATGCTTGCCTGCCTCAAGCTCGCTGTCTTCGCTGTCGGCCGGCAGTCAGTGGTCGGAGTCGTGGGTCCCGTCTCCCTCCCGTCCGACGATCGGGGCAGGGCGGTTGGCTGGTTCTCCAACCTCGCGGTCTTCCGCAGCCGGATCGACCCCGCGGCGAGTGCCGAGGGCCTGCTGCGAGCCACCCAGCAAACGGTCTTCGACACGCTTGACCACCTCATCCCGCTGCCATTGCTGGTCCAGCACCTCCAGCCGGAGCGAGACAAGGTCGCGGGCCGGCGCCCGTGGCTCTACTTCGACTCGGACTGGTGGGAGGAGGATCCACTGCCGCTCAACGGGGCAGAGCTGGCCCGCGTCGACGAGGCCTGCACGCCCGCACTGCGTCCGGGCGTGGGCTTATGGGCCAACGGCAACGCGCCCATCCCACACGTGTACATGCAGTGGGAGGCTGAGGTGTGGCCAGAGGCCGAGGCGCACGCCTTTCTCAGCGCCTTCGTCGCCGCCGTCGGGCTACTCGCGCGCTCCCCCGACGCCACCTGCGCTGAACTGGCCAGAACCCTCGCAGGGAGCGAGTCTTGACCAGCCGCGCCGTGACCTTCGGCCGGTACACCCTGCTCACCCGGGCGCACCTCGCGACGCTGGAGACGATTCTCCAACGGTGGCCGGCGGTGACGGTGGGGATCCTCGAACACCTCGAGAGTCCGGTGCATGCCGAGCTCCATCTGTCGCACGCGGAGAAGTGGGCGACGCATGAGGAGTTCTACCAGATGTGCACGAAGAACTGGGCGCCGGCCCGCAATCCCTTCTCCGCCGAGGAACGCGCGAGCATCTGGCAGGCGGCCATCCGCGCGAGTTCGCTCGCCGACCGGGTGCGGACGCGGGTGATCCCTCGCCCCGAACTGCACCATGCTGCCTTCAACTGCGCGTTCCCCGCCGATGAGTACGACCTGGTCTTTCCGGCGCCGACTCCGGCCTGCGGCGACTTCGACCAGGCCAGGAACGCCACCTTCGGAGAACTGCTGGCGCGGCCCGTACACGAGGTGCGTCCCCCATTCGTCACCCACACCACCGACATCCTGCGCGAGGTGGCCAAGGGACGGTCGTGGGAGGAGTTCCTGGCGCCGGGGATACATCGGCTCTTCCTTGCCATGAACGGGCCAGAACGACTGGCGCGCCGGATGTCGACCTTCTGAAAGGCGTTCAAATGGACAGTTACCTCACATGGCTGCGCGCGCGAGTGGGGACCGACCCGGTCATCCTCACCTGTGCGGTCGCCTGCGTTCTCGACGAAGGGCGACTGCTGCTGCAGAAGCGGCCGGACGGGCGATGGGGCTTGCCCGGCGGATTCATGGACCTGGGGGAGTCCCTCATGGAGACCGCAGCACGGGAGACCAAAGAGGAGACCGGGATCGACATCGAGATCGGCGAATTGCTCGGCGTCTACTCCAAATACTTCGACGAGTACCCCAGCGGGGATCGGGCCCAGGTCGTGACCGCCGCCTTCGTCGCGAGCCCGGCCGGCGGCGTCGCCCAGGCGGACAACATCGAGAGCCTGGAAGTCCGCTGGGTGCCGCTCGGAGAATTGCCCCCGATGTTCAATTCACAGCACCAGGACGTGGTCGACGACCTGCGGGAGGGCCGCCGCAATGTGTTCCGCTGAGGCGCCACAGACCATCCTGCTGGTGGTCGACGGCCTCGGCGTCGGAACCGTGGACAGCGCTGACGGCTGGTCCCTGGATCCCGACGCGAACACCCTGCGGAGCGTACTGCGTGAAACCGGCCCCCGGGTCGACACACTGGACGCGCTCGGCTTACCCAAGCTGGGCTACGGCCCGACGGAGTATCGCGGCCTACCGCTGTCAACCGGCTGGATCACCCCGCACTACCCAGGCGCCGACACCGCACTCGGGCACCTGGAACTGCTCGGCTGCCACCCGAACGCCCGCCCTGCCACAGTCGCCGCACAGATGCCGGCCATCGTGGCAGCGTGCGCGCCGCACCACGAAGTCGAGGTGCGGGACGGCTACCTGATCGTGGACCGGTCGATCCACATCTTCGACAACGTCGAGAGCAACCCCGGCAGCAACGTCAACGTCCTGGCCGCGGCCGGCGAGACCAGCCCCGGCAGGCTCCTCACGGTCGGCCGCATGGTCCGCTCGGCGGTCAGCAACCCGCGCGTGATCGTGATGTCCGGCCGACCGCTGACCGGCGAGGCCATCCGGGCGTCCATCGATGTGCGGCAAGCCGAAGATGGCCTCGTCCTGGTCGGCACGAGCATCTCAGCCCTCGGCATCCACAACGAGCATTACCGCTCGACGCACCTCACCGGGAACCTCGCCGAGGCGACCCTGGCTACCGAGATGGTGCGGTCAGGCCACGAGGTGGTGCTCCTCGGCAAGGCGGCTGACCTGATCGCGGCCCCGGGGGCCACCGTCATCCGGGCAACCGACACATCGACGGCGCTGGAGCAACTGGCGGACGTAGCACGAGAACGAGTCAACGGCTTACTCATCTGCAACATCTTCCAACTCGACCTCGCAGGCCACGGCCAGGATCCGGACCTCGCAGGCGAGGTCCTACGCACGGTTGACCACTACCTAGGGCCGATCCTCGCCACCCTTCGCCCAGGTGACCACCTGGTCCTCACTGCCGACCACGGCAACGACCCCGCCATCGGCCATGGAAGGCACACCCGCGAACACGTGCCCCTGATCTGCGTCAACGGTGCGGCTGATGCGGAATCACACCTCATCGGCCACCGCCATTCTCTGGCAGACGTAGCCGCCTCCATCTGCTCCTGGCATTCGCTGACCTGGCGGGGGGCCGGGAGAGTCTTATAAGAATCATCATCCAGGAGAAGAGAATGCGCAGAATAGCGACCGTCACATCCAGCCTCATCGTGGTGACCGCTTTCCTGATCAGCACCCCCATGTCTTCCTCGGCCACCACGACGACCGGGTGTACCGCCACAAAGCTCGACGAGAAGACAGCGGCCTCCACCTGCACCGAGGGCACCACCGGCGTCCAGCACCGCGTACGCGGCGACCGGTTTCGGGCCAGGCTGGAGGCGCCAGATCGACCAGCAGCGAAGCGTTCTTGACCAGTGGAAACAATGGTCAGGGGCTTCGGCGCTGTAGGGCTGTCGTGGATCGCGGTCGCTCGGGGGAAGGCGGCGGCGAGATCGTGGGGTGGTCACTCGGTGGGGTGGGCCGCGTCCAGGAGGCGGCGCAGGTGCAGGCTGTCCGGGGCCAGGGCGGTGATCAGGCCGGCGGGGCCGGCCAGCGGGGTCAGTACGGCTTGACCCGCTGCGGGGTCGTCGCCGAACAGCCGGACCTGGGGCGGTCGGCGTTCCAGGTCGGGGTCGACGATGAGGATCTGGCCGGCGGCGCGGTGACTGGCCAGGACCGCCGGACCGTCCCAGCCGGGGGCGCCCGGGCCGTAGGCGGTCTGCTGGTCCAGCAGGAGGTGTCCATCGCGGTGGACGATGAGGCGGATGGCCAGCCGGCCCGGAGGCTCGCCGAAGCGCCCGAGGACCTGTTCCTCGCGCAGGACGAGGCGCGCGGTGGCGGCCAGGTCGATGGTGCAGGTCTGGAGCAGGTTGCTGCCGGCGGCGGAGATCAGCGGCTGGGGCAGCCAGTGCAGGCTGGCACCGTCGGCCACGCTCAGGTGCACGTCGTAGGTGGCGGGCTCGGGGGTGGGGCCGCGCAGGGCGATCGCGGCTGAGGCGGTGGTGACGTGAAGGTGGGCGCCGGGTTCGGCGGTACCCTCGACGCGCAGCCGGTCGCCGCCGAGAGGGGCGTTCATGGCGCCGAGCACGCACACCCGTGCCTGGTCACCGTGCGAGTGAAGGCGGCGCAGGTGGAACGGGCCGTCACCGGCCAGGGCGGACAGTACGGTGCCCTTCCCGGCGCGGGTCGCCGTGACGCGGGCGGTGGCGCGCACGCCCGGCACAGCCGGCACGGCCGCCACACCTCGCACGCCCGGCACGCCCGCCACACCTCGCACGCCCGGAGCGCCCGGCGCGGCGTGGGACGCGAGGGTCATGCGGGGCCCGGGACGCGGGCCGCCAGGCGATGCAGGACCCAGTCCACCACGGGCCGGACGCCGTCTTCGGTCTTCAGGGCGGTGAAGGCCACAGGCAGCTCGCCGCGCTGCGTCCTGGCGTCGCGTGCCATGGCCTCCAGGTCGGCGCCGACGTACGGTGCGAGGTCGGTCTTGTTGATGACGAGCAGGTCGGAGGTGGTCAGGCCGGGCCCGCCCTTGCGGGGGATGTCGTCACCGCCGGCGACGTCGATGACGAAGATCTGCGCGTCGACCAGGCCCTTGGAGAAGGTCGCGGTGAGGTTGTCGCCGCCCGACTCGATGAGGATCAGGTCGAGCGGGCCGAGCAGTTCTTCGAGGTCCTCGACGGCTTGGAGGTTGGCAGAGATGTCGTCACGGATGGCGGTGTGCGGGCAGGCGCCGGTCTGGACCGCCTTGATGCGCTCGGCGGGCAGTACGGCCTCACGCAGCAGGAACTCGGCGTCCTCGCGGGTGTAGATGTCGTTGGTGACGACAGCGATGGACAGTTCCTGGCGCAGTGCGCGGCACAGGGCGGCGACGGTCGCGGTCTTGCCGGAGCCCACCGGGCCGCCCAGGCCGATGCGCAGCGCGCCGTGGCGGCCGCCGGGGTCATGGCCCTGGCCTGCGGAGACGTCGTGGTCATGGTGGAGGTGCATGGCGCTCCCGTGGTCGGACGACAGGCGTTCGTACAGGTAGGTCAGGAGGCGAACAGGCGGGCCGAGCGGGTCACGTGCTGTTCGGCGGTGATGTCGAGCAGCGGCGCCGAGGCGGCCGGCAGCGCCGCGACACCGTCGGCGTGGACGCGGCCCGCCGCCTCGGCGGCCCGCCGCGCGACGTGGTCGAGGTCGGCGGCGAGCCGGGCCAGGACAGCCGTGGCGTCGAAGGGGTCCAGGCTCAGCAGGCGGACGGTCGCGGCGGCCGGGCCGCTGACGCTCTCATAGGCCGCCGCGCAGGCGGCGTCGTACGGGCTCAGCCCTGCGGCGCGGGCGGCCACTCCGAGCACCACGGGCTGATGGGCGCCGCGCGGACGGGCAGCGGCCAGGGCGTCGAGCTCGGCGCAGGGCCAGACGGCTCGGGCGGCGCGCAGCAGTTGCCGTCCGAGCGTGCGCGCTACCTGCCGCAGGGCCGGAGAAGGCGTGCGGGCGTCGGCGGCCTCCTCCAGCAGCAGCGGGTCCAACCCGGCGGCGGCCGCGGCCGCGAGCCCGGCCGCGGTCAGCCCGCTGGTGTGCAGCCTGCCTCGGCAGAACGTCTCCAGGTCGGCCGCGTCACGCACGCGTCCGGCGGCGACGGCCGCCTCGGCGCCGCCGGAATGAGCGTGCCCGCCGGCCGGGAACCGGCCGTCGGCCAGGACGAGCAGCGTGGCACGGCTCATCGGCGTGACTCACCTTCCTTGAGTGAGATGACGGGTCAGAACAGGAAGTAGAGCTGCGCCATCGGCAGTTCGGTGGGGGGCTCGTGGTAGTCGATGCGCCGGCCGTCGATCCGTACCTCATAGCCGTTGGGGTCGACGTCGATGACGGGGGTGGCGTCGTTTCGGCGCATGTCCTGCTTGAACACCCCGCGGGTGTTGCGGATGGGCGTGAACGACTTGTCCACCTCGACCCGGCCGGGCAGGCCGGCCGCGATCGCCTGTTCGCTGACGAAGTTGACGGAGTTGGCGCCGGGGGCTCGGCCCGTCGCGCCCCACATCGGGCGGGGCAGGATCGGCTGTGGGGTGGTGATGGCGCCGTTGGCGTCGCCGACCTGTGCGTACGCGATCTGGCCGCCCTTGATCACCCGGTGCGGCTTGACGCCGAAGAACTTCGGCTCCCACAGCACCAGGTCGGCCAGCTTGCCCACCTCGACCGAGCCGATCTCGTGGTCGATGCCGTGCGCGACGGCCGGGTTGATGGTGTATTTGGCGACGTAGCGGCGGGCGCGGTGGTTGTCGGTCTCGTCGGCGCCGCCCCGGTCGCCGTCCAGCGGTCCGCGCCGCTGCTTCATCACGTGCGCGGTCTGCCAGGTTCTCGTGATCATCTCTCCGATGCGTCCCATCGCCTGGGCGTCGGACGACATGATCGAAATGGCGCCCAGGTCGTGCAGGAGGTCTTCGGCGGCCATCGTGGCGGGCCGGATGCGCGACTCGGCGAAGGCCCGGTCCTCGGGCACCTGCGGGTTGAGGTGGTGGGCGATCAGCACCATGTCCAGGTGCTCGGGGACCGTGTTGTGCGTGTAGGGGCGGGTGGGGTTCGTGGAGGCGGGCAGCACGTTGGGCAGTCCCGCCATTCTGATCATGTCGGGGGCGTGGCCGCCGCCGGCGCCCTCGATGTGGAAGACGTGGAGCGGTTGATCGCCGATGGCCGCGATGGTGTCCTCTACGGTGCCTGCCTCGTTCAGGGTGTCGGCGTGCAGGGCCAGCTGTACGCCGGTCGCCCGGCACACCTCCAGGCAGCGTCGCAGGACCGCCGGGGTGGCACCCCAGTCTTCGTGGATCTTGAAGCCGAGGATGCCGGCCTTGACCTGGTTGTGAAGGGACTCGGTGGACATCGTGCTGCCCTTGCCGAGCAGCCCGATGTTGACCGGGAAGGCGTCCAGCGCCTTGAACATCCGGTCGAGGTGCCAGGCGCCGGGCGTGACGGTGGTGGCGGTCGTGCCGTCGGCGGGGCCGGTCCCGCCGCCGATCAGCGTGGTGACGCCGGAGGCGAGCGCCTCCCGGATCTGCTCCGGGCAGATGAAGTGCACGTGGGTGTCAACGCCGCCCGCAGTGAGGATCTTGCCGTTGCCCGAGATGACCTCGGTCTCGGGGCCGACCAGGAAGTCGCTCGCGACGGGATGCCCGTCGTGCAGCCGATCCATGGTCTCGTCGTTGTAGGCCTTGCCCAGCGCGGCGATGCGGCCGTCGCGAATGGCGACGTCGGCCTTGATCACGCCCCAGTGGTCCAGGATGAGAGCACCGGTAATGACGGTGTCGGGCGGTTTCGGGGCACCGGGGGTCGCGCTGTCGCGTGGCGCGAGTGACTGCCCCATCGACTCCCGGACCACCTTGCCACCGCCGAAGAGGATCTCGTTGCCGCTGCGGCCAGGACCGCCGGCCCAGTCCTCGGTGATCTCGATCCACAGATCGGTGTCGGCCAGGCGGACACAATCCCCCGTCGTCGGGCCGAACCGGTCGGCGTACTGTTCGCGCGTGAGGGGCTCGGACATCAGAGGTTGCCTCCGACCTTGCCGTTCAGGCCCGCGACATGGCGCCGGCCCTCGATGGGCACCAGCTCCACGTCCTGGGGCATGTTGGGGGCGAAGCGCACCGAGCCGCCGGCGGGGATGTTCAGCCGTTTGCCGTAGGCGGCGTCACGGTCGGGGTGGATGTCGAGGCGGGAGTTGACCTCGTAGAAGTGGTAGTGGGAGCCGACCTGGATGTGACGGTCGTCGGTGTTGGTGACCCGTACGGTCGTGATCGGGCGGCCGTCGTTGAAGCTCACACATCCCTGGGAGGAGAAGTCGATCGCGCCGGGAGGGCCCTGCCTGCCTGGCCCGGCCACGCGGGCCGACGGCCCGGGGTCGGGTGGGCACGGCGGGGGCTCGGGGTCGGGTGGGCACGGCGGGGGCTCGGGGTCGGGTGGGCACGGCTGCGGCAGAGCCCCGCACGGCGACGGGTCCGGGTCGGATGGGCACGGCAGAGTGGTCGCCAACGGGATCGGCTCGCGGAGGGTGACCATTTTGGTGCCGTCTGGGAAGGTGGCCTCGATCTGGAGGTCGGCGATCATCTCGGCGACGCCTGGCATGACTTCGTGCGGCATGAGCACCGGCGGCTGCTGCTTGGCCATGAGGTCCGCGACGGTTCTGCCGGCGCGCGCCTCTTCGAGGACCCAGGAGGTCAGGATGGCAACCGCCTCCGGGTAGTTGAGCTTCACTCGCCCTCTGCGCTTGTGGGCCACGTCCGCGGCCACGTGGATCATCAGCCGTTCTTGTTCATGCAGGGTCAGGTGCACCCTCTCACCTCGGTTTCACTTCTGCCCCCAGGCCCTTGCCTTCGGGGCCGACGGTGCGGATCGACCGGTATGGCCGATGCTGGGCCCATATCGCTGTCCGCTCTTGCGCCGAGTGGTTGCCCCTTTCGCGTATGCGCCCGAAACAGGCGCCGTGAAGGGGTTCTATGGTCACCGCCCGGTTGCGTGCCGAGCGTAACCAATTCGACACTCTGCGCGATATGGCCTGGAGGGGAAGGGTGCCTCGCGCCGAAGCCACACCGGCGCCTCGCCCTGCTGACCGACATGACCAGTTCCGTCCCGGCCACCACACCGCGTTCGCACCGCGACCGAACACGAGCCCGCCCGAGCGAGCGCCACCGTCAGGGTGGAGCCGACGCAGTGATCGACGAGACCGGCACGGACGGCGAAAGGAAAGCGATGCCGTCGCATCGGGCTTGGCAGGACCGACAATGCCACCGGCTGCCGGTCAGTTCGCGCGGGACAGCCAGCCCATGCGCGGGCTCGAAGTATCAGCGATGTCGATTTCTATTTTCCCGCCGGCCAGGAGTGAGGTCATCAGGAGCACAAGCCGAGCGGACGAGACATACCCCGCCGACGCCAACCGCCTCTACCTGCGCCGCCACACGACCCGCCACACGACCCGCCGCACCATCCCCGAACCCGCGCGACCAGCGTGCCGACCGCCGCCGACGCGGCTCTGCCGGGCGCCGATGTCGCCGGGTCGTGGTCACGCGTTCCGTGACCTTGGCTCAGGGCTTCACCACGTCCGCCACTCGGCAGCGATGTCCGCGTGGCGATCAAGCTCGCTCTGGCGGAAGCATGAGGTATTGATCGACTTCAACGCCGGCCCGCGCCGCCGCCAGCCGGCGGATTGTGTCCGCGTCATCGAGGTGCCCTTCTCCCGGGGCTCCTCAGCGTCGCGGAACTCCTGCACCACGATCAACGTCGTCTCCCAGCCCTGGCCGCGGGCAAGGTCGCGCAACGGGTGCGCGCCCCGGTCGCCCCCCGCCGTCACCGAGCGCCCGGGTCACCGATTCGGGGTCAGCGTCATCGGCGACAAGGCGGAGGTACACGTTGAACATGCGCTACTTCCACTTGCACGTCGACTTGAATCGCGATCGTACCGCTCTCGCAACTCCTGCTCGACGGGTGGACTCCGGCAACTGAGTGAGCGCACCACGCCATTCTGCTCATTAGCGGAAATGCAGGTAGCGCTGGTAGCGTCCCCCAGCGGCCCCCTCCTCGCGAGCTTCTCATCGCCTTGCCGTTATCGACCCAAGCGTCCGCCCAAATACTCGCCTAAGCATGGACCCCCGCCAGCATCTGAGGATTTGCCCACGTCCTCTCGACCGGGCCCCTGATCGTGCACTCTTGTACGAATCATCATGCAGCGATCCTGTCTGCACCCGCCTCGTAAACTCAGCCGCTCATCAAGGACGCCAAATGGCCGATACATCGGACTACGCGCAGGTTCAACCCAACCGTCGTTCCAAGCGTTCCGGCCGCACCACGCTTACCGCAGCGGTCGCGAGCGGTGTAGCCGTTGCGGCAATCGTCACAGTCACAACCCAGGTTCTGTCCAAGCCGGAAACCTTCCCAGGCGGCAGCGGAACCGCATCCGTCAGCTCAGCACGAGCCTCGGCACCCGAGCCCATCGAGAAACTGTGGCCCGCAGCAGTGCACGAAGTGCCGGCCAAATTATCCGACGGGAGAAAAGTCCGGCCGCGACTGATGGTGGACACCACCAAGATTCTCCTGACTGCCGAAGCCGGCTTCGAGAAGGCGAACGGCCTCTACACCTACGACGTGAACAGCGGCGAGGTGGCCAAACTCGCCGACATCACCCTCCCCGCCGGCACCACCCTCTTCCCCGACGGCTTCACCGCAGGCCAAGGCCGGGTCGCCTGGTGGACCGCACGCGGCACCGCCGACAAGCGAACCGCCGACATCTGGACCGTCCCGACGACCGGCGGCAAGCCGCAGCTCGTCACCTCCGCTCCCCTGCCGCCCGCCTCATCGGCCGGCTTCGTCACCGGGATCGCCATCACCCCTGACCGCCTCGCCTGGTCAGCCGGGAACGAGGGCGTCTTCACCGTCGACGTCAACGGCGGGCAACCTCAGCGCGTAGACGGCACGCAGGGACAGCACATCCTGAACTGGCCCTGGGTCGGATCACCTGGAACGTTCGGCGGCGACGAAGCCCCCTTCCAGTCCGTCATGAACATCGAGACCGGCGAGAAGCGCGCCCGGACCGCCTTGCAGCCAGGCAGCCCTGTGGCCTGCGGCATCACCCTCTGCGTCACACACCCCGGCCGATCCGCGGCGGCGCAGGTCCAAGGCCGGGACGGGCGAGCACGGCACGAGATGGACGTGACGGGAGTCGCGCCACAGCCTCTCCAGCAGGACCGGTTCCTGTCCGCCCAACTGCCCGATCGTGCGATCGTCCACGACGTGCGGTCAGGCGTGTCCGCCGAGATCCGCGGCATCGACACCCGAACCCGCTACCGCGCCCCGGCCGGCAGCAACATCGCCCTCTTCATCCGCGGCGACAAATTCGTGGTCGTCGACCTCACTGCCATTCACTGACCACTCTTCCGCTGGTGGTGGCCTGCGACCCTTCACGGGGGACCCTCCGACCGCCGTGCTGAGATCCCGCTTGCGGGGGGCCGAAGGCGAACGTCTCGAAATCAAGAAAAATGACCTTTCCATCCGTACGACGGAGAAGGTTGCCTGCGCGTGCAGCCGATTCGCTGCAGTGAGAAGCCTCGTGTGATGCGAGAGCGTCCGGCAGCCCGCTACCGGCTAACGGCAGCCATTGATCACGCTGAATACGCGCGTAACCCCGCCTTGGGTCTCTCGGTGGGTCTCAAGCGATGCCTGCAGACCTGCAGGAAGCGACCGAGCCCTCCGTCAAGGTGCCAACGGTCGCTCTTGAGGGCTGAACCTCCATGTCTGTGTGCCTTTGCGGTAGAGCGGCCCCTGTCGTGCGATCAACCGGAGGCGCACAACCTGTTGAACTCCGCGACGTCCGTATTGATGTCCGCGATCACCTGATTGGGGTCACCGCCGGTCATGCCCGTCAGGCGGAAGCTCAGTTCCTGGAACTCCGCGGCCAGCCGCCTGATCTTCGCCCCCACCGCGCCCTGCGCGTTGAGCGCTGCGCCCATCAAGTCGCTGTACGTCTGCTGAGCTGCGGCCGCCTGACCGCTGCGGCTGGTTCCGGCATCCCTGCGGTAGGCGGTCAGGGCCGCCGCCGTCTCCTCGCAGCCGACGGACCGGACCTTCAGCGGCGCCGGAGGGGGATCCTGGACGGCTTGCGTGTGACTCGGCGTTTGGGACGTGCTGGACTCAGGCGATGAGTCCACCGGCGATGGCGAGTGCGGGGTGACGACCTGACCCGGTGGGGATGAAGTCGGGGACGGACTGGAATCCACTGTGCCGGACGGGGCCTTGGGCGGCATCAGGTAAGCGAAGAGCGCGACCACGGCTGCGATCGAACCCGCCAGAGCGCTCACTGCCGTCCAGTTCAGGCGCGAGCCCGCTCCCCCGCCGCCCGCCCCCGCTGATCCGCTTCCGGTCATGTTCTGATGGTGGCCGAGCCGCCGCACTCGGTCCAGGACGACTCCCGCAGATGTTCTTGATCTGCAGACAGCACCGGCACCGGCTGCACTCCGGCCGCGGACCATCCCGACCGGACGGCCACCAACCGCCACTCCTTCCCTGTCGGAGGGCCGGGCTCAGCCGACCGGGGTGATGCTGTCAACAGGGCCGGCTCGTACACCACTCCCGCGGACGCAACCGTCGATGTGGTCCTGTCCGACTTCGTCCAGGCCAGGCTGGGGACGTCGAGCGGGCCGGCGATTGTGAGTGGTGAAGCCGCTCGGCGAATTGCTGCCCAGCTGGCCTGTCCGCGCTGAACGACGGGCTGCCCTGGATGCGGCTGTTGCCCCGCTCACGCGTTGTTGACATTCGCCGCATAGGAGACAGAATACACATATGAACAGTTCTTCAGCTGAGAATGTGTTGATGGTGGACGGTTGTGCCGTCAAGGTGGTGGATGCCGACCGGGTGTCCGCGGTGTGCGAGCGCATGCCCGCCGCCGAGGACCTGGCCGACACGGCGGACATCTTCGGCCTGCTGTCTGACCCCAACCGGCTGAAGCTGCTGGTCGCGCTGCTGGACGGCGAGCTGTGCGTGTGCGACCTGGCGGCGGTAACCGGGCAGAGCGAGTCGGCGGTCTCCCACGCGCTGCGCCTGCTGCGTGCCCATCGCATCGTGGCCGCCCGCCGTTCGGGGCGGATGGCGTACTACCGGCTGGAAGATCCGCACGTCCGAATGCTGCTGGACCTGGCGCTGGCCCACACCGAGCACACCGAGGCCATCCACCCGGAGCGGGAGGGCGAGCGCTGATGGGCGTGGGTCACGGGCACGGGCACGCCGGGGCCCGGAACCGCTGGCGGCTGGCGGTCTCTTTCGTCCTGATCGGTGGATTCTTCCTGGTCGAGCTGGCCTACGGGCTGATCTCCGGGTCGCTGGCCCTGATGTCGGACGCCGGGCACATGGCCGCCGACGTCGTCACGCTCGGCGCGGCGCTGGTCGCCACCAGGATCGCCGCTCGCCCCGACACCACCGGCCGGCGCAGCTACGGCTCCTACCGGGCCGAGGTGTTCGCGTCGCTGCTGGCCGTGGTCCTCATGCTGGGCGTCGCCGTCTATGTGGTCGCCGAGGCCATCGGCAGGATCGGCGGCCCGGCCGAGGTGTCCTCAGGGCCGATGCTCGTGGTGGGCGCGTTCGGGCTGGTGGTCAACCTGATCGCCCTGTTCCTGCTGCGGTCCGGCGCCAGTGAGAGCCTCAACGTCAAGGGCGCGTACCTGGAGGTGGTGGCCGACACGGCGGGCTCGGTCGGCGTCATCGCGGCGGGGTGGCTGATCACGGCGACCGGTCAGGTGTTCTGGGACACGGTCATCGCGCTGGCCATCGGCGTGTTCGTCGCCGTGCGTGCGATCTCGCTCGGCCGGCAGGTGTTCGCGGTGCTCGGCCAGCACGTGCCCGAGGGCATGGACGCCTCCGTCGTGGCGGCCGACCTGGCCGCCATCGAGGGCGTGCGCGACGTGCACGACCTGCACCTGTGGACGCTGACCTCCGGCATGAACGTCGCCACCGCCCACCTCGTCACGGGCGACCAGAGTGACAATCACTCCGTCCTCGATCAGGCCCGTGACCTGTTGCGCACCCGTCATGGCGTCGCGCACGCGACCCTGCAGGTGGAGCCGGACGGCCACACCGGCTGCGACGAGGTCGGCTGGTAGCCAGCCACCTCGGAGCTCGGCACGGGCGCGATCACCAGGAACTTGACGTTGTCGAGGAAGGGATCGCGCCTGTAGGCCGACGACGCCTGCCAGGGAACGGTCACGAGGGGCCGGATCGGGCGTTCTCGTCCGTCCGGGGCCCGGGGCAGGTTCGTCGGCATGCTTCAGCCGGTCTGGGGCGACGTTCCGGTCGCGCCGCGGGCGGCGAGCATGTCGCGCATCAGCTCGATCTCCGCCTTCTGGGCGGCGAGTATCGACCTCGCCATGCGCCTCACCTGCGGCTGGCCGCTCCCCTGCGCCGCCTGAGCCATCTGCACGCCGCCCTGGTGATGCGGGATCATCAGGCGCAGGAAGAGGGTCTCCGCCGCCTTGCCGCTCGCCTGTTCCAGCTGCTTGAGCTGGTCGCGGGTGGCCATGCCGGGCATCTGGGCGGACTGCGGTCCCATGCCGGGCATGTTCTGGTGGCCCTGACGCATCCAGGCCATGCGGGGTTCCAGCGACGCCTGGGGCAGGCCCCACAGGTCCAGCCAGGCGTACATCTGCCCGATCTGCTGCTGCTGGGTGATCGCGATGTCGTAGGCGAGCGTCCTGACCTCGCGGTCGGTGGTGCGGTCGCGGATGATCAGTGCCATCTGTACGGCCTGCGCGTGGTGGGCCTGCATGTCACGGGCGAAGCCGGCCTCCAGCGACGCGTCCCCGGGCGGGCCCGCGTACCAGAGGCGGAGGCCGAGGGCGGACAGCGCGAGCGTCAGTACGGCGGTCACCGCCACCAGGACCCCGCGCCGCCGCGGGAACGCCGGGAGCCTCATGCCGACGGCTCCCCGATCCCGCCGCTGCAGGACGCGCCCGGCTCGGGCGTCCCGGGGCCGTTGATGTTGGCGCGCAGGAACGCCGTCAGCCGCGGGTCGTCGGCGCTGTCCAGCTTGAGCTGCTTGCCCCAGGCGCTGAGCACGACCGGCGCGGACAACCCCGTGTACGGCGACAGGACGACGAAGTCGCGTCCCTGGGCCTGCTGGTAGAGGATGTCCAGTTGGTCCTTCGGCAGCCCCGGCTGGAAGGCGATCCAGACGGCTCCGTGCTCCTGGCTGTGGACGACGTTCTCGTTGCGCAGGGGCTTGCTGTAGATGCCGCAGTTCTGCCACTCCGGCGCGTGGTCGCCGCCGACCGGCGGGGCCTGCGGGTAGCTGACGACCTTGTCGGTGTGGTTGCGGCTGCTCACGTTGGTCGTCTGGACCGCGTCCAGCGACCGTCCGGCCCGGTCGTCCAGGACGAACGCCGTGGCCGCCGCGGCCATCCCGGCGGCCGTGATCACCGTGGCGCTGATCATGACGACCCGTCGCCGGCGCTCCGCGCGCCGCTGCTCGGCCTGCAGCGCGGAGAGCCGCTCCTTCAGCGTGCCCTCGGCGTTCTTGCCCATCCGCTACCTCCGAACTCACGTGCTTCTACAGTTCGTAGAACTTCTACAGCACGTAGAATATGGATCCCGTAAGCGGATCCCGTCTCACTCATCCGGGGGGGCGCGCGGGCCGTGCGGTCCAGGATCTGCTGCTCCACCTTTCCGCTGGGCAGGTGGATGCGGTAGAGGCGGATGTTCCCCGGCGAGGAGACGGGGTTGGCTGGGCCGTAAGCGCTGCCGAGCAGTTGGTGGGCGTGGTCGGCGTGCAGCGCCATGCCCTGGAACGGCAGTCCGAGGGCGGCGCCGGGCTGCGGCAGGTCGGCGAGCGGGCGCAGGCCGCCGGGGGCCGTGCAACGCAGGTCCACGAGCCGGAGGCGCGGCTCGCCGGCCATCTTGTAGCGCAGCAGCAACAGGCCGGAGTCGGGATCGAGGGCCGGGGCGTTGCTCGTCGAGCCGGGCAGCGGCCGCCAGGTGGTCAGGCACCGGCTGCCCGAGGTCAGGACGGCGCCGTCGATGAAGGGGAAACGGCGGATGCCGCGGCCGTAGCCGGAGGCCGGGCCGGCGTCCCACTCGGTCCACAGCACGGGGTCGCGGCCCGCGGTCCGCTGCACGCCCAGGGCGCCGCCGTGTCCGAAACCCAGCAGGTACATCGCTCCGGTGAGGGTGCCGTCCAGGGACAGGCGGTTGAGGCACAGGTCGCCGCGCCGAGCGCGTTCGGCCTGGGTACGAGCGTGGCGTTCTCCGTCCAGGCGGACGCCGTCTTGCATGAGCTGGAGGGCGTACAGGTGCCTGTCGCGTTCGTCGAAGGCGAAGGACTGCAGCACGGTGCCGTGCAGCAGGCGTCCGCCGCGCAGCAGGATCCGGCCGGTCGAGGCGAGGCTTCGCGAGTCGGCCGTCGACGGTGACGCCAGGGCGGCAGGCGGTCCGGCGAGTGCCAGATCCATCGCGGCGGCCAGCGCGGGCGTACGAACGGGGGATTCACCAGGTCCTCCTGACGAGAGGGCGAACCGGCACGGTGTCACGCCGGGCGGACGCCTTGCCGGCGGGCTCTTCCGAGGCGACTCGGCCGCGGGCCGCGCCGGGGCCGAGTCTGTGCCTTCAGATCATGTGACGTGGTCGCCGTCGTGGCAGGTGACGGCCCAGTTCGCGGCCGTGTGGTCGGCAGCGGCGGAGGCGGTCGCCGCGACCGCGGCGTCGTCGGGCCGTGGTGAGTGATGGGTGGGGCCGTGCGGGTCGGGGCAGTGCGGTGTCAGGCGTCGCGGGGCGCCGTTCTCGTCGAAGGCGTGGCCGCCGGGCGTGACGTGGTCGACCTGCAGCGTGGTGTGCCCGATGTCGTGGCGTTCGCGCAGCAGCCGTTCGACGGCCAGGCGGGCCGCGTGGCAGTCGGCGCCCGGAACGACCAGCACGTGCGCCGACAGCGCGGGATAGCCGGAGGTGACCTCCCAGATGTGCAGGTCATGCACCTCGACCACGGTGTCGATCGCGGCGATCTGGCGGCCCACCTCGGCCGGGTCCAGCCGGGCAGGAGCGGCCTCCATGAACACCCGTCCGGCGTCGCGGACCAGGCCCCAGCCGGCCTTCAGCATCAGGGCGGCGACCACGAGGGCGGCGATGGCGTCGGCACGGTTCCAGCCGGTCAGCCAGACGACCAGGCCGGCGATGGTGGTGCCGATGAAGGCGTACAGGTCGTTGAGTATGTGCTGGAAGGCGCCCTCGACGTTGAGGCTCGAACGGTTGGCCTTCGACAGCAGCCAGGCGGCGGCCACGTTCACGACGATGCCGGCCAGCCCGGTCGCCATCACGTACAGGCCCTCGACCGCGGGCGGCTCGACCAGGCGGCGCACGCCCTCGAAGGTGAAGTACGCCGCGAGCAGCAGCAGGGTGATGCCGTTGACCTGGGCGGAGACGATCTCGGCGCGCTTGAGGCCATAGGTGAAGCCGCCGCGCGGCGGCCGGGCCGCGATCCGCATCGCGACCAGCGCCAGCACGATCGCCATGGCGTCGGTGAGCATGTGCCCGGCGTCGGAGATCAAGGCCAGCGAACCCGCGATCACGCCGATCACCACCTCGACGGCCATGAAGCCGGTGATCAGCGCGAGCGCGCCGCGCAGGTGACGCCGGTCGGCGTCCGCGCTCACCCCGTGTCCATGTCCGTGTCCGTGTCCGTGTCCATGACCGTGTCCGCGGGGGCCGTCGTCGTGACGGTGGTCGTGACCCTGCTGCTCAGACATGCCTGGAGCTCCTCGGAGGGTGGGCGACGTGGGCGATGGCCAGATGCAGCGGGGGCTCGCAGTCCGCAACATCTGACTGGATGTTCATATGTACAGATGCTGAGCGCTGTAGCCCCAGAGGTCAAGGACCTTGGTGGAGATCGAGGCTTTACTCATGAACATCTGATCAGATGTTTAAACTTTCGGTAATGCGTCAACTACACAACGTAGAAGTTCGCCGGTCAGGACTCCCACGACCTGGTCGCGCTCTACAGGTTCCCCTGCACCGGTGCAGCCACACGCACCCACCGAGTGAAAGGAACACCGATGACCGACCCCCACGACCACCCCACGGCTCCCTGCCTCCCCGGCAGTGAGAACGACTGCGCCGACGATCACACCGCGACGACCGTGCCGGACCAGGGCTGCGACGCCGGTCACTGCCACGACGACCACGGCACGACCGCGTCCTAGCCGCCACGGCGGCCCGCCCCTCGGCGGTCGGGCCGTCACCTCGCCCGCGCGGCCGATCCCGCTCCGGCTCGCCCATGGAGCGACGCCGGAGCGCCCCGCGCCCCGCCGAGTCACGACATCGAGACGACGGTGAAAGGCTGGACCAGTTCCTCATGCACGCCGAGCACGAAGACCACGACCATGACCGCGACCATGACCACGCCCGTGGCCTCCACCTCCCCCACAGCCACGCCGCCCTCGACGGCGCCACCGCACCGCCGCTCCAGGCGGGGACGCCCGGCCGGCTCGCCCTGCTGACCGCCTCCGCGGTGCGCCATCAGGTCTTCACGGTCGTCCGCCTGCGCTCCGGCTACGACCTGGCCGAGGTGGACGCCTTCCTCGCCCAGGTGGAGACCACGCTCAGCCTGCTCTGGCAGGACAACACCCAGCTTCGCGAACGCCTCGGCGCCGCCCCTCCCGCGAACTTGCCCACCGACGCCGGCGTGCTCGCGGCGGCACACCGCAGCGCCCAGGAAACCCTTGAATCCGCCCAGCAGGAAGCCCATCAGATCCTCGCCGACGCCCGTACCGACGCCGAACGACTGCGGCGCGAGGCCGCGTCGGCCGCCGACGCGCTGACCCGGGCCGCCCACCAGGCCCTTGACGAACAGCTCGACCGGCTCGAACGCGCCATCACCGACCAGGGCCGGAACCTGCAGCACAACCTGCACACCCAACTCGGCCACCTGCGCGCCGCCCTGGCCGACCTGGACGCCCACGGCCCCACGCCCGCCCACGGCGCCCACGACGCGGCCTCGCAGCGGCCGATCACCGTACATTCGCCCCCCTTCACCCGCGACCCGGCCGCCGGTCACTGACGGACGGCCTGGCTCGTCGGCTCGTGCCGTCCGTCGTCGCGGTGTCCCGACGCGACGACCGCCCACCAACCCCGCACCCTCGCCGGAAAGGCCGTGTCATGCTCGTGCCGCTCGGGGGATCGACGCCGCCATCAGTGCCCCTGCACACCCTGTCCGCCCTGAACGTGGAAGCCTCCGCCCCCGATACTGCCCTGACCGCCTGGACGACCTGGGCCGCCGTCGTGCTGGTGGCACTGTCCACGCTGGTCGGCGCCTCCCTGGCCCGCCGCAGGAACGCCACGATCAGCGTCTGGCTGGCCATCGCCTCGGCGCTGATGCTCATCACCGCCCTGGTCGACCTGCTGCCCGACGCCTGGCACGAAGCCGACGCCACCGGCGTGCCGCTGTGGGTCGTGGGTGTGGCCGGCGCGTTCGGCTTCCTGGTCATCACCTTCTTCACCCGTAAGGGCTGCGGGCACAGTCACGGTGACAAGGCCGGCGGCGGGCGGCACGCGCCCGGCCTGCACCGCCGGGTCCAGCAGGCGGTCAGCGCCGCCGTCTACGGCGGTGTGGGCACCGCGGCCGCCCTGTCGCTGCACCGCATGATCGAGGGGGCGACCCTGGCCCTGGCCGCGTCCGCCGTCGTGGTGGCCGCCCTGGTGATCCACTCGGCCAGTGAAGGGCTGGCCCTGACCGCCATGCTCGACCTGGCGCGCAGACCGGCCGTCCCCTGGCTCACCCTGTCCTGTCTGGCTCCCGCGGCCGGCGTCGTCCTGGCGACGGTGGCGCCGCTGCCCGCCCAGAGCGTGCCGGTGCTGCTCGGCATGGTGACCGGCGTCCTGCTGCGTACCGGTCTCATCGGACTCGCCATCGCCCGCGACAGCCGCCGCCTCACCCGCCGCCACCTCGTCCTCGCCGCCACCGCCGTGGCCGCCATCGGCGGCCTGCTGGTCACCACCCAGACCCTGCTCGCCGACGGTCCGCCGGCATCCTCCGCGCCGGTCGCCGCCGCCCGGGGCCTCGCCACCGCGCCGAACCCTCGAACGGCCGATGCCGCACCGCCCCTCGATCCGTTGCCTCGGCAGATGTCCGAGGCCCAGCTACGCGCCGCCGTCACCGCCAGGCGGCTCACCCTCGAACAACTCCTGGCGCGCAGGGACGCCACCACCATAGCCGCCGACGCCACCGCCCTCCTGCGCGCCCTGCCCGAGCGCACCCCCGACCAGATCACGCGGACCCTGCGCCAGGCCAAGATCGATCCCGGCACCAGTGTCGGTGACCTCACCCTGCTGCAGCGCCACCTCCTGCTCACCTCACTCAGCGACGCGCTCCCCACCCCACGCCCCTGAGACGACGCCTCGGCCCACCAGTCCGGCCGGTCAGGTTCGACAACATGTAGAAAGCGATATCGGCGACTCACCCCCGTCCCGACCTGGATCGATAAGGCCGTCATGAGGAGCGGGCCCGGTTCCGGGATCAAGGGCTTAGCCGGGTCTTACGCCGGAGTTGGCACCGTGAGGCAGCAGAACTTGAGGGAGATGACAGATGAACGCGCACGAGCCTCACGAGCAGGACCCTGGAGCGCAGGGAAACGGCGGGTGGAGCCAGTTCGGCACCACGCCACCGACCGCCGGAGGCTTCCCCCGCCGTGACCCGATCGTCACGGAGCAGCCGCCGCCCCCGCCTCCGCCGGCGCCGACCTTGAAGGCCCGTTTCACCGCCGGCCAGAAGGCGGTGGCCGGGCTCGCGCTGGCAGCGATGGCGATCGTCGGCGGGGTGGTCGGCGCCGTCGCGGTGAACTCCTTCCGGCCCGCGCCCGTCGCCACCACCAGCCACGTGCCCAGCCCCGTCCTCAAGCCGGCCTCCGGGCCGCTCACCGTGGCAGACGTCGCGGCCAAGGTTCAGCCGACCGTCGTGATGATCCAGGGGCAGAGCGGCGAGGGCTCGGGCGTCGTGCTGTCGGCGGACGGCCTCATCCTCACCAACAACCACGTGGTCGAGGGTGCGAGCCAGGGCGGCGGGCAGATGAGCGTGAAGTTCAGCGACGGCAAGACGGCCAAGGCGAGCATCGTCGGCACCGATCCAGCCACCGACCTGGCCGTCATCAAGGCCGCGGACGTGTCCGGGCTGACCAAGGCGACGCTCGGCGACAGCGACGCACTCAAGGTGGGTGAAGCCGTACTGGCCATCGGCAGCCCCCTCGGCCTGGACGGATCCGTGACGGCGGGGATCGTCAGCGCGCTCGACCGTACCCTCACCACCGGCCCTGACCAGCGGCAGCAGCTCCCTCCCGGCTGGGGGCAGGAGCAGAGCCGGCAGAGCGCCGGCACGACGATCGGCGGCGCCATCCAGACCGACGCCTCGATCAACCCGGGCAACTCCGGCGGCGCGCTCGTCAACGCCGCTGGGGAACTGGTCGGCATCAACACCGCCATCGCCTCGAACGCCGCCGGCGGCGGTGTGGGCTTCGCCATCCCGGTCAACACCGCCAAGCAGGTCTCCGACCAGCTCATCGCCACCGGCAAGGTCCGCCACGCGGTCCTCGGGGTGAGCGTCACCGACGCGACCGGCGATGTGCCCGGCGCCCTGATCAGCCAGGTCATAGCGGGAAGCCCGGCGGAGAAGGCCGGACTGAAGCAGGGCGACCTGATCACGAAGATCGGCAACACACCGGTCGACGCGGGCGAGACCGTCGTCGGACAGGTCAGAGGCGCCAAGCCGGGCCAACAGGTCAAGATCACTTACCTGCGGGACGGCCAGGCGCACGAGGTCAACGTCACCCTCCAGGAGAAGACCTGACCCGACGTCCACGCTGGCCAGTGAGCGGCCGCGCCTCCCCCAGGGTTGGGCTCTGGCCAGTGATTCGGCGCCTGACAGCGTTCTCGGCACACTCCGGAGCCTCTCCCTGAAGGCAGGAAAGGCGAATCCTCATGGCAGTCCTTCGCAGGAGCGCTCACGACAGCCTGCGCATTCGCCAGGGCTCCGAATTTCTCGTCACCGAGGTGGCGGACGGCATGCCCACAGGGAGCCCCCGCCCAGGACAGGACTTGGGAGGATGGGCGCTCCGCAGGATCGGAGCAGGGCCCAACGGCGTCGACATCGCCGGCGCCGTGCCTCCCGGCGGCCCGATCCACGTCCGCTACGAACTCTGGGACGCCGAGCCGGGCCTGCTCCCTGCCTGGGATCGTCTGTGGGAAGGCCGCTTCCACCTGGGAACCGGCCTCATCGGCATTGCTCAGCATTTCGCGGAGGAGTGGGATGAGTACGTCGAGTTCGACACGGGCGAGCGTGACAGCGCCTGGTCGGCTCGCGTGCTGAACAGGGTTCTGTCCAACACCGAGGAGCCCGACTTTCCTGCCGACATCGTCGAGGTCGATCTCTACAGAGTGCAACTCTGGCCGCTCGCCTCGGCATTAGGCGGCCGCGACAGAACCGCCGATCAAATGCGTAGAAGGCTCCGGTGCTCGGGAAGTCCTCCGAGCGCTGCGCCTGCCCCGGCGGGACAACCGAAGGACGCCTCTATGTCAGAGAGGCGAGGAGCCGGCCAAATGCTGTGAGATCCGCGCAGGTGATCGGATAGCCGTAGGTGGACGGCCGCTTGCCTTTGTTGACCTTCTTGGGAAAGTGACGCATGCCATCGGAATGCTTGGGCGCGTCAGGAATCCCTAATCCCGCCTCCGCCGGAAGTCGTGACAGGTCGGTCTCGGGGTGCAGGAAGACAGCGATGACGTTTCTCCCGCTCCGCTGCCGATCGAGATAGATGATGGCGTGGTCGCGTTTCAACTCACAGTAGTACTGCACGGGCTCGCGGAGCAGGATGAATCCGTGCTCGTGCGCGATGGCCAACAGGCGCTGTTCGAGATCCGTGAGCGGGTGCTCGTGTGCGGCCATTGTGCTCCTTCTGACAGGCGCAGCCTCGGACGTACCTCACCAGAAGCGGATCTTAACGGCCGACCACGCCCACCGCAGGAGCCGCCTGGGCCCGTGATCCGGACGTTCCTGGGTACGTCGAGCGGGCCCAGCTGAGGCACGCCTGACCCAGGCGTGCTGCGAGCTCTGCCTGGCAGGGGGTGAATGCGGCAGGCGTGGATACCGGCGGTGCGGGGTTCTCAGTACAGTGTCGGGGTGGTGGGTGAGCAGCTGAGTGTGCGGGTGGACAGCTGGATCTGGTCGGTACGGCTCACCAAGACCCGTTCGATCGCGGCCGACGCCTGCCGGGGCGGTCACGTCCGGGTCAACGGGGTGCGGGTCAAGCCTGCGCACGCCGTACGGGTCGGAGACGAGATCCGGCTGCGGCATGACGGGCGCGAACGCATCGTGGTTGTCTCCCGTGCCATCACCAAGCGCGTCGGCGCCGCCGTGGCCGCCGAGTGCTACGTCGACAAGAGCCCTCCGCCCCCTCCCCGCGAGGAGACCGTGACGGTGGCCGTCCGGGCTCGTGGCGCGGGGCGTCCCACCAAACGCGAACGCCGCAGCCTCGACAAGCTGCTCGCGCGCCCGGTGGTGGAGGAGCGACGAGGCGGCCGAGCACGTCCGGACTGACCACAGAGATCCCGCCGCACCCGATGCACGGAGGCAACCGCGCCTGTGCGGCATCCCGACAATGCGGCGGTGCGCTCTCGGACGCGGCGAGGTCTTCACATAGCCGCTGGACGCCGCCCCCGAGATCCAGCCGATGTCTGCAACGGCCGGCTCGTCAGGGCCGCCGGCTGGGTCGCCGGCCCCGAAGCCTGGTCTGAGCAGCCCGTCCGCTGAGCGCCGCGGCGCCCTTGGCGCGCCGAAAATCGGTTGCCTGGGATGGCGAGGGTTCGAGAGCGTGATCCCCATGAGGCTCTGACGGAAGACACCCCGCCCTTGGTGATGCCGCGACGCCGGTTCGCGTCGTGATGCCGCCTGTCCATGCCCTTCTGCAGGGAAGAGAACGTCTTTGTCTCAGCAACAGTCTCAGCGACACCCGGCCCCGTCCGCTCCGGTCACGGGGGCCACCGTCACCGTGTTCGCCTCGCCCACCAGCTGGATCGAGTCCGACGCCGTCGCGCAGTGCCGTCAGGTGGCCGCTCTCGATGGCATGACGCACGTCGCCGCCATGCCTGACCTGCACCCCGGCAAGGGCGCGCCCGTCGGGGCCGCCATGGCGTCGGCCGTCCTGTACCCGTTCCTGGTGGGCTCCGACATCGGGTGCGGCATCGCCGTGTTCCCGGTGAGGCTCAAGCGCGCCGTGCCCGAGAGGCTCGCCGCCCGCTTTCCCGACCTCGATCGTGCGCTGCATCCCGAGCGTGATGCCGACGATCCCGCCTGGGCCGTCATGAAGGACGACATCCCCGCCGGTCACGTCGAGGGCCTCGGGACGGTCGGCCGCGGCAACCACTTCGTCGAGCTGGCCCGGATCGGGACCGTCTTCGAACCGGGCCATGCCGCTCGGCTCGGCCTCGACGCCGGTGACCTGGTCCTCGTCGTCCACAGCGGTTCACGAGGGCTGGGCGAACGGATCCTGCGCGAGCACACCGAGGTCCACGGCGCGGGCCCCGCCCCCGATCCCGCCGCCTACCTGGCCAGGCACGACCAGGCCGTACGGTGGGGGTCGCTCAACCGGCGGCTGCTGGCCGCCCGGGTCGCGCACGCGCTGGGGTTCGAGCCTGCCGAGCCGATCCTCGACCAGTGCCACAACCTGGTCGAACTCCGCGACGGCGGCTACCTGCACCGCAAGGGAGCGGCGCCGGGCGACGGCCGCGACGTGCTCATCGCCGGCACCCGCGGCACCCCGTCCTATCTCGTGGCCGCCCACGCCGGTCCGGACGCCGGCCATTCCGTGGCGCACGGCGCGGGCCGCAAGATGTCGCGCGCGGACGCCCTGCGCCGCGGCCGGGCCAAGCACACCGTCGAAGAGCTGCGCCGCACGCCGGTGGGGTCGGTGGTGGTGTGCGGCGACCGCCAGCTTCTCTTCGAGGAGGCGCCCACGGCCTACAAGCGCATCGAGCAGGTGATCAGCGACCTCGTCGACCACGGACTGGCCACGCCCGTGGCCACCACGATCCCCCTGGTCACCTACAAGACACCCGACCTCGGACCGGACTCCCGAAAGGACCGCCGCAAGCGGGGGCGGCCGTGAACGTCGTCCGCCTACCGGCTGCCGCGCCGCCTGGCAGGCGGCCTCCCTGTGCCGGCGGGCCTTCGGCGAGTGGTCCGGCTGCGGGAGTTCGAGTGGGGTCGGTGCGCGATCGGGAGGCGTCAGACGCTGGAAGTGCGCCCCGTGCAGCGCAGCGTGTTGCCCTTCCTCACGAACGTGGCGTCCACGGCGAAGTAGAGCTTCTTCCTGGCCGGGACCTTGAGGTCGAGGATGACGTCGTAGGAGACGTCGTAGAGTGCCTTCTTCTCGCGAAACGTCTTCCCGTAGACCTTTTCGTCCTTGCCGCGGCGTTCGACCATCAGGTTGAGGTGTGCGGTCTTCAGGCGGGTCGGCGCCTCGGAGCTCCAGCGGTAGATGATGTCGGAGATGCGGTGGTACCCGCCGGTCGTCCGGTACTTCAGCTCGAAGTACGCCTTCTCGCCATCGCTCATCGTGCAGCTGGATTTGACGCTTTGCGCCGGAGCGGCCGTGGTGGCGTGCGCGGCGGAGGTCAGCAGGGCGAGTGCCAGGCCGGCCCCGGCGAGCGTGGCCGCGGCGTTCCCGAGGATGTGCGTCATTTGCGCGTCTCCCTTCGCATGGCTCGGATCTGTGGTCGAGGTTGACGGCGGCGGTGTTGAGGATCTGTTGAGTATCTGTTCAGGCAGGCTGGGACGGAGAGTTGGCTCTGGTGCCGGCCTGTGGAAATACGGGGCTAGCGGCCGATCAGGGTCGCGTCTGGGAGTGACTGCTTGACCGCCTCCGGCGTGCCCACCACGACCGTCAGTTTTTCGGCAGTCTTCTTTGCCGCCGCGTTTCCGTAGAGCTGCACCTTTCCGAGCTTTTTTGCCTGGACGGTGACGAACATCCGGGTGGGGGTGCACCACAGGGTCACGGTGCTCTCCGAACTGGTGCCGACCATGGGTTCCTTGGGCCCGGCGAAGCCCTCTTCCGCGGTGACGACGTTGCCCTCGGACTTGGTCAGATCCTGGCTCATGTTGAAAAGCACGCTGGAGGATCCCTGATCGGCGAGTCCGCACACGCCCTTGTTGCTGATCCAGGGGACCATGTCGTATTCGCCGACCTGGATCCGCGCCAACACCTTGTCCGCCCCGTCCGGCATGCCCGATTTGGAGGCCGCGGCCGGCAATGACGCCAGCGGCCAGCGGCCCGGATCCTTGAGCAGCCAGTCCTTCGGCTCGTTCGTCGAACAGGCCGTCAACAATAAGACCGCAAGTATCACGATTTTTCCCCGCATAGGTCGATCATCATAAGGTCGAAACTTCGTGCCGTACGGGCGTATGCGGTGACATTCCAGGGGCGGGTTACCGTTGGAGTAGGTGTCGAATCGGCGTTGGGGGTACGCATGAAGCGACGCTCCGCGAAGACAGCGATGGCCGCAGGGGCATTCCTGGCCGCCATCACCACCGGATCAGCCGCGTCGGGGGCCACTGCGACGGCCATGGCATCTTCGCCGATGCCGTCCCCGAGCCCTGGAGGAACGCAGCCCACGTGCCCCGGCATGGGGCAGATGCATGCCGTGACCAGCGAGTACGACTACCTGTCGCAGATGGTCCCGCACCACGAGGACGCCATCGCCGCGGCCCGGCAGCTGCAGCGGTCCAGCAGGCCGGAGATGCGGCGGCTCGGGCAGTCGATCGTCACGACGCAGACCGCCGAGGTCGCTCGGATGAAGGGCTGGCTGCTGCAGTGGTACCCGCAGAGCCCGGCGCCGAGCCCGAGCGGGACCACGATGCCCGACCTGTCGGGGCTCTCGGGGAATCAGCTCGACAAGGCGTTCCTGCAGCACATGATCCCGCACCACATGATGGCGATCATGATGTCGCAGCAGCTCCTCGTGCAGGGTGAGGCGGTGCATCCCGAGGTCGCCGCCTTCGCCCGCAAGGTACGCGACGACCAGCGGGCCGAGGTCGCCACGATGCGGCGGTACCTGGTCCAGTGGTTCGGGGAGCAGAGCATGCCCTGCATCCCACAAATGCCCGGCATGCCCGACATGACGCCAGAGCCACACATGTCTGAGATGACACCAGGGCCGCACATGTCCGGCATGACGCCCACCACCGGCACGTCCTGACGGCACCCCGACCGCTCGGCCGGCGAGGGGAAGGGACGGCGCGGGCCGCGAAGAAGACGGGGAACGCCCAGCCCGACGGGTGGAAAGGCGCGACGTCAGAAGGCGGGGAAGGCCCAGCCCGACGGGTGAAGGGCGCGACGTCAGAAGGCGGGGAAGGCCCAGCCCGATGGGTGGAAGGGCGCGCGCTCCCCGCGGAAGGCGAGCGAGGCGGCGGTGACCGCGCCCGGCCGCAGTTCCTCGACCCGGCCCGCCGCCGCCAGCGACGACAGTGTGGTGCCGCCCAGGTAGGCCGCCCCCAGTTCGGCGGACGTCAGCCGCAGGTCGGCCTGGGCCCGGGTGCGTTCGCAGGTGACGGAGTCGCCGTCGGCCCGCAGGCGGTGGCGTCCGGCGTTCCAGGGGCAGAACGGGTCCTGGACCTCCAGGACCAGGTCCAGGGGGGTCGAGTAGCGGCGGGCCGCCAGCGCCCGGTCGACGTCCACCAGGCGGACCCAGAGGTTGTCGATCGTGGTGGCGCGGGCCGCGCGCGGGTCGGTCAGCAGGTGCGTCAGCGGTTCGTCGACGGCGCCGTCGTAGGTGAGGCCGGCGTGCGCGTCGAGGTCGATGAGGAAGCGCCACAGAGCGGCGTAGGACTGCATAGTGGTGGCCGCGACCTCGATGACCTGCACCAACCCGGGCCTTGAGCGGTAGAGGACGTACCCGGTGGCCTCGCCGCCTGGCTCGGTGTGCACGGCGAAGCGCAGCTCCGTCCCGCCGCCGCGGACGCGTTCGCCATCTGCCAGGCGGGCCTGCCAGAACTTCTCCGCACGGTCCACCCAGCCGACCGCGCCGCGGCGGGCGGTGTCGTAGACCTTCTCCAGCAGCGGCCGGGCGTCCTGACGGGCGAGCAGGCGGATCGTGCCGTCGCCGAGGTCGGTGCCGGGCCGCAGGGCCATGAGTCTCTTGTCCGCCTGGATCTCGGCCACGTGGCTGGCGACGCCGTACCCGAACCGGCCGTAGATGGTGGCCTCGGCGGCGTTGAGCGCGGTGATCGGCTCGCCGCCCGACTCGTGCAGGTCGGTGAGCTGCTTGCGCATCATCGCGGTGAGGATGCCGCGACGCCGGTGCGTGGGCAGGACCGCGACGAGCGTGATGCCGGCGACGGGGACGGCCGCGCCGGGGACCGTCATGACCCGGCCGTAGATCGAGGCGCCGCCGACGATCTCCGGGCCGTCGTAGGCGGCGATCGTGCGTTCGGGCTCGATGGAGGTGGCCGCGTTGCGGAGGCCGCCCTCGTACCAGTCCTGGCCGTAGGTGGTGGTGATCATGCGGGCCCAGGCGTCGAGTTCGTGGGCGTGGATGGTCCGCAGGGGGTAGGTGGTCGCCATGCTTCGAGCCTGGCCGGGTAAACACGGGCCGCACATCGGGAGATCCGGGTATTTATATGCTGACGCCGTGGTGGCGGAGCGCGTGGTCAGTCCCGTGTTCGTCGGCCGGGGTGAGGAGCTGTCGGCCCTGGCCGACGCCCTCGACCGCGCCGTCGCGGAGGGGCCGGCGGTGGCGCTGGTGGCCGGGGAGGCCGGGATCGGCAAGTCGCGGCTGCTGGCGGAGTTCGCGCGGTCGCTGGGTCCTCGGGTTCGGGTGGTCGAGGGCGCCTGTGCCGAGCTGGGCAGCGACGGCCTGCCGTACGCGCCGTTCGTGACGGTGCTGCGCCGGCTGATCCGCGTCGAAGGGGTGCTGCCCGGACCGTACCGCCAGCTGGCCCGCTGGTTCCCCGAGCTCGGCGGGACGGACGAGGCCGAAGGCGGCAGGCACCGGCTGTACGAGGAGGTCCTGACGCTGGTCGAGCGGGTGGCCGCGGACCAGCCGGTGGTCGTCGCGATCGAGGATCTGCACTGGGCCGACGCCGCCACCCGCGAGCTGCTCGGTTTCCTGGCCAGGAACCTGACCCAGCCCGGCGTGTTGCTGCTGATCACGTACCGGCCGCACGAGACCGGCGACGGGCTGCTGCTGTCCGAGCTCGCCCGCCGCCCGCGCGCCACCGCGTTGCGCCTGGACCGCCTGGATCGGCAGGACGTGGGCCGCCAGCTGGCCGCGATCCTCGGCACGGAACCGGACGCGGCCGCCGTACTGCGCGTGCACGAACGCAGCGACGGCAACCCGCTGTTCGTCGAGGCGCTCGCCCGCGCGGGTGAGCGGACCCCGGACAGCCTGCGTGACCTGCTGCTGCACGGCCCGCGCTCGCTGCCCGGCCCGGCTCGTGAGCTGCTGCGCCTGGCCTCGGTGGCGGGCGGACGGGTCGCCCACCGGCTGCTGGCGAAGGTGGCCGGGCAGGACGGGGCCGCCCTGGACGCCCTCCTGCGCGAGCTCGTCGACCGCAGCCTGCTCGTCACGGCAGGGGACGGCTACGACTTCCGCCACGCGCTGATCCGGCACGCCGTCTACGAGGACCTGCTGCCCGGCGAGCGGGCCCGCCTGCACGCGCGCTACGCCGAGGCCCTGCGCGACGGCGACGCCCATGCGCAGCTGGCCGCGCACGCCTACGCCGCCGGGCAGCGCGGGCCGGCTCTGACCGCCGCCTACCTGGCCGCGGCGCAGGCTCGCCGGTCCTACGCCTACGAGGAGCAGGTCCGCCTGCTCGGCCAGGTCCTCGAACTGTGGGATCCGCAGGCGCGGCTGGGGGCCGACAAGATCGACGTCCTGACCGAAGCGGCCGAGGCCGCCATGCTCAGCGGCGACTACGCCCGCGGCGTCGACCTCGCCACGGCGGGGCTGGCCGAGGTGGACGAGCGGCGCGAACCGGAGCGGGCCGCCCAGCTGCTGGAGCACCGGGGCAGGCTGCGGCACCGGCTGGACGGCACGGGCGTCTCCGACTGGGAACACGCCCTTGACCTGCTGGCCGCCGCTCGCGGCAGCGTCCGGCGGGGGCGGCTGCTCGGGGTGCTGGCCATGGGCCTGCTGCCGGAGGTGGACCGGGCCCGCGACCTGTTCGTGGAGGCGCTGGCCGTCGGCCGGCGCACCGGCGACGCCACGGTCACGATCCGCGGGCTGCTGGGCGTCGGGTCCATGACGAGCGACCTCGCGATGCTGGCCGAGGCCCGCACGCTGGCCGAGCGGCTGGACAGCCACGACCTGCTCATGACCGTCCCGATGTACGAGGCCACGCTGCACACCAAGGCCGGCGACCAGCACCGCGCCGTGGAGGCGGCCCGCGGCGGCATCCGTCACGCCCGCCGGTACGGGCTGGGCCGCAGCCGTGGCGCCGAGCTGGCCCGCTACGCCGCGCGCGGCCTGATCCTGGCCGGGCGATGGGACGAGGCCGCCGCCCTGCTGGAGGAGAGCCTCCAGCAGGATCCGCCGCCGCTGTCCCGCCTGGCGCTGCGCGTCCTGGCCGGCTACCTGGCGCTGCTGCGCGGGGACCTGGCCACCGCCGCCGACGCCGCCGACGCCGCCGCCGACGCCGCCGTGGCCGTGACCGGGCACGCCGGGAGCGGCGGCCTGTTCTCCCGCCACCAGTTGTTCTGCCTGCTCGCCGTCGCCCAGGGCGACCCGGAGCGGGCCGACCTGCTGCTGGAGCGGGCGCTGGCCGATCCGGCGCTCACCCGGATCTACAGCAGCGACGCCCGGCCGGTCCTGGTCGCCGGCGCCCTGGTGCAGCAGGTGCGGCTGGCCCGCGGCGCGCCCCGCGAGCGGGTCGCGGGCCGCCGGGCCGAGCTCGCCGCGGCCGATGCGATGCTCGGCGTGGACGGGCCGTTCGACCGGGCCTGGCAGGCCATGCTGCGCGCGCTGGTCGAGGACGCCGACTGGGACGCCGACGGGGACGCCGACTGGGACGCCGACGGGGACGCCGGCTGGGACGGCGTGGCGGCTGCCTGGCGGGATCTGGGACAGCCGTACGAGCTGGCGCTCAGCCTGTTCCACGGCGCGCGGGCCGCGCTGACGGCGGGCGACCGGCCCGGCGGAGCCGCCCGCCTCAGAGAGGCCGCGCGGCTGGCCGACGAGCTGGGCGCCGCGCCGCTCGCCAGGGAGATCGCCCTGCTCGGACGGCCCCGACCGGCGCAGGACGGGCTCACCGAGCGCGAGCGCGACGTGCTCGTCCTGATCGCCGACGGGTTGAGCAACCGGCAGATCGCCGCCCGGCTGCACATCTCGCCCAGCACGGCGGGCGTGCACGTCTCCCACATCCTGGCGAAACTGGGCGCGGCCACCCGTACCGAGGCGGCGGCCATCGCGTTCCGCGAGGGACTGGCGGGATCCTCCACGACCCGGCCGTGACCTGGAAGCAGCCCCGGGGTCAGGTCAGGGTGTCCTCGACCTTGATCTGGCCGCCCTGGACGACCCACTTCTGGTTGGGGTGGTTCAGGCAGGTCCACAACCGCACCACGGTGTTGTTGGCGCGGCTGTTGGTGGCGTCCAGGCAGACCTCCCGGCCGGTGCCTACGGTGTCCTCGACCTTGATCTGGCCGCCCTGGATCACCCACTTCTGGTTGGGATGGTCCAGGCACGTCCACAGGCGCACGTTGGTGTTGTCGGCGCGGCTGTTGGTGGCGTCCAGGCAGACCTCCCGGCCGCTGCCTACGGTGTCCTCGACCTTGATCTGGCCGCCCTGGATCACCCACTTCTGGTTGGGATGGTCCAGGCACGTCCACAGGCGCACGTTGGTGTTGT
>NZ_JBITLS010000012.1:241273-396677 GCF_044465465.1 Nonomuraea sp. NPDC049655
TCGGCGCGGCTGTTGGTGGCGTCCAGGCACACCGGCGGGCCGGCCTGGGCGGCGTGAGCCGTCGAGGCGGGGGCGACGGCGGCGGCCACCAGGGCGACGGCGGACGCGGCCATCAGGCGGGCGACGGGGCTGGCGGGCATGGGTTACCTCCACTGATGCGGTGGGTGGGCCGGCACGGGCCTCGGACGGCGGGCGAGCCCACACGAGACGATCGACCGGCTCGGGAGCCGGTGACGACCATGAGCAATGCATACAGAACGTAATCGCCCGACAGCGGAAAGTGATCTGGCGGAAAGGTGACGCATCACTGGCCGGTGTCGAAAGCCTCCGAATCCGCCCGGGAGGTCAGCGACGGGCTTCTCGTGGAGTCCACGAGAAAAGCAGGTCAGGAGGGTCGCTGCGGAGCGGCGGGGCTGGAGATGGAACCCTCCAGGGAGAAGAATCGATCGTCCACGTGGTCCAGGGCCAGACAGGCTCCGCCCAGGGCGACGCACTCCTCGCCGAGCGTCGAGGGCCGGATGTCGGGAACGCGTACACAGTGAGGTTCGAGCGCCCGGCGCAGCGCGGGCAGCAGGACGTCGGCCGAGCGGGAGAACCCGCCGCCGAGCACGACCAGCTCGGGGTCGAGCGTCAGCACCATCGCGGCGGTGCCGAGCGCGAGATGGCGGGCGTACGCGTCGACCGCGGCCTGGGCCTCCAGGTCGCCGGCCCGGGCCGCGCCGAAGACGTGCCGGGCGGCCTCCTCGGGCGCGGCGCCCTCGGCCGCCGGGCCGCTCTCCAGCCGCCCGGCCATGGTGCTCCAGCCCGTGATCTCCATGAGCCCGACCTCGCCGGTGGCCCCGCTGAACCCGTGGTACAGGCGCCCGTCGATGATCAGCGCGGCGCCGGGCCGGCGGCCGACGTGCAGGTAGACGAGGTGCTGGACGCCCGCGGCCACCCCGAGCCGCTGCTCGGCGAGCGCGGCCAGCTTGCTGTCGTTCTCGATGGTGATCGGGCAGGCCAGCCGCTGCCCGAGGTGACCGACGAGGTCGACGCCGGGCCAGTCGGGCAGGTCGTTGACCATGGTGACGAGCCCCTCGCGGTTGACGACGCCGGTGCTGCCCCCGGTGACGCCCCACATGTCGGACGCGCTCAGCCCGGCGGCGACGAGCGCGGCGTCGACGGCCCGCCACACCGCCTCCAGCCGCTCCCGCTGGGCGGTGTGCCGGTCGACGGCGACCCGCCCGCTGGCCACGATCCGGCCGGCCAGGTCGGTGACCACGGCCAGCACCTTGTGCACGCCCACGTCGATGCCGAGCACGTGCCCCGCGTCGCTACGGAACCGGTAGCGCTTGGCGGGCCGGCCCATGGCGCCCGGCGCGGGCGGCACCTCGGCGATCCAGCCGCGCTGCTCCAGATCCGTGACGACGTCCACGACGGAGGCCCGTGACAACCCGGTGCGGGCGGACAGCTCGGTGAGCGTCAGCGGCTCGCGCGCCTCCCGCAGGGCGCGGATGCTGCTCAGGGAGTTCAGCTGGCGTAGCCGCTGAAGGTCGCCACCACTGACCTGCACGGTCACACTCCTCACTATCACTGGTCTCTGAACTATATCGCTTTGGCCCATCCCCACTTCTAGCTGCATGTGCCCGGCGAGAAGAGGCTTGACGGCAAGGTCATTCTCGTGACTATCTATGGAGACCTTCATAAAGGAGTTTGCGAAATGACAGTGACCATAGCCATCGTCGGGGCCGGATCGCGCGGCCAGATCTACGCCAGGGCCGCCGCCGCGGACGGCCGGGCCCGCATCGTGGCAGTCGCCGACCCGGACCCGGCCCGGCGGGCCAAGGTGGCCGCCGACCACGACCTGCCGGACAGCGCCTGCTTCGCCGGATGGGACGAGCTGGCCGCCGTGCCGAAGCTCGCGGACGCCGTGGTCATCGCGACCCAGGACCGCTTGCACGTCGAGCCGGCCGTGGCCTTCGCCGACCTCGGTTACGCCATCTTGCTGGAGAAGCCCATGGCGCCGACGGAACCGGAGGCCCGCCGGATCGTCGAGGCGGTCGAACGCAACGGCGTGCTGTTCGCGGTCTGTCACGTGCTCCGCTACACGGCCTACACCAGGGCGTTCAAGGAGCTGCTGGACAGCGGCAGGCTGGGCACGATCTCCAGCGTGCAGCACCTGGAGCCGGTGGGCTGGTGGCACATGGCCCACTCCTTCGTGCGGGGCGCCTGGCGGAACGCGGCCGAATCGGGGCCGATGCTGCTGACCAAGTCCTGTCATGACATCGACTGGTTGCTCCACATCCTCGGCGAGCAGCCGGTCGCGGTGTCGTCCTTCGGCTCGCTGACCCACTTCCGGCCGGAGAACCGGCCCGAGGGCGCGAGCACGCGTTGCGTGAGCTGCGCCGTGGAGCCCGACTGCGCCTACTCCGCCAAGCGTCTCTACCTGAGCTGCCTGGGCGACCCGCGCCGGGAGTTCTGGCCGCTCGGCGCCGTGACGTCCGACGCCACCGTGGCGGGCGTCACGCACGCGCTGGAGACCGGCCCGTACGGCCGCTGCGTCTACGACTGCGACAACGACGTGGTCGACCAGCAGGTCGTCACGCTGGAGTTCGCGAAGGGCGCGACCGTGTCGTTCACCATGACGGCGTTCACGCCGCTGGAGCACCGCAGGACCCGGATCTTCGGCACCCGCGGGTACGCCGAGGGCGACGGGCGCGAGATCAGGGTCGTCGACTTCGTGACCGGCGCCGAGGAGCGGATCGACACCCAGACGACGGCGGGCGCGTCGCTCGCCGACGGCCACGGCGGCGGCGACGGGGGTCTCACCAAGGCGTTCATCGACGCCGTCGCCGCCGGGGACCAGGCGCCGCTGGGCGCCGGCCCGGCCGAGGCCCTGGCCGGGCACCTGGTCGTCTGGGCCGCCGAGCGCGCCCGCGAGACCCGCACCGTGCAGGCCCTGTGAACGCGACGATCCCGGCGCCCGCCCGCCGCACGCCCGGCGAGGGCCGGTTCACCTTCACCGCCACGACCCCGCTGTCCGCCGACCCGGCGCTGGCCAGAGCCGCGGAATGGCTTCGCGAGGCCCTCACCCCGGCCACCGGCCTGCCGCTCCCCGAGGGGCCCGGCGGGGTGGAGATCCGGCTCGTCGCGGGCCTCGGGCCCGAGGAGTACCGGCTCACCGCCACGACCGAGTCGGTGCTGATCGAGGCGACGGGCCCGGCCGGCGCCTTCTACGGGGCGCAGACCCTGCGCCAGCTGCTCGACCCCGCCGCCTTCCGGGCCGGACGCACCGGGGACAGGACGTGGAGCATCCCCGCGACGGAGATCGCCGACGCTCCGCGATACGGCTGGCGCGGCTGCCTCATCGACGTGGCCAGGCACTTCCTGCCGAAGAACGACCTGCTGCGGTACATCGACCTGCTGGCCGCGCACAAGCTCAACGTCCTGCACCTGCACCTGACCGACGACCAGGGCTGGCGGCTGGAGATCAGGAAGTACCCCAGGCTCACGGAGGTCGGCGCGTGGCGGCACGAGTCACCGGTGGGCGCCGCGCGGCACCAGCGCTTCGACGGGCGCCCGCACGGCGGCTTCTACAGCCAGGACGACATCCGCGAGATCGTCTCCTACGCCGCCGACCGGTTCGTCACGGTCGTGCCGGAGATCGACCTGCCCGGCCACACGCAGGCCGCCATCGCCGCCTACCCCGAGCTCGGCAACCTCGACGACCGCCTGCCGGTCCGCACCGAGTGGGGGGTCGGCGAGAACGTGCTCAACGTCGCCGACGACACGATCGCCTTCTTCACCGACGTCCTGGACGAGGTCCTGGAGCTCTTCCCCGGCCGGTACGTCTGCGTCGGCGGCGACGAGGTGCCGAAGACCCAGTGGAACGAGAGCGTCCCGGCCAAGGAGCGCATCCGGGAGCTCGGCCTGCACGACGCCGACGAGCTGCAGACCTGGCTCATGCGCCACTTCACCGACTACCTGCTGTCCCGCGGGCGCAGACCGCTCGGCTGGGACGAGCTCCTGGAAGGCGGCCTGCCGCCCGGCGTCACCGTCGCGGCCTGGCGCGGCGACAAGTGCGCGGTGCTGGCCGTGCGGGCCGGTCACGACGTGGTCGTCTCGCCGTTCAGCGAGACGTACCTGGACTTCCGCCAGGCCGACGGCGACCAGGAGCCGGTGCCGATCGGCAGCGTGACGTCCCTGCGGGCGGTGCACGCCTTCGACCCCGTCCCCGCCGGCCTGGACGCAGAGGAGCGCGACCGGATTCTCGGCGCGCAGGCCGCTCTGTGGACCGAGCACATCGACTCCCCCCGGCTGCTCGACTACATGGCCTTCCCGCGGCTGGCCGCCTTCGCCGAGGCGATGTGGAGCGGCGAGCGCGACTTCGCGGACTTCCTGGCGCGGCTCGCCGTGCACGAGAGACGTCTTGACGCCCTGGGCGTGGAGTACCGGCCGGCGGCCGGGCCGCACCCTTGGCAGCGCCGTCCGGACGCCCCCGGTCACCCCCGGACCAGAGCGGAGATCGACGCCCAGCTCGCCCGCTGGACGTCGAGCCTGCGTCTCTGAACCGCGCGTCCCCGTGCCGAGGGCGGCGCCGGCCTCAGAGCAGGGCCAGGAGCCGTGGGCGTCAGGCGTGTGCCCGGTGCATCTCCCACGGCGCCTGCGGGAGGACCTCGCCGGTCTCCAGCAGCGACTTGAGGTTGGCCAGCACGGCCGGCCAGCCCTGCGCGATCCCGTCGTGCATCGCCTGGTTGGGCAGGTCCTCGTGGGTCACGGTGAGCCGGACGATGTCCTGGTGCGGCTCGATGAGGAAGGTGACGACCGACGCCTTCCGCGCCGGTTCCGTGCCGGCGGCGTCGTCGAAGGTGACGACCAGGCGGGCCGGGGGCTCGGCCTCGATCACCTCGCCGACGACGTCGACGACGTCCGACCCGTCGGCGCGCCGGTGCTCCCAGGGCGAGCCCGGCCGCCAGTCCGAGACGTTGGCGTGTCCCCAGTAGCGCGCCGTCAGGTCCGCGTCCGTCAGGGCCCGCCAGACCTGCTCGGCGCTCGCGCGGATGTAGGTGACGTAGACGTAGGTCGGCACGGACGTGGGTGCGTCGCTCATGGCGTACTCCTCTGCCTGGTTCTTGACGGCGTTGATCGCTCGCAGCCGGGGCCGGTCGAACTCCGAGATCCAGCGCTCCTGGATCTCGTGGATGGGCGCCGGGTTGAGGTAGTGGAGCCGTTCCCGTCCGCGCCGGACGACGGTGACGAGGGCGGCCTGCTCAAGCGCGTTGAGATGCTGGGTCGCCGACTGGCGGGCCATGTCCAGGCGTTCGCACAGTTCGCGCAGCGTCTGGCCGTTGTGCTCGCGCAGTCGGTCGAGCAGGAGGCGCCGGGTGGGGTCGGCCAGCGCCTTGAAGACGAGATCCACGGCTGTCGCTTCGGGGCTCACGCCGTCCATTATGCAGGTATTTACCTGCCTATTGTCAAAGCCCGCGGGACCAGGCCGAACGCGCCGCCACCGCAATCCGGAATCCCTGTAGTCATTCGTGGTTGATCATTTGCTATGTCGATCGAGCTGTTCACAAGTGCGCATGGTTACCTTCGGTATTCGTGAAGATACGATCTGGCCCTGCGGGGCCGGGAAACAGCTCAGCTGGCCCTAAACGTGCGGCCATTTCCACCATGCTCCTTCTGAGCGCGGTGTCTGTCGCGCTTCAACCTGCCCGTCCAGCAGCCGCGCAGCCGGTTCCGCTGGTCGAGGAGGACTTCACCGGGGCCACCGCGATCCCGCAGTTCATCGGCGTGGGATCGGCCTGCCTGACCGGCGCGCCGGCGGCTCCGCCCGCCGGGCCCGGCGACCATCCGCTCGGGGGCTGCCCCGCCAACGCGGCGGGTCCCGTCCCGCCGACCGGAGCAGCCCCGTACGGCTACCTCCAGCTCACCAGCGCCGACCTGGACCAGACGGCGGCCGCCCTCTACAACGAGCCGATCCCGGCCGAAGAGGGCCTGGACGTGACGTTCGAGCAGTGGCAGTACGGCAACACCACGGCGGTGCCCGCGGACGGCATCTCCTTCTTCCTGATCAACGGGGAAGCCTCGCTGGACCGTCCAGGCGCGTTCGGCGGCAGCCTCGGCTACGCCCAGAAGCTGCCCGACGACGACCCGGCGAACCCGTTCGAGCCGGGGGTCAACCAGGGCTACATCGGCGTCGGCCTGGACGTCCTCGGCAACTACTTCGGGGACTGGGAGCAGCGGGGCCGCACCTGCGCCGAGCGCTCACCGGCCGGCACCGGGTTCCGCGTCCCGGCTCCCGGGCCGAACATGGTGACGGTGCGCGGGCCCGGCAACGGCACCGCGGGCTACTGCTTCCTGACCGCCACCACCAGCAACTTCAGCACGACCGGGCCGTGGCCCTCGACGCTGCCGGGCGACCTGCAGGGGCCCACGCGGACCGTGCCCAACGACCCGCGGGCGGCGCAGGCCGTGCTGGAGGAGTCGAAGCGCACGGTCAACGTCCGGATCACTCCGGCGCCGAACCCCGAGGTCACCGTCTCGATCGACTTCAACGACGGCAACGGGATGCAGGAGGTGCTGTCCCTGCCCGCGCCGCAGCCGGTCCCGGAGACCTACAAGTTCGGCTTCGGTGCGTCCACCGGTCTGTTCAGCGATGTGCACCTGATCCGGAACGTGGTCGTCCGTCCGGTGGCCGAGCGGCCTGAGCTGTCGCTCAGGAAGCGCGTCGCCGAGGACGCCGACCTGCCCGACCCGGTGCCGGTGGGCACTGAGGTGCCCTACGAGTACGTGGTCACCAACACCGGCAACATGAACATCGCCGACCTGATGGTGGACGACGACGTCGTCGAAGAGGTCACCTGCCCGCAGACCACCTTGAACGTGGGCGAGCGGGTCATCTGCCGCGGCTCGTACACGGTCACGGAGGAGGACGCCGAGCGCGGCTCGGTGACCAACGTCGCCACCGCGATGGGCCGGGCGGACGGCAACGAGGTCAGCTCGCCGCCGTCCGAGGTCACCATCGGCGTCACGGACGAGCGCGGGATGCTGGAGCTGGACAAGCGCGTCGACGACTCCCGCACGTACCGCCCCGGCGACCGGGTCACCTACCGCTACGTCGTGCGGAACACGTTCGACGAGATCGTGACCGACCTGCGGATCGACGACAACCGGGTGTCGGACATCGTCTGCGAGACCACCACCCTGGAGCCCGGCGAGTCCACGTCCTGCACGGGCACCTACACGGTCACCGAAGAGGACGCCGCCCACGGCTCGGTCACCAACACCGCCACCGCGGTGGGCCTGATCGACGACACGGAGGTGAGCTCGCCGCCGTCGGAGGCCACCATCGACGTCATGGGCGAGCGCGGGACGCTCCTGCTGGAGAAGACCGTGGACGACACCCGCACGTACCGGCCGGGCGAGCGGGTCACCTACCGCTACGAGGTCAGGAACAACTCTGACGAGACGGTGGAGAACCTCCGGATCGACGACAACCGGGTGACGAACATCGTCTGCCGGACCACCACCCTGGAGCCGGGCGAGACCACCACGTGCACGGGCGTCTTCGTCGTGCCGAGCCGTCCCGGCGGCAAGAAGGACTGCCGGAAGGGCTGCCGCTTCACCGTCACCAACACCGCCGTGGCGAAAGCGGACGGCCTGACCTCCGCTCCGGCGACGGCGACCATCCGGGTCGTGCAGAAGTCGAAGAACCCGCACCACCCGTGCCGGCCGGGCAAGAAGGACCGCCACTGCCGGCCCGGCAAGAAGCAGCACCACCACCACGGCCACGGCCGTCACCACGGTCACGACCACGGGTACGACCAGCGGTACGACCACGGCTACGACCACCAGTGCCCGCCCGGCAAGATGCCGTACGACGGCAGGACCGCCGAATCGGGATGCGTCCCGGAGCACGCGGACAAGAACGAGCGGGACATGGGCCAGTCCATGGACGAGTCCTACGAGCCTCAGCCTGAGGACATGATGGACGACCCGTACATGGAACGTTCCTACCGGGAGATGGGCGACATGCCGATGCCCTGGGAGACCTCCGAGTAGGTCGTCCCTCTTCCCATCCGCGTCAACCTGATGGTCCCTCCCCGCGGGGAGGGACCATCGTGCTGTCCGCCCTCCGGACGGTCACCCCCAGGCGCCGACCTGCTTGAGGAAGACGACGCCGTCGATCGTGCCGAGCTGGGACGGGTCCAGCGGGAAGTAGGCGAAATCCTGGGACACGCGCCGCTCCGGGTCGGCGACCATCCCGGCCAGGCGGCGGGCGTCGATCACCGCGTGGTCCCACGGGAGCGCGGACAACACGCCCTCGACGGTGTCCGGCGGCGGGGTGTCGTCGCCGGTCGCGCCGAAGGCGGAGGCCAGGTAGGCGTACCGGTCGCCCAGATGGGCGGCGGCGATCGCCCCCGCGCTCCACCACTCCAGCCGCTGGTCGCCGAACGACATGAACGTCTTGTGGCGCTGGAGGTGCAGGTTGGAGGAGAAGACCAGGGCCGGGCCGTGCTCGGCGACGGCACGCAGGTTGGCCGCCATCATCGCGTCCCGCAGGGCCGACAGCCGGGTCCAGCGTGCCGGGGAGGCGTCGGCCATCCAGTGGTGGTAGCGCAGCAGGCCGGTGGCGGTGCGCGCGTACAGGTGCGCGCGCTCCCTGTCCCGCGCGCCGAGCTGCGGCGACTGCGTGTCGAGCAGCGCCGCCAGGTCGTCGGCGATCACCCGCAGCCGCTGGGCGTCGGCGGACTGGCCGATCGACTTCGCCGGGTCCATGGCCGTGGCCTCGTCGGACCAGCGGTCGTCCGGGCCCAGCAGCGTGTCGAGGGTCTCCCTGGTCACCACCGCGGCGCGGAGCGGGCCGTCGAGCAGGTCGTAGAGGCCGGTGAGCGCCTCGCGCGGGCTCGCAGCCCAGTACTCCAGCGGGCCGTCGACGCCGAAGAAGCGCAGTTTCTCGTCGTGCTCCTCGTTGTGGGCGCGCATCCAGCGGACGAGCTCGCGGTTGGCCGGCAGGGCGCCGAAACCGTGGCTGAAGCCGCGGTCCATGACGTCGTCGAGGGCGCCGACGCCGGTCGTGACGTAGTCGTCCACCAGGAGGCCCTTGAGGCAGTCGCTCTCGACGGCGAACGACCGGTAGCCCTCGTACTCGACGAGGTGCCGGAAGATCTCGTTGCGCAGCTCGCCCAGTTCCCCCACGAAGTGCCGGGCCTCACCGAGGCCGAGCAGCAGCGGCCTGGCGGGGAGCGTTCCCAGGAACGCCGAGACACCCGCGCCATCGACCGGCCAGGCGATGTCCTTGATATCCATGCCTTCAACGCTATCGTTGAACTTTCGATGTAACCTTTGCCGCCGGAATCCCGGCACAGCTCTCATAAAACCTTCAATCGGCACTTCACGTGTTGAACAGTTCATTCAAAACAAGCTATTGACATCAATCGGTTCCCGCGACATCGTTGCCTCCATGTCGATCGAACACCCCTTCTCCCCGCCGGACCCCGAGCAGGCGCGCGCCCGGCGGGTGCACGCGTCCCTGTTCCGGATCGCCGAGCGGCACGCGGCCACCGACGAGCAGCGGCTCAGGCAGGCGCACCCGTCGGTCATCGGGCCGCACGAGGCCGTCAGGCTGGTGTCGTTCCTGCTCAGCGGGGCCGCGCAGCTCGACGACGACGAGCCGGAGGTGGACCAGGCCGACATCACCGCGGCGTTGAGCCTCGTCCCGCTGGTTCGCGGAGAGCTGGACGCGCTGGAGGCCGGGCTGCTGGCGATGGCCCGTGGCCGCGGCATGACCTGGCAGGAGATCGCCTTCGGGCTCGGCCTCGGCACCGCGCAGGCCGCCCGGCAACGCCACGAACGGCTCGCCGAACGGTCGGCGACGGCTCTCGACTAGGCCGCCCGCCGCAGGTCAGGCGCGGCGCGGGCGGTTCCACCAGAGGGAGAGCGACAGCGCCGCGGCCACGAGCAGGGCGCCGGCCCCGGCGAAGGCGGCGGCCGTGTCCACCCGTTCGCGGACGACCGTGAAGGTGCCGGGCAGGGCGTCGAGGGCGGTCGCGAGCTGGTCGGCGTTCTCGGCCCGGTGGTAGGAGCCGCCGGTCGTACGGGCGATCTGCCGGAGTGCCGGCTCGTCGATGACCCGGGGGTTGCGGCCCCGGTCGAAGCCCCCGCCGGACCCGCCGCCCCAGTCGCCGAAGCCGCGGCCGTCGAACTGCGAGTTGTCGCACACCATCGGCACCACCTTCGTGGTGCCGAAGCCGATGGTGAACACGCGTACGCGGCGCGACGCCGCCTCCTGGGCGGCCCGCTGCGGGTCGACGCCGTGAGTGTTGGCGCCGTCGGTGAGCACGACGATCGCGGCGCCGGCGTACCCGGAGGCCGCGGCGGGCGGCGTGGCGGCGGTGGCGGCGACCGAGGGGTCCACCTCGGCGATCGCGTCGATCGAGGTGAGCATGGCCTGGCCGATCGCGGTGCCGCGAGCGACGGCGAGCCCGTCCAGGGCCTCGATCAGGGCGTCGGTGTCGTCGGTGGGCGGGACGAGCAGGCCCGCGGTGCCGGCGAAGGTGACCAGGCCGATGCGCGGTCCGCCGCGCATCGACTCGATGAAGCCGGCGGCGGCCTTCCTGGCGGCGGTGAGACGGTTGGGATCGACGTCGGTGGAGCACATGGAGAGGGAGGTGTCGAGCGCGAGCAGGATCGTCGCCGACCGCATCGGCACCGGCACCGACGCCTGCGGCCGCGCCGCCCCCACCGCGAGCAGCGCCAGCCCGGCGACGAAGAGCGCCACGGGGATGCGCCGCGTCCAGCGCGTACGCCCGGGAAGCGCGGCCCGCACGAGCGCGATCGAGGTGACGCGCACGACGGCCCGCCGCCGCCGGCGGCCCGCCCACCAGCGGATCGCGAAGATCAACGGGATGACCAGCGCCGACAGCAGCGCCCACGGCCAGGACAACGACATTCAGATCACCCGCCCGGACCGGAACACGGTGACCGCCGCGCCCGCGGCGAGCAGCGCGAGGGCGAGCCCGATCAGCCCGCCGGCGAGCGGCAGCGGCTCGTCGGAGACGGTGAGCCGCAGGTCGATCGCGTCGGCGACGCCGTCGAGCCGGGCGGCGTCGGCGGCCGGGTGGTAGGCGCCGCCGGTGGTCCGCGCGATCGTGGTGAGGGTGTCCTCGTCGAGCGAGGTCTGCAGGTGGTAGCCGTCGACCTGGACCGCCGCCCCGGCCGCGGTGCCGACCCCCACGGTGTGGACGCGCACGCCCGCCTTCTGGGCCGCGGCGGCGGCCCGTTCGACGTCGCCGCCCTGGTTCTGGCCGTCGGAGAACATCACGATCGTGGCCGACGGCCAGTAGCCGAGATCGGGCGGCGGCCCGTCGCGGCCGATGACCACCTGCCGGCCGGTGATGGCCGTCAGCGAGGCCGTGATGGCCGCCCCGAGCGAGGTGCCGCCGGTGATCCTCAGCCGGTCGATGGCCCTGAGCGCGACGGAATGGTCCGCGGCGGGCCGCGCGGTGGTGAGCGCGCCGCGCTCGAACGCGACGACCCCGATGTCCACGCTGTCGGGCTGCGCCGCCACGAACGCGCGGGCCGCCCGCTGCGCGGCGGCCAGCCTGGTCGGCGCGACGTCGCCGGCGCCCATGCTGTTGGAGACGTCGACGGCGAGGATGACGGTGCCCGCGGTGCGCGGCACCGGCACCATCGCCGCCGGTCCCGCGGCCGCGACCGCGAGCACGCCGACCCCGGCGATCGTCAGGCCGGTCCCGAGGTACGCGCCGCGCCCGCCCGGCCCGGCGACCCCGGCCGCGGCCAGCGCCGACCTCCGGCGGCGGGCCGAGACGACGGCCGCCCAGGCCAGCGCCGCCGTGACGAGCAGCCCGGCGGCCAGCGACAAGGGGGACGACAGTGTCATGGCCACCGCTCCCCTGTGCGGGCCGCGAGCTCGACGAGCGTGTCGGTCAGGTCGCGGTCGGTGGCGACGCGGTGGACCGGGACCCCCGCCCGGCGCATGCCCGCCGCGAGCCGGGCGTCGCGGGCGTCCACGGCCTCGCGGAAGCGGACCCGCAGCAGCGGGTCGGCGGAGTCGACGACGAGCTGCTCGCCGGTCTCGGCGTCCTCGACCACGATCAGCCCGGCCTCGGGCAGCACGTCGTCGGCCGCGTCCACGATGCGCAGGGCGACGACCTCGTGCCGCCGGGCCAGGCGCTGGAGCGAGCGTTCCCAGTCGCCCTCGCCGATGAAGTCCGACAGGACGACGACGAGCGCGCGGCGGCGCGCCAGCCGTCCGGCCGCGTCGAGCATGAGGGCCAGGTCGGTGGTGGCGCCGGCGCGCGGGCCGGCGGTGCGCTCCAGCTCGGCGCCGATCCGCAGCGCGTGCCGCCGGGACGTGCCCGGCGGCACGACCCGCGCCATCCCGGTGTCGAACAGCAGCGCCCCGACCCGGTCGCCGCCCCGCCCGAACAGCCGGGCGAGGACGAGCGCCAGCTCGGCCAGGACGTCGTGCTTGCCGCGGCCCGGCCGCCCGGCCGTCATCGAGGCCGACCGGTCGAGCACCAGCCACACCGTCAGCTCGCGGTCCTCGGTGAACACGCGCAGATGGGGCTCGTCCAGGCGGGCGGTGACGTTCCAGTCGATGTGCCGGGCGTCGTCGCCGTCGGCGTAGCGGCGCAGGCCGGTGAAGTCGACGCCGGAGCCGCGGTGCGCGGTGCGGTGGGCGCCCTGGAGGCGGCCGTCCAGCCTGCGGACGACCTTCCACTCCAGGCGGAGCAGGAGTTTCTCGGGGGCGGTTGCCATGACGGCTCAGCGGTTCCGCAGGACGACGTCGGGTACCCGGACGGCCCCGAGCACCCTGCTGATGATCGTGTCGGCGTCGACGTCGTCCGCCAGGGCCTCGTAGGACAGCACGAGCCGGTGGCGGAGCACGTCGAGCGCGAGTTCGGACAGATCGTCCGGCAGGACGTAGTCGCGGCCGCGCAGGAACGCCAGCGCGCGGGCGCCCGTGACGAGCGCGATGGACGCGCGCGGGCTGGCCCCGTACGTGACGTACCGCTCCAGCTCCCCCAGCCCGGCCGTGCCCGGCGAACGGGTCACGGCGACCACGCGTACGGCGTAGTCGACGATCGACGGATCGACGTACACCTGCCGGGCGCGGGCTCGCATCTCCATCAGCTCGGCGGTCGTGACCGTCGGCTGCGGCGGGTCCGGCGGGCGCAGCGCGCGCTCGACGATCGCCTGCTCCTCGTTCTGGGCGGGATAGCCGACGACGACCTTCATCATGAACCGGTCCACCTGCGCCTCGGGCAGCGGGTACGTGCCCTCCGACTCGATCGGGTTCTCCGTCGCCATCACCAGGAACGGCTCCGGCACCTGGAACGTCTCGCGGCCGATCGTCACCTGGTGCTCCTGCATCACCTCCAGCAGGGCGCTCTGCACCTTGGCGGGGGCGCGGTTGATCTCGTCGGCGAGCAGCAGGTTCGTGAACACCGGGCCGAGCTCCGTCCGGAACTCGCCGGAGTGCTGGTGGTAGACCCGCGTGCCGACGAGGTCGGCGGGGACCAGGTCGGGGGTGAACTGCACGCGCTGGAACCCGCCGGTGATCGCCGCGGCCAGCGACCGGACGGCCAGGGTCTTGGCCAGGCCCGGCACGCCTTCCACCAGCAGGTGACCGTCGGCGATCAGCGCGACGGCCATGCGTTCGAGCAGGACGTCCTGGCCGACGATGGTGCGTTTGACCTCGAAGAGGACCTGTTCGAGCGGATGAGCCTGGGCCGGGGGCATGATGTCCCTTCTGTGGGCGCTATGGGCGGTGGCGGTCAGAGCTGGGGTCCGTCGCCTGGTGGGCCGTCGCCGTCGTCGCCGCCCAGGGCCGCGCCGATCGGCACCGCGAACGCGATGCCGGCGAACGCGTCGTCACCCCCGGGGTCGGCGATCGAGACGACGATCCCGACGACCAGCCCGCGGGCGTCCAGCAGGGGGCCGCCGGAGCTGCCCGGGTTGACGGAGGCGTCGAACTGGATCAGCCCGTTCAGGCCGGCGTCCTTGCCGGTCCGGCCGGTGGTCCGGTCGAGGCCCGACACCACCCCGGTGGAGACGCTGTAGGTCAGGCCCAGCGGATTGCCGATCGCCACGACCGGCGCCCCGACGGCCACGGCGCCGCCGAGCGTCGCGGGCACGACGATCTCCGGCAGCTTCACCGGCTTGAGCACGGCGACGTCCCTCTTGGGATTCGCGGCGGCGACGACGGCCTTCGCCCTTGTCCCGTCGGCGAACGTGAGGTTGATGTCCTTCGTGGCTTTGATCACGTGATGGGCCGTCAGGATCGTCCCGTCCTCGGCCGCGATCACGCCCGTGCCGAGCGACTTGCCCGCCTGGATGACCACGACCGACGGCCCGACCCTGCGGAAGACGTCCGGCACCGTGAGCGTCGCGGTGGGCGTCGGCGTGGCGCCCGGCCCTCCCGCGGCCGTCCCGCCGCTGCCGGCGCCGCCCAGCCAGTACGCCAGCACCGCCACGACGACCAGCACCCCGCCCCCGGCGGCGACCCGCCGAACCTTCCCGGCCCTGGGCCGCCCGGCTTCCCGAGCCCCGGCCGCACCGTCCTCCTGCGGCACGCGCTCCATGCCCCTCATACTCAGCAATCGCACCGAAAACTGCCATAAAGAAGGACACACAAATGGCCGGGACCTCCGGACGCGCCGGGGACGGGCCGCAACCCATACGGCGGGACCGATTCCTCAGCCGTTCGCCGACCGGTCCTCCGCCTCTTGCGGACACCCCAGGTCAGATCGGGCCCGGCGGCGCTCGGGCAGAGCTAGGCGGTCACGAGCGTGCGCACGACCATCGGCTCGGCCAGGACGAGGGCCAGCACCTGAGCCGCATGCCGGTGATGCGGAGTGGTCAGGTGCCGCGCCCGCGCCCCGGCGCCCGCCCACTCCTCGATCACCACCATGCTCGCCGGGTGGTTCGGGTCGCCGTAGGCGCGGTAGGCCAGGCAGCCGGGCTCGTCCAGGGACGGCTCGATCATCGCTTCGAGCGCGGTCCGCAGCCGGTCCTCCTGGCCGGCCGCGGCCACGTACTGGGCCAGCACGATGAGGGACATCTCCGGCGCCGTCCTCACGCGAGGGGCCGGGCGGGACCGGCGCCGGCGCCGGAGGCGGTGATCGCGGCGGCGATCTCCGCCAGGTCGGCCGGCGTCAGGTCCACCGCACCGGCGCCGATCCAGCCGTCCACCTGCTCGGGCCGGCGGGCGCCGACGATGGCCCCGGTGACGCCCGGCCAGGCCAGGACCCACGCGATGGCCACCTCGGCGACGCCGACGCCGTGCCGGGCGGCGACCGGGCGCAGCGCCTCCGCCAGCCGCAGGTTGGCCGAGAGGCCCGTGGTGAAGTCGTGGTGGGCGGTGCGCCAGTCGCCGTCGGGCAGGCTCGCGACGCGCTCGGCGGAGAACGTCCCGGTGAGCAGGCCCGACTGCAGCGGCGAGTACGCGATCACGCCCGTGCCGTGGGCGTGCGCCCACGCGATCTCGGCCGCCGCCGACCGGTTGATCGCCGAGAACGGCGGCTGGATGACGTCCACGTGCGCGATGCGCTCCGCGGCCGCCAGCTCCTCGGGCGAGTGGTTGGACAGGCCGATCGCGCGGACCTTGCCCTCGGCCTTCAGGTCGGCCATGACCTGCCAGTACTCCTCCAGCGGCGTGGCGTTGGGCGACACCGCGCCGAAGCCGCCGCCGGCGTACTCCAGCGACTCGCCGGTGTCGGGGTAGTGCACCTGGTACAGGTCGACGCGCTCGACGTTCAGGCGGCGCAGCGAGTCCTCCAGCTCGCGCCGGACGCTGGCCGGCTTCATGATCCGGCGCGGGGCGGCCTGCGGGTCGTCGGGGTCCCAGACCAGGCCCACCTTGGTGAAGACGTACGGGCGGTCGGCCTCGGGCAGGTCGGCGATGGCCTTGCCGACCAGTTCCTCGGAGTGGCCGAGCCCGTACACGGCCGCGGTGTCGATCCAGTTGACGCCGCCGGCGACGGCGTGCCGGATCGCGGCGATCGACTCCGCGTCGTCGGTCGTGCCCCAGCCGAACTTCCAGCCGGCCCCCGACACCGCCCAGGAGCCGAAGCCGAGGCGGGTGACGTCCATGCCGGTGGCGCCCAGAGGCCGGGTGGGCAGGTGGGTGGTGCTCATGTCGCGTTGCTCCCTGTGGGTGACCGGGCATCCCTCGTGGACGTCCGGTGCAGCTCACTCTGGCGCGCCGCCCGCGGCCCACCCAGTGCCCGCCGCTGCCTAGGCACGGCATGACCAGGCTCGCGACGACGCCGGACGGCGATACTGGTCCCATGGCACTGGACAGACGCGCAGAACTGGGCGAATTCCTCCGATCCCGCCGCGCCCGGCTGCGTCCCGAGGAGCTCGGCCTGCCCGAGTACGGCAGCCGCAGACGCGTGCCCGGCCTGCGCAGGGAGGAGCTGGCCCAGCTCGCCGGGGTGAGCGTGGACCACTACGTCCGGCTGGAGCAGGGCCGTACCCTGCACTTCTCCGAAGCGGTCCTGGACGCCGTCGCCCGCGCCCTGCGCCTGGACGCCGTCGAGCGCGCGCACCTCCATCGCCTGGCCCGCCCCTGGAACGACGGCGACCGCGCGCCAGCCGCGCCGCCGCTGCAACGCGTCCGGCCCGGCCTCCAGCGCCTGCTGGACGCGTCGGCCGACGTGCCGGCCTACGTCGTCGGGCGCAACACCGACGTACTGGCCTGGAACCACCTCGCGGCGGCGCTGATCACCGACTTCGGCGCGCTGCCGCCCCGGCAGCGCAACCTGGCCCGCCTGGTGTTCCTCGACGAGGGCATGCGCGACCTGTACGCCGACTGGCCCGCCAAGGCCGCCGACGTGGCCGCCTACCTGCGCCTCGACGCCGGCCGCCATCCTGCGGACACCCGGACGTCGGAGCTGGTCGAGGAGCTGTCGGCGGCCAGCCCGGAGTTCCGCGAGCTCTGGGCCGAACACCGGCTCAAGGACAAGACCCACGGACGCTACGTCTACCTGCACCCGGTGGTCGGCAGGCTCGACCTCGGCTTCGAGACCCTCCGCCTGCCCGACGACCCCGACCAGGCGTTGATCGCCCACACCACCGAGGAGGGCTCCCCCTCCCAGACCGCTCTCCGCCTGCTGTCCGCCTGGACCCGTCAGGCCCACGCCGCCACCTGACCCGCGGCGGGGCGCGCCCTCTAGGAGTCGTCCTTCTCCAGCAGGTGGTCGAGCCTGATGGCCAGATCGAGGGTCTCACAGCGCAGCAGGTCGAGCCGTCGGCGGATCTTCGACCGGATCGCCTGGAAGTGCTCGTCGGTCTGCCCTCGCAGCCCGAGCAGCTCGTCGGTCAGGGCCGTGACGTCCTGGCCCGACTGACTCCGGGTCTCGGCGAGGTCGGCCCGCATCTCGGCGATGCCGAGCACCGCCTCGGAGCAGTCGGCCTCGGCGCACAGTGTCGCCTCCAGCGCCTGGACCCGAAGCCTGATGTCCAGGATCTCCGCCTCTACATCCACTTACTCCTACCTTTGCCGGTAGTCGGTAGGGAGCCGGCCCAGTGGTGGAGGGCGGCCGGGTCCCACTTGCTGTAAGCACATGGTGGCAACCCGTGTATACCCGACACGACCGCCGGCAAGCAACGGGTGCGGGTCCGCGAAGGGCTCGGCCCGGCGCCGGGTGGCGGCCTCAGGCCGAGCCTGGCCTGACAGGTCAGTTGTTGATCGGGTCCGGGCCGTACGCCTGCGTCCCCTGCGGGCAGCTGGGCTCCGGGTCCTTGCAGCAGCGCGGCCTGCTCGACGTGAAGTGGTCGTTCATGTGGCGGCGCAGGGCCGCCAGCTCGTCGCCGAGCGCGGCGAAGTCCTGTCGCATCTCCGTCCGGATGTCGGCGATGTCGGCCTGCATCCGGGTGATGCCGGTCGTGGTCGCCGTGAGGTCGCCGGCGGGCCTGCCTGCCTTGAGCTTCCGCAGGCGCAACAGCAACTTGAGTATCCGTGTCTCTAGGTCCACACATTCCTGCCTTCGCGCAGCTGGACAGGGGCCCGCGCCGGACGAGCGGGCGGGCGCCCCGGGGATGACGAAAACGGTGGCACATCGGCCGCCCGCGTGGGGATGATCTTGATTTCGCCGGGTGAGGTTCCATTACACCGGCGCCCAAGTTTCTTTTCTGCCAGCGGATATTGGCCGCCGAAAGTGACGGACCGAAACAGGGCCAGGCCGGAGGAACGAGGGCGGAGACGGCGGCCCGCCGCGACGGGCGCGTACCGGCCCACGGCACCGGCCCGCGGCACCGGCGCGCCTGCCCCGGCCACGGGCCCGAACCGGCCCGTCAGGGGTGTGGGAACCGGCCCGTCCGCTGGAAAAATCTTCTGGCGCATATCACGGCAAATCCGCAGATCAGGGACCGGCAACCATGCGAATTCCCCTCCGCGACCACGCCGGATCAAGCATCCTGAGCATGTCATCACGCTCCCCCACCCCCCGTTGTAAGGAGCCTCCGTGACCCGGTTCGCCGTCGACCACTCACGCCACGCGCTCATCGCCACCTGGGGTACGGGGATCGGCGACATCGCCACCACCGTGGCGGAACAGGTGCCTTCGAGCCCCGACGTGCTCCGCCTGGCCACCAGCCTCACGGAGCTGTCCTACGCCTGCTGGCGCTGCTACACCCACCCGTCCAGCGCCGCCGACCAGCACGGCCCCAACAGCGTCGGCTGGCAGCGGCAGGCCGAGCGCGACGCGTTCGCCTCGGTCATCCCGGCCCTGCTGGCGCCCGTCCGGCCGGCCAACGGCGCGCTGACCCTCTACTCCACGCGGGTGGAGGAGGTCGCCCACCGCGTCGGCCGTACGCTGCACACGATCAACCACGCGCCGCTGGCCGGCAGCGTGGCCACCGACGTCACCGCCGAGCTGGCCGCCATCGAGAACGCCGAGCTCGGCGACCTGACCGCGCGCGCCCAGCAGGCCGTCATGCTCAGCCGCGAGGACGCCTCGCCCCTCCAGGTCGCCCAGGCCGACAGCCTGCTGCACCAGCATCCGTTCGGCACGGAGGCGCTGTTCACCAAGATCGACCCCACCGCGGCCGCGATCGCGGCGGCCCACTGGCTCTACGCCGCCGCCACCATCAGCGCCCGGCACACCGGCCTGCATCCGATGCAGACCATCTCCGAGGTCGACAACATCAAGGCCCCCGCCCAGGAGAGCCTCACCGAGGTGATCTCCGCGATGAGCGGCGGCGGCTCGCCCAGGGCCGCGGTCATGCCGATGATCCGCAACGCGCTGCACGTCGCCGAGGGCCATCTCTACGGCGTCACCGAGGCCAAACACCGCATCGGTGTGGCCGAGGAGCTGATCGCCCAGGCCCGCACCGACCATCCCGAGCTCGGCCTCGGCCCCAGCACGGTCTACCTGCCCATCACCCCGCTCAACCCCGCCCGCCCGGCCCTCGACCTGCTGGAGAACCTCCTCTACGGCATCCGCAGCTGCTGGCTGACCTTCTCCCAGCACGCCGACACCCCGCCCGGCCGGGAGCCCGGCCGTCCGCGCCGCCACCACCGTCACACGGAGGTCTTCCTGGCCGAGGTGCGGAAGAGGGCGGCGCTGGACCGTTCCCGGCTGCTGTAACCGGTCCCTCCCTGCCCGCTGGGCCGGCGTCACATGATCGCGGTACTCTCTGGCATGTCGGAAAACGTCGCCGAGCGACCTCCCTTACCGGCGCTCACCCGGGCCCTGGTCGGCCCGCCAGGCAAGGTGCTGCTTCCGCTGGTCGCCGTGGCAGGGCTGATCGTGCTCAACCACACGAGCGTGCCGGGCGGAGGTTCGTTCACACTGCTGCTGGCGGGGCTCGCGCTCGCCGTCGTCACCGTGGTCGTCTGGGTCGCCCGGTTCGCGGTGGGCCTGCTGCGCTCCGACGGACGTCCCGGGCTGCGCCGCCACTGGGCCCGCTGGACGGCCGCGCCGGTGATGGGCGTGATCGTGACCGCGCTGGTGCTCACCGGGGCGCCGTTCAGCGCCCGGTTCGCGCTGTCGGAGTCGGGGCTGGAGCAGTTCGCCCGGACGGTCGCCGCGGACACCAAGACCGTCAGGCGCGAAGACCAATGGGTGGGCCTCTTTCCGCTGACGTCGATCGAACGGGTGCCGGGCGGCGCGCGGTTCCTGGTGAGCGACACCGGCCTGTTCGACCGGTACGGCTTCGCCTGGAGCCCGGGAGGCGCGCCGCCGGAGGAGTCCCACACGGGTTACACCCACCTCGAAGGCCCCTGGTACCTATGGGAGAGCCGGTTTTGAAGATTCCTGGATCGGTCGGCGGATGGGTCTTCACGGTCGCCGCCCTGCTGGCGTTCGCCCTCTTCATAGGCGGGGCCATGCTCTGGTTGTCGCTGGCCGGCGCGCAGGCGGCCATGATCCTCGCGGTGACGAAGGCGTACCAGGACGCGGCGCGATGGCGGGCGCCGGCGGCGGAGCGCGCGGAAGGACCGCCTGCCGCCGAGTGAGGCCGGCCCGGTCCGTACGGAGGTGTCGGCGGCGGTCGACGGAGCAGGAACCGCCCCTCGAATGGGTAGGTTTCCGGCCAGACCTCAGGAAGGGGGTGCCGATGCGGCGGAGTGGCGGCGAGCTGATGCTGGGCGGCATGCTGTCCGCCAACCATCTGACCGCGATGGAGGACCTGCCGCACGTGGTCGCCGGGCACGCCGCGCTGGTCGGCTTCTCCGAGACCGCGATCTACGTCACCGACCTGCAGCAGCAGGAGCTCATCCCGCTCTCGGAGCAGCGGGACGCGTCCGGCGAGCCGTTGACGGCCCTGCGGATCGACGGCACGCTCGCCGGGATCGCCTTCCGCAACGTCGAGGTCGCGCACGTGCCGGGCAGGCCCGGCGACACGGCCAGGCGGTTGTGGCTGCCGCTCCTCGACGGCACCGAGCGGGTCGGCGTGCTCGGGGTGACGGTGCCGCTGGACGACGAGGTCGCCGAGTGGCGGGCCCAGCAGCTCGCGTCGCTGGTCGCGCTGCTGGTGATCAGCAAGCGGCCGCACAGCGACTCCTACTCGCGGTTGATCCGCGCCCGGCCGATGACGCTGTCGGCCGAGGTGCTGGTGCCCCTGCTGCCCCCGGGGACGTTCGCCAACGACGAAGTGGTGGTCAGCGCCGTGCTCGAACCGGCGTACGAGGTGGGCGGGGACGCCTTCGACTACGCCGTCGACGGCGAGGCGCTGCACGTGTCGATCTTCGACTCGATGGGCCACGACACCTCGGCCGGGCTGACCGCGACCATCGCCGTCGGAGCCAGCCGGAACAACCGGCGGCAGGGCGCCGATCTCGTCAACACGGGCCAGGCGATCGACGCAGCCATCGCCGAGCAGTTCACCGGCCGCTTCGCCACCGGCATCCTGGCCTGCCTCGACCTGCGCACCGGCTGGCTGACCTGGGTGAACCGGGGGCACCATCCGCCGCTGGTGATCCGCGAGGGCCAGCAGGTGGCCACGCTGTCCGGCGAGCCCGACCCGCCGATGGGCTTCCTGCTGCGGCCGTACACCGGGGAACTGCGCTACCAGCTCCAGCCCGGCGACCGGCTGCTGTTCTACACCGACGGGATCATCGAGGCGCAGAGCCCGGACGGCGAGCTGTTCGGCCTGGAGCGCTTCATCGACTTCATCCTGCGGCAGGAGGCCGACGGCCTGTCGGCGCCCGAGACGCTGCGCCGGCTGGTGCAGGCCATCCTGGAGCACCAGCACGGACGGCTCCAGGACGACGCGACCGTGCTGATGGTGGAGTGGGGCAGCAGCAGGCAGCAGCGGCTCGTCATGTGAGCCCGTCAGGTCTCGCCGACGGCGACGAACCCGCTGTCGGGCCGGTAGTCGGGCGACTGGTGGCGGAAGTAGGTGTTGTAGACCTGGCAGTAGCGGCCGCCGCGGGCCAGCAGCGAGGCGTGGTCGCCCTCCTCCACGATCCGGCCGTGGTCGAGCACGATGATGCGGTCGACGTGCTCGATCGTGGACAGCCGGTGGGCGATGACGATCGAGGTGCGGCCGGCCAGCACCACGTCGAGCCCCTCCTGGATCTGGGCCTCGGTCAGCGGGTCGACGCTCGCGGTGGCCTCGTCGAGGACGACGATCGCCGGGTCCTGGATGAGCAGGCGGGCCAGCGCGACGAGCTGCCGCTGGCCCATCGACAGGGCCCGCCCGTGCTCGCCCACATCGGTGGCCAGGCCGTGGGGCAGGGCCTCGATCCAGTCGCCGCCGCCGACCGCGGCCGCCGCGGCCAGCACCTCGTCGTCGCCCGCGTCGGGACGCGGATAGCGGATGTTGTCGGCGACCGTGCCGCTGAACAGGAACGGCGCCTGCGGCACCGCGCCGATCTGCCGCCGGTACGCGCCGAGGTCGAGCGAGCGGATGTCGTGGCCGTCGATCAGCAGGCGGCCTTCCTGGAACTCGTAGAAACGGGTGATCAGCTTGCCCAGCGTGGACTTGCCGGCGCCGGTGTGGCCGACCAGCGCGACCGTCTCGCCCGCCTCGACGACCAGGTCGAAGCGGCGGAGCACGGGGTGGGCCGCGTCGTAGCCGAAGGTGACGTCGTCGAACTCGATGCGCCCGGCCAGCCTGCCCGGGTCGGCCGAGCCGGTCTGCACCACCCGGGGCGGGGCGTCGATCAGGGCGAAGACCCGCTCGGAGGCCGACAGGCCCTGTTGGAACTGCGACCAGAAGGCGGCGATGGAGGTCAGCGGCATCCAGAACAGCGACACGCCCTGCAGGAACAGGTACCAGTCGCCCGCCGACAGGCCGCCGCCCAGCACCGCGGTGCCGCCGAGCTGGACCAGCGCGACCGTCGCGAGCCCCGCCACGAGGAACAGCAGGGGGAAGATGGCCGAGAAGACGAAGCCCTGGCGCAGCGTCACCCGGTAGCTCTGCTCGTTGACCGGCCGGAACTCGTCGTAGACCTGCCGCTCCTGGCGGAAGTTCTTGGCCACGGCGATGCCGCCCATGGTCTCCTGGAGGTTGGCGTTGACCCGGCTCAGCGACCGCTGGGCCCGCCGCGTGCTGGATCGGGCCAGCCGCCGGAACAGCAGCGCCATGCCCATCACGACCGGCGCCACCAGCAGGGTCAGCAGCGCCAGCTCGACGCTGCGCAGGAACAGCAGGACGGTGACGAACCCCACCATCAGCACCTGGCTGATCAGGTCCATCGTCAGGGTGGAGACCGTGGCGAAGTCGTCGGTGTCGGAGGTGACGCGGCTGACGATGCGGCCCGACGGGGTCTCGTCGTAGAACGACAGGTCGCGTTCGAGCACGGCGTCGAAGGCGTCTTCGCGCAGGCGCAGCACGACGTCGCCGGTCACCCGCGCGCTGTACCACTGGCGGACGAAGTTGAAGGCCCAGCTCAGCGCGCCGGCGAGCAGGATGCCGGCGGCCAGCAGCGGGCCCACATCGGCGATCGTGCCGTCCTGGATGGCGTCGACGCCCTGGCTGGCCAGCAGCGGCAGGGCCGCCTGCGCCGCCGACACCAGCACGATCATGGCCGCCACCAGGAACATCGCGCCCAGCTTGGGGCGGAAGTAGGCGAGGATCCGGCGCGTCAGGTCACGGTCGGAGTAGGTGCGGTCGTAGTCCTCGGCGTCGAGGCCGTCCATGATGAAGCCCATCAGTGGACCCTTTCCTGCTCGTCGAGCGCGCCCTGATCGGCCGTGACCTCGTCGTAGTGGGAGAAGATGCGGCGGTAGAGGGGGCTGCCGGCGATCAGCTCGTCGTGGGTGCCGAAGGCGGCCACCTCGCCGCGCCGCAGCAGCAGGACCTTGTCGGCCCAGCGGATCTGGGAGAGCCGGTGGGTGATCAGCAGGGTCGTGCGCCCTTCCTGGATGCGCTCGATGGCCTGCTGGATGCGGTCTTCGGTGGCGGAGTCGATGGCGCTGGTGGAGTCGTCGAGGATCAGGATGGCCGGGTCGGTCAGCAGCGCCCGCGCGATGGCCAGCCGCTGGCGCTGGCCGCCGGACAGCGTGAGGCCGCGCTCGCCGATGACGGTGTCGTAGCCGTCGTCGAGCTCGGCCACGAACTCGGCCGCCTGCGCGTCTTCCGCCGCTTTGACCACGGCGGCGCGGTCGGCCCGCTGGCCGAGGCCGAAGGCGATGTTCTCGGCCACGGACCGCGAGAACAGCACGACGTCCTGCTCGATGGTGGAGATCTGGGAGCGCAGCGAGTCGAGGTCCCACTCGCGGACGTCGACGCCGTCGACCAGGATCCGGCCCGAGGTGACGTCGTAGATGCGGGGCACCAGCTTCGTCAGCGAGCTCTTGCCCGCCCCGGTCTCGCCGACGATCGCCACCGTCTCCCCCGGCCGCACGGTGAACGTCACCCCCCGCAGGACGGGCTCGCCCTCGCCGTAGCCGAACGTGACGTCGTCGAAGACGATCTCGCCCCCGATGGGCGCGACGTGGCCGGCGACCGGCTGCTCCAGCTCGGTCTCGGCGCCCACGATGTCGAGGATCCGGCGGGAGGACACGATGCCGATCTGCACGAGCGAGAACGTGAAGATCGAGATCTGGGTCGGGAAGCCCAGCATGCCCATCAGCCCCATGAAGGCCACCAGGTCGCCGATCGTGATCGCGCCGGCGGCGTGGAGGTGGAGCGCGTGCCACAACGCCCCCGCCATGGCGCACGCGAACAGCAACGTGGGCAGGTAGCGGGCCTGGACGAGGCCGTTGCGCACGAACGAGTCGCGGTAGCGCCGGGCGTTGGCGCGGAAGCGCAGCCGCTCCTGCTCCTCCTGCGCGGTCACCTTGATGACCTCGATGCCGCGCACCGCCTGGCTCAGCCCGGCGTTGAGGTCGCCGAACTCGTCGCGCATGCGGGTGGCCACCGGGTTGAGCTGCCCCATGTAGTGGCGCAGCGCGACCCCGAACAGCACCCCGAACGCCACGGGCACCAGCAGCAGCCGCGGGTCGATCGCGGCGATGAACACCAGGGGCACCAGGCCGGTGAGCCCGGAGTCGACGATCAGGTCGACGCCCGGACTGATCATGATGGACAGCTGGCGGATGTCGTTGGCCGCCCGCGCCATCAGGTCGCCCACCCGCTGCCGGTTGTGGAAGGTCTGGCTCTTGCCGAGCAGGCCGGCGTAGAGCTCGTCGCGGGCGTCGCGTTCGAGCCGCTTGGCCAGCATCTCGCTGCTCAGCCGGGCGACGAGGTCGAACAGGCCGCGGGCCGACACCACCGCCAGCAGCGCCAGGGCGACCAGGCCGAGCGCGGCGGCGGACGTGCCCCTCCCGCTCAGCACCGCGTCGAAGGCCGAGCCGGTGAGCTGGGGGACCAGCGCGTTGAGCACCACCATCACCAGCGAGCCGCCGAGGAAGCCCGTCAGGGGGAGCGGATGGCGGCGCAGGTGGGACCAGAGCCAGCGGACCGGCCCACGCCGGTCGTAGCGCGGGCCTTCGACGGAGAACTCCGAACTGCCGCTGGTCACGGTGAAACCCCTTGGCCGAGGGCGGGCGAACATCGGACCCGTTTGTATCACCGGCCACCGACAGAATCCGAGGGGTTTTCCGGCCGCCCGTGAAGGCAAAGAGCGGGCATCGTCACGCAATGAGACAGTAACCTTACCCACCGTGGACCCTTTCCTCCATCAGGCGGACCTGCTGCCGCTCGTGACCCTCCAGCCGCCGGTGCGCCTCCTCCCGGCCGACGACCTCGCGGCCGTGGTCCGGGCGACGCCGGTCGTCCACGACCTGCTCCGCCTCGCCTCCGCCGCCGGTGAGCAGGGGGCGGCGTGGCCCGAGCAGGGGGCGGCGCGGCCCGAGCAGGGGCGGCTCTGGGGCGTGGCCGAGGACAGCCGGCTCATCGACGTGCGCGACGGGACCGCCACGACCGGCCCGGCGGTCGAGACCCTGACGTCCGGGCCGGCCGACGACGTGCTGGACACGTGGGGCGACATCCTCTACTCGCTGTTCTCCCCCGAGGCCGACGCCGCGGCGCTCGACGCGGGCACGAGCACCCTGCTCATGCTGCTCAGCCACCGCGACGCCCTGCCGGTGGCGGAGATCCCCGAGCTGACCGACGAGGCGGCCGACGAACTGGCCTGGTTGCGGCTGATCCGGCGCGAGGGCTCGTCGGTGTCGCTGACCCCGCTCGGCACCTGGAGCGCGCTCGACCTCTTCAAGACCCTCATCGGCCAGGACATCCCGGTCCACGGCGGCACGGCCGGCGCCGACGCCCCCACGCTGCTGCGGGCCCTGCGCACCTACGACGACGACGAACGCGCCGAGGAGGTGCGCGTCTGGCTGGGCGGGCGGGATCCGGCGCGGGCCGCCGAGGAGATCGCCGACGTCCTGCTCGACGTCAGCCCGCTGAGCCGGGCCGTCGGCCTGACCGTGTTGCTGGAGGACCTCGGCCGGCCCGGTCAGGAGATCGCCGCCGCGTTGCGCGAGGTGCCCCGGCTGGGGGCGCTCATCCGGGCACGGGAGAAGGAGGACCACGACGTCCCGCCCGCGCCCGTCGACGTGGCCTGGGTGTACGCCGACATGACCGTGGCCGCGATGGAGATCGGCGGCCCGGCCGAGTCGATACTCCAGCTCTCCGGCAACCTCGACGTCGACGACGTGCTCAACATGCTCGGCATGATGACCTGCAGCGACCATCCCTACACGACGCCGATGCTGCGCTTCCTCATCGAGCACCATCCGGCGCCCCGGGTGGCCTCGGCCGCGCGCGTGGCGTTGCAGCGGTGGCGCGGGGTGCACGTACGGCCGCCGGGCGAGCGCGGGCGCCTGCCCAGGAAGCCCCGCAAGCCGGGCAAGACGGCGGGCGCCCAGAAGCGCCGGCGACGCTGACCGGGCCCTCCAAGGGGCTCTGAAGGTCAGGGCTTGCGGGTCAGTTTGAGTGCGGCGCCGACGCGTTCGGCCCACTGCCAGGGGGCGTCCGTGCCGCCGGGCAGGGCGTTGTAGTACTCCCAGCCGCTCACCCCGCCCATCCCGGGATGCCGGTGCAGCAGCTCGGCGACGGTGGCGGCCAGGCGGTCGATCTCGACGTAGCCGCCGCCCCCGTTGTCGGGGGTGGTGACCGCCCCGGCCACCAGCCGGCCCGCCGGCACCACTCCCCCGGCGAGCACGGCGTCGTAGTCGCACGGGTCGGCCAGGCTGCGCGAGCCGCCGTACATCGGCAGGTTGAGCCAGGCGAGGTCGGCGCCCCGGTCGCGGAAGACCTGGTCGTGGTCCACTGCGGCGGACGGGGTGAGCGCGATCAGGAAGGCCGGGCCGAAGTCGGCGCGCAGCCGGTCGATCAGGCGTGCGAGGCCGGGCGGCGACATGGGCGCGGTCAGGCGCAGGTCCACGCCGTCGAGGCGGCGGCGGGCGAGCAGGCGGCGCAGCGGCGGGTAACAGGCGCCGAAGTCGTGGTCGAGGCGGTCGAGGCCGTCGATCATGGCCAGGGCGCGGGCGCCGTACACCTGGGTGACCTGCACGTCGTCCCACATCTGGGCGAGGTCGGGGCAGTCGGGCGGGGCGCCGTTGAGGCGGACGTCGCCGTCCGCGCCGACCTCCACGGTGGCGACGACCAGGTGGGTGAGGCCGGTACGCCGTTCGATCAGGGGCAGCGGGGAGACGTAGAGGCCGCCGTCGCAGTGGGTCCGGTAGTACATCACCAGGCGGGGTGTGTGCTGGGGCAAGGCACGTCCTCCGTGAGGAATGAGGTGATACTTCACCATGTTCCACACCAAGAGTGAGATCAAAACTACTCTTGGTTAATTTTGCCCAGGGCGGTCCGCGGCGCTCAGCGGCCCGCGCGCGGCGGCCTGACCGGCTCCTTCGCGGCCGAGCCGAGGGGCAGCATGACCTCGACCCGTGTCCCGGCCCCCGGCCCGCTGTTGACGACGCAGATGCCGCCGAGTTCGGCCGCCCGTTCCCGCATCGAGCCGAGGCCCACCCCCGCGCTGTACGCGGCGGGCAACCCGCGGCCGTCGTCGGCGACCAGCACGCGCAGCACGGAGTCCCGCTGGAGCACGACGCGGGCGCGGGAGGCCCTGGCGTGCCGCCGGATGTTGGTCAGCGCCTCCTGGACGATCCGGTAGACGGCCACCTCGACGGCGGCGGGCAGGTCGGTCATGCTGCCCTCGACCTCCACCTCGATCTCGGTGTCCGGGGAGGACTGGCCGGCCAGCTCGCGGACGGCTCTGGCCAGGCCGAGGTCGTCGAGCGCGGGCGGACGCAGGCCGTACACCAGCTCGCGGATGTCGTCGGTGACCGCGCCCATGCCGGTGTGCAGCTCGCGCAGCAGCTCGTCGGCGGCGTCGGGGGACTTCTTCAGGCTCATCCTGGCCATGTTGATGGTCATGGCCATGGCCGAGAGGGTCTGGCCGAGCCCGTCGTGCAGGTCACGGCGCAGGCGGCGGCGCTCCTCCTCCCTGGCCGTCAGGATGCGCTCCCTGGAACGCTGCAGGTCGGCGGCCATGCGCACGGCGTGCGCCACGTCGGCGGCGTACGGCGTGAGCGTGGTGAGCACGCGTTCGTTGTGGGCGGCGGGGAAGCGGCGCGGGCCGGGCGGCCCGACGAACAGGCGGCCGACGCGCTCGCCGTGCCACACCAGCGGCACCTGGCGGGGCTCCGCGCCCACCCGGCCGCTCTCGACGTAACGCGGCTCGCCGTCGGCGACCTCCACGGCCACGCCCTCGACCGCGAGCCCGTCGCGCAGCACGCTGACCACGGAGGTCAGCGCCTTGGCCGGGTCGCCGCGCCGGACGGCCTGGGTCAGGCGTTCGGCCAGCACGGCGGGGTCGCCGACGCTGCCGTACAGGAGGCGGTCGACGGCGCGTTGCAGCACGTGCCGCAGCGGCTGGAAGAACGCGCCGGCGAACAGCGCGGCGGCGATGCCCGCGATCTCGTCGTAGCCGGAGACCACGAGGCTGGACAGCGCGCCCGCGCCGAAGTAGACCGCGCTCACCACGGCCACCAGCCCGGCCGCGACGAAGGCCCGGCTGATCACCGTGTCGATGCCGTAGAGCCGGTAGCGGGTCACCGAGAACGCGACGGCGACCGGGATGAGCGCCGCCCACACGACGCTCGGCCACAGGAGCGCCGGCACGAACGCGGCCGTGATCAGGAACACGACGTAGCCCGCGAACGCGAACAGCGGCCAGCCGATCTGCCGCCTGCCCACCGGATCGGCCCGGCGCAGCCGCAGCGCCAGGGAGAGCGCCGTCAGCGCCATGGCGACGTAGATGCCGGTCCAGGCCACCATGGAGACGGCCTCCACGTACGGCCCGAGCGCGCGGATCTGCAGCGGGTTGGGGATGACGGCCGGGTAGGGGTAGCTGCCGGGGGGCGGGTCGGGCCGGAACACCGAGCGGGCCAGGTCGAGCCCGAGTGAGAACGCGCCCAGCAGCAGCACCCACCGCCAGCGCGGCGAGGGCAGCCGCCCGTCGGGCGAGTAGAGCGGCAGCAGCATGGTGAGCGCCAGGCCGCACACCGCCCACCCGACCTGCGCGGGGAAGCGTACGAGCCCGGCCGCGACCAGGTCGCCGTCGGCGGCCAGCCGGAACATCATCGCGCTGGACAGGTCGCTGACGGCGGCGGCGATGCCGCCCGCGACCATCAGCCACGCCATGTTCAGCCGCGGCCGGTGGAAGATCAGGAACGCGCCGACCGCCGGGAAGGTCAGGGCGGCGGCCGTCTGGGGCGAGGCGGTCCTCAGCGGCGTCCACGCCTCCGGCAGACGGGCGTAGACGAGCAGCGCGGCGACCGTGAGGACCGGCGAGGCCACCGCCAGGACGACGGCCGTGACGCGCGCGAGCCGCACGCCCCGGCCCGCGGAGCCGCGCCCGGTCCCGTGGCTCTCCGCCGGCCCGGCCTCTTCGGCGATCTCGGTGAACCCGGTCATCTCATCACCGCCTTCCCCAACACTTGAACAGGATTATGACCCTTTTACTGGGATAATCCGCCCGTTGTGTCCGGGCCGTTACCGTCCGACGCCTGCTCCGGCCCCTCACGGGGCCAGGACAGGCCTCAACCTACTCGACGGCGACGCGTGGTTTCCTATACGCATGCCCGAACCTGATCTGGTGATCGACGGCGGCGACAAGATGTGCGTCCAACTGCTCATCGAGCTGCGCGGGCACGTGCTGCGCGCCGGTCCGGGCGCCGTGATCCACCTGATCGCCAGCGACCCCGCCGCGCCCGTCGACCTGCCCGCGTGGTGCCACCTGACCGGCCACTCCTACCTCGGGCCGGTGCCCGGCGCCGAGCGCCCGACGTACGCGGTGCGCGTCGCGGACGCCGCCAAGGAGACCGAGCCCGCCCGTCCCTGGCACGCGGCCTGACGGCGGCCGCCGCCCGTCAGCGGAAGGAGCGCCGGTAGGCGGCCGGGGTGGTGCGCAGCGCGGTGTGGAAACGGCGGCGGAGGTTGACGGCCGAGGAGAGGCCGACGCGGGTGGCGATCGTCTCGACCGGCAGGTCCGTCTCCTCCAGCAGCGCCCGGGTGGCGGCCAGCCGGCGTTCCAGCAGCCAGCGGGCGGGCGGCACGCCGAGCTGGTCGGCGAACTGCCGGGTCAGGGTCCGCGCGGAGACGCCTGAGTAGGCGGCCATGTCCTCGACGGTGACGTGGTCGGGCAGGCGGCCGAGCAGCCATTCGAGCAGCGGGGCCAGGGAGTCCGGCATGGGTCCCGCGGTGGGCAGCGGCGGGTACTGGCGCTGGCAGCCCTCGCGGTGCGGCCCGGCGGCGAGCTGGCGGCCGATGCGCATGGCGTGGGCCGCGCCGTGGTCCTGGAGCACCTGGTGCAGGCACAGGTCGAGGGTGGCGGCCGAGGCTCCGGCGGTGGCGACGTCGCCGTGGTCCACGTAGATGACGGTGTCGTCGGGGATGACGCGCGGGTGGCGGGCGGCCAGCTCCCCGGACAGCTCCCAGTGGACGGACGCGCGGCGGCCGTCCAGCAGGCCCAGCGCGGCGGGGATGAAGATGCCCGCGCAGACGGCGACGATCCGCGCCCCGCGGGAGTGGGCCCGGGACACCGCGTCGAGCACGGCCGGCGAGGGGACCAGGGTCCAGCCCGCGACGATCACGGTGCCGGCCTCGTCGATGGCTTCGAGACCGCTGTCCACCTGCATGGGGACGCCGAGGGTGGTGGGCAGCGAGCCCGGCCGCTCGGCGCACAGGGTGAGGCTGTAGTGCTGGGGGATGTCGGGGCCCTGGTAGCCGAAGACGGCCGAGGCCGAGGTGACGGGATAGAGCTCCTGGTTGGGGGCGACCAGGGCGACCACGCGGTGCGGGCTCACGGGGGCCGGAGGCGTCTCGGGACAGTCCAGGGGCATGGCGCAAATGTACCCAATGATGTCATTTGGGACACCAGCGCTCTGATCTGGAAAAATCCAGAATTAGGGCTCATGTGGACGAGGAGTTTCGCCCTCTACTTCGGGGCCCGCACGATCTCGCTGCTCGGCGACGCGATGATGCCCGTCGCCTCGGCGCTGGCGATCGGCAAAGTTTACGGGATCGCCGGCGTCGGCTTCGTGCTCGCGCTCTGGACCGCGTCGGCCGTGCTGGTCATGTTGTTCGGCGGGGTCGTCGCCGACCGGATCGGACCCCGGCGCCTGATGATCGGCGCGGACGTGGTCAGGGTGGTCACCCAGGCGGTCGTGGCCGTCGCCTTCCTCGACGGCGCCCCGCCGTTCGCCCTGCTGCTGGCGATGGCCTTCCTGTCGGGCATGGCCGCCGGGGTGTTCGAACCGTGCGTCAACGGGATGGTGCCGCTGGTCGCCGAGGATGCGCAGCGGGCCAACGCGACCTTGAAGATCGCCGAGGCGGTCACCCAGCTCGTCGGGCCCGCGCTGGCCGGGATCCTCGTCGTGGCCACCGGGCCGGTCTTCGTCTACACCGTGGACGCCGCGACGTTCCTGGTCAGCGCGGTGTGCCTGCTGCTGGTGCGGGTCGCCGTGCCCACGCCGGAGCCGTCCGACGTGCTGAGCGACCTGCGCAGGGGCTGGGAGGAGTTCAAGGCCAGGAGCTGGATGTGGTCGGTCATCCTGGTCTGGGTGTTCTGGGGCGTGCTGGTGGTGGGGCCGTACGTGCCGCTGTCGTCCCAGGTCATCGGGGCCGACTACGGCTGGGTGATGGCGGCGCTCGGCCTCGGGACCGTGCTGGGCGGGCTGGTGGCGATCCGGCTGAAGCCGCGCAGGCCGCTGGCGGCGGGGGCGGTGGCGCTGATCGGGTACGTCGCCGTGCCGCTGTCGGTCGCGCTCGGACTGCCGCTGCCGCTGCTGATGGCCGGGCACCTGCTCGGGGGGTGCGCGATGGCGTTCTGGTCGGTGATGTGGTCGACGACCGTGCAGACCCAGGTCGCGCCGGACGTGCTGAACCGGGTCAACGCCTACCAGGTGGCCGGGTCGGTCGCGGGCATGGCGGTCGGGCAGGCGCTGGCCGGCCCGGTCACCGCGCTGGTCGAGCCGCGCGTCTTCATGCTGGGCTCGGCCCTGGTGACGGTCGGCGTGGTGACGGCGCTGCTGGTGATCGGGCCGGTACGGCGGCTCGGCCGCAGGTCGCAGGCGTCCGGGAGCGGGCCGGTCACGGTCCCGGCGACGTAGCCGACGCCGAGGGGACGGTGCCCACGGCACGTGCCGCGGCCGGGGCGAGCGGCTGGCAGACCGCCCGCCCCCGTCTGCGGCACGTGCCGTCCCCTCCTTTTCGCGGCACGCGATGTGGGAGCCGCCCCGGCGTTCCCCCGCGCTCGGGACGACTCCACCAGGTAAGAGCGCAGAGGTACCCGTATCAGTACGTCTTCTCCCAAAAGATTTCTTGACAATTTTATTTGTCGGTAGCTAGCGTGGGCACCACGAAACGGGAGGAACACCATGAGCAGCATGATCAACTCCGCGGACGGCACCCCCATCGCGTACGAACGCGCAGGCCAGGGCCCGGCGGTCATCCTCGTGGACGGCGCACTCAGCTTCCGCGGCTCCAGCATCAACGGCGGCCTGGCCGAGGCGCTCGCCCCCGACTTCACGGTCTACACCTACGACCGCCGCGGACGGGGCGAGAGCGGCGACACCCAGCCGTACGCCGTCGAACGGGAGGTCGAGGACCTGGCCGCGCTCGTCAAGGAGGCCGGCGGCCCGGTCCGCCTGTACGGCACCTCCTCCGGCGCCGCCCTCGCCCTGGCCGCGGTCCAGCACGGCCTGCCCGTCGAGCGCCTGGCCCTGTACGAGCCCCCGTTCGTCGTGGACGGCACCCGCCCCCCGATCAAGGACGACTACCCGCGACGGCTGGAGGCGCTGGTGGCCGCCGGCCGCCGGGCCGAGGCGGTCAGGATGTTCATGCGCGAAGGGGTCGGCCTGCCGGCGATCGTGGTGGCGATGATGCGGTTCATGCCCGCGTGGGCCACGCTGAAGGCCGTGGCGCACACCCTGCCGTACGACACCGCGCTCGTCTTCCCGCACCAGCGGGGCGTGCCGTACCCGGAGGACGCGTGGGCGTCGGTGACCGTCCCGACGCTCGTCGCCGACGGCGGGAAGAGCCCGCAGTGGATGCGCAACTCCGTCGGCGCGCTGGCGAAGGCGCTGCCCGCGGCCGACCACCGCACGCTCGACGGGCAGACCCACATCGTCAAGCCGGAGGCCCTGGCGCCGGTGCTGCGGGAGTTCTTCGCCTGAGGGCCGCCGGTCAGGCGAAGACGGTGAGGTTCGCCTGAGGGCCGCCGCTCAGGCGGGTTCTTCGCCTGAGGGCGGGCGGTCAGGCGGAGACGGTGGCGAGCCAGTGGGTCCAGGCGGCTTCCAGGGCCTCGCCGTCCACCGGGGCGTAGGCGTGGTGCTCCACCACCGCCATGCCGCGTCCCTGGACGAACATGTACAGGCCGTCGTCCGTACGGACCGCCACGAACGTGCCCGGAGCGGTCACCCACTCCACGACGCCCCGCTCCGGCGAACGCCCCTCGATCGCGACCGTCACCTTCTCCCCCGCCACCGGGCGGCCGGCGACGCCGAGCGCGCCCGCGAGGGCGGCCCAGAACCGCTCCTCCGACGCGCACGGGCCGGCCAGGAACAGGTTGTGGGTGGAGATCCTGCCGGGGAAGTGCCTGAGGTAGACGGCCAGCTTGTACAGGTACTGGAGGTCGCCGCGCTCCAGGTCGTCGTACTCCGACTCCCAGTCGTCGCCGAGGAAGCCGCTGTGGACGAAGCGGAGCACCGTGCTGCCCGAGCCGCGGGCTTCCAGCAGGTACTCGAAGGCCATGAACGTGCCGTCGGGGTTCTCCACGCCCCGGTGGGCCAGGCGCCTGCCCGGCTCCCAGGCGGTCACCACCGACTCGGTGGCGACGTCGTCGCCGAAGGTCTGCGCGCCCCGGCCGCCTTCGCGCGGTTCCAGTTCGGTACGGCCCATGAACCACGAGTCGATGCCCGGGCCCTCCGCGATGGCCTGCCAGACGACGTCGGGGGCGGCGTCCAGCTGGATCTCGTGGCGGATCTCGAACTCGTGCGGCATGGCGGTCTCCCTGTCACGGCCCGGCGCGGTGTGCGGCCGACGATCGCACCGACAATATCGGTTGTCAAGCCGACTCCCGTTGTCGGCCGTCATGTGGGGCACGGTCGGCCGGCGTCTGGGCACGGTCGGCAGGCATGTGGGCGCGATCGGCAGGCTTGTGGGGCGTGGGAGCGAGGGGCATCCCTCTTGAGAGCGAGGCGCGGGATCGCCCGTCCCGGCGATCACATCCGGAGCGGAAAACCGCAGGATAAGTGCATCGCCCCGCCCCTTGAGGAGAACCCCCGATGAACACCCGCGCCGCCTTCGTGGCCGCCCCGCTGCTCGTCCTGTCGTACGGCGTGATCCGGATCGTCGACGGCCTGGACGGGAGCCGAGGGCCGGGGTTGGCCTGGACGGCCGGCCATCTCGCCTTCCTTGCCGCTCTTGCCCTGTTCATCGTGATATTTCGGGAAATGTGGCGGATGTTGGGCCGCAACCGCATCGCCACCACCAGCCTCGTGGTCGGCCTGGTGGGCATCGCCTGCGCGGCCGCGCAGTTCGTGATCGACATCGTCGTCGGGTTCATGGCCGCCGACCACGACGCGATGTCCCCGCTGTTCGACCAGGTCCAGGCGGTTCCGGGGGTGTCGCTCGCGGTCTACGCCGCCGGCCCGCTCCTGTTCTACGTCGCCCAGCTGGCCCTGGTCGTCCAGCTCGCCGCGCGGCGGCAGGTCAAGCTCTGGACCCCCGTCCTGGTCATGCTCGACTTCGCCATCCCGATCCTGGAGAAGGACCTGATCCCGCTCGGCGCCGTGTGCATGCTGGTGTCGTTCTGGCCGCTGGCCCGCCGCCAGGCCCCGGCCGGCGCCCGGCCCGTGCTCGTCCATGCGTGAGGAAGAATGGGACCCCGTGTCCGATCTGACGCTTGTCGACGTCTTCCGTCGCCGGCTTCGAGCGCTCCCCCACCTCTGGGTGGACGGGGCGCTCGCCCTGTTGATCGCCCTCGTCCAGGTCTGGCCGCTGGTCTCCAGCCATGACCCGCAGGGCGGCAGATGGGACTGGTGGGGGTACGTGATCGCGATCGGCGCCTCGCTCCCCGTCGTCTGGCGGCGCCGGTGGCCGGTGACCATGCTGATCGCCAGCCTGGTCGTGGGCGCGCTCTACGACTTCGCCGACAACGTCGCCCGCCAGCCCATCTGGTACGGCGCCCTGGTCGCCTTCTACACGGTCGCCGCGTACTCACCCCGCCTGCCCAGGGTCGTCATGCTCGTCGTGACCCTCGTCGGCGGGCTGTCCTCCGTCGGCTCGTGGGAGACCGCGATGCGCGGGGTCGCCCTGTTCACCGCCGCCTACGCCATCGGCCGCGCGGCGGCCACCTCCCGCGCCCACGCCGCCGAGCTGGCCGAGCGCGCGGCCCGGCTCGAAAGGGAGCGTCAGTTGGAAGCCGAGCGCGCGGCCGAACGCGAGCGGGCCAGGATCGCCCGCGACATGCACGACATCCTGGCCCACGCGGTCAGCCTCATGGTGGTCCAGGCCGAGGCGGGGCCCGTCGTGGTGCGCAGCAACCCGGCCAGGGCCGAGGCCGCCTTCGACGCCATCGCCGCCGCGGGCCGGGACGCGATGGTGCAGCTGCGCCGCATGCTCGGCGTACTGAAGGAGGACGAGCCGCAGGCGCCGCGGACGCCGCAGCCGACCCTCGCGGACCTGCCCGCGCTGGCCGGCCAGGTGGCGGGCACCGGCCTGGACGTGCGCTTCGCCGAGTCCGGCGAGCCCCGCCCGATCGGCCCCGACAGCGCGCTGGCCGCCTACCGGATCACGCAGGAAGCGCTCACCAACATCGTCAAGCACTCCGGCGCCGACCGCGCCGAGATCCGGCTCACCTGGGAGGACGACCACCTGATGATCGACGTCACGGACAACGGGCGCGGCGGCGGCCCCGCGCTGCCCTCGGGCGGCAACGGCCTGATCGGCATGCGCGAACGCGCCGCGGCCTGCGGCGGCAGCGCGACCGCCGGCCCGCGCGCGGACGTGCCCGGCTTCGCGGTGTCGGCGCGACTGCCGCTGGGGGCCGGCCGATGAGCGTGCGCGTCGTGGTGGCCGACGACCAGGAGCTGGTCAGGGGCGGGTTCGCGATGATCCTCGACGCCCAGCCCGACATCTCGGTGGTGGCCGAGGCGGGCGACGGGGTCGAGGCCGTGGCCGCCGTACGGGCCCACGAGCCGGACGTGCTGCTGCTCGACATCCGCATGCCCAGGATGGACGGCATCGAGGCGGCCAGGATCGTGTGCGCCGAGACCGCCTGCCGGGTGCTGATGCTGACCACGTTCGACCTGGACGACTACGTGTTCGACGCGCTGCGCGCGGGCGCGAGCGGGTTCCTGCTGAAGGACGTGCGGCGGGACGACCTGGTGACCGCGGTGCGCGTCGTGGCCGCGGGCGAGTCGCTGCTCGCGCCCACGGTGACCAGGCGGCTGATCGCCGAGTTCACCTCCCGCCCCGCGACGACCGCCGCCCCCGCGCACACGCTGGAGTCGCTGACCGCCAGGGAGCGCGAGACGTTGCAGCTGATCGCGCGCGGCCTGTCCAACGCGGAGATCGCCGAGGCCATGGTGGTCAGCGAGCACACCGTGAAGACGCACGTCAGCAACGTGCTGAGCAAACTGGGGCTGCGCGACCGGGTGCAGGCGGTGATCGCGGCCTACGAGTCGGGGCTGACCGTTCCCGGGGCGTAACGCGAGGGTCGGGCGGGTAGGCGGCCCATATGACTGAGGGTTTCGACACGGACACGCTCTGGAACGAGTTCCACCGGGCGGTCAACATGAACTCAGAGGAGCTGCGCGGCTACCTGCTCGCCGACGCCTCGGACGAGGAGGGCTTCCCTCCCGACCCCGACATGGGCATCGACGAGCTGGGCAGGGGCGTGCTGCACGTCCTGAGCAAGCGGAAGGGCGACCTGACCAAGGCCGACCTGGACGTGATGCGCCAGGTCGTCGAGCTGGTCGAGACCATGGGCGACCGGACGGACGACGACTCGCGGCGCGAGCTGATGTCCGTCGGCCACGACCCGCTCAGGGCATAACGCCTCGAATTCAACAAATGGTGGATGTGGGGCGACGCAAAGTGATGAAATGTGCGAAGCCGACTTCGTCCGAGGAGATCCGTTGAGAGACAACCTCGACCTCGCCGCGAGCGCCCAGCAGCTGGCCGACGCCGCCCCGACGGGATCGATCGACCGTGCCGCGGCCTCGTCCGTGGCCATCACCTTGGCCACGACGCGTGACATCGCCGACGCGCGGCAGGCCCTCGACGGGTTGACCCCGGAGGAGGTGCGCCAGGCGGCGCTCACCCTCTTCGACCGGCTCTCGGAGAGCTGAGCTCACTGCGCCGGGCTGCTCGAACCGGGTGAAGGCGGGCGGCCCGCCGGGAACCCGGCATGGCCGCATGCCCGTACGGTGGAGGCATGCGGATCGGGGTCCTGGGGCCGCTCCAGGTGGCTGGGGCCGAGATCGGCGGCGCCCGGGTGCGGGCCCTGCTCGTCCGTCTGGCGCTCGACCCGGGCCGGGTGGTGACCGCCGACCGGCTGATCGACGACCTGTGGCCCGGCGAGCCGCCCGCCCATCCGGCCGCGGCGCTCCAGTCGCTGGTGTCGCGGGCCCGCAGGCAGGCGCCTGGGCTGATCTCCTCGCACCCGGCCGGCTACCTGCTGGACGTGCCGCCCGGCGAGGTGGACGCCTCGGCGTTCGAGCGGCTGGTGCGGGCCGGCGACCCGCGCGGCGCGCTGGCGTTGTGGCGCGGGCCCGCGCTGGCGGACGCGGCCGGGCTGGCCTTCGCCGCCGCGCCCGCGGCCCGGCTGGAGGAACTGCGCCTCACGGCCCTGGCCGCCGCGATCACCGCCGACCTGACCGCCGAGGCCGCCTCCGCCCTCGGTCCCGAGCCCGCGTCCGAGCCCGCGTCCGAGCAGGCGCGAGGCGGACAGGACGGCGGGCCGGGGGGCGTGGCCGAGCTGGAGGAGCTGGTCGCGGCGCACCGGCTGCGCGAGCCGTTCCACGCCCTGCTCATGCGGGCGCTGGTGGCGCGCGGGCGGCGCGGCGAGGCGCTGGAGGTCTTCGAGCGGATCAGGGCCGACCTGGCCGACGAGCTGGGCGTCGATCCCGGCCCCGAGCTGCGCGCGGCCCACATGGCGGCGTTGCGCGACCCTGCTCCCGCGCCGAGGGGCAACCTGCCCGCCCGGCTGACCGGTTTCGTCGGCCGCACCGGCGACGTCGCCCGGCTGCACGCCCTGCTGGGCGGCCGGGACGAGCGGCTGGTCACGCTGGTCGGCCCCGGCGGCGTGGGCAAGACCCGCCTGGCGCTGGAGGCGGCCCGCGGTCTCGACGTGCCCGACGGCGTGTGGCTGGTCGAGCTGGCCTCCGCCACGGGGGTGCGGGCCGCGGTCGAGAGCGTGCTGCGGACGACCGACGTGGTCCGGGCGCTGCGCGGCACGTCGCCGCTCATCGTGCTGGACAACTGCGAGCACGTCGTGGAGGAGGCCGCCACGGTCGCGCGGTGGCTGCTGTCGGAGGTCGCCGGGCTGCGCGTCCTGGCCACCAGCAGGGAGCCGCTCGACATCCCCGGCGAGGTGCTGCATCCCGTCCTGCCGCTGCCCGAGGCCGCGGAGCTGTTCCTGGCGCGGGCCGCGGCGGCCAGGCCCGGCCTGGAGGTGAGCGCGGCCGACGCCGGGCGCATCTGCCGGGAGCTCGACGGCATCCCGCTGGCGATCGAGCTGGCCGCCGCGCGGCTGCGCACGATGCCGGTGTCCGTGCTGGTCCGGCAGCTCGGCGACCGGCTGGCCTTCCGCGGAGGGCGGACGTCCGAGCCGCGCCATCGCACGTTGCGCGACGTCATCGACTGGAGCTGGAACCTGCTGTCGGCGCCCGAGCGCGAGCTGCTGCGCGGGCTGACGGTCTTCTCCGGCGGCGCGACGTACGAGGCCGTCGCGGAGGTGTGCGGCGGCGACCCGGACGATCTCGCCTCGCTCGTGGACAAGTCGCTCGTCTCGGTCTCCGGCGACCGCTACTCGATGCTGGCCACCATCAGGCAGTACGCCGCCGCCGACCTGCCCGCCCTCCGGCAGGCCCACGCCCGCTACTACACCCGGTTGGCCGAGACCGCCGATCCGCTCCTGCGTACCGGCGAGCAGCTCGTCTGGCTGGAGGTGCTGGACGCCGAGCAGGACAACCTCGACGCCGCGCTGCGCCACTCCGACGACCCGCTCAGGCTGATCCTGCCCCGGTTCTGGCCCTGGATCATGCGCGGACGGCGGCGCGAGATGAGCGAGCGGGCGGCGGCCGTGCTGCGCCGGGTCGGTGACGTGCCGCCGCCGGGACGCGAGCTGGCGCACGGGCTGTGCCGGGTGCTCACGGGCGGCGAGCCGACCCCGGCGGTGCTCGACTCCGACCATCCCGCCGCGCTGAACTTCTGGGCCATGAGCGGCGCGCAACGCCCGCCCGCCGACGTCGTCGAGCTCACCGAGGACGTCGTCGAGCGCCTGCGCGACTCCCCCGACCTGTGGACGCGCTCGGCCGCGCTGCTGGTCGGCGGCATCGTCCGGTTCGAGTACGGCCCGGTCGCCGGCGCGCAGGACCTGCTCGGCCCGGCGCTCGACGGCTTCCGCCGCACCGGCGACCGCTGGGGCCAGTGGGCCTGCCTCTACTGGTTGTCGCTGGTCGCCGAGAACGGGGGCGACTTCGCCGCCGCGCTCGCCCGTGCCGAGGAGCCGGGACGCCTGGCCGCGGAGCTGTCGGGGCTGGACGCGCCGTTCGGCCCGATGACGTTCCTGCTCCGGCTCGGGCAGCTCAAGGCGCGGGCGGGCGACCACGAGGGGGCCGCGACCACGCTGGCGCAGGCATGGCGGTCGGCGCTGCGGGCCGAGGACGCGGTGACCCAGGCCAGGGTCCTGCACGCCCGCGCCGAGCTGGCCCGGCGCACCGGCGACCGGTCGGCGGCGGCCCGGCTGCTCGACCGCGCGCTGGCCCTCGGCAGCGGGGACGGGCCCGCGCAGTTCAGGGCGTTCATGCAGGTCGAGCTGGCTCGCGTGACGGAGCCCGGCCCGCCGCTGCGCACGGCGCTGGAGCTGATGGAGACCTGCGGCGACCGGACGGCCCGCGCGACCGTGCTGGAAGGCGTCGCCGAGCACCTGCCGCCCCGGCCGGCGGCCGAGCTGCTGGGCGCGGCCCGCGCGCTGCGCGGCGTCGCCGACTCCGCCGACCCCGCCGTGGTGGCCCTGGTCGGACGGTGCCGCTCCGCCCTCGGCGCCGACGCCTTCCGCGAGGCTCTGACCAGCGGAGCGGCGCTGCCGGCCCCGGAGCGGCACGCAATGTCCATGCTCGGCTGAGCCCGTCGCGTACGCGGCATGCGCCGCCGGGCCATATGGTCGGGGAAGAGGCCACGGAAACCGACGACGAACCCCTTCTCCGCCGCTCCCCGGACGAGCATGGAACACCTTCCGGTTTCGCGGCGGATACGCCAGGGTTGTGGCAACTTTCCACCGCAATGTGAGGAGATCTGTGGCCAGTCCAAGTGTGGTCGACACCCGGGGCAGTGACTTCGCCCGACTAGCCCGCCGAATCTCTGACGCCGGTCTCCTCGACCGGCGTCCGGTCTATTACGCGGTGCGGCTGACCATCGTGGTCGCCGCGTACCTCGGCTGCTGGGCGTTGTTCGCCTGGGTGGGCGACTCGTGGTGGCAACTGCTCGTCGCGGTCGCGCTGGCCGTGGTCTTCGCGCAGATCGGCTTCGTCTCCCACGACCTGGGCCACCGCCAGGTGTTCAGGAAGCGGCGGCCGAGCGACGTGACCGGTCTGCTGCTGGGGAACCTCGGCATCGGCCTGGGCTGGGGATGGTGGACCAGCAAGCACAACCGCCACCACGCCAACCCCAACCACGAGGACCACGACCCGGACGTCTCCCCCGCGGTGATCGTCTGGTCGGACGACCAGGTGACGCGGAGCGCGGGCCTGGCGCGGGCCGTCGCGAGGTACCAGGCGTTCCTGTTCTTCCCGCTGCTCACCCTTGAGGCCTGGCACCTGCACATCGCCAGCTTCAAGGCGCTGCTCGCGCCGGCGGCCAAGCGGCCGTGGGCGGAGCTGGCGCTGCTGACCACCCACTTCGTGCTCTACTTCGGCGCGGTCTTCGCCGTGCTGCCGTTCGGCAAGGCGCTGGTGTTCCTGGCCGTGCATCAGGGGCTGTTCGGCCTCTACCTGGGCTCCACGTTCGCGCCCAACCACAAGGGCATGCCCGTCCTGACCAAGGACGACAAGCTGGACTTCCTCCGCAAGCAGGTGCTGACCTCCCGCAACGTCAGGGGCGGCCTGTTCACCGACGTGGCGCTCGGCCAGCTCAACTACCAGATCGAGCACCACCTGTTCCCGAACATGCCCGCGCCCAACCTGCGCAAGGCGCAGCCCATCGTCGAGAGCTACTGCGCCGAGGTCGGCGTCAGCTACCTGCAGACCGGGCTCGTCGCCTCCTACGGCCAGGCCCTGCGCCACCTGCACGAGGTGGGCGCTCCGCTGCGCCGCTGAGCCTCAGCCCTCCTCCTCGACCCGCCTCTCCAGATCGGCACGGCGTCGTTCGAGGTCGGCGATCAGCTCGGACTGCTCGTCGGCCTGGGCGATCATGGCGGCGGTCTCGATCTGGTCGGTCGCGCCCATGGTGCCCACCTGGTCGCGCACGTCCTGGTTCTCCGCCTTCAGCCGGGCCAGGTCCTCTTCGACCTGCCGGAGCTCATCCTTGGTACTCATCTCGGTCAACTACCCCATCACTCGCACGACCATACAAAATAGAGCACATGCCTAGATTGTCGGCGAGCAGCACGGTGTCCCTCGTGGTCGTCGCCGTCGTGCTCGCCGGCACCCTGCTCGCCGGGCTCAGGAGCGAGCAGCCCGCCGGCGCGCTGGACGTGGTGCTGCCGATCGTGTCGTGCGGCGCGCTGCTGTTGCGGCGGCGCCTTCCCGTCACGTCGCTGATCGTGGTCGTCGTGGCGGTGTCCGCCTACTATCCGCTCGCCCGGTTCGACGGGCCGCTGGTCGTGCTGGTGTTCGTGGCCCTCTACACCGCCGCCGACCAGGGACGGCTGGCCGCCGCGATCGCCACCGGGGCCGCCGTGCTGCTGGCGATGGGGTTCGGCGAGTCCCACGGGTCCAGGCACGTGGACGACGGCACGTTCGGCGCGATCACCGGCTGGGTGGTGGCCGCCATCGCGTTCGGCGGGGTCACCAGGAACCGCCGGGCGTACCTGCTGGAGGCGCAGCGGCGCGCGCTGGACGCCGAGCACTCCAAGGAGGAGGAGGCCAGGCGGCGCGAGAGCGAGGAACGGCTGCGCATCGCCAGGGAGCTGCACGACGTGCTCGGGCACAACATCTCCATGATCAACGTGCAGGCGTCGGCCGCGCTGCACGGGCTGGCCAGGCGTCCCGAGAAGGCCGAGGCCGCGCTGCGGACCATCAAGGAGACCAGCAAGGAGACGCTGCGCGAGCTGCGCACCACGCTGGGGGTGCTGCGCCAGGTGGACGAGGACGCCCCGACCAGGCCCGCGGACAGCCTGGCGCGGCTGCCGGACCTGGTCGCGGCGTCGGGGCTGGAGGTGGCCGTCGAGCCGTCCGGGCTCCTGGACGCCGTGCCGACCGAGGTCGACCTGGCCGCCGCCCGCATCATCAGGGAGTCGCTGACCAACGTCGCCCGCCACTCCGGCACGACGAAGGCCACCCTCTCGGTCAGCAACTCCTCAGGGAACATCCTGATCCGGGTCGAGGACGACGGCCCGGGCGCCACGTACACCGAAGGCAGCGGCTTCGGCCTGCAGGGCATGCGCGAGCGCGCCGCCGCGCTCGGCGGCGACCTGGAGGCCGGCCCGCGCCCCGAGGGCGGCTTCCGCGTCGTCGCCCGCCTGCCACTGAACGGAGTCCGATGATCCGCGTACTGCTCGCCGACGACCAGACCCTGGTCCGCGCCGGATTCCGGTCGATACTCTCCGACGAGGACGACATCGAGGTCGTCGGCGAGGCCGGCACCGGCGCGGCGGCCGTGGCGGGCGCCCACGAGCACCGGCCCGACGTGGTGCTCATGGACATCCGCATGCCCGAGCTCGACGGCCTGGAGGCCACCCGGCGCATCGCCGGCGACCCGCGGCTCGACGGCGTCAAGGTCATCATCCTGACCACCTTCGACCTGGACGACTACGTCTACGGCGCGCTGCGCGCGGGCGCGGGCGGGTTCCTGGTCAAGGACACCGAGCCGGCCGAGCTGATCCACGCGGTCCGGGTCGTGGCCAGGGGCGACGCGCTGATCTCGCCGTCGGTGACGCGGCGGCTGATCGCGGAGTTCGCCGGCCGGGTCAAGCGGCCGGAGCCGGGCCCCGAGCTCAACGCGCTCACCGAGCGCGAGCGGGAGGTCATGGGCCTGGTGGCGGCCGGGCTGTCCAACGACGAGATCGCCGCCCGGCTCGTGCTCAGCCCCGCCACGGCGAAGACGCACGTCAGCCGCATCATGACCAAGCTCGGCGTGCGCGACAGGGCCCAGCTCGTGGTGGTCGCCTACGAGGCCGGGATGATCACGCCGGGCTGGCTTACAACCTGAGTCGTACGACTTTAGTGATCTTCGGCCCGGGGTTGTACGCCGGATTGCAGACCGGAGCATGACGCGGCGGAGCAGGCCGTGACGCCAAGCTCTCGGCATGGACACCGTCGACCTCGCCCGGCTGCAGTTCGCGTTCACCGCGGGCGCGCACTTCCTCTTCGTCGCGCTGACGCTCGGCCTGGCGACGCTGGTGGCCGTCGTCCAGACCCGGGCCACCTTCAGCGGCGACCCCGTCCACCTGCGGATGACGAGGTTCTGGGGGCAGCTCTACATCATCAACTACGCCATGGGCATCGTCACCGGGCTGGTCATGGAGTTCCAGCTCGGGCTGTCGTGGAGCGGGCTGACCGACTACGCGGGCAACGTCTTCGGCGCCTCGCTGGCGATCGAGACGCTGGTGGCCTTCTTCGTCGAGGCCACGTTCCTGGGCCTGTGGATCTTCGGCTGGAACCGGCTGAACCGCTGGGCGCACCTGGCGCTGATCTGGGTCGTCACGCTCACCGCGTACGCGTCGGCGTTCTGGATCATGATCTCCAACGGCTTCCTGCAGAACCCGGTCGGCCACGCCGTCGAGGGCGCAAGGCTGCGGCTGACCGACTTCGGGGCGATGATCGCCAACCCGGCCGCGCAGATCGCGTTCGGGCACGTCATCGGCGGCGCGATGATCGTCGGCGGGTTCTTCATGGCCGGGGTGAGCGCCTACCACCTGCGCAGACGCACGGCCGAGCACGACCTGTTCCGGAAGTCGCTGCGGATCGGCGTCGGCGTCGCGCTGCCGGCCTCGTTCTTCACGGTGACGTTCGGCGGGCTCGGGTTCCAGACCCTCCAGCCGTCCAAGGCGGCGGCCTGGACGGGCCAGGCCGAGCGGCTGGCCGCCGTGCAGGCGGACATGACGGCCAGGTTCGGGCCGGGCGACTACCTGCCGCCGACCGGCTGGGTGCAGGGGGCCGGCATCACGATGATGATCCTCTGGGTGGTGATGACCGTCGTGGCGGGGCTGAGCCTGCTGCTGATGTTCTTCCGGCCCGTCGTGCGCGGCTTCCGGGCCTGGCACTGGCTGCTGACGCTGATGATCCCCGTGCCGTTCGTCACCATGCTCGCCGGGTGGACCTTCCGCGAGGTGGGGCGTCAGCCGTGGGTGGTCTACGGGCTGCTGCGCACGTCCGAGGCCATGTCGCCGGTGACGGCGGGCGAGATGCGGCTGTCGCTGACGGCGTTCGTGTCGGTGTTCACGGTGCTGATCGCGGTCAACTACTGGCTGCTGGCCCGGGCGGCCAGGCGCGGGCCCGGCGCGGTCGCGCTCGGCGCCCTTCCGGCCGAGACCCCCGTCCCCGTCCCCGCGTTCTGAAGGAGCCGATCATGGAGATCTTCGTCCTGGCCTTCTTCGCCCTCGGCTACCTCGTGCTGGGCGGGGCCGACATCGGGGTCGGCATGGCGCTGCCCTACCTCGGGCGGTCGGCGGGCGAGCGGCGCGAGGTGATCGCCGCGATCGCGCCGTTCTTCCTCGGCAACGAGGTGTGGCTGGTGGCCTCGGCCGGAGTGCTCGCGGGGCTCTTCCCCGACCTGGAGGGCCATCTCCTGAGCGGCAACTACGCGGTGGTCGTCGCGCTGCTCGTCTCGTGGGTGGTCAGGGACATGGGCCTGTGGCTGCGCGGGCGGGTGCCCGGCGCGCGCTGGCAGGCGTTCTGGGACGGCGGGATCGTGGCCGGGAGCTGGGGGCTGGCGCTGAGCTGGGGGCTGCTGCTCGCCGAGGTGCTGCTCGGCATCCAGGGGCCGCTCGTGCTGCTGGCCGCGCTGGTGGTGGCGGCGCTGTTCGCGGTGCACGGGCTGGCGTTCGCGGCGCTGCGGCTGCGCGGACCGTTGCGGGAGCGGGCCGGGGTGTTGTCCGGCGAGGCGGGCGAGGGCCGCACGTACGCGCTGACGGCCGGTGCGCTGCTGGTGGTGGGGGTGCTGGCCGGGCTGCGGCTGCCGCTGGTGGCGGGGTCGTCGGGGGCGCTGCTGACGCCGGTGATCCTCGTCCTGATCCCGCTGCTGGTGGCCTCGCAGGGGTGGGTGTGGTGGACGTTCCGGCACCGGGTCAGCGGGCCGTCGTACCTGTGACCAGGCGGGTGACCCTGGTGGAGCACCCGCCTGGCGTCGGGTCAGAACAGCGGAGCGCCGTCGCGGGTCAGCCGCCAGTTGGCGGAGGCGAAGTCGGCGGGGTTGATCGTGCCCTTGGCGGTGGCGTACTCGATCAGCGCCTGGCGGATCTCCACCTGCGCGTTGTACAGCACGGGAGCGGTGGTGACGTGCGGGAAGCCGCCGCCGCCCGACTGGCGGTAGTTGTTGATCGCGACCACGAACTCCTTGCCGGCCGGGATTGGCGCGCCCTCGAAGGTGAGGTTGGCGACGCGCTGCCCGGCGGGCTTGGCCACGTCGATGTCGTAGGAGACGCCCGAGAGCTGGTCGTAGTTGTAGTCCGGGGTGTTGCCGGCGTTGGTCAGCTTGGTGACGTCCACCGGGTCGCCCGGGTTGAGCTGGTTGAAGTACCGGGCCGAGTACTCCAGGTAGTCCTTGATCTGGGCGCCGGTCAGCTTGATCGCCAGCAGCGTGTTGTCGTAGACGTAGAGCCCGGCCACGTCCCTGACCCGCACGTCACCGGCGGGGAAGACGGCGGTGCGGCTGAACGGCGCGGCGATCGACAACACCGGCAGCGTGTTGCCCGGCAGGGCGGCCTTCACCGTCTCGGTCTGCACCTGCTGGATGTAGTCGAGGATCGGCGTGTCCTTGTACGGCGACTCGGCCGCCGACAGCTCCTCGGCCGACTTGGCGACGACCTTGTTGACGTAGCCCACCGTGGTGTCGTGCTGCGGCTTGAGCAGCGAGACGATCTTCGGGTCCTCCGTCACCGTGTTGGTGTTGAGCGTGGCCGAGCTCTTGCCGGTCACGACCCACTTCCCGCGCTGCTTGGTGAGGGTGAAGTCGAGCCGCGACAGGCGCTGGCCCCACTTGCCCGGCTCGGTGAGCAGCACCTGCTGCCCGGTGCTCTTGTTGGTCACGAAGCGCTGGGCGACCTCGTTGTGCGCGTGCCCGAACAGCACCGCGTCGATGCCCGGCACCTGCTCGGCGACCATCGCCGAGGCGTTCTCCACGGGCAGGTCGGTGCCGTAGGAGGACATGCCGCTGTCGCCCGCGTGCGCGGTCACCACGACCACGTCCGCGCCGAGGCCGCGGATGACCGGCACCCACTTCCTGGCCGACTCGACCAGGTCGGTGAAGCGCAGCTTGCCCTCGACGTTCGCCTTGTCCCAGATGGCCACGCCGGGGTTGGTCAGGCCGAGCACGCCGACCTTGATCGGCTTGTCGCCCTTGACCTTCATGGTCTTGATCACGAACGGCCGGTACGCCGGCAGCCCGCTCCCGGCGTGCACGGCGTTGGCGCCCAGCACCGGCGCCCGCATCTGCCTGATCCAGGTGGCCAGCAGCGGCAGACCGTAGTTGAACTCGTGGTTCCCGAGGGTGACGGCGTCGTAGCCGATGGCGTTCATGGCCTTGGCCATCGGGTGGGTCTGCCCGGTCTCGGTGATCGGCTCGACCTTGGCGTAGTAGTAGGCCAGGGGCGTGCCCTGGATCGTGTCACCCGAGTCGAACAGCAGCGTGTGGTCCGCCCCGCGCTCGGCCCTGACCTTGTTGACCAGCGACGACACCTGGGCCAGGCCGATGGTGTTGCCCTGCTTGTCGGCGTAGGCGGCGTCCTTGAAGTAGTCCCAGTTGAGGGCGTTGCTGTGGATGTCCGACGTCCCCATCACGGTGACGGTGACGCTCTTGTCCCCGCTCGCGTGGGCCGGGAGCGCCACCAGGGCCAGCGCGGTCAGCGCGGCGGCCCCTGTGGCGGCGAGCTTCTTGGTCTGCATGTGCCTGGAGGGTAACCAGGACAAATTACTCGTTGGTTACGAAATCGCGGATCAAGGCTGTCACCTCTTCGGGACGTTCGTGTAGCACCACATGCCCGCTGTCCAGCTCGGCGTAACGGCTGCCGGGCAACGCGGCGTGCAGGGCGCGGGCGTGCCCGACCGGGACGAGGTGGTCCTGCGTGCAGCCGATCACCAGCGTGGGCGCGGTGATGCTCGGGAGCAGGTCCCTGATGTCGGTCCTGAGGTCCAGCTCGATCTGGCGTACCGTGCCGGGGGGCGGGTCGCCGGCCATCATGGCCTTCAGGCCGTCCTCGCCCTGGCCGCTCACGAAGGCCGGGCTGAAGCCGACCAGCGGGGCGTACGCCGCGAAGCTCTCGGGGTCGGTGGCCGCCAGCCGGGCCCAGGTGCGCAGGCCGAGCCGGAGCCGGGGGTCGCCGGCGTGCGTCCAGCCGGCGATGAGCACCAGCCGCCCGACCAGCTCGGGATGCCGGGCGGCGACCCCCGCCGCCACCACCGCGCCCAGCGAGAAGCCGACCAGGTCGGACGGGCCGCCCTCGGGGAAGGTCGCCGCGACCTGCTCGATCAGCAGGTCGAGGGTGAGGTCGCCGCCGGGGTCGGCGGTCTCGCCGCTGCCGGCGTAGTCGGGGGTGATCACCGTGCGGATGTCGGTGAAGTTCTGGACGAGGTGGCCGTAGTTGCTGACGGCGTCGCCGCCGGTGCCGTGCACCATGACCAGGCCGGGGCCGCTGCCCGCCCGGTTGAAGTGCACGTGTCCGCCGTCGTGGACGACTGTGGGCATGGGGGTCTCCTAGAGGTTTCCGCCGCCGGTGGCGTCGAGGGTGGTGCCGGTGATGAAGCTCGCCGCGGGCGAGGCGGCGAACGCGACCACGTCCGCGATCTCGCCGGGCTCGCCGATGCGGTTGAGCGCGTGCCTGCTCGCCGCGTACGCGCGGGCCCCGGGGTCGCTCAGCCAGCCCGCGTTGACGTCGGTGTCGATGATGCCGGGCGCGACGTTGTTGACCGTGATGCCGCGCGGCCCCAGCTCCTTGGCCAGGGCCAGCGTGAACACCTGGACCGCGCCCTTGGTCATCGCGTACGCGATGCCCTCGGGATAGGCGATGCGGGCCGCGCCGGAGGTGATGTTCACGATGCGGCCGCCGTCGGGGATCAGCGGCAGCACCTGCCGGGTGAGGAAGAACGGGCCCTTGACGTTGACCGCGAACAGCCGGTCGTAGCCCTCCTCCGTCTCCTGCGCGAGCGGCTTGGACAGGCCGATGCCGGCGTTGTTGACCAGCACGTCGAGCACGTCGGTCTCCTCGGCCACCCGGCGGGCGAGCCGCTCGACCTCCTCGGGCACGCCCAGGTCGGCCCGCACGGCCACGGCGTTCGCCCCGATCAGCCCGACGACCTCCTCGGCCGCGGCGGCGTCCCTGGCGTAGTTCACGATCACGCGGAACCCGTCCTTGGCCAGGCGCAGCGCGATGGCCCGGCCGATGCCCCTGCCGGCGCCCGTCACCAGGGCAGTCCTCATCGCTCGAATCCTTTCTTTAGCGATCGATACAGAAACCATAACATAGCGATCGCTATAGAATGAGCGCATGGCGAGGCAGCGGGCATTCGACAGGGACGCGGCACTGGAGAGCGCGCTGCGCGCGTTCTGGGAGCACGGCTACGAGGCGACCTCGATCGCGGCGCTGACCGCCGCCATGGGCATCAGGCCCCCCAGCCTGTACGCGGCCTTCGGCGACAAACGACGGCTGTTCGAGGAGGCGGTGCGCCGCTACCAGCTCACCCACGGCGCGTTCACCACCAGGGCGCTCGCCGAGGAGCCCACCGGCCGCCAAGCCGTCGAACGCGTGTTGCGCGAGTCGGCCGCCGAGTACACGAACGCGGACCACCCGCCCGGCTGTCTGATCATCAGCGCCGCGGTCAACTGCGGGCCGGAGTCCGCCGACGTGGCGGAGTTGCTGCGCGGGTTCAGGGAGGCGGCGAAGGCGGCGATCAGGAAGCGCGTGGACGACGACGTGGCGGCCGGCCGGCTGGCCCCCGGCACCGACACGGAAGCCCTGGCCACCTTCTTCGCGTCGGTGATCCAGGGCATGTCCACGCAGTCCCGCGACGGCGCCTCCTACGCCGGCCTGCTGGGGGTCGCCGAACTCGCCATGGCGGCCTACCCGCCGCCCCCGCGCTGACGGCCGCGCGAAAGCCGCACGGCCGCCCGAAAGCCGCACGGCCGCCCGGCGCACAAAACCTGACCCGCGCGGCCGCGCGGCTTACAAACGCCTGGAATGCTTGGCCGTCCGATTTATTGCGACATGACGCCCGCGTCCTCCGGGGGCAGTTCGGGGGGCGAGGCGCGCAGCCAGCGGCAGCCGTGCGGTCCCAGCGCGAGCTTGGCCGTGCCGTCGGCCGACACCTTGATCGTGCCGTCCACCAGCAGGTCCGTGAGGTCGCAGTTCTCCAGGCCGTCCAGCCGCAGTTCGACGTCCCTGGCCGTGTCGCACAGGTTGTGGGCGACCACGACCGTCGCGCCGTCGGCGTCGCAGCGGTGCGAGAAGATCGCGTCGTCGCCGGTGTCCAGCACCGTGTACTGCCCCCAGGCCAGCTCAGGGCATTCGCGGTACCGCTCGATGAGGAGCTGGAACCAGCGCAGCAGCGAGTCGGTGTCGCGTTTCTGGTCGGCCACGTTGACCCGGTCGGGCGCGAACGAGCCCTCGGGGATCTCGCGGACCGTCTCCTCCTTCTGGCTGAAGCCGCCGTCCTCGGACCACTGCATGGGGATGCGGACGGCCATCCGCCCCTCTTCGTCCAGGTTCTCCCCCATGCCGATCTCCTCGCCGTAGAAGATCACGGGGGTGCCGGGAAGGGAGAACAGCAGGCTGTAGGCCATCTTGATGCGCCGCAGGTCGCCGCCGAACATCGTGGGCAGCCGCCGCCGCAGCCCGCGGCCGAAGATCTGCATGTCCTTACGGGGGCCGAACGCCTCGAAGATCTCCTGGCGTTCCTCGTCGGTGAGCTTGTCGAGGGTCAGTTCGTCGTGGTTGCGGAGGAACATCGCCCATTGACAGTCCTTGGGGGCCCGGGGGCGTTCCTGCAGGGCGTCCATCAGGGGTCGGGCGTTGTTACGGGCGAAGGAGAGCCAGCTGTTCTGCATGCCGATGAAGTCGAAGCACATGGTGATCTGGTCACCGAGCCCTTCACCGAAGTACCGCAGTAACTCCTTGTAGGGCAGGTTGACCTCGCCCAGCAGGATCGAGCCGCCCTTGCGCCTGGTCATGAAGGCCCGCAGGTCGGCCAGGAACTCGTGCGGGTTGGCCAGCTTGGGGTTGACGTTCTCGATGAGGAACGGCACCGCGTCCACCCGGAAGCCCGACAGGCCGAGCTCCATCCAGAAGCCGAGGATGCGGGTGATCTCGTCCCTGACCTCGGGGTTGCCGACGTTCAGGTCCGGCTGGTGACGGTAGAAGCTGTGCAGGTAGTACTGGCCGCTGCCTTTGTCGTACTGCCAGATGGAGTCCTCCTTGTCGGGGAAGACCACCTGCTTCGGGTCGTCGGGCTCGGGGGTGTCGGACCAGACGTACCAGTCGCGCATCGGCGAGTCCTTGCTCTTGCGCGACTCCTTGAACCAGGGGTGCTGGTCCGAGGTGTGGTTGACGACCAGGTCCGCGATCACCCGCAGGCCCCGGTCGTTGGCGGTCCGCATGAACTCCACGAAGTCGCCCAGGGTCCCCAGCCGGGGGTCGATGCTGTAGAAGTCGGTGATGTCGTAACCGTCGTCCCGGTTGGGGGTGGGGAAGAACGGCATCAACCAGAGGCAGGTCACGCCGAGACCCGCGAGGTAGTCGATCTGCTGGGTCAAGCCGCGGAAGTCGCCCACACCGTCGCCGTTACCGTCCTTGAACGTCTCCACGTCCAGGCAGTACACGACGGCGTTCTTCCACCAGACGTCGGAGGTGTACGTCAGTCGCATGGCGGGGCTGCTACCCACCCGGCCAGAAGAAATGTCCTTTTGGTGGTTTGCGTCCGGTTCTAATCTCGTGACCTCGGGCTACCGGGGCATCGCCGAACCCGAGCAGCCGTGCGGATCCCACGCGAATAGTTCGGGGGCCGAACTGATGGTAATCTGATCTCATGGCCAAGCCCGAGGAGCAGCTGGGAGTCGTCTCCGCCCTGGTGCGCTCGACCTTCCTGGTCAACGCCGTCTACGCCGAGTCCGCCCGCGCGTACGGGCTGACCTCCCAGCAGGGCCAGCTCCTGTGCGTGCTGATGGCCCAGCCGTACGGGATGAGCGAGCTGGGCGCGATGTTGCGCCTGGCCAAGTCGAGCCTCACCGAGCTGGTCGACCGCACCGCGCAGCGCGGCATGGTGCGCCGCGAGCCCAACCCCGCCGACCGGCGCGCCGTCCAGGTCACGCTGACCGAGGAGGGCGCCAAGCTCGCCGACGACTTCTACACCGAGGCGTGCCGGCGCATCGACGAGCTTCCGTCGGGGCTCGACGAGGCCGAGCGCGCCACGCTCGCCGATCTGCTCTCCCGCCTGGTGCGGGACAACAACGCCCCCACGGTCTTCATCGAGCGCGCCGACACCCCCTGACCGCCGCCCGCGGTCACACCCCGGCCGGCGCCGGCTCGCCGGCGACCCCGAACAGCTCAGCGAACCGTCCGGTGAACAGGTCCCGGCCCTTGTAGTCGGCCACCGACTCGGCCGGCAGCACGATCGGCCCCTCGGGCGAGGGCAGCTGGCCGACGCCCCCTTCGGCCCCCAGCGGCAGCAGCACGAACGGCAGCGGCGAGGGCCGGTACACCGACGAGGGCCGCTCGCCGCGCAGCTGGGCGATGATGTTCGCGGCCACGACCTCGGCGTGCTGCATCGCGTTCCCGGCCATCTTGGCCTCGGCCAGGTCGGTGATGTCGCCGATCGCGTAGACGTGCTCGTGGCCCTCGACGTTGAGCCGTTCGGTCACCCGTACGTGGCCGCGGGGCGTGCGCGCGTCGCCGAGGTCGCCATCGAGGTAGCCGGTCCGGACGCGCACGCCGTACGCGCGGAACCAGATGTCGGCCGACAGCTCCCCCGCCGTGGACCCGACGGTGAACGGCCCGGCCCGCCCCGGCCCGGCGGGCGGCTCGGCGTCCAGTGTGGTGCCGAGCAGCAGCTCCACCCCCAGCTCGGCGAGCTGCCTGCGCAGGTCGGCGCGCACCTGCGGCTCGAACGCCGGCAGCAGCTCCGTGCCGGGATCGACGATCGTGACCCGCTTGTCCGGCCACACGACCTTGATCTCCCCGGCCAGCTCCAGCCCGACCGGCCCGGCCCCGGCGATCAGCACCCGCCCGGCCCCCGCCAGCTCCTCGTGGACGGCGTGGATGCGCTCCCGCGCCTGCCCGGCCAGGTCGTCCTCGAACTTGAACGGGAAGGGGTACACCGACCCGGTGGCCAGCACGAGGTAGTCGGCCTCCACCCGTTCCCCGGACGCCAGCAGCACACCCCGCGAATCCACCGAGACCGCCCGCTCCCTGACGATCCGGCCACGTTCCATCAACCGGTCGTAGGGGAAGAACATCTTCCCGGCCCATTCCGGCCGGGCAAGGGCCCGCATGGACGCGGCGTTCTGGACGAAGGCGTCCTTGGGCTCGATGAGCACGACGTCCGCGTGCTCGTCCAGCGCCTTGGCGGCCGCCGCGCCGCCGTAACCACCACCGATGATCGCCACAGTACGGCTCATGGTGCACATCTCCCGTCGGAACCACAGCTTGTTCGTATTACGAACCATAATAGTTCGTAACCCGAACCGCAACTGCCCAGAAGTTCTCCGCCCCGGCGCGATGAGTTCCGGCGGCCCCGCCGGTACGTATCCGTGAACCTGTCATCAGCGATGAGGAGAGAGAGCCATGACCGAGACCCGAGAGCACGACGTGGCCGCCATCAAGAGCGTCCTTGAGCGCCTCTACCAGGCATGGGCCGACGGCGACGCCGACGCCTTCGTCACCGACTACACCGAGGACGCCACCTCGATCCTGCCCGGCAGCGTGCGCCGGTCGAGGGAGGAGGTGCGCGGGAAGATGGCCGAGGGCTTCGCGTCCTACCTCAAGGGCAGCACGACCGCCGACCGGCTGGAGAGCATCCGTTTCCTGGGCGAGAGCGCCGCGATCGCGGTGAGCCAGACCGGCGTCCTCTTCCCCGGCGAGACCGAGGTCCCCGCCGAGCGTATGGTGTACGCGACCTGGGTGCTGGAGAAGCGGGACGGCGCCTGGCTGCTCGCGGCCTACCACAACAGCCCGGCCGTCGTGGCAGGCTGACGTACCCGTAAGGCAGGCGGAAGGCAGGGCAAGGGCGTGGACGCGGTGACGCCGGGACAAGAGGGCTTCGATCGCCGGATCGAGCCGTTCCGCAAGGAGCTGCTGGCGTACTGCTACCGGATGCTCGGCTCACCCCACGACGCCGAGGACCTGGTCCAGGAGACGTACCTGCGGGCGTGGCGGGCGCGGGAGCAGTACGACGGCACCCGCAGCTCCCTGCGCACCTGGCTCTACCGGATCGCGACCAACGCCTGCCTGACGGCCCTGGAGGTGCGGGGGCGCCGGCCGCTGCCGTCGGGGCTGGTGGCCGCGTCCGACCCGCTGGCGCCGCTCGTCCAGGGGGAGAACCTGGCCTGGCTCCAGCCCCTGCCGGACTCGATGCTGGACGCCGGCGACCCGGCCGGCGCCGTGGTCGAGCGCAGCGGCCTGCGCCTGGCGTTCGCCGCCGCCCTGCAACACCTGTCGGCGCGCCAGCGCGGCGCGCTGATCCTTCGGGACGTGCTGAGCTTCTCCGCGTCGGAGTCGGCGGAGATCCTCGGCACCACCGTCGTGTCGGTGAACAGCTCCCTGCAGCGGGCGCGCGCCCGGGTGAAGGAGGCCGGCGTCCGGCGCGAACCGCTCGGCGAGCCGCCGCTGGCCGAGCAGCGCGCCTGGGTCGACCGCTACATGCGCGCCTTCGAGCACGCCGACGTCGAGGAGCTCAAACGGCTGCTCACCGAGGACGTCGTCATGGAGATGCCGCCGATGCTCAACTGGTTCGCCGGGCGCGGCAACTACGGCCTGTTCATGGACTGGGTCTTCGAGGCGGCCGGCACCGACTGGCGGCTGGCGGCGGTCACGGCCAACGGCCAGCCGGGGTTCGGCGCCTTCCGGCGCGCCGGCGACCGGTACGAGCCCCACACGCTGCAGATCTTCACCGTCACCGCCGAGGGCATCAGCCGGAACTCGGTGTTCCAGGGGGCCGAGATCTTCGCGGCCTTCGGTCTGGCGGCCGGTTTCGACGCGCCCCGATGAGCCCGGCGGGCCCGCAAGTTTCTTCAAGACCGGGCAGGGGCGGACGGCCGATGCTGGGCGGGTGATTTCACCCGTTTCTACCCTGGTGACCGGCGTGCGCCGTGGCCCGATGCTCGCCGTGCTGCTCACCGGTCAGGTCATGGCCTCCATGGACGGCTCGATCGTGTCGGTCGCCGCGCAGACCATCCGCCAGGACCTCCACGCCGGCGGCACGGCGATCCAGCTCGTCGTGTCGGGCTACCTGCTGACCGTCGGCGTGCTCCTGGTCACCTGCGCGCGCATCGGCGACCTCGTCGGGCAGCGGCGCGCGTTCCTGTTCGGGCTGGGCTGGTTCACCGCCGCCTCGCTGCTGTGCGGGCTGGCCCCCGACGTGGGCGTGCTGGTGCTCGCGCGCGTCGCGCAGGCCGCCGGGGCGGCGCTGCTCACCCCGCAGATCTTCGCGCTCATCCAGACGCACTGGCAGGGCGACGCCCGCCGCCGGGCGATCGGCCTGTACAGCATGGTGCTCGCCCTGGGCGTCGCGCTGGGGCAGGTCGTCGGCGGGCTGGTCGTCAGCGCCGACCTCCTGGGCCTGTCCTGGCGGCCGGTGTTCCTGATCAACATCCCGATCGGCGTGATCGCGCTGGCCGTGGGGCCGCGCCTGCTGCCGCCCTCGCCCGTTACCGCGCGGGCGCGCCTCGACCCGGGCGGCGTGGCGATCCTGACCGCGGCCATGGCCGCGATCACCGTCCCGCTCATCTTCGGCCGCGACCTCGGCCGGCCGCTCTGGATGTGGATTTCGCTGGCCTGCGGCGCCGCGCTGTCGGTGGTGTTCGTCCGGCACGAGACCAGGGCCCGGCACCCGCTGCTCGACCTGGCCTCGGTACGGCCGCGCGGGGTGAGGCCGGGGCTGGCGGCGTGCTGGATCGTCATGGGCTGCTACACCGTCTTCCTGCTCACCCTCACGCTGCACCTCCAGACCGCGCTGGGGTACTCGCCGCTGTGGGCGGGGCTGGCCTTCGTCCCGTACGCGCTGGGATTCGGCGCGCTCAGCCTGAGCTGGACCCGGTATCCGCGGGGACTGCAGCGGGTCCTGCCGGTCGCGGGTCCGGTCGCCTTCGCGGCGGGGGCGGGCCTGCTGGCGCTGCTGTGCCGGGACGAGTGGCGGCCGGTCGTGGCCGTCCCGCTGCTGCTGCTGGCCGGGGCCGGGCACGCCGCCGGGTACAGCCCGCTGATCGCGCGCGTCACCACGCTGGTCGAGCCGCGGCTGGCGTCGGCGATCTCGGCGCTGAACGCCACCGGGCCGGTGCTGGCCGGGGTGACAGCCGTCGCCGGGCTCGGCAGCGTCTACTTCGCCGCGCCGTCCTCGGCCGACGGGCTGCTGCGGGTCGTCGGCGCGGTCGCCGTCCTGCTCGTGGGCGCGGCCCTGTGCGCCGTCCGGGCGACGCTGGGGGGCGGCGGCCCGGCGTTCACAGGAGGGTGCCGCCGGACACGTCGAACCTGACCAGCGCCTCGTCGATCCTGGTCAGGGTGTCCGGGTGCAGGGTGAGGTCGGCGGCGGCCAGGTTCTCCTCGATGTGGGCGGGGGTGCGGCTGCCCGGGATCGCCACGACGTGCTCGTCCTGGTGCAGCAGCCACGCCAGGGCCAGCTGGGCGGGGGTGATGCCGAGGTTGGTGGCCAGGGTGCGGATGGGGGCGTACCTGTCGTTGTTGCCGGCCAGGTTCTCCGCCGAGAACCGGGGCGCGTTGTGGCGGAAGTCGCCTTCCTCCAGCCGCTGGACCGTGCCGGTCAGGAAGCCGTTGCCCAGCGGGCTCCAGGCCACCAGGCCGACGCCGAGCTCGCGGGCCGCGGCCAGCAGGTCCGGCTCCACCGGCCGCCACATCGACCACTCGTTCTGCACGGCCGTCACCGGATGGACCGCGTGCGCGGCCCTGAGCTGGGCCGCCGTCACGTTGGACAGGCCGATGTGCCTGATCAGGCCGTCGCGCACCAGGTCCGCCATCGCGCCGACCGTCTCCTCCACCGGGACGCCGGGGTCCGGGTAGTGCAGGTAGTACAGGTCGATCACGTCGGTGTCCAGGTTGCGCAGGCTGCGTTCGGCGTAGCGGCGGACCAGGCGCGGGTCGGCGTTCACGCGCAGCTCGTTGAAGGCGTACCCGACCGGGTACGGGCGGCTGGGCTCGCCTTCGGGGATCGCCAGGCCGAACTTGGTGGCCACCACGACCTCGTCGCGGGGGCGTCCCTTGAGCGCGCGGCCGACCAGGCGCTCGTTGTGGCCGTCCACGCCGTAGGCGTCGCTGGTGTCGATGTGGCCGGCGCCGCCGTCCAGGGCCGCCCGCAACGCCTTCTCGGCCCGGGTGTCGTCGATGTCGCCGTACACACCGGGCGAGAGCACCATCGCGCCGAAACCGAGCGCGGGGACCTGCAGTGTTCCGAGTTCGCGTGTCTTCATGACGATGATCGTGCCGCCGGTGGACGCCCGGCGTCCAAGACCCTTTGCTATAACCATCGGTTATGGACGTGCACCTGCGGGACCTCCGCTACTTCGTCGCGGTGGCCGAGGAGCTGAACGTGACGCGCGCCGCCGAGCGCCTCTTCGTCTCGCAGCCGGCCCTGTCCAAGCAGCTCAGGATGCTGGAGCGGCAGCTCGGGTTCGCGCTGCTGGAACGCGTGCACGGCGGCGTGACGCTGACCCGGCAGGGCGCGGCGCTGCTGCCGGTGGCCCGCGACCTGCTCGGACGCTGGGCCGCCGGCCTGGAGACGGCCCGCGCCGCCGCCCCCGCCGGGACGCTGGTCATCGGCATGCAGACGGCCGTCGGCCGGGGGTTGCAGCAGGAGGCGCTGCGGCTGTTCCGGCAGGCCCGGCCCGGATGGGAGGTGTCGCTCCGGCTCGTGGGCTGGGACGACCCGAGCGGCGGCCTCGCCGACGGCTCCTCCGACGTGGCGTTCATCTGGCTGCCGGTGCCACCGGGGCTGGAGACGTACGTGCTGGCCACCGAGGAGCGGGGGGTGGCGATGCCGGCCGGTCACCGGCTGGCCGGCCTGGCCGAGGTCCCGTTCGCCGAGCTGCGGGACGAGCCGTTCATCGCGCTGCCCGCCGCGGCCGGCCCGCTGCGCGACTTCTGGCTCGCCCGCGACGCCCGGGACGACGACCCGGTCGTCGGCGTCACGGCGAACACGCCCGAGGAGGTGTTCGAGGCCGTGATCAGCGGGCTGGGCGTCGTCCTGGTGGCCGAGGGGAACGCGGCGCTCTACAAGCGTCCGGGCATGGTCTACCGCCCGGTGACGGGTCTGCAGCCGGGCCGGCTCGCCATCGCCTGGCGCCGCGGCGACGCCCGTCCCCACGTCACCGCCTTCGTCGAGGCCCTGAAACGGGCCGCCGCCACGGTCTGACTCAAAGGAAGGCCCGCATTTCCGACGATACGCCCGAATTCATCGGCACGTTTCGGGAAGTCGCCACTAAGGTCTGACCCGACGCACCGGTAACACAGGAAAGGCACCCCCTATGAGCGACCACGCCATCACCTTCGACCTCATCGACGTCGACAAGGACGGCCGCATCTCCGCCGTCGAACTCGTCCGCCTGATGGAGATCCTCGGCCAGCCCATCACGCTGGACGCGGCCCAGGAAGGCGTGCGGAAACTGGACAAGGACGGCGACGGCCTGATTGACGTGGACGAGTTCGGCGCATTCCTGCAGAAATGACAGAAACAAGCTCTTGCTAGGCAAACTCTTCTCGCCTGAGCCACAATGGCGACAGGAGGGACGATGGCCATCAAGAGTGACATCAGCGAAACCCGGCTCCCCGCGGACATCGTGAGAACGCTCAAGGCGGGCATCGGAAAGGTCTCGGCCGAGGTGGTCGAGGAGATCCAGACCCGGATCCCCGAGTACGCCCGACCGGCCGACGAGATCTCCATCAAAGTCGTGAAGATGGCGGTCGAGGAGGCCATCGACGGCTTCCTCGACCGCATCGAGAACCCGGGCGCCCCCTTCGACCCCGAGCCGTTCCGCATGATCGGCAAGGGCGAGGCGGCCGAGGGCCGCAACCTGGAGCCGCTGCAGACGGCCATGCGGCTCGGCGCCCGCGTCTGCTGGCGGCGGCTGACGGAGATCGCCGACCCGCTCGGCCTGACCCCGCAGACCGTGTACGACCTGGGCGAGGCCATCTTCGTCTGCCTCGACCGGCTCGCCGACGCCGCCGCCCAGGGCTTCGACGAGGCCAGGGCGCACGCCGCCGGCGAGCTCGAACGCCGCCGCAACCGCCTGCTCGACCTGCTGCTCAGCCGGCCGCCCGCCGCCCCCGAGGCCGTCGCCGACCTGGCCAGGGCCGCCGGATGGCGGCTGCCGCGGACCGTGGCGGGCGTGGCGCTCGACGACCGGCACGGCACGTACCGGGCGCCCGCGCTGCCGCCGGACGTGCTCGGCGGGCTGGAACGGCCCGCGCCGTGCCTGCTGGTGCCCGACCCGGACGGGCCGGGACAGGCGCAGCTGCTCGACCACGCGCTGCGCGGCCACCGTGCCGCGATCGGCCCGGCGGTGCCGCCGGCCGCGGCGGCGACGTCCCTGAGGTGGGCGCGCGAGGCTCTGGAGCTGTCCCGGCGCGGCGTGCTGCCGCGCGGGCTCCTGCGCTGCGCCGACCACATGGCCACGCTCGTGGTGTTCAAGGACGAGGAGCTGGTCGGCGCCATGGCGCAGGCCCGCCTCGCGCCGCTGGCCCACCTGCGGCCCGCCCAGCAGGACCGGCTGGCCGAGACGCTGCTGGCCTGGTTGCGGCACGGCCGGGGCGCCGGCGAGGTGGCCGCCCGGCTGCACGTGCATCCGCAGACCGTGCGCTACCGGCTGCGGCAGCTCGAAGAGCTCTACGGCGACCAGCTCGCCGATCCCGACGTCCGGTTCGAGCTGGAGATCGTGCTCAGGGCCCGCCAGGCCCTCATCGCCGCCGGGCCGTGACCGGCCCGCCGCGCCCGGCCGGCGTGGCGGGGACCGGGCGGGACCGGGCGGCTGCCGTCAGGCGGTGTGCAGGTAGACCTGGCCGAAGACCTCGGACAGGTTCTTGATGTCCGTGGCGACGTCGGCCTCGGGGCTGCTGTAGTCGTAGACGGTGGCCAGCCGCGGGCGCACGGTGCCGAGCTTCTTGAGCTGGTCCCAGGTGGTGTTGGCCGCCCACTTCTCGCCGTACACCCGGTTGACCTGGCCCTGCGCGTCCTGCCAGCGGCTCCACAGGACGACGGTCTCGGCGGCGTCGGCCTGGAGCGGGGCGGCGATGCGGTCGGTGATGGCCTGGGTGGCCTGCTCGGCGGTGAGCTTGGAGGTGCCGGCGGCGGTGAACCCGGCGTCCTCGGCGGCGATCTGGGCGTAGGCGTCCCAGGCGCGGGCGCGGACCTGGATCCACTGGTTGCGCTGGGCCTCGGCGGCGTCGATCTTCCAGGTGGCGTACTCGGTGGCCAGGTGGCCGGTGTCCAGGGTCAGCTGGTCGATCTGGCCGCCGGAGAGCCAGGCGCCGATGCGGGCGGGGTCGAGCAGCGGGTACTTCTTGGTCATCTCGGCCTTGCAGGCGTCGTTGGCGCCGCAGCCGAACAGCGGGACCACCGTGTGTGCCGCCAGCTTCTTGCCCGGCACGAGGTTGCGCAGCGCGGTCGTGGCCTCGGTGACGAACTTGTCCAGCTCCTCGGCCGTGGCGAAGGTCTGGTTGTAGCCGAGCTGCGAGGTGAACCTGATCCCGGCGACCCCCGGCTGCGCGGCCAGGGCGGCGACCTTCTTGACGGCCTCGGCCAGCTTGCCCGCCTTGTAGTCGTCGGCCAGCTCGGTCTCGATCCAGGTCCGCAGGCCGGCCTCGACCGCGCTCTTCACGGCCTGGCCCGCCGGGCTCTCGGCGGCGGCCGTCTTGGCGGCGGCCGAGATCCCGTCGGGGTCGACGTGGCACTTCTGGCCGTCCGGGCACTGGTCGGGGGTGCCGCCGTCCTCGGCGCCGTCGACGTCCGGGGAGCCGACGTCGTGCATCTCGCCGTCGCCCTCGGAGTCGGTCGCGCACTCGTTGCCCGCTTCGCTGCAGTCGACCACGATCTCGTGCATCGGGCCGGAGTCGATCATGTTCTTGCCGTCGTTGTCCAGCCAGAACCGGGCGATGTCGGCGGCCTCCTCGGGAGTGGCCAGCCAGCGGCAGACGACGAACGCCGGGGTGTCGGCGGACATCAGGTCGTTGCAGCCCCGTGGATCGTCCTCCGACCAGGCGGGAACTCCGACGCCGAGCAACGACAGGGCCAGTCCGATGACGAAGATCTTCCGCAGTCGCATGGCGCCTTTACTCCCATGGGGGGCGATCGTGGGCAGATAGCACAATATCGGGACGATCAACAACCTTCAATGAGATCCACGGCGATCCTCACGCGGTTCTCGACGCGCAGTAGGCGTCGCAGTCGAGCGCGGCGAGGCCGCAGGGTGATCATCCCTCCGCCCGCGCTTCCCGACCGGCCCTGTCACCCCCATGACGAATATTGGGACGACACCGCACTGCCACAAGCGGCAGACTTGGGACGGATTTGAACGTTTTCGAGGGGACCGGCCCAGTGCACAGCTACCTCCGCGACCTCGGGCTGCTCCGCGACCGCAAGTTCGCCCTGTTGTTGTCCGCGCGGACCATCTCCATGCTCGGCAGCGCCTTCGCGCCCGTGGCGCTCGCCTTCGGCATCCTGGAACTGCCCGGCGCGGACGCCACGACGTTGTCGGTGGTGCTCACCGCCGAGTCACTGCCCATGATCGTGTTCATGCTGATCGGCGGGGTGATCGCGGACCGGCTGCCGCGGCAGCGGGTGATGATGGCCGGCGAGCTGCTCATGGCGCTGGGCTACTTCGCGCTGGCGGCGATGCTGCTGACCGGCTGGGCGCCGCTGCCCGTGATGAGCGTCGCGGCGGCGGCCTGCGGCGTGGGCACTGCGGTCATGTTCCCGGCGCTGACCGGCATCATCCCCGAGATCGTGCCCGCCGAGCGGCTGCAGGCCGGCAACGCGCTGCTCGGCCTCGGCGCGAACGCCTCGCGCGTGGCCGGGGTGGTGCTGAGCGGCGCCACGGTGCTGTGGTTCGGCGGCGGCTGGGCCCTGCTGGTCAGCGGCGCGATGTTCGCGGTGGCCGGCGTGCTGATCGCGCTGCTGCGCCCGACCCCCGCCGAGCGCGCGGCGGCCGAGCGGCACTCGGTGCTGGCCGACCTGCGCCACGGGTGGCGGGAGTTCAGCTCGCGGCAGTGGATCTGGGTGGTGGTGGCCCAGTTCTCGGTGCTGGTGATGGCGATCCAGGCCGGGCACGGCGTGCTCGGGCCGCTGCTGGCCAAGGAGACCCTGGGCGGGCCGGCGGCCTGGTCGGCGTTCCTGGCGGGCGAGGCCGTCGGGACGATCGCCGGGGTGCTGGTGTCGTTGCGGCTGCGCCCGCGCCGGCCGATCCTGCTCGGCACGCTGTTGTGCCTGCCGACCGCGCTGCCGTACGTGCTGCTCGGGCTGGACGCGCCGCTGTGGGCGATCGTGGCGGGGGCGTTCGTGCTGGGCGTGTGCTTCGACGTCTTCGGCGTGCTGTGGCAGACGACGATGCAGCGCGAGATCCCGGCGGAGTCGTTGTCGCGGGTCAGCTCGTACGACGCGCTCGGGTCACTGATGTTCGGGCCGATCGGGCTGATGCTGGCCGCGCCGGCGGCGGTGGCCTTCGGCACCGAGGGGGCGCTGCTCGGCTGCGCCGCCCTCGTCGTGCTGTCCACGCTCGCCGCGCTGGCCGCGCCGGGGGTGCGCAACCTGCGCGCCCCCGAGCCGGAGCCCGAGCCGGTCTCACTCTGAGCGGAACCAGGCGTTGGCCCTCGGCTGGAACATCAACGTGACGGCCCCGAGCACGGCCGTCACGTGCAGCACCCGGCTGATCGTGAAGAGCCAGGTCACCACGTCGGCCCCGGCGGCGGCCTGGGCGATCGAGCCGCCGTGCAGCAGCCACTGGATCGGCCCCACGACCAGCGACAACGTGCCGAACACGCCGAGCCCGACGGCCAGCGTGAGCCTGGCCCAGTTCTGCCCCGCGCGCATCCGCAGCGCCAGGAAGACCGCCGCGGCGAAGACGGCCACCCGCAGACCGGCGCCGGGCAGCAGGTCCAGGACGCCCGAAGTGCCCTCGTAGAGCTCCCTGCCGACGGCGAGCACGGTCTCGAACGCCCCCGCCGCGACGGCGGACATCCACAGCAGCGCGGCGGCGTGCACGACGGGCGGCGGCTGGGGGGTACGAGGCTCGGCGGTCTGCGAGGCGAGGGCGGTGGTCATGGCGGGCTCCCTGTCGTTTCGATTACAGGGAAAGTCTGATCCGCGCGCCCGCGCCGATCACGCCCGTCGTCCCCCGAATCCCGGTGAGGCGGGCCCTACCCCGAGGTCTCCGCTCGTGCGCAGGCCGCGGGCGGCCACGCGCCCGTGGCCGAGCCCGAAGCGCGGCTCGGGGGCGCGCTCGCCGTCCAGGATCGCGGCCACGTACGCGGCCAGGGCCGGGGCGTGCTTGAACCCGTGGCCCGAGTCGCCGCCGAGCAGCCACACGCCGGGCGCGTCCTCGGCGATGATCCACTCGGCGTCGGGGGTGAGCGCGTACTGGCAGACCTGGCTGAACAGCACCGGCGCGGCCGCCAGCGAGGGGAACCTGCGCCGCAGGTAGTCGCGGGCCTGCTCGACCGCGGACGGGTCCACCGCCCGGCTGCCCTCCTCCGGCTCGTACGGCGGCCCTTCGGCGTCGGAGGTGGCCTTCATGCCGACCCCGTCCACGTCGCCGTGCCCGTAGGCCGAGGAGCCGTAGTCCACCCAGGCGGGCGTCTCGGGGGACGACCACGCGGCGGGAGCGGCGAAGTGCACCGTGTCCTGCCTGGTCACCGTGACCGGCACGGAGAACAGGCCGGGCAGCCAGGCGCCGCACGCCCACACGACGCGGTCGGCCCGCCGCACCTCGCCGTCCACCTCGACCGCGCTCAGCCCCGGCACGGGCGCCGCCCGTCCTCTGACCAGCCGGACGCCGGCCGCCTGGGCCAGCCGGGCGGTCACCTGCGTCGCCCGCCGCGCCCTGAGCACGCCCGCGTGCGGCTCGCGGAGCAGGAAGCTCAGGTCGTCGCCGCGATAGTCGGGGAAGAAGCGCCGGCCGTCCGCCGGGTCGAGCACCTCAACCGGGATATCCAGATTTTTCAGTACTTGGGCGCTGGCGTGCTCCCACCCGTCCGGCCGGGCCGCGAACCACACCATGCCCGACTCCAGGAACAGTTCCTCGCCGGCCCGCTCGCCCAGCCGCCGCCAGCCCTCCCGCGCCTCCCAGGCCAGCCGCGCGTACCAGTCGTCGGCGCCGTGCGCGCAGCGCAGGAGCCGCGTCTCCCCCGCGCTGGCCTGCCGGACGTGTCCGGGCTTGTGCTGTTCGACCAGGGTCACCTGCCAGCCGGTTTCGGCCAGCCGCAACGCCAGCGACGACCCCCATATACCGGCTCCGACCACAATGACCGATTTCATGGAACCACCGTGACCGCAGGAACCGCCCCGCGCAAGGGTTCAGACGATGATCAACCGGACCACGACGCCCGCGCAGTTGCCCGCCACGCAGACGCGCACCGGGACCTCGGAGATGCCGGCCGCCTGGGGCACCCCGCCCACGTGCCCGTCGGGGCCGATCGTCACGCCCGCGGGCAGCTTGGCGTGGTCGGTCACGCTGAAGGTCGGGATGACGCCCTGGGGGCCGCCGTTGATGCCGATCTCCCCGGCGAGCGGGACGCCGGCCCGGCCCGGGAAGGTCAGCTCGCGCGGCTCCCATGGAACGTTCCCGAGCACGACCAGCGTGATGAGCTGCTCCTCGCACGAGTGACCGGCGCAGAGCCGGACCGGGGCGATGAACGTGCCCACCCGCGAGGGCGTGCCGGACAACCGCCCGCTCGCGTCGACGCCGACCCCCACGGCGACGTAGCCGGGGCGGAAGGTCACGCCCTTGGCGACCGGCAGCAGCCACTGGCTCACCGTGATGCCCTGGGTGAGGTAGAAGGTGTTCTCGACCAGCCGGTCACCCTCCGCGCGCGGCGGCGGGTCGATCAGGGTCTCCCTCGCCATGTACGCGATCGGCGTGGTGAGCGACGGCACGGCCGGCGGCAGGGCGCAGAGAGCCAGCCCGGCGACCAGGAACAGCCACCTCTGCCGCATCTCCACCCCCCCGACGCCTCTCGTCCCTACGTACCCCTTCACCGCGCTCTTTCACTGGTCAGCCGTCACTCCATAATCGAAGTCATGGCCGCCGAATCCGCCCAGACGCTCGAACGCGGGCTGCGCCTGCTGCGACTTCTCGCCGACGGGAAGGGCGGGCGCACCCCGACCGAGCTGAGCACCGAGCTGTCGCTGAGCCGGCCGGTGGTCTACCGGCTGCTGACGACGCTGCTGAACGAGGGGTTCGTCCGCCGCGACGCCGAAGGGCGGGTGCATCTCGGGTTCGGGGTGCTGGTGCTGGCCCAGGCCGTGCAGCCGTTGCTGCGGGCGGCGGCGGTGCCGACGCTGCGGCGGCTGGCCGAGCAGGTGGGCGCGACCGCGCACCTGACCGTGGCCGAGGGCGACGACGGGCTGGCGGTGGCCGTGGTGGAGCCGTCCTGGACCGATCTGCACGTGGCCTACCGGGAGGGGTCGCGCCATCCGCTGGCGAAAGGCGCGGCGGGCCGGGCGATCCTGGCTTTGCGCGAGGGGCGCGACGAATACCTCGTGACGGAGGGGCAGTTGCAGGTGGGGGCGCGGGGCATCGCCGCGCCCGTGACCGGGCTGCCGTGGCTGGAGGCTTCGGTGGGGGTGGTGACGTTCGGCCCGCTGGAGGAGGAGACGGGGCCGCGCGTGGTGGCGGCGGCCGCCGAGCTGGCCGCCGCGCTGGGTTGACATCTCCACACCGATGTCGGACGGTAGTCACACATAGAGGACACATGCGTCCGGTAAGCGGACAACATGGAGGGCGGATGCCGTACTACCGCGTCGTTGGGGAAGTGCCACGCAAGCGGCACACGCAGTTCAGGCGGCCGGACGGCGGCCTCTACGCCGAGGAGCTGATGGGCGAGGAGGGCTTCTCGTCCGACTCCTCGCTGCTCTACCACCGCCACCTGCCCACCGCGATCATCAAGGCCGAGGCGGTCACGCCCGCGTCCGCGACGCGGCTGGAGCCCAACCTGCCGCTCTCCCCGCGCCATTTCCGCACGCAGGAGCTGTCCAGCGCCGGTGACCTGGTCGACGGCCGCATCCTGCTCGCCGGCAACGCCGACGTCCGGTTGTCGTACGCCACCAGCGACCGCCCCAGCGAGCTGTACCGCAACTCCATGGGCGACGAGTGCGTCTACGTGCAGCGCGGCTCGGTCCGCTTCGAGTCCACCTACGGCGTCATCGAGGCCGGCGAGGGCGACTACGTCGTCGTCCCGACCGGCACGATCCACCGCTGGGTGCCCGACGGGCAGGTCAACGTGCTGGCCATCGAGGCGTCCGGGCACATCAGGCCGCCCAAGCGCTACCTGTCGCAGTACGGGCAGTTCCTGGAGCACGCGCCGTACTGCGAACGCGACCTGCGCGCCCCCACGCAGCCCCTGCTCGCCGAGGGCGAGGAGGTGCCCGTCCTGGTCCGCACGCGGGGCGGCCTGACCAGGCTCGTCTACCGCAACCACCCCTTCGACGTGGTCGGCTGGGACGGCTACCTCTATCCGTACGCCTTCAACATCGACGACTTCGAGCCGATCGTGAAGAAGACGCACGCGCCGCCGCCGGTGCACCAGACGTTCGAGGGGCCCGGGTTCGTGGTCTGCTCGTTCTGCCCGCGACCGCTCGACTACCACCCTGAGGCCATCCCGATCCCGTACAACCACCACAACGTGGACTCCGACGAGTTCATGTTCTACGTGGGCGGCGACTACACCGCGCGCAAGGGCTCGGGCATCGACGTCGGCTCGGTCTCGCTGCACCCGGCCGGGTTCACGCACGGCCCGCAGCCCGGCGCGGTCGAGGCGGTGATCGACGCGGTCGCCCGCGGCGTCACCACCACGAGCGAGATGGCCGTGATGGTCGACACCTTCCGCCCGCTCGACCTCGGGCCGGGCGCGCTGTCCTGTGAGGATCCCGGCTACGCATGGACCTGGGCACGATGACTCTCTTCAGCGAACTGGTCGACGACGCGGGCCTGTTCCCGCCGACGTCACTGCACATGGACGAGGCGCTGGCCCGCAACCAGCGCGACCTGGAGCACGGCAACGGCGTGCTCACCCACCGCTTCCTCTGCCCGGCCAGCCGGCTCGACCGGCTGCGCGGGCACGCCTACCGGCCGCGGCGCATCGGGCTGATCGTGGACACGCCCGAGCTCCCCGACTTCGGCGACCTGCCGGTGGACTTCGTCGAGATCCCGCTCGGGGCCGACGAGTCCGTCGCCGAGCTGGCCCGGCGCCTCGGCCTGCCGGCGCACGTGCGGCTGTTCGTCGAGGTCCCGCCGGACCGGAAGGTCGCCGGGGTGCCCGACGGGGTGGGGCTGAAGGTGCGCTGCGGCGGGCTGAAGGCCGAGGCGTTCCCGTCGGTGGAGCACCTCGCGGCGTTCGTCCGGGGCTGCGTCGAGGCCGACGTCCCGTTCAAGGCCACGGCCGGGCTGCACCACGCGGTGCGGCACTTCGACCCGAGCCTCGGCGTCGACCGGCACGGCTTCCTCAACCTGCTGCTGTCGGTCTGCGAGGCCGTGGAGGGCCGCGACCCCGCCCCCGTGCTGCGCACCACCGACGTCGGCCACCTCGTGCGGCTGGCCGGGGCCGTGACCCAGGAGACCGCGAAGCGGGCGCGGCGGCTGCTGGTCAGCTACGGCTCCTGCAGCACCGGCACGCCCATCGAGGACCTGCAGACGCTAGGAGTGATTCAGTGAGCTGGGGAGTGGACAACCTGCCCTACGGCGTGTTCTCCCGTCAGGGCGAATCGCCCAGAGTGGGCGTCAGGTACGGCGACAAGGTGCTCGACCTGGCCGCCGCGCTGCACGACGAGGTGTTCGCCGCCCCCTCGCTCAACCCGTTCATGGCGCGGGGCCGCTCGGCCTGGCACGACACCAGGACCCTCATCCAGAACAAGCTGACCGGCGACTCCTCGGTCACCGAGAGCCACCTGATCCCGCTCGACCAGGTGCGGCTGCACATGCCGTTCGAGGTGGCCGACTACGTCGACTTCTACTGCTCGCTCGACCACGCGAGCAACATCGGCCGGATCTTCCGTCCCGACGCCGAGCCGCTGCTGCCCAACTGGCGTCACCTGCCCGTCGGCTACCACGGCAGGTCGGGCACGGTCGTCGTGTCCGGCACGCCGGTCCGGCGTCCGCACGGCCAGCTCAGGGCCGGGGTCTACGGGCCGTGCGCCAAGCTCGACATCGAGGCCGAGCTGGGGTTCGTGGTCGGCGTGCCGTCGGAGCTGGGCTCGCCGGCCGGGGCGTTCGAGGACCACGTGTTCGGGGTGACGCTGGTCAACGACTGGAGCGCGCGCGACATCCAGGCGTGGGAGTACGTGCCGCTCGGGCCGTTCCTGGGCAAGTCGTTCGCGACCTCGGTCTCGCCGTGGGTCACGCCGCTGGAGGCGCTGCCCCGGGTCCCGGGCCGCCCGCAGGCCCCCGAGCCGCTCGACTACCTGCGCAGGCAGGGCGACTGGGGCCTGGACATCGCCGTCGAGGTCGTGCTCAACGGCGACGTGATCTCGCGCCCGCCGTACCCGAGCATGTACTGGACGCCCGACCAGATGCTCGCCCACATGACCGTGAACGGCGCCTCCCTGCGCACCGGAGACCTGTTCGCCAGCGGCACGATCTCCGGCCCGGAACGCGACCAGCGCGGCTCGCTCATCGAGCTGACCTGGAACGGCGCCGAACCGATCAAGCTGTCCGGCGGCGACACCCGCACCTTCCTCCAGGACGGCGACACGGTGACGATCCGGGCCACCGCGGGCGGCCTGACATTGGGCGAGGTGTCCGGAACCATCGGATAAGTAACTCAAGGTGCTTCGATCGTCACTCACCGCTAACCTGGGAAGTCCCCTTCCCTCGGAAAGCCCTCGGAGAGTGACGTGCGGCGTGCCGCGATCCTGTGTGTCGCCTTCCTCCTGGCCTGCTGCGGCTGCGGTCCCGTCGGCGACTCCCCGGCCGCGCCCGCGGTCGTGCGCGTCTCCCCCGCCTTCGACGCCAAGCGGGCCCGTCCCGACAAGGGGCTGGTCATCACGGCGCAGGGCGGCCGGCTGACCCAGGTCCTGGTCTACGAGGGAGGCGAGCACGTCCCGGGCCGGCTCGACGCCTCGCACACCAGGTGGCGCTCCGACTGGACGCTCAAACCCGCGACCGAGTACACCGTCACCGCCACGGCCGCGGGCGAGAACGGCCCGTCCACGGTCTCCATGGGCCGCTTCCGCACCCGCGCCGCCGAGCACACGTTCGGGGTGGCCGCCACCGCGCCGCTGCCCGGCGAGACCGTCGGCGTGGGCATGCCGGTCGTCATCGACTTCGACACCCCGATCCAGGACAAGGCGGCCGTCGAGCGGTCGCTGGAGGTCACCACGAAGACCCCGGCCGAGGGCGCCTGGCGCTGGACCAGCGACACGCAGGTGGTCTACCGCACCCGCCGGTTCTGGGCCTCGGGGCAGCAGGTGATGGTCAGCGCCCACCTGGCCGGGGTGCGCCCGGCCTCCGGCGTCTACGGCACCCTCGACTCCACCTTCGCCTTCACCGTGGGCCGCAGGCAGACCAGCACGGTCGACGCCCGCACCCACCAGATGGTCGTGCGCCGCGACGGCCGGGTGGTGCAGCAGATGGCCATCAGCGCCGGCATGGCCACCACGCGGGAATACACCACCACCAGCGGCATGCACCTGACCATGGACAAGGGCAACCCGGTCCGGATGATCTCCCCCGGCCGCGTCAAGGGCGACCCCGGCTACTACGACCTGCTGATCGAGCACGCCGTGCGCATCTCCAACAGCGGCGAGTACGTGCACGCGAAGGACAACGTCTGGGCCCAGGGAAGGGAAAACGTCAGCCACGGCTGCATCAACGCCCGCCCCGACCAGGCGGCCTGGTTCTACGCCGGTTCGCTGCGCGGCGACCCCGTGCTGATCACGGGCACCGCCCGCCGGCTGGAATGGGACAACGGGTGGGGCTTCTGGCAACTTCCGTGGGAGAAGTGGACCCTGGGAAGCGCCCTGACCGCCCCGGCGACCGGCCGGTGACGGGTGCCCTGCGGACGAACGGGGGATTACGGTGGTAAGGGGGAACCAGTCACACACACAGGCCCGTTATAGGTTCAGGAGGGCCGGAGCATGGATGAATGGGTCATCTGGATAATCCTCGCAGTCGTCCTCGGTGTGGCCGAACTGTTCACTCTCACGGCGGCCCTCGGGCTCCTGGGCGTGGCCGCTCTCCTGACCGCCGTGACGGCCGCCGTCGGGCTGCCCGTCCCCTTGCAGATCCTCGTGTTCGCCCTGTCGTCCGCGGCGGGGATGGTGGTCATCCGGCCGCTCGCCGTCCGCTATCTTCAGCAGCCGCCGTTGCAGCGTTTCGGCGTGGAGGCGCTGGTCGGCAAGCCCGCGTACGTGGTCTCCGAGGTCACGGGCCGCGACGGGCGGGTCCGCATCGGGGGTGAGGAGTGGTCCGCACGCGCTTATGACGAGACCCTGGTGATCCCCACCGGGGCGACCGTCGACATCATCGAGATCGAGGGCGCCACGGCCCTCGTGTATCCACGGGAGTGACCACATGGACCCGTTGCTGATAGCCGGACTGCTGATCATCCTTTTCGCCGCGTTCACCGTGCTCAAGGCCGTGCGGATCGTGCCCCAGGCGCGGGCCCGCAACGTGGAGCGGCTCGGCCGCTACCACCGCACGCTCAAGCCGGGTCTCAACTTCGTCATCCCCTACGTCGACCGCGTCTATCCGATGATCGACCTGCGCGAGCAGGTGGTGACCTTCCGCCCGCAGCCGGTCATCACCGAGGACAACCTGGTCGTCGAGATCGACAACGTCCTGTACTTCCAGGTCACCGACCCGCGGGCGGCGGCGTACGAGATCGCCAACTACATCACGGCCATAGAGCAGCTCACCGTCACGACCATGCGTAACGTGATCGGCTCGATGGACCTGGAGAAGACGCTCACCTCGCGCGACACCATCAACAGCCAGCTGCGCGGCGTGCTCGACGAGGCCACCGGCAAGTGGGGCATCCGGGTCAACCGCGTCGAGGTCAAGGCCATCGACCCGCCCAAGACCATCAAGGACGCGATGGAGAAGCAGATGCGGGCCGAGCGCGACAAGCGGGCCGCGATCCTCAACGCCGAGGGCCAGCGCCAGTCGCAGATCCTCACGGCCGAGGGTGACAAGCAGAGCCGCATCCTGCGGGCCGAGGGCCAGCGCTCGGCCGCCATCCTGGAGGCCGAGGGCCAGTCGCGCGCCATCGACCAGGTCTTCCAGGCCGTCCACCGCAACGACCCCGACCCCAAGCTGCTGGCCTACCAGTACCTTCAGGTGCTGCCGCAGCTCGCCCAGGGCAGCGGCAACACGTTCTGGGTCATCCCGAGCGAGGTCACCTCGGCGTTGCAGGGCGTCTCGAAGGCGTTCACCGAGGCGCTGCCGAAGTCGGCCGCCACCCGCGAGGAGCAGCCCCGGCCGTCGGAGGAGCTGGACCGGGAGATCGCGGCGGCCTCGGAGGCGGCGGCCGAGGCGGTCGCCGACGCGCAGGAGGCCGAGAGCCCCAAGGGCCCCCGCCAGATCGCCCAGGCCGTCAACGAGCCGTCCCCGTTCCCCGACCTGGAGCGCGAGCGCGACCCCAAGGACACCGGCCGCTGACGTCCGCCGGGGCCGCGCGGGTTCCCCCGCCCGGCCCCGGCGACGCTCAGCGCTGGCCGTTGTCGAAGTACGCGGCCAGCTCCTGGTCCAGCGGCGGCACGTCGTACGGCATGCCGCCGTCGCGCAGCGACATCGTGGCCATGTACCCGGCGGCGACGCTCATCCTGGCGGCCACGGGTGAGGTGTCGGTCGCCCCGCCCTCCGTGACGAACCGGCAGAACTCGGCCATGATCTGCGGGTCGGCCCCGCCGTGCGAGCCCTGCGCGGCCGGCACCCGGTAGGCGATGTCGCAGTCGTCCCGGTAGGAGGTGGGGCCGGTGTTCCACACCTTGACCGTGTCCCCCGGGCCGTCGCCGAAGTTCTCCAGCCGGCCCTCGGTCCCGATGACCGTGTAGTTGCGCACGTAGTCGGGGCTGAAGTGGCACTGCTGGTAGGCGGCGATGACGCCGTTGTCCAGGCGCATGTTCATGACCGACACGTCCTCGACGTCGATCACGTGGTGCAGGTCGCGCCGCTGCGTGGGCGGCCACTCGAACTCCCGCAGCCAGCCCTCCGGCCGGGGCGTCCCCGGCTCGCGGCGCGGCAGGTCGCCGTAGACCATCAGGTCGCCGAGGGCGTTCACGCGGGTGGTGTAGCCGCCGGCCAGCCAGTGGATCACGTCGAGGTCGTGCGCCGCCTTCTGCAGCAGCAGGCCCGTGGTGCGGGTGCGGTCGGCGTGCCAGTCCTTGAAGTAGTAGTCGCCGCCGTAGGACACGAAGTGGCGTACCCACACGGTCTTGGGCTCACCGATCACACCCTTGCGGATGATGTCCCGCATCAGGCGCACCACGCCCATGTGGCGCATGTTGTGCCCCACGTACAGGCGGCTGCCCGTCTCGCGGGCGGCCCGCAGGATGTTGTCGCAGCCCTCGACGGTGATGGCCATCGGCTTCTCCAGGTAGACGGCCTTGCCGGCCTGGAGGGCGTCGATGGCGATGCGCTCGTGCGTGTCGTCGGGGGTGTTGACGACGATCGCGTCGAGATCCGGCCGGTCGAGCAGCTCGCGGTACTCCCCGGTCAGGAACTCCGCCTCGAACCGCTCCGACTGCTTCTTGAGCACTGCCGGGTCGGAGTCGCACAGCGCCGCCACGACCGAGCCCTCGCCCGGCCGGTGGGCGGCCAGGGCGAGACTCGTCCGCAGGCCGAGCCCGATGACTCCGATGCGCAGGTCTTCCACAAGTGTCCTTTCAAACGGTAGAACGATCAGCCCTTGGCGATGGAGGCCTCGTACTCGGCCCGCATCGCCTCGCCGCCCCTGCCCAGCCACTTCTTGACGAAGGCCGGCCAGTCCGACATCGACTTACGCCCGGTGACGATGTCGTCGACCATGTCCTTGCCCATGGTGCTCAGCTCGCCGTTCTTCTGGGTGTAGGTGTCGGAGAAGTGGCCGGTGGTGACGCGCTCCTGAAGCATAGGAGCGATCTTGGTCTCGAAGTCGTGGATGAGCTTGGTGCGCTCGGGCTGGCCGGGCAGGAACAGCGCGGACGGCGACCCGATCACGAACGAGAGCGGCTGCTGCGTGGTGGGCACCTCGGCCTTGCCCTTGTCGGTGAAGGCGAGGTCGCCGTCCTTCTTGGTGAAGTGGGTGCCCTCGACGCCGAAGTTGACGCGCTCGTACTCCTCCGTGCCGAACGGGGCAGCCAGGTAGTTGAGCACGCCGAGCAGGGTCTCGATGCGCTTGGCGTCCACCTTCTTGCTGATCGAGGTGAAGCCCACCGAGCCGAGCCCGGCGTTGTAGACCGGCTTGGACGACGGCGTCGCCGCGAACGGCACGATCGCGCCCAGGTTGTACTTCTGGGTCTTGGCGTCGTTGAGGAAGCCGGGGAACGACTCGACGTACGCGCCGATCTGGCCGTTGGCGACCTTGTCCTTGATGGTGGGCAGGGCGGGGTCGGGCCAGAACAGGTTGGCCTTGAAGCACTTGACCGCCAGCTCCAGGGCCGCCTGGTACTCGGGCGTCTCGAACTGGTGGATCAGCTTGCCGCCGGTCAGCTTCCAGGTGTTGGGAGCGCCGTACCAGTGGCTGAACATGTGCACGTGGTTGTAGTAGCTCGGTTCGAGCGGGTACTTGTTCTTCTTCACGTCGAGCAGCTGCTTGGCCTTGGCCAGGAAGTCGTCGGCGCCGGTGAACTCGGTGCCGCCGACCGGCTGCCAGTAATCCTGGTTGACCAGGAACACCTGGCCGAAGCGGCTGTAGGCGACCGCCACGCCGTACAGCTTCCCGTCGGTGACCGCGGACTTCCAGGTCACGTCGCCCAGGTTGGCCAGGTTCGGGTACTTCTTGATCGCGTCGCCGCTCAGGTACGACGTCAGGTCGTGGAACTTGGCCGCCAGCAGCTCGGGCACCCGCTGCAGGCCCTGGTTCGGCGGGAACCAGACCAGGTCGGGCAGGTCGTCGCTGGCGATGATGGCGTTGAACTTGTCGGGGTAGCCGTCGCCCACGACGATGTTCATGCTCCACTCGGAGCCCAGGGCCTTGCTCAGCTCCTGCAGGTAGGTGTTCTGGCCGGGGGCGGGCGGCGCGACGTCCCACGTCTGGGTGAGCGAGGTGATCTTCTGGCCGTCGCCCGGGGCGGTGGCGACCGACTTGACCAGCTCGCTCGGGTACTTCAGGTACGCGGGGTCCTGGCCGGCGTCGATCGGCAGGTCGGGCGTGGGGATCTTGGCGGCGGTGTACGTCGGCAGCGTCAGCTTCTTGGACAGATCCGCGCCGCCCTTCTTCACGCCTGCGGGGCCGCTCTCGCCGCCGCAGGCCGCGAGCCCGGCGACCGTGGCGCCGGCGAGCGCGAGTCCGAGGAATCCACGACGGGACATGATGGATGACATGGTTGCTCCCGGGTTCTCAGCCCTTGATGGCGCCGGTGAGGACGCCCTTGGTGAAGTACTTCTGGAGGAAGGGGTAGGCGAGCAGGATCGGCACGAGCGCGATGATGAGCACCGCCATCTGCACCGACGAGGCGGGCAGGTCACGCACGATCGCGACGTCCGAGCCCGTGGCCGAGGTGCCGCGGAAGATGAACTGCCGCAGCACGACCTGGATGGGATGCTTGGTCTGGTCGTTGATGTAGAGGATCGCGGTGAAGAACGTGTTCCAGTACGAGACCGCGTAGAACAGGCCGACGACGGCGATCACCGCCTTGGACAGCGGGATCGCGATCCGCCACATCATCCGGAACTCGCCGCACCCGTCCATGCGGGCCGCCTCGAACAGCTCCTCGGGCAGGTTCTGGAAGAACGACCTGACCACGACCACGTTGAACGCGTTGACCAGCACCGGCACGATGAGCGACTGGTAGGTGTCGATCATGCCGAGTTCCTTGACCATGAGGTAGCTCGGGATCATGCCCGGCGTGAACAGGAACGTGGCCAGCACCATGAGCAGGATCGGCTTGCCGCCGAGCATGCCGCGCCGCGACAGCGCGTAGCCGAGGAAGACCGTGCAGATCAGGCTGAGCGCGGTGCCGGTGAGCGTGATGCCGATGCTGATCAGGACCGACCGGGTGACCGCGCCGCCGGACAGGATCAGCGAGTACGCCTCGAAGGTCGGGTGCGAGGGCCAGAGCACGTAGCTGCCGCCGTTGGCGATGCTCTCGGCGCGGCCCATCAGGCTCGTGCCGACGGCCAGCCCGAACGGGTACAGCACGACCACGGTGATCGCGGTCAGCACGACGAACTTGAGCGTGCGCCCGGCGATGGTCGGGCGTTCCATCCACGGCGGCCTCATCGATAGATCCCCTGCTCTCCGAAGCGGTGCGCGAGCTTGTTGGCCGCGTAGATGAGCGCCGCGCCGATGAGGCCCTTCATGAGGCCGGCGGCGGTGCTCATGCCCCAGTCGCCGTCACGGATGCCGTGGTAGTAGACGTAGGTGTCGATGACCTCGGCCGCTCCGGCGCCCACGGCCTCCCGTTGCAGGACCATCTGCTCGAAGCCGACGGACAGGATGTCGCCCAGGCGCAGGATGAGCATCATGAGGATGACCGAGCGGATGCCGGGCAGCGTGACGTGCCACAGGCGGCGCTTCCAGTCGGCGCCGTCGATGGCGGCGGCCTCGTACTGGCTCATGTCGATCGCGGTGATCGCGGCCAGGAAGATGATCGTGCCCCAGCCGCAGTCCTTCCAGATGACCTGGGCCGTCACGAGCAGCTTGAACGTGTCCGCGTTCGACATCAGGTTGCCGATGGTGATGCCGTGCGAGTTCAGGAACGAGCTGACCGTGCCGGCGCCGCCGATGACCTGCTGGAACATCGCCACCACGACCACCCACGACAGGAAGTGCGGCAGGTAGACGACGGTCTGGATGAACCGCTTGACGCGGTGGCCGATCAGGGAGTTCAGCAGGAGCGCGAGCGCGATCGGGGCCGGGAAGTACAGGACGAGCTGGAGCGCCGTGATCTGCAGGGTGTTGCCGACCGCGCTCCAGAACTCCGGCTCCTCCAGCAGCATCACGAAGTTGTCCAGGCCCACCCAGGGGCTGCCCGCGATGCCGAGGAACGGCGCGTAGTCCTTGAAGGCGATGACGTTGCCGAGCAGCGGCACGTAGAAGAAGGCCACGAAGTACAGGACGCCGGGCAGGCACAGGGCCAGCAGCGTCCAGTCGCGCTTCAGCCGCTCAAGCAGGGTGACAGCGGCCACACGCTCACCTCCAGTCGGGTCGGGATGGCTGGAGGCTAGTACCGATTTATGCAAATAACTAGGTTAAAGCGATCAGATCTGAGCATGCTTGCTGGATCGATGTCACACGGCGACATGCCTGTGACAGAACGGTTATCTAATTAGCCAAGTTGGCTACGTAAAGAGCAGGCGATCTGCCTGATCGAGGGCAAACCGGACGGCGCCCAGCGTGATGCACTCGCTGCCCAGCCCCGACGCCACCACCTCCGGCGGGTAGAGGCAGTACTCCTCGAACAGCTCGCGTACCGGCTCGACCAGCAGGTCTCCGGCCGAGGACAGGCTGCCGCCGATGACGACCATGTCCGGGTCGAGCGGGTTGACCACCGTGACGAGCCCGGCGGCCAGGCCGCGCGCGAACTCCCTGACCGCCTGGCCCGCCCGCTCGTCGCCGGCGCGGGCCCGGGCGATCGCGAACTCGGCGCACTGCCGGCTGGAGCGCAGCTCGCCCGGCTCGACGGCCATCGCGTAGTCGAGGACGTACCGGAAGGCGGTCCAGTTGTCGTTCGGCTGGGCCCCGATCTCGCCGCCCGCCGCGTGCGCCCCCCGGTACGGCCGCCCGCCGATGAGCAGCCCCATGCCGATGCGGTCGCCGGTGAACAGGTAGACGACGTCGTCGCGGCCCTGCGCGGCGCCCCGCCAGTGCTCGGCCAGGACGGCCAGGCGCATGTCGTTCTCGACCAGCACCGGCGCGGGGATCCGGGCCGACAGCTCGCCCTGCAGGTCGAGGCCGGTCCAGTCGGACAGGGCGATGCTCTTGACGACACGCCCGGAGCCGTCGACCGTGCCGGTGGTGCCCACGCCGACGACGGTGACGTCCGCCAGCGCCAGCCCGGCCTGGGCGGCGGTCTCCGTGGCCAGCCCGACGATCTGGTCGAGCCGCTCGGCGGCGGGCATGTCGCGGTGGTTGGGCGCGCGGCGGGTGACGGCGATCGTGCCGTTCAGGTCGGCCAGCATGGCGCGCAGGCTGGAACCGCCGATGCCGACGCCCAGCACGTGCCCCGCGGAGGCGCGGAACCGGAAGCGTTTGGCCGGACGTCCCCGCTGGCGGTCGCCGGCCTCCTCCTCGCACTCCTCCGCCCAGCCCTCGGCGACCAGGTCGTCGACGATGACCTCGGCCGTCGGCCTGGACACCCGGGCGGACCTGGCCAGCTCCGACAGCGTGGCCACGTCGGCCTCGCGCAGCACGCGCAGGATGGCCGCCGAGTTGAGCTTGCGCAGAAGCGAGGCGTCGCCGCTCTGCTGTCGCACCGATACCTCCGAGTCGCCGGGCAGGTCATCTTCAAGCTTATTTCGTAATTGTGCCTGGTCCCGCTGCCGCGTGAAGCTGAGCTGTGGGGGCACTTAAGAATCCCTCGATGGACATGTTCCGAGGGGAGCGGGCACAGTGCGTTAGGTTCGGAACAGGGGGAAGTGAAGCGATGAAAGCGCTGGTCAAGCAGAAGGCCGAGCCCGGCCTTTGGCTGGTGGACGTGCCGGAGCCCGAGGTCGGGCCGGGCGAGGTGAAGATCCGGGTGCTGCGTACCGGCATCTGTGGCACCGACCTGCACATCCGCAAATATGACGACTGGGCGCGGCACACGCTGAAGCTCCCGCTCGTCGTCGGGCACGAGTTCTCCGGCCACGTGGTCGAGGTCGCGCCCGGCGTGGAGGACATCGCCGTCGGCGACCTGGTGAGCGGCGAGGGCCACATCGTCTGCGGCAAGTGCCGCAACTGCATGGCCGGACGCCGTCACCTGTGCCGCAACACGGTCGGCCTCGGCGTCAACAGGGACGGCGCGTTCGCCGAGTTCGTCACGCTGCCCGCCTCGAACGTGTGGGTGCACCGGGTTCCCGTTCATCCCGACGTGGCGGCCATCTTCGACCCGTTCGGCAACGCCGTGCACACCGCGTTGTCCTTCCCCCTGGTCGGTGAGGACGTGCTGATCACCGGCGCCGGCCCGATCGGGCTGATGGCGGCGGCCGTCGCCGCGCACGTCGGCGCGCGCAACGTGATGATCACCGACGTCAGCGACGAGCGCCTCGACCTGGCCGGCAAGCTCGGCGTCACGCTCGCGCTCAACGTCTCCAGGGCGACGATCGACGAAGGCATGCGCCAGCTCCACCTGCGGGAGGGCTTCGACGTCGGGCTTGAGATGTCCGGTAACCCTGGGGCCATGCGTGACATGATCGCGAACATGACGCACGGAGGGAAGATCGCGATGCTCGGTCTTCCCGCCGAGGAGTTCGCCGTCGACTGGGCCACCGTGGTGACCTCGATGCTCACCATCAAGGGCATTTACGGCCGGGAGATGTACGAGACCTGGTACAACATGTCAGTCCTGCTGGAAAAGGGTCTCGACCTCTCCCCCGTGATCACCGATCGGTTCCCGTACCACGACTTCGACGCCGCCTTCGACACGGCCGCGAGCGGCCGTACGGGCAAGGTCATCCTCGATTGGAGCGCTTGATGTTCACGAACGTGCGCGAGCAGCTGCGTGCGACGCTCGACGAGATCACCGAGGCCGGGCTGCTCAAGCCCGAGCGGGTGATCACCACCCCGCAGAGCTCCCAGGTCGGCGTGGCCGGGCGCGAGGTGCTGAACTTCTGCGCCAACAACTACCTGGGCCTGGCCGACCATCCCGAGGTGGTCGAGGCGGCCAAGCAGGCGCTCGACCGCTGGGGCTTCGGCATGGCCTCCGTACGGTTCATCTGCGGCACCCAGGAGGTGCACAAGGAGCTCGAATCCCGCCTGTCGGACTTCCTGGGCATGGAGGACACCGTCCTCTACAGCTCGTGCTTCGACGCCAACGGCGGCGTGTTCGAGACCCTGCTCGACGCCCAGGACGCGGTCATCTCCGACGCCCTCAACCACGCCAGCATCATCGACGGCATCCGCCTGTCCAAGGCCCAGCGCTTCCGCTACGCCAACCGCGACATGGCCGAGCTGGAGGCCAGGCTCAAGGAGGCGTCCGACGCCCGGCGGCGGCTGATCGTCACCGACGGCGTCTTCTCCATGGACGGCTACCTCGCCCCGCTGCGCGAGATCTGCGACCTGGCCGACCGCTACGACGCCATGGTCATGGTGGACGACTCCCACGCCGTCGGCTTCGTCGGCCCCACCGGCCGCGGCACGCCCGAGCTGCACGGCGTCACCGACCGGGTCGACATCATCACCGGCACCCTCGGCAAGGCGCTCGGCGGGGCCAGCGGCGGCTACGTCTCGGCCCGCAGGGAGGTCTGCGAGCTGCTGCGCCAGCGGTCGCGGCCGTACCTGTTCTCCAACTCCCTGGCCCCGGTCATCGCCTCGGCCTCGCTGCGCATCCTCGACCTGCTGGAGACCTCCGGCGAGGCGCGCGAGCGGCTGCGTTCGAACACCGCGCGCTTCCGCAGCGAGATGACCAAGGCCGGGTTCGACATCCTGCCCGGCGAGCACCCGATCGTGCCCGTGATGATCGGCGACGCCGCCGAGGCGGGGGCCATGGCCGAACGCCTCCTCGACCTGGGCGTCTACGTGATCGGCTTCTCCTATCCGGTGGTGCCGCACGGCCAGGCCAGGATCCGGGTGCAGCTCTCGGCCGCCCACTCCACCGAGGACGTCGACCGGGCTGTGGCGGCTTTCGTCCAAGCACGCCAGGGTTGAGTATCCTCGCTGCGTGATTGACACGCGGCGGCTGCGCACACTGCGGGCGGTGGCCGACCACGGCACGGTCACCGCCGCCGCGGCGGCGCTCCACCTGACCCCGTCGGCGGTCTCCCAGCAGCTCGTGGCGCTGGAGCACGAGGTGGGCCACCGGCTGTTCACGCGTGACGGCCGGGGCGTGCACCTCACCGCCGTGGGCAAGATCATGCTGGGGCACGCCAACGAGGTCCTGGCCCAGCTCGAACGCGCCGAGGCCGAGGTGGCCGCGTACACCACGGGCGAGGCCGGCGAGGTGGCCGTGGCCTGCTTCGCCACCGCCATCAGCGCCGTGCTCTCCCCCGCCATCGCCGCCCTGCGCGCCACCGCGCCCGGCCTGCAGGTCCGGGTGCTCGACGCCGAGGGCGACCACAGCCTGGCCATGCTGCTCGACGGCGGGGCCGACCTGGCGGTGACGGTCGAGTACCGGGGCGGCCCCGACGCCGCCGACCGCCGGCTGTCGCGCATCCCGCTGTACGCCGAGCCGTTCGACCTGGTCCTGCCCGAGGGGCATCCGGATGCGGGGGCGGCCACGCTGGTGTCGCTCGCCGCCGACACCTGGATCGGTCCTTATCCGGGCAATCCCGTGCACGACGTCATCACGTTCGCGTGCCAGCAGGTGGGGTTCACGCCCAACGTCGTCCACTGCTCCGACGACTTCCGGGCCGTGGTGGCGCTGGTGGGGGCGGGCGCGGGGGTGGCGCTCGTGCCGCGCCTCGCGCTGCGGGACATGGCGCTGTCCGGGGTGGTGGTGCGCCAGACGCCGGGGCCCGACCGCCGCGTCTTCGCCGCGATCCGCCGCGGGGCCGACGCCCACCCCCTGCTCCGGCCGCTGTTGTCGACGTTGCGCACGGTCGCCGCCTCCCTCACCTCCGACTGACCGCCCCTGCCGCGCCCGACGGCGGGCGGCGGCGGTCAGGAGCGGGCTGTGGTGACGGCCTCGGTGAAGCGGGCGTAGCGGTCGAGCTCGGCCGTCACGGGGTCCAGCACGTAGTTCCCGGCGACCTCGCCGATGGCGGCGCGCAGGGCGCGGGCCGTGCGTCTGGCCCGGCGCCGCCCGCCCGCCCACGCGGCCAGCCTGGACGACAAGGCGATCACCACCCCGGCCAGCGCGCCGCCCGCCAGCAGCACGGTCGGCCACGGCACCGCGCCCACGGTCGGGAGCGGCGGCTGCGGCAGGCGCAGGTAGTCCATCCCGAACAGCACGCCCAGCCACAACGCGCCCGCCACCATGACGGCGAAGACCAGCCACTGCAGCACGTTCACCATCCGCCACCACCGCGGCCTGCGGGTCGTGCCCGCAGTGGTGCGGCCCACGGCCCGGTCCACCGCGTCGGCCAGCTCCGGGGAGCGCGAGCGCGCGGCCTGCCGCACCGCCGCCGCCCACGGGCCGGGCAGGTCCGCGGCGGCCGCCTCGCCGACGTCCCTGATCGCCGTCTCGACCTGCGCCCGCTGTACGGCCGACGCCGCCGGAACCGACGTACGCCCCACGATCTCCTTGCCCGGTTTCCCCACCCCGATCCTGAGCCTGCGCAACGGGTCGGGACGGAACTTGCGCAACCAGCGGGTGACCGGCCAGCCGGTGGCGACCACGGCCCGGTGCCGGTGCCCTTTGGCCACGGCCTCCAGGACCAGCGGCACCCCGGCGGCCTGGGAGAGCGCGCCCGTGAGCCGCCGGTCCAGCCCGGCCGCCCGCCGGTCGCCGGGGTCCGGCCGGGCGCCGTCCGCGGCCAGGTGACCGGCGGCGGCGGTGACGTCGGCAGCCAGGCGGGCGGCCCACGACGCGCGCTCGGCGACCCGGTCGGCGAGCACCGAGCGCAGCTCCGGCAGGCCCGTCCCGGTCCTGGCGGAGACCGGCAGCACCGGCACGCCCGCCAGCCCGTCCTCCTCCAGGAGGCGGCGCAGGTCGGCCACGCAGCGGTCCACAGCCTGTGGAGGCAGGCGGTCCACCTGGTTGAGCACCACCAGCATCACGTCGCGGTGCCCGGCCAGCGGGCGCAGGTAGCGTTCATGCAGCGCGGCGTCGGCGTACTTCTGCGGGTCCACGACCCAGACGAGCAGGTCCACCAGCGCCACCAGGCGGTCCACCTCAAGGCGGTGGGAGAGCCGGATGGAGTCGTGGTCGGGAAGGTCGAGGAGGACGAGACCCGACATCCCGGGCGCCTCGGCGGCGGAGTGGCGGCGCGGGACGTCCAGCCAGTCCAGCAGCGGGCCGGCCCCCTCGCCGTCCCACAGGGCGGCCTGGGCGGTGGACGTCGTCGGCCTGGTGACGCCCACGGCGGCCAGGTCCTCGCCGGCCAGGGCGTTGTAGAGCGAGGACTTGCCGCTGCCGGTCGCACCGGCGAGCGCGGCCACGGTGTGGTCGACGGAGAGGCTGCGGCGGGCGCCGGCCCGTTCGGCGACGGACCGCGCGGCGGACACGTCCTGCTCGGGAAGGCGTCCTTCGGCCAGCTCGGCGGCCTCCAGCAGGGCGGCCAGCCGGGAGTCGAGCGAGGGCCCCTCCTTGCGGCGCAGCAGCTTCACGGCCCCTCCGGGCGGTCGCGAGCGGGCAACTCGGCTGTGGGAGCGGGGGGAGCCGGGGGAACGGGGAGTTCCGCCGTCGGCGCGGAGGCGGCGGGGAGTTCGGCGCGGTGGTCGCGGACGGCGCGGGCCGCCGCGCGCAGGGCGTCGGCCGTGCCCCTGGGCGGTTCGACGGTCTCCAGCCGGTCGGTGAAGCGGGCGGCCTCCTCCGCCAGCAGCACCCGCACCCGTTCGCGCAGGTCCTCGCGGGCCCGCGTGGTCAGCGAGCGCACGGCCTGGTCGCCGAAGACGGCCTCCAGCAGCTTCTGCGACAACACGCTCGTGCCGCCCGCGATGCCGACCTCGATCCCGGTGAGCCCGCCGGTCGAGGCGAACACGGCCAGCATGAGCAGCAGCCCCGCCCCGTTGACCCCGAACGAGGCCAGCCGGGCGGTGGTGCGCTTCTCCGCCCCCTCCTCGCGTACGAGGTCGAGGACGAACTCCTGCCAGCCGCGCACCGCCGCCTCGGCCCGTCCGGCCAGGTCGGGAGAGGCCCGGCCGAGCCGCGCGGCCTCCATGGCGCCGAGCCGGTCGAGCAGCCCGCCGCCGCCCGGCGCGGCCGACCACCCTTCGAGCGCGCGTTCGGCGGCGCCGTCGGCCGCGCCCCTGATCAGCGATTCGACGCCGCTCTCCAGGGCGTCCTTGAGCTCGACGGCGGGGGCGCGGCCGGTGAAGAAGCCGACGATCCGGTCACGCAGCCACCCCACCCGGCTCTCCAGGGAACGCATGAGGTCGCCGGTGCCGATGAAGTCCTGCCAGCGGGCCAGCACCTCGCCGCGCAGCAGGGAGCCGTCGCGCATGCCCTCGTCGAAGTCGGCCATGCCGCCCGCGTACGCGCCGGTCACGATCGTCCGCAGCCCGTCGAAGGCGGCCTGCTGGCGTTCGACGGCCGTGGCCAGCGCGGGGACGCGGGTGTCCAGGCTGTCCAGGGCCCCCGACAACGTCTGGCGGACGACCCGGGACCGCTCGGCGGCGTCGGCGGCCAGCCCCGTGAGCCAGGAGACGATGGGCCGCACCGACTCCTCCGGCAGCCGCGCCTTCTCGTCGGGCAGCGCGGCCTCGGGCACGGTGAACAGCCGGGTGCCCGGCAGGCCGTTCTCCACCAGGAGCCGGTCGAGGTCGCGCGAGACGGGCTCGACGGCCTCGGGCGCGATCCGGTCGAGGACGACGGCCAGGGCCGTGCTGCGTTCGCGGGCCGAGCGCAGGAAGCTCCAGGGCACCTCGTCGGCGTACCGGGCGGCGGTGGTGACGAACAGCCACAGGTCGGCGGCGGCGAGGAGCTGCGCGGCCAGCTCCCGGTTGGAGGTGACCACGGAGTCGATGTCGGGGGCGTCGAGCAGCGCCAGCCCGGCGCCCAATGCGTCGGAGGCGACCACGCGCAGCGCGCCCGCGCCGCCGCCGCCGGACTCGCCGGTGGCGCGGGACAGGCCGGGCAGCACGTTCTGGCCCGTGAACCAGTCGCGGTCGGCCGGGTTGACGACGAGCGTGGGCACCAGCGTGGTGGGCCGCAGCACGCCGGGCTCGGCCACGTCGGCCCCCACCAGCGAGTTGACCAGCGTGGACTTGCCCGCCCCGGTGGACCCGCCGACGACGGCGAGCAGCGGCGCGTCGATCGCCCGCAGCCGCGGCAGCAGGTAGTCGTCGAGCTGCCCGGCCAGCTCGCGCAGGGCACGCCGGTCCGCCGCGGCCTCGCCGATCGCCAGCGGGAACAGCTCGCGATCGAGCGGGCGGCGCAACGACTCCAACGCCCCCAGCAGATCCATAGGTGCCAACCCCGCTTCCCGCGGTACGCCGCTCGACACCTCGCGCCCGCAGGTCCACGCTACGGTGAGCGCCCGGGACGGTCCACCGGCCGGGGCCGCGCGGCGGGGATCAACCGGCGGGCGGCGGCTCCCTGAGCACGTACCCGACGCTGCGCAGCGTGTGGATCAGGCGGGGCTCGACGTCGTCCACCTTGCGCCGCAGGTAGGAGACGTACGACTCGACGACGCCGGCGTCGCCGCCGAAGTCGTAGTTCCACACGTGGTCGAGGATCTGCGCCTTCGACAACACGCGGCCGGCGTTGACCATGAAGTAGTGCAGCAGCTTGAACTCCGTCGGGGACAGCCGCACCTGGCGGCCGGCCCGCCAGACCTCGCGGGCGTCCTCGTCCAGCTCCAGGTCGGCCACCTTCAGCCGGCTGGCCGGCGCCCCCTCCGTCCTGGTACGGCGCAGCACCGCCCGGATCCTGGCCTGCACCTCCTCCAGGCTGAACGGCTTGGTGACGTAGTCGTCGCCGACCCGGAGACCGGCGATCTTGTCCTCGGTGGCGTCCCGGGCGGTGAGGAACAGCACGGGCGCGTCGATCCGCCTGGCCACCTCGAACCCGTCCAGGTCGGGCAGCATGACGTCGAGCACCACCAGGTCGGGCGCGGCGCGTTCGGCGACCTCGACGGCCTCCTGCCCGTCAGCCGCGGTCAGCACCTCGAATCCGGAGAAGCGCAGGCTGGCGGAGAGCAGGTCCCTGATGCTGGGCTCGTCGTCCACCACCATGATCAACGCCTCGCGGGCCTCGCGGAGCTCGGGTTTCGTCACGATTCCAGGGTGACCCAGGCACCTGAGGGATAGCTGAAGGCTCACTCCAAGGCGAGTGGGAGTTCGACCCGGAAGGTGGAGCCCTCCTCGGGCGAGCTGGTCAGCGTCACGGTCCCGCCGTGGGCCTGGACGAGCGCCTGCACGATGGCCAGGCCGAGCCCGCTGCCGCGGTCCTCGGAGGAACGGCGGCGGCTGCGCGCGGAGTCGGCGCGGTAGAAACGTTCGAAGACCCGCTCGACCTGCTCGGGCGGCAGGCCGGGGCCGCTGTCGGCGACCTCGGTGAAGACGGTGTCGTCGGTCGCCCCGGCCCGGACGACGATGGGCGTGCCTGGCTCGGTGTGCACGATGGCGTTGGTCATGAGGTTGCTGATGACCTGCCGCAGGCGCACCTCGTCGCCGGAGACGATGAGCGCCGCGCCACCGACCACGTCCAGCTTCACCGTCCGGTCGGGGGCGAGGATCCTGGCGTCGTGCACGGCGTCGGCGACCAGGGCCAGCATGTCCACCGGGCGCATCTGGAGCGGGCGCTGCTGGTCCACCCTGGCCAGCAGCAGCAGGTCGTCCACCAGCAGGCTCATGCGCCCGGCGGCCTTCTCCACGCGCTGCATCAGCTCGGCGGGGTCGGCGCCGGGGTTCTGACGGGCGTACTCGGCGAAGCCGCGGATGGAGGTGAGCGGGGTGCGCAGCTCGTGGGAGGCGTCGCCGACGAACTGGCGCATGCGGTCCTCGGAGCGGCGGGCCGCCGCCTCCGACGCCGAGCGCGCGGCGAAGGCGGTCTCGATCTGCGCCAGCATGCCGTTGAGCGCCCTGGCCAGGCGGCCCACCTCGGTGCGGGGGTCGGCGTCCGGCACCCGGCGGCCGAGCTCGCCGCCCGCGATGGCCTCGGCCGTGCGCTCGATCTGGCCGAGCGGGCGCATGCTGCGGCGCACGATAGTGACGCCCGCGACCGCCAGGATGAGCAGGATGCCGCCGCCGCCGAGCAGCTCGATCAGCACGAGCCGCCGGGTGATGGCGTCCACCTCCTCCAGGTCCACCGCGACGACCAGCGTGCGCCGCTGGATCTCGCTCTGGAGCACCCGCCACTCGCCGTCGCCGCCGGCGGCGGGCGCGGTGTAGGCGTCCACGCCGGGCGACTCGCGCAGGACGGGCTTGGGCTTGGCGTCCACGTCGCGGTCGCGCAGCATCGGGACGAACGCCTCACCCGGCTCCTTGACCAGCGCGATCGCGTCGGACTCGATGAGGATCGGGCGGTCGGGGGTCTCCCTGTCCCGCCGCCAGTCGCTGACGACCTTCTTGTGCATGCGCACGCTGAGCAGGTTGAGCTGGCTGTCCACCCGGTCCATGAGGTAACCGTGCAGGACCGAGACGCTGACCAGGCCGACGAAGGTCATGCCGCAGCCCAGCAGGGCCAGCATCGCCGCGATCAGCTTGACCCTCAGCGGCAGGGCTCTCATCAGGGGCTCGGCGGCAGGCGCAGCACGTATCCGACGCCCCGCAGGGTGTGGATGAGCCGGGGGCTACGGTTGTCGATCTTCCGGCGCAGGACGGACACGTACGACTCCACGATGCCCACCTCGCCCCTGAAGTCGTAGTCCCAGACGTGGTCGAGGATCTGCGGCTTGGACAGCACGCGACCGGCGTTGGTCATGAAGTAGCGCAGCAGCTTGAACTCGGTCGGCGAGAGCGAGACGGCGTTGCCGCCGCGCCAGACCTCGTGGCTCTCCTCGTCCAGCTCGATGTCGGCGAAGGTCAGCCTGGGCGGCGCGGCCTGCGCGTCCCCGCTCGTGCGCCGGAGCACCGCGTGGATCCTGGCCACGACCTCCTCCAGGCTGAACGGCTTGGTGACGTAGTCGTCGCCGCCGATCGTGAGCCCGCGGATCTTGTCCTCGGTCTCGTCGCGGGCGGTCAGGAACACCACGGGCGTGTGCAGCCCGCCGCTCCGCATCCGGCGGACGATCTCGAACCCGTCCAGGTCGGGCAGCATGACGTCGAGCACGACGAGGTCGGGCCGGTGCCGTTGCACGGCGTTGACGGCGTCGAGGCCGCTCTTGGCCGTGGTCACGTCGAAGCCCGCGAACCTCAGGCTCGCGGCGAGGAGTTCGAGGATGTTGGGGTCGTCCTCGACGATCAGCAGGCGTGATTCCATCACCTCCAAGGATGCCCTCATCGGGAGAGTGCTGGAACAATTCCGGCAATATGCCGGGCAATTGCCAGACTTGACGTCGCCGCGGGCGAGGGCGCGTTGCGGACCAGCACCACGCTCCCGTGGACGTCGACCACGAAGTCGTCCACCAGCCGGCCGTCCCTGGCGACGGCCTGGGCGCGTACGCCGCCGCCGGTCCTGACGAGGTCGGCGGCGGTGAGCTCGGGCACGTACCGCCGGGCGGCCCGGACGAACGCGCTTTTGACCAGCGAGCCGTAGGCCTCCTTGATCCCGGTACGCCAGTGGGTGCGAGCCATGCGAAGCGTCCCCGGCCAACGCATAATTTGACCGAAATTTCGTACATCTCGCCATCGGTAGCCTTCGTAGGCCAGGGCCAGCACCGCGTTCGGCCCCACCAGGACCTCGTCGTCGATGTGCCTGGTCAGATGCACGCCCAGGAACGGGTACCGCGGGTCGGGCACCGGGTAGATCAGCCCGCGCACCAGCTCCCTGGCCGCCCCGGCCAGCGCGTAGTACTCGCCCCGGAACGGCACGATCCGCACGTCCCCCGCCGCCCCTGCCATCCTGGCGACCGCGTCCGTGCCGAGGCCGCCGCAGACCACCAGCCGGTCGAAGGTGAACCGCCGCCCCCCGGCCAGCACCTCGACGCCCCTCGACGTCTCGCGGATCGCCCGTACGGGGTGCGACAGGCGGACCGAGCCGCCCGTCCTGGCCACGTCGAGGGCGAGCGCGCGGGCGACGGCGGGGAAGTCGGCGATGGCGGTGTGCGGGGAGTGGATCGCGGCGACGCCGACCGCGTGCGGCTCGATCTCGCGCAGGCCGAGGCCGTCCAGCTCGGCGACGCCCGGCACGCCGTTGGCCCGCGCCCGCTCGGCCAGCGCGCGCAGCGGCGCGCGCTCGGCCCGCGTGCTCGCCACGACCAGCTTGCCGACCTCCCGGTAGGGCAGCTCGTGCTCGGCGCAGTACGCCTTGAGCAGCGCCACGCCCTCCCGGCACAGCCTGGCCTTGAGCGACCCCGGCGGGTAGTAGATCCCGGCGTGCACGACGCCGCTGTTGTGCCCGGTCTGGTGGGCGCCGACGCGCGGCTCCTTGTCCAGCACGGTCACCTCGGCGCCGCGGGCGGCGGCCAGCTCGCGCGCCACGGCCAGTCCGACGATCCCGGCGCCGACGACACCGATCTTTTCCGTCACACACCTGATTTTCCTGGTAAAGGCCGCCCTGCCGCCATACCTGGGCGAATCGAACATGAGTACGATGGCCTTCATGTACGTCCCGCCAGAGTGGCCCGCCGAGGTCCGCCCGCCCAGCGTCCCCGACTGGGAGACCTCGGCGGTGGCCTGGCTGCTCGACGCGGTGCCGCCCGACTACCGGGCCTACGAAGTGCTGAGGCGGCACCCGGTGGCCCTGGCCAGCATGGCCAGGCATCACGTGCGGTCGGCGGTCGAGGCCGCCCGCGCGGGCTATCGCGGCGCGGCCGTCGATCTCAAGGGCCATCTGCCGCCGCACGCCATCGAGGCCGTGCTCGACACCTACCGCGAGGAGGGGCCGCGGCTGGTGCGCCTGTCACGCTCGATCGAGGTGGTCGAGCGCGCGCTGCGCGGCGACATGTTCACCGCGACCATGCGTCACCCCTGACGGCTCACCGGGTGCGGCGCGCGATGAAGGTGATCACCCCGGTCGCGCCCGCGGCCGCGGCCAGCCAGATCAGCACGTCTTTGGCGGTCAGGCCGCTCGGCTCGCCGGTGTCGGACGGCCGCGCGCTCTCCTGGGCGGCGACGGGCTTCGGCGTGGGGGTGCGCGTGGCCTGGGCGCGCTCGGGCAGCGGCACCCGGTAGACCGGGCTGTTCGGGCCCTCCGAGCCGACCAGCAGGGCCTTGCCGTCGGCGGTGTAGGCGATCGACTCGGCCTGCCGCAGCTCCGGCATGGGCACCCTGGCCAGGGTCTCCCCCGACGGACGGTAGAGGGTGGCCGAGAAGTACGTGCGGATGACGTAGGAGGAGCCGTCGGGGGCGTAGGCGGCGTCCGTGGCCATGATCGGGGCCGCGGCGACCCGGCGCAGGATGTTGACCTTGTCGGTGCGGAGCTTCTTCGGCGCGGCGTAGACGGACCCGGAGAACTCCTTGGACACGACGTACAGGCGGCCGGTGCGCGGGTTGATCATGATGCCCTCGGCGTTGCGGCCGCCGCCGGCGTAGCGGAAGCGGTAGCGGGTGGCCGGCAGCGTGGCGTCCCGGAGCGTGCGCGGCTCGGCGACCTTGTAGATCGACACGTCGGGCCAGGCGCCGTCGAGGTTGTCGCCGATGTCGGCGAACCAGAGCGTGCCCTGCCCGGTGTCCGGGTCCCTGGTCGCGGCCATGGCCTCCCAGTCCCTGGCCTCGGCGCCACGCAGGTGGAAGGTGGCCTTCGTCCGCCCGTCGGCGCCGACCGCGTAGAACACGGGGGCGGCGGAGCTGTCGTTGTGGGTGTAGAAGACGTTCTCGTGCGTGGGCGACACGGCCAGGCCGCTCGACTCGGTGATGCTGCGATCCTTGAACGTGAACAGCTTCTCCGGCCCGTCGTCGTCGGCCCACGCCGGAGCCGCCGACAGCGCGAACGTCGCCGCCACGGCGGCCAGGACCCGGAACACGACATCCCCCACCTCGCCATCATGCCCCACGGCTGCGCCCGGGACGCTCAGGCCACTGCCTCGGCCGTGCCCACGCGGGCGCTGTGACGGCGGAACCCGGCTCCCTGGAGCACCAGGAGCAGGCCGTTGGCCGCCGCCATGGCCACCCAGAGCCCGGTGATGCCCCACGTCCGCGCCACCGGCACGGCGACCGCCAGGAGCACGCCGTAGCCGAGGACGAAGTAGGCCAGGCTCGCGCCGGACCTCTTGAGCGCGGTCAGCCCCATGCCCTGCACCGCCTGCGCGGCGTCGGCCAGCGACGACGCCAGCATCAGCGGCAGCAGCGCGAGGGCCCGCTCGCGGACGGCGGCGTCGCCGGTGAACAGCCCGAGCACCCGCTCGCCGAGCAGCAGCAGCACCAGGGCCGCGGTCAGCGTCCCGGCGACGGCGAGCAGCGCGGCGGCGCGGTTGGCCCGCCGCGCCCCGGCCGGATCTCCGGCGCGGGCCACCTCGGGCACCGACGCCTGCGCGACGGACAGCGAGACCAGCATGATGAGGCCGGTGAGCGTGGTCAGCACCGCGTGCGCCGCGGTGTCGCGGGCGCCGGTCGCGCCCGCGGCGAACGTGACCACGCCGAGCACCCCGAACTTGATCAGCACGGTCGCCGCCAGCGGCACGCTGACCCTGGCCAGCCGGACGATCTCGGCCACCCTGGGCCGCCCCTGACCGATCGGCCGCCCGAGCGCCCGGCGCAGCAAGCGGCTCGCCACGACCGCGGCCACCACGCCGGCGACCACCCAGGCCACGCCCACGCCGTCGAGGCCGAGCCGCGGCGCCAGCACCGCGGTCAGCCCGCTCAGCAGCAGGCCGAAGGTGAGGCTGGGCCACAACACGTCGCGGCTGCGCCCGAGGGCCACCAGGATCGTGCTCGCGCCGCCGGTCGTGGCGAAGACCAGCAGGTAGGCGGCCAGGAACCAGGGCAGCAGGCCCAGCTCGCCGACCACGTCGCCGGGCACCCCGCTCACCCGCGCGAGCGCGGGCACGCAGATCACAGCGAGCGCCCCCAGCGTGCCCGTGACCAGGCTCAGCCAGCGCGCGTCCCGTACAACAGGGACCGCCGCGCCTGGATCGTCCCGGTACGGCGCCACGAACGGCCCGAGCCCCCGCAGCGCGCCCTGCACGGCGGCGGTGGCGGGGGTGAGCACCGCGGACATCACCGCGAAGGCGGCCAGCGCGACCGTCTCGTGGTTGCCGAGCACGGACGTGACCACCAGCGTGCCCACCATGCCGGTGACCATCGCCAGGAAGACCGGCAGCGCGGCGCGAAGCAGGACGATCACGACGACCCCGCGCAGATCATGAACTCAGCCTATGGCCTGGAGCGCACTCCAGGTATTTAGTGTGGACCCCATGGACTATGTCAACCTCGGACGCAGCGGCCTCCAGGTGAGCCCGCTCTGCCTCGGCACGATGAACTTCGGCCCGCTGACCTCGGAGGAAGACTCCTTCGCGATCATGGACAAGGCCCACGACCTGGGCATCAACTTCTTCGACACCGCGAACGTCTACGGCTGGAAGAAGGGCGAGGGCATCACGGAGAACATCCTGGGCCGCTGGTTCGCCCAGGGCGGCGGCCGGCGCGAGCGCACGGTCATCGCGACCAAGCTCTACGGCGACATGGGCGACTGGCCCAACGAGCGCCGCCTGTCGGCGCTGAACATCCGCCGGGCCTGCGACGCCTCGCTGAAGCGCATGCAGACCGACTACATCGACATCTACCAGGCCCACCACGTCGACCGGAACACGCCGTTCGAGGAGTTCTGGGAGGCCATGGAGGTCCTGCGGCAGCAGGGCAAGGTCATCTACGTGGGCTCGTCCAACTTCGCGGGCTGGCACATCGCCAAGGCCCAGGAGACGGCGGCGCGGCGCGGCACGTTCGGGCTGACCAGCGAGCAGAGCCACTACAACCTGCTCACCCGGGCGGTGGAGCTGGAGGTGCTGCCCGCCTGCGAGGACTACGGCATCGGCGTGATCCCGTGGAGCCCGCTGGCCGGCGGCCTGCTCGGCGGCGTCCTGCGCAAGATCGACAAGGGCCGGTCCGCCTCCGACACCATGGTGCGGGAGCTGGACAAGCACCGGGACAAGATCGAGGCGTACGAGAAGCTCTGCGACGAGCTGGGCGAGGACCCGGCGTACGTGGCGCTGGCCTGGCTGCTGCGGCAGCGCGCGGTGACCGCCCCGATCATCGGCCCGCGCACGCTGGAGCAGCTCGAAGGCAGCATGCGCACGCTGGAGATCGAGCTGGACGAGGCCACCCTGGCCCGCCTCGACGAGATCTTCCCCGGCCACCGCACCGCCCCGGAGGACTACGCCTGGTGACGGCGTGACCGGCCGGGCCCGGCACGACCAGCGGGCCCGGCCGCTCGGGGCGGCTCAGGTCAGCAGGGCGCCGAGAAGGACGATCAGGAACAGCAGGCCGAGCACGAGGGGCAGCAGCCAGGGGCGAGGACGGTCCACGCCCTGGAGCCTAGCCCTGCTTCACCGGTGCGAGCGCCCAATCGCCGAGTGACTCGTACCTCACCTGAGGCCCGGTGTGGCTGCGGAACAGGTGCAGCCGCTCGGCCCGCCACGGCGACCCGGCGAACCCGGCCAGCGACTCCACCAGCTCTCTGAGGTCGACGTCCGCCCGGGCCCTGGCCAGGGTGAGGTGGGCGTGGAACCGTTTCTCGTCGGTCTGCACGGCCCCCGCGCGGCGGCCGGCCGCGCGGGCCGAGTCGGCCAGCCGGGTCATGGGGTCGCCCGCGACCCCGGCCCAGAGCACCCTGGCCCGCCGCGCCGAGGAGAACGCCCCGGCCCCGGCGAGGGCCACGTCGAGCACCGTGTGCCGGTGGGCGGCCCGCTCCAGGCGCACCTGGAGGTCGGGCAGCGCCCGTTCGGGCACCTCGCCGTAGAAGGCCAGCGTGACGTGCCAGGTGGGGCGGCCGGCCCAGCGCAGCCCCGGCACCTGCCCGACGTACGGCGCCACGGCCCGCTCGACCTCGTCGAGCGCCTCCTCAGGCGGGACCACGGCCGCGAAGAGCCTCATGTCATGCGATTGTCCCCGGACGGGGACGGATCACGCCATCGCCAGCGCCGGCCTGGCCATCCGGTTGCCGATCAGCTTGGTCACCATCACCGCGAGCCCGGTGCCCACCAGGACGAGCACGCCCGACAGCAGCACGCCCGTACGCGGCCCGCCCACTTCCGACAGCCACCCGATCAGCGGCGCCCCGATGGGCGCTCCCCCGGTGAAGACCAGCATGTAGATGCCCATGACCCGGCCCCGCATCTCGGGGGACGTGGCGATCTGCACGCTGGCGTTCGCGGCCGTGTTGATGGTGATCAACGCGATGCCGGTCGGGACGAGTAGCAGCAGATAGACCGGGTAGAAGGGGGCCAGCCCGGTCAGCACCTGGAACAGCCCGAACCCGATCGCCCCGGAGAAGAGCACCTTGCGCGAGAGTCTGGCCCGCCGCGCCGCCAGCAGCGCGCCGCCCAGCGCGCCCACCGCGAACATGCTGGAGGCCAGCCCGAACGACGACGCCCCGGCGCCGAACACCTCGCGGGCCATCAGCGCGATCGACATCGAGAACGACTGCGAGAACATCGACACGAAGGCGATCAGCAGGATCGGCATGAGGAGCTCCTCGCGCCGCAGCACGTACCGCAGGCCCTCCCTGAGCTGGCCCTTGGCCCTGGGCACCGGCTCGGACAGGTTGAGCTCGGACTTCCGCATGAAGACCAGGCTGGAGATCACCGCGCCGAAGGTGAGCGCGTTGATCAGGAAGATCGGTCCGGTGCCGCCCAGCACGGAGATCAGGATGCCGGCCAGCGCGGGGCCCACCACGCGGGCGAGGTTGAAGATGGAGCTGTTCAGGGCGATGGCGTTGGGCAGGTCCTGCCGTCCGACCATCTCGACCACGAACGCCTGCCTGGTCGGCACCTCCACGCAGGAGATCAGGCCGAGCAGGAACGCCATCACGAACACGTGCCACACCTGCGCGGCGCCGGTCATGGTCAGCACGCCGATGGTGAGCGCGAGCACCGCCATCATCGACTGGGCGGCGATGAGGATGGGCCGCTTGGGGTACCGGTCGGCGAGCACGCCGCCGAAGAGCCCGAACAACAACATCGGCAGGAACTGCAGGGCGGTCGCCAGGCCGAGGGCCGCCGCGCTGCCGCCCGCGCCGTGCGGGCCCTTGGTCAGGTCGAGCACCAGCCAGTCCTGGGCGGTGCGCTGCAGCCAGGTGCCGACGTTGGAGACGGCGCCACCTGCCGCGAACATGCGATAGTTGCGAACCTTGAGCGACCGGAACATCCCGGTCTTGGGTTGCTCAGGCTCTATATCTTGCTGAGCTTCTCCAGGATCGGCGCCGCCTGCCGCAGGATCGACCGCTCCTCCGGCGAGAGCTCCTTCAGCCGCTGTGTCAGCCACGCCTCCTTGCGGCGGCGTTCCTCCTTCAGCAACGTCTGGGCGGCCTCGGTCACGGTCACGGTCACCTGACGCCGGTCGGTCGGGTGCGGGGTGCGTGCGACCAGGCCGCGTTCCTCTAGCGCGGCGATCACGCGCGTCATCGAGGGCGGTTGCACCTTCTCTAGCTCGGCCAATTCGCCGGGGGTTATCCCGGAATGCCGTTCCACGGCGGCGAGCGTCGCGAACTGGGTGGGCGTCAGCGAGTGCGCCGCCGCCTGACGCCGGAGTCGCCTGGTCAGCCTTGCCATCGACACGCGCAGGGCTGAGGCCAGGCCCGCGTCGCTGCGCAGGTCCATCTTGGGCTGGTTGTTCATTAGCACGTCTCATTACCTTTGCTAACTATATGCGAAGGCAAGATATTTCCCTAGGTCAGGCTCGTCTCACTCCTTGATACCCCGAAGCCGCCCCACATGCGCGGGGCGGCTCCTGGACGTCGAGGTCAGAGACCGATCGCGGCCCGGATCGGGCCGATCGCAAAGTACAGGACGAACAGCGCGGTGACGCCCCACATGAGCGGGTGGACCTCGCGCGCCTTGCCCCGCACGACCTTGACCAGCACGTAGCTGATGAAGCCGGCGCCGATGCCGTTCGAGATGGAGTAGGTGAACGGCATGACGACGATGGTGAGGAAGGCCGGGATGGCGATCTCGTAGTCGTCCCAGTCGATGTCGCGGATGGCGGTCATCATGAGGAAGCCGACGACGACCAGCGCGGGCGTGGCGGCCTCGTAGGGCACGACGGCGACCAGCGGCGCGAAGAAGATGGCGATCAGGAACAGCGCACCGGTGACCACGCTGGCCAGACCGGTCCGCGCGCCCTCCCCGACGCCGGCGGCCGACTCGATGTAGGTGGTGTTCGACGAGACCGAGCCGGCGCCGCCCGCCGCCGCGGCGATCGAGTCGACGAGCAGGATCTCCCTGGTCCGCGGCAGCGTGCCGTCGGCCTGGACCAGGCCCGCCTGGCGGCCGACGCCGACGATCGTGCCCATCGTGTCGAAGAAGTCGGTGATGAGCAGGGTGAACACGAACAGCACGGCCAGCAGCACGGAGATCCGGCTGAAGGCGCCGATCGGGTCGAACTCCGTGAACAGCGTCAGCGGGTTGTGGAAACCGAAGATCTTGTCGGCCGAGGGCAGGGCGGGGACGTTGAGCTGCCAGCCGCCGGGGGCCTCCGGCGTGGCCCGGTCCAGCTTGGTCAGCGTCTGGACGACGATCGCCAGCACGGTCGAGCCGACGATGCCGATCAGGATCGCGCCCTTGACCTTCCGCGCCACCATGGCGGCCGTGGCCAGCAGGCCCACGATGAACACGAGCACCGGCCAGGAGGTGAGCTGGCCGCCGATGCCCAGTTCCAGCGGCGTGCCCGCGGCCTTGCGCACGAAACCGGCGTCCACGAAGCCGATCAGCGCGATGAACAGGCCGATGCCGACGCTGATGGCGGTCTTGAGCTGGGCCGGGATGGCTCGGAACACCGCCGTCCGCAGGCCGGTGAGCACCAGGATCGCGATGATGACGCCTTCGAGGAAGACCAGGCCCATGGCCTCCTCCCAGGTCATCATCGTGGCGATGTTGAAGGTCACGAAGGCGTTCAGCCCGAGCCCGGCGGCCATCGCGAACGGCACCCGGCCGACCAGGCCCATGATGATCGTCAGGACGCCGGCCACGAACGCCGTGCCCGCGGCGACCAGCGGCACCTGCGGGGTCGTGCCGTCACCGATGACCTGGCCCTCGATGTCCTTGCCGTAGGCGAGGATGATCGGGTTCAGCACCACGATGTAGGCCATCGTGAAGAACGTGGCCAGGCCGCCGCGCACCTCACGGGAGACCGTCGAGCCTCGTTCAGAGATTGCGAAGAAACGGTCTATTGCATTACGTATGTCACTCACGCGCCGAAGAGTGACAGTAGTGGTGAGCTGGGAAAAGTGTCCGCAATCGGATCGAGACCCGATTGGAAGCTAGGCTGGACACGTGAAGCAGCAGTGGCGCCCCGATCCCGAGCCGATCAAGACCAACGACACGGCCGCCGTCGGGGCCGGCACCGCCCTGTGGGCCGTCGCCCTGATCGTCCTGCTGATCTTCCGCCCGGCCCCCGAGAACACGTGGTGGATCTGGACCTGCGCCACCGGGGTCGGCTTCGGCCTCTTCGGCATGTGGTTCGTCAGCCGCCCGCGCCGGGGTTGACATTCATCATCTTCCGGACATCTCCGAAGTCATCAGGAACCCATGTCTCCCTCCACTACCTGGGCGGACACCGTCCCGGCAGGCTGGTCAGCATGAAGAAGGCGATGTTGACGATCCTGCTGGGCGCCGCCGTCCTCTCCGGTTGCGGCACCACAGGTGAGCCCGCGAAGCAGGCCGGGCCCGGCAAGGGCACCGTCGCCTGGAGCCCGTGCACCGGGCTGACCGGGCCCGACGGCAAGCCGCTGCCCAAGGACGAGGCCGTCCAGTGCGGGACCGTACCGGTGCCGCTCGACTACGGCGACCCCGGCGGCCAGAAGATCGACCTGGCGCTGATCCGGATCAAGGCCGACGGCGACCCGCTCGGCTCGCTGGTCTTCAACTTCGGCGGGCCCGGCGGGTCGGGCGTCGACACGCTGGCCCAGGCCGCGAAGGCGTTCGGCAGCCTGGGCACCCGCTACGACCTCGTCAGCTTCGACCCCCGCGGCGTCGACCGCAGCGCGGGCGTCAGGTGCGGCGGCGAGCTCGACGCCCTCCTCGCCGCGCCCGCGGGGGCCGACGGCGAGGCCATGTCGAAGAAGTTCGCCGCCGCCTGCGAGAAGGACTCGGGCAAGATCCTGCCTCACGTGGGCACCGTGAACGCCGCCCAGGACCTCGACCGCATCAGGGCCGCACTCGGCGACCGGCGGCTCAACTACTTCGGCTTCTCCTACGGCACCCACCTCGGCGCCGTCTACGCCACCCGCTTCCCCGCGAACGTCGGCCGTTTCGTCCTCGACGGCGCCTTCGACCCCACGGTCACCTTCGAGCAGCGCGCCGTCACCCAGGCCACCGGCTTCGCCCACGCCTTCGAGGCGTTCGCCAAGGACTGCGTGGCCCAGACCTGCGACCTCGGCCAGGACCCGGCGGCCGTGAAGAGCTCCGTGGAGAAGCTGCTCGACGGGCTCAGGAGCAAGCCGCTCAAGGTCGGCGACCGGCAGCTCACCTACGGCCTGGCCCAGCTCGCCGTGATCACCCCGCTGTACGCCAAGTCCGCCTGGCCGGTGCTGGAGCAGGCCGCCGCGGCCGGGATCAAGGGCGACGGCGCCACCCTGCTCGCCCTGGCCGACGCCTACACCGGACGGCGGCCCGACGGCACCTACTCCACCATGATGACCAGCCTGCAGGCCATCACCTGCGCCGACACCACCGAACGCCCGACCGCCGCCGACATGGCCCGGGTGGACGACAAGATCAAGAAGATCTTCCCCATCCTGTCGGCGGACGGCACCGCCACCGCCTGCGGCCACTGGCCCACCCCCGGCGACGACGCGGCCAAGCGCATCGACGCCACCGGCTCGGCGCCCATCGTGGTCATCGGCGGCAAGGGCGACCCGGCCACGCCGTACGAATGGGCCACCGCGCTCAACGCCAAGCTCAAGACCGGCGTGCTCATGACGTACGAGGGCGAGGGCCACGGCGCCTACCTGAGCGGCGACGGGTGCGTGACGCGCACGGTGGACGCGTACCTGCTGAACGGAAAGGTGCCGGCGGCCGGCACCACCTGCGCGGCCTGACCGGAGACGGGACCGGTGGCCGGCACCACCTGCGCGGCCTGACCGCGGCGGGCCGCCCCCCGCGACGGGAGGCGGCCCGCCGCTGTCAGGACAGGTCGGCCTCGGCCAGCAGCAGCGGCACCGCCTCCGGGTCGCGCAGCAGCGCGGCCACGGCCAGGCGGTCGTTCCACTGGCCCGTGGCCCAGGCCAGCCCGCGGGCCAGCCCGTCGACGCCGGTGCAGTGGACCGCGCCCTCGAAGAACCGCCACGTGCAGGCGACGCCGTCGACCAGCAGCTTCTCGTGCTCGACGTACGTCTCGGGCGCAGTGGGCAGCAGCGAGCGCACCTGCGGCGGCACCGCGCGCACCTGGCCCTGCGAGGTCACCTCACCGCTGGCCAGCTCACCGGCCAGCGGCAGGTCGAGCAGCTCCGACAGCGCCTCGGCCAGGTCGTAGGAGGCCAGCACCAGCGGCCGGTCGGTGACGAGCTGCAGCAGGTCGGGGGCCTCGACCACCACGGCGTCCTCGGCGGCGGCCACCACGATGTCGCCGCCGAGCACCGCGCGCACCCGCGCGGGCGGCTCGACCCGGGCCGGATCGACGGCGGCCAAAGCGATCCACAACGCCCGCAGCTGCGCCCGGTCGACCTCGATCGCCGGGTCGGCCATCAGCTCCAGCAGCTCCTCGGGGCCGCCGTGGGCGGCCAGCAGCTCGGCGAGCGTGGTGCGTACGCCGAGCATCGACAGCGCCGCCGCGTCGAGCCCGGCCGGCGCGTCGGCGTAGAGGCCCTGCAGCAGCGGGTCGGCGCCGGGCAGCCGCAGCTCAAGCGGCTTGCGGCCGCCGAGCACCGGATGGTTGGCCAGCCACCACGCTGTGTAGGAGGGCACCTCCACGCCCTCGACGCGCAGCGGGTGCAGCGCGGCCCGCAGCGGCGGCCGGGTCAGCAGCGGCAGCGCGGCTTCCCAGTCGGCCACCAGCTCAAGGTCGCGCACCGCCGCGAACTCGGCCACCACCGGCGGCACCGCGAGGTCGGGCAGCAGGTCGAGCACGTGGTCGAGCCAGTCGGTCTCGCCGTCGAGGTCGTGGTCGCAGTCGTCGGGGTCGAGCAGCACGTCGGAGTCGTGGGCGACGGCGAACCCGTCGAGCACGCCCGCCGCCGCCAGCACCCGCGCCCCGTAGGTCTCCTCCAGCTCGGGCGCGGCCACGCCGAGGTGGGTGTCGGGGGCCAGCAGCCCGGCCAGGGCGCCGTCGGCGAGCATCAGCTCACCGGCCGCGTAGAGCTCGCCGTCGGCGCCGCGCAGCGCCAGCTCGGCCAGCCACGGCGCCTCGCCGGGAACCAGCCCGGACGCCGCCACCAGCGACAACACCGCCTGCGCGACCGGCTCTGGGTCGGCGCTGTCGAGGGACTGCGCGACGGCCGCCTTGGTCAGCGGGTCTTCGAGCACCGTGCGCGGGGTGGCCTCGGCGGCGCCCAGCCGCAGCAGCGCCGGATGGGCCGCCTCCGGATGCACGATGCGCAGCCCGAGCGGGGTGAGGTCGAGGTCGGCGCCGCCGTCGGTGAGGATCAGCGTGCCGCGCGGGCCGCGCACCACGCGGCCGTCGGTCAGCGGCACCGGCAGCGCGCCCAGCGACTCGGGGTCGTCGGCGGGCAGCACCGCGTACAGGGAGCGCCACCAGGACGGCTCACGCGCCTCCACGGCCTCCCCGGACAGCAGGTCGACCACGTCGGCCAGCTCCACCCGGCGCACGCCCAGGGCGACCATGGCCGGATGCCTGGCCGGCCACCCGGCGGGCAGCAACCCCGGCACGAAGTCGGCCACGGTGTCGAGCAGCTCGGCGGTGGCTCCGGCCACGACGGCCGCCTCCCGGCCCGCGACCACCCAGCCGTCGCCCTCGGGCTCGCGCGCCGGATGCTCGACCCGCCACTCGGCGTCGGGCTCGTAGACCTCGGCCTCGGCGAAGGACGGCGTCTGGACCGCGGGCGCGGGCGCCGACAACGCGGGCAGCAGCGGCGCGGACGGCAGGCGTTCGAGCACGGCCCGCCGGACGCGCGCGTCGAGCTCGCCCTTGCCCATGAGCGACGGCACCAGGTCGAGCAGCCTGGACGTGCGAGGCAGCTCGCCCAGCAGCCGGACGTAGGCGTCGGCCACCCGCTCGACCAGGAAGTCGGTGAGCGGCCCCTTGGCGACGTGCCGCCGGTCGGTGGCCATCGGGAAGGACGCGATCAGCAGCGCGGGCAGGTCGATGGGCTCGTCGCTCGGCGTCGGGGCGTGCACGACGGGCGGCACGGCGGCGGGCAGCGGGCCGGGCTCGCCGGTGCCGGTGACGGGCACCGCCCAGCGCAGCGACCAGAAGGGCCGCGCCCGCTCCTCGGTGGGCCGGTCGGCGAACAGCCTGGCGACCTCGTCGGGGGTGAACTCGCCGGAGTCCGACACGACGTGCCAGCCGTCGGCCACGACCGTGCGGGTGGCGCCGTCGAGGTCGATCTCGATGGCCTCCAGCGCGGGCAGGCCGAGCAGCAGCGCCGGGCTGGTCTCGGCCAGCATGACGCGGACGGCGTCGACCGCCGCGGCGTCGCGCAGCGGCAGCCGGACGAGCGTGTCGAACCCGCCCGGCACCTCCAGCGGCGGCGCGTCGAACGGCAGCCTGAGCAGCGGCACGTGGCCCGCCCGGTCGGCCAGCTCGCCCGCCAGCACGGGGATGCCCGCGACCAGCTCGGACGTGCCGGCCCGCGACCAGCGCACCGAGCCGCCGCCGCGCGAGCCGATGGCCGGCTCGTCGCAGACGGAGACGACGGCCGCGAAGCCCACGCCGAACCGGCCGGCCGCGCCGATCTCGTCGCGCTTGCCCGACACGCGCAACGTGGACAGGCCCTCCACGCCGGTCGCGTCGAGCGGTGCGCCGGTGTTGGCGGCCGTCAGCACGTCGCCGCGCAACGTCAGCCGCAACACCCCTGGCACCCCCGCGCGCAGCGCCGCGTCGGCGGCGTTCTGGGCGAGCTCGACGATCAGCCGGTCGCGGTAGCCGCCGAGCGCGAAGTCCTCCTCGGCGTTGGCGTCCTCGCGGAAGCGGGCGGGCGAGGCCGTCCAGGCGGAGAGGACGGCGGCTCGCATCCGGTCAGTGCCAAAGGTGTCGGTCATCGATCACGATCCTGGTCGAGTGAAGAGGGGCCAGGGTAGGTTAGCCCCCCTGACCGACGAAACCGCCGTGCTCGCGCTCGCGCCCGTGCTCCGGTCAGGAGTGGCCGAGCTCCTCGGTGGCGGATCCGTCCACCGAGCCCTCTTCCTCCTCGATCAGGTCGTAACCCAGGTCGTCGAGGATCGGGATGGCCTGCTCGACCGGCGGGGGCAGCACGGCCGCCTCCGAGTGGGCGCCGCAGCCGTGGTCGGCGGCGACGACCTTGCCGTCGTCGGGGGCGTACTCGTTGGCGCAGACGCCGAACGACAGCCGCAGCTCACCGGAGAGCAGCCAGTAGAACCCGCAGGTGGAACACTGCGCGGGCGCGGCGTGTGCGATCGGAGTGTGCGGCCCGTGCTCGCCCGCGTGCCAGCGTCTGGCAGCCCGGTCTCTGCCGATGGCCGAGAGCACACGGGCTCGGCCCAGGCCGTACTCGAAAACCATCTGACGGTCGGCATCTTCGTCGAGCTCGGTGAAACCGGGCGCCAGCCTGTCGTCGTCGTCGGGGGACGGCAGCAGGTCGCCGACGCCCAGGTCGCCCGGCCGCAGCCGCTCGCTCCACGGCAGCCACTCGGGGGCGAGCAGCGCCCCGGAGCCGGGCAGCAGCACGGCCTCGCTGACCGTGACGTTCTTCGCGCGCGAGGCGCGGGTGACCGTGACGGCCCACCGCCAGCCGCGATAGGCCCGATCGAGGCAGGCGAAGTAGTGGGTGACGATCCGGTCGCCCTCGCTCTCGAAGCCGAGGTGCTCGCCGGCCTCGCCCGGGTGCGCCAGCTCCTGCGCCGCGGCGCGCGCCAGATCGACTGCGGCGACGCAGGCCTGGTCGGGAGCGGGGACGCGGGCCCGGGTGCGGCTCATCGGGCCGCCTCCGCCTGAAGGTGCTGTTCGCTCACACTTCATTCTCACCCATAGGCGGACCTGGCAGACCCACAACCGCCGATCCGAAGCTGAGAAGAGGGGTGAATCGGGTAAGACTGGTAGGCGTGGGGGGTGGCTGGGAGCAGGCTCGGGACATCTCGCGGCGGATGGGCCAGGCCATCGGCGGCGCGGGACGCGCCGGCGTGCGCGCGGGCCGGGCCACCGCGAGCGGCACCGTCCGGGCCGGCCGGGCCACGGCCCGGGGCGCCCGCAGGGCGGGCAGGGCGACCAGGAAGCTGACGTACGCGGGCGGCGCGGGCCGTACCGGGCTCGGCCGGCTGATCGAGCTGTCGGCCGGCAACAGCGCCGCCGACGCGCTGGTCACGGTGGCCCTGGCCAGCACGGTGTTCTTCGGCGTGCCGGTCGGCGAGGCGCGCGGGTCGGTCGCGCTCTACCTGGTCATCACGATGTTGCCGTTCGGGCTGCTCGCGCCGTTCGTGGGGCCGATCCTCGACCGGTTCAGGTCGGGGCGCCGCTACGTGATGGCCGGCACGCTGTTCGGCCGGGGGCTGCTCTGCTTCGCCATGGCCGCCGCCGTGGGGGCGGGCGACCTGCCGACGCTGTTCATCGGCGCGCTGGGCGTGCTGGTGTTGTCGAAGGCGTACAACGTGTCCAGGGCGGCGATCATGCCGAGCGTGCTGCCCGCCGACATCACCCTGGTCTCGGCCAACGCGCGGGTGGCGCTGTTCACGCTGGTGGCGGCCGGGGTGGCGGTGCCGGTCGGGGCGGGCCTGACCGCGTGGCTGGGCAGCGCCGTGGTGCTGCGCGTGGCCATGCCGGCCTTCCTGCTGCTCGGCGTCGCCGCCGTACGCCTGCCACGGCACGTCGACTCGCCCGACCAGGAGGAGGAGGGCGTGGCGCCGCGCTGGCGCACCCTGCTCAAGGTGGGCCCGGCCGTGGCCGAGGCGGTCTGGGCGAACGTGGCGCTCCGGATCTTCTCCGGTTTCCTGGTGTTCTTCCTGCTCTTCCTGGTCCAGGACAAAGCTGTGCCGTGGCTGGCCGCGCCGGCGGCGGCCGCCTCGTTCTTCGACGTGCCGAGGACGATCGCGCTGCTCGCCCTGGCCGCCGGGCTGGGCGGCCTGGCCGGGGCCGCGGTCGCCAACTGGACGCGCAACCACTCCCCCCAGGTGATCGTGCTGGTCACGCTGGCGGTGACGGCCGCGACCACGACCGCCACGGCCGTCCTGTTCGGCCTGTGGACCGCGCTGGCGGTCTCGCTGGTCACCGCGTTCGCCCAGGAGCTGGGCAAGCTCGCGCTCGACGCGATCGTGCAGCGGGAGATCGGCGAGGAGGTGCGCTCGTCCACGTTCGGGGTGGTGGAGGCGGTGCTGCAGTTCGCCTGGGTGTTCGGCGGCCTGCTCGGGCTGGTGTTGTCGCTGACCCGCAGCTCCCTGGCCGGCTTCGTCGCGCCGGCGGTCGCGCTGACCGGCGCGCTCGGCTGGCTGCTGGTCACCAGGCGGGGACGGGTGCGGGCGGCCGAGGCCAAGCTGGCCAGGCAGCGGGCCGAGGACCCCGATCAGCAACGGACCGAGACCCTCGACCGCACCAAACCCCTGACGAACCCGGGCGGCGGTTAGGCGTCGAGGTCGTCCGCGACGGCCCTGAGCACCTGGGCGATCTTCTTGGCGTGCGCCGCCTCGGGGTGCTTGCCCCGCTGGTAGGAGGTGGAGACGCCGTCGAGCAGCTTGATCAGGTCTTCGACGATGACGACCATCTCGTCGGGCGTCTTCCGCTTGCCCTTGGGCTTCGTCTTGGCCAGGGTCGGCGGCTGGTCCAGGATGCGGACCGACAGCGCCTGCTGGCCCCGGCGGCCCTCGGCCACACCGAACTCCACCTTCTGGCCTGGTTTGAGCGGGCCGGCGTTTGTGGGAAGCGCGGAGGAATGCACGAAGACCTCACCGCCGTCGTCACGGGTGAGGAAGCCGAAACCCTTGTCGGCGTCGTACCACTTGACCTTGCCACTCGGCACAGGAGGACCTCGTTCAAACAGTCGAAAAGGATGAATGGATGTAGGTTATGCCCCGAAGCGCGCGGAGGCGACCGGGAAAATGCCCGGCAATTACCGTAGTTCGTCGCGCGCACGCCATCCGGCGAACCAGTCGGCGAATTCGGTCAGGTCGGCGAGCGCCACATCGGCTCCGTGCTCACGCAGCTCTCCCACCGTGTAAGGGCCCGTCGCGACGGTCACGCTCATGGCGCCGCCCGCGCGTGCCGCCTCGATGTCGGCGACATGGTCACCAACATAAGCCGCCGCGCCGAAGCGCGCGAGTGCCGTTCCCTTGGCGGCTCCGAACACCGATCCGACCACTTCGTCCACGGCCAGCCCGAGCAGTTCGACGGTGCCGGCGGCGTCGCGCGGGTTCTTGCCCGTCACCACGATCACCCGGCCGCCGCGGGCCCGTACGGCGGCGATGGCCTCGTACGCGCCCGCCATCGCGGTGTGCACCGGAACGCCCACCGCGGGATAGATCTCCCGGAACAGCTCGGCGGCCGCGGGAATGGCCTCCGCCGGCATCCAGTTGGCCAGCTCGTACTCCAGCGGCGGCCCCAGCCGGGTGACGATCTCACCGCTGTCGATGTGCACGCCCAAACGGCTTGACAGCTCGTCGTAAACGGCCGCGATGCCTGATCGCGTGTCGGCCAATGTCATGTCCAGGTCGAAACCCACTGAGGTAGTCACCCGTGCAGGATGCCAAACGCCGCATCCACGTCGGTAACGACCCTTGTTGTGGGACTCTGGGAATGGGCAGAAAGGAATTACTTATCGGAGAGGAGCGACCGTGTCAGAGACCCCCCGCACGCCCGGCGCGGAAGACCGGCTCGTCGCCGCCGCTCCCCGTCCCCATCGGCCCGCCCGGCCGCGCGGCACGCCGGTGACGGCCCGGCGGCGGGTCGTGTCGCTCGTGGCGTACGCGGTGCGGCTCGCGTCCAGGCTGGCGGCGCTCTCCTTGGCGCTGCACGGCGTCTTCACGGTGTTCCGGGCCAATCCGGCCAACGGCTGGTACCAGCTCGTCGAGTCGCTGGCCTCTGGGCTCTCGCTGGGCCTGGCCGACCTGTTCCAGCTCGCCGACCCGCGCTGGACCACGCTCGTCAACGACGGGCTGGCCGCGCTGGTGTGGCTCGTGGCCGGTTCGGCGCTGGCGGGCCTGGTCAGGCGCACCGCGCCCTGACGACTACTCTCGTTGCGGAGGTATCTGCACAGACATGACCAGATCGACCCGTGAGCGGATCATCGACGAGGCCCTGCGGCTGTTCGCCGAGCGTGGCTACGCCGCCACCTCCGTGGCCGAGATCGAGGCCGCCTCAGGGCTCTCCCCCGGCGCGGGCGGGCTCTACAGGCACTTCAAGTCCAAGTACGAGGTGCTCGCGGCGGCGATCAACGAGCATGCCGCCCGTACCAGGAGCCAGGTCGCCGAGAGCCTGGCCGAGCTGAGCACCATGGAGGCCGCCGCCGGCCTGGAGGACCGCCTGTCGCTGCTGTGCCGGGCGGGCCTGGCCAAGGTGCGGGAGGAGTCGGAGCTCACCCGGGTGTTCTTCCGGGACCTGAGCCAGTTCCCCGAGCTGGTCGCGGTGGTCCGCGAGGGGCTGCTGCAGCCCATGTTCGACGCGATCACCACCTGGTTCCGCGCCCAGCCCGAGTACGCCGACGCCAAGGTCGACTGGACGGGCATCGCCGCGGTGCTCGGCGGCTCGGTGGTCCACTACCGGCTGTTCCAGGAGACCGTGGGCGAGATGCCGGGCCACGCGGAGAAGGACCAGTTCGTCGCCGCCTGGGTACGTCTGGCCGTCGGACTGCTCCCCAGCCCCGCGCCGGTCAGCTGACGTCGAGCAGCCGGTAGGCCAGCCAGGCGACGCCCAGGGCCGTCCCGATCATGAACATGACCCCGCTGACCTCGAAGAACCGGACGACGAACGCCGCCGGCCCCGCCTCGGCCGCCTGGAACCCCCCGACGAGCACGCCGCCGACCGTGTAGCCGAACAGCGGCGCCCCGGCCCCGGCCAGCTTGTCGCCCGCCGTCCACGTGTCGCTGAACAGCACGGCCGCCGCCCCCGCCGCCCACACCAGCACCGGCACCTGGAAGATCGCCACGGCCGGCAGCCCCACCGGCACCAGCAGCGCGGCCAGCGCCAGCACCACGAGGGCGGCGAGGTCGCGCGGCCGCCCCCTGACCACGCTCCCGACGCCCCTGCGGCCGGTCGCCGCCGGACCGGTCGCCGCCGGACCGGTCGCGGCCAGGCGGCGGGCCTCGCGTTCCACCAGGGCCACCGGGTCGCCGAAGCGCGTCAGCACCTTGGCGACGTCCCGGGCGTCCTGGCTGCCCCGCCGCTCCGCCTCGATCCTGGCCCGCAGCCGCCGGGCGAAGTCGAGCCGCTGGTCGGGCCTGAGCACGCCGTGCGCCGCGTCGGCCGCCCTGCTGACGTAGTTCAGCACCATTTGGTCCGCGCGCTCTATCACGTCTGGCAATGCTGCCCCGATCAGGCGGGACATACCATGGCAACGATGGAGTTCACGGAGTGGATCAGGGGGCGCACCGACGAACAGCTTCGGGCGCTCGTCTCCGCGCGGCCTGAGTTGATCACTCCGGTGCCCGCGCATCTGGAAGGGCTGGCCGCGCGGGCCGCCAGCCCTTCGGCGATCGGCAGGGTGCTCGACCGGCTCGACCGGTTCACGCTGGCCGTCGTCGAGACGCTGGCCGTACAGGACGGGCCGGTGACGAAGGCGGCGCTGCGCGGCCTGATCGGGCGGGCGCTGGCGGCGGGCAGGCCCGAGCCCGCGCTGACCGCGGCCCTCGACCGGCTGCGTGACCTGGCGCTGGTCTTCGGCCCCGACAACGCGCTCGACCTCGGGCCGGGCGTGCGCAAGGTCCTGGAGGAGCCCGCCGGGCTCGGCCCCAGGGTCGTCGACGTGTTCCGGCACCACCCGCCCGAGCAGCTCGACGAGATGGCCGACGACGTCGCCCCCGGCACCGACGGGCCCGGCAAGGAGCGGCTGGCCGCCGCCCTGTCCGCGCCCGAGGCCCTGGTGGCGGCGGTCTCGCCCGAGGCCAGGGGCGCGCTCGACCAGCTCGTGTGGGGGCCGCCGACCGGACGGGTGCCCAATGCCAGGCGCGAGGTGCGCGTGGCCTCGGCCCGTTCGCCCATCGAGGAGCTGCTGGCGCGCGGGCTGCTCGCGGCCACCGGCGAGGAGAGCGTGACGCTGCCCCGCGAGGTGGGCCTGCACCTGCGCGGCGGGCGCGTCCACCGCGACCTGCTCGCCGTGCCGCCCGCGCTGGGCGGGGCCGCGCGCGACCGCCAGCTGGCCGACCGTACGGCGGCGGGCCAGGCGTTCTCGTTCGTCAGGTCCGTGGAGGAGCTGTGCGAGCGGTGGAGCATCGATCCGCCGGGGGTGCTGCGCACCGGCGGGCTCGGCGTACGCGACATGAAGCGCACCGCGACCGACCTCGACCTGCCCGAATGGGCGGCGGCGCTGGTCGTCGAGGTGGCGCACGCGGCGGGGCTGGTCGCCGCGGGCGGCGGCGTCGACGGCGAGTGGCTGCCGACCTCCGGCTACGACCTGTGGCGGGTCAGGGCCACCGCCGACCGCTGGGTGACGCTCGCCGCGACCTGGCTGCACATGGACCGCGTGCCCGGCCTGGTCGGCGAGCGCGACGACCGCGACCGGCCGCTCAACGCCCTGCACACCGACCTGCGCCGGGCCTCCGCGCCGGGGGTGCGCACGGCGGCCCTCGGCGTGCTGGCCGCCGCGCCGGGCCTCGCGCCCGACCGCGACTCGGTGCTCGAACGCCTGGCCTGGGAGCAGCCGCGCCGGCGCGGGCCGCTGCGCGAGCAGCTCACCGAGTTCGCGCTGCGCGAGGCCGAGCAGATCGGCGTGACCGGGCTCGGCACGCTGTCCGGCCACGGACGGGCGCTGCTCGACGGCGGCGACGCGGCCGGCCTGCTCGCGCCGCTGCTGCCCGAGCCGGTCGACCACGTGCTGCTGCAGGCCGACCTCACCGCCGTCGCCCCCGGGCCGCTGACCAGCGAGCTCAACCGCTGGATGACGCTCACCGCCGACGTCGAGTCCAAGGGCGGGGCGACCGTCTACCGGTTCGGCGAGGGCTCGATCCGGCGGGCGCTCGACGCCGGGCACGGCGGCGAGGAGCTGCTGGCGATGCTGGCCCGCCATTCGGCCACGCCGGTGCCGCAGGCCCTGTCGTACCTGGTGACGGACGTGGCCCGGCGGCACGGCCGGATCCGGGTGGGCACGGCCAGTGCCTACGTCCGGTGCGACGATCCGGCGCTGCTCGACCAGATCACCGCCGACCGCCGTGCCGCCGCGCTGCGCCTGCGCCGGCTGGCCCCCACGGTGATCGCCTCGCGCTCGTCCAGGGCTGCGCTGGTGGACTCGCTGCGGGCCATGGGGTACGCGCCGGTCGCCGAGTCACTCGACGGCGACGTGATCATCTCCCAGCTCGACAGCAGACGCACCGAGGGGGTGGCGCCCGTACGCGCCGTGGCCTCGGTCAGCGGGCTCGATCCCGAGGTGGCCTCGGCGGCCGTCCGCGCGCTGCGCGCGGGCGACGCGGCTCACCTGGCGCGGCGCGAGCCGGTAGACGCCCCGGGCGGCGCGGTGCCCCGGGGCCCCGCCACCGCCACGATCTCGGCCCTCCAGGACGCCATCAAGCAGGGCGTACGGGTGTGGATCGGTTACCTCGACTCGCAGGGCAACGCCACCTCGCGCATCCTGGAGCCGGCCCGGATGGAGGGCGGCTACCTGACCGCGTACGACGAGACCAGGGCGGCCGTCCACCGCTTCGCCCTCCATCGCATCACCGGCGTCGCCGGCCTCTGATCCGCCTTCCCGGCCCGCGCCCGGGTCAGGGGTGGTGGGTGAGCGCGTGGGCCGCGAGCCGGGCCGCGGGGCCGTCCCCGGCGGCCAGGCGGCGCAGGTGGGCCGCCGCGTCGGCCGGGTAGCGCAGGGACAGCCCGCCGCACAGCCCGGCGACCGCCGCGGCCGCCCGCGGGTCGGCCGGGTCGCGGGCCCAGGTGAGCGCCAGGCGCAGGGCCTCGGGGGCGAGGGCGTCGTCGGCGCACATGTACGACAGCGCACCGCCCGCCGCCAGCCGTTCGCCCGCCCGCCCCCGGGCCCACACCTCCAGGAACTCCTGCCGCGCCTCCCTGAACGACCAGGCGGCCAGCAACGCCACGCCCTCGGCCGCCCGCGCGCGCACGTCGTCCCCCTGGAGGGCCAGCGAGCGCACCCACTCGCGCAGCGGCTGCCACAGCCAGTAGCCGTACCGGGCGACCAGCTCGCCGAGCACCTGGGCGCGGTGGTCCGGAACGCGGAAGACGACCAGACCGTCGTGCACGGCGATCAGCGGGTGCGGCGCGCCGGTCGGCCCCGGCCCCGGCTCGTGGGTCTCCCGGCTCCGCTCGAACGCGGCCAGCCGGCGGGCGAACTCCGGCTCGGGCAGCCCGTGCGCGAACGCGAGCGCCGCCACCGCCCGCACCTCGCGCATCGGCGGCTTGGTGTCGAACCAGGCGGCCACCTCCTCGCCCGCGGGCTCGTCGTCCCGCACCAGGCGCGTGGCCAGGCGGACGACCTCGGCGGGCGTGCGCAGCGCCAGCGCGCGGACCCGGGCCGTGGCGGCCCCGGCCGGGGCGCTCCGGCCGCCGAACGCGCTCAGGTACAGGTCGAACAGCTCGCCGGGGTCGGGCGCGCACCACGGCTGCTCCACCTCGACCGCCTGCGACGGGACGCCGTTCCGGGTGATCACCAGGTACGACCCCAGCTCGGCGAGCTTGCGGGCCAGGTCGAGCAGCTCGCCGGGGTCGGTGCTCCCGGCGATCCAGTCGTGCAGCAGGTACGCCCGCCCCGGCCCGTACTCGGTCCTGGCGAGCAGGTCGGCGGCGCTGCCGGCCGGCGAGAGCACGGTGATCCTGCCCTCGGCCAGCGACATGCGCGACAGCAGGGCGATGGCGCCGAGCCGCTTGCCCATGTCCGCCTCCCCCACCAGGACGAGCAGATGCCGCATGGACAGCCGGCGCACCGCGTCGGCGAAGCCGGCGGGCTCCAGGTAGGAGCGCAGCAGGCTGTCGGCCGCGCGCCGGTCGAGGTCGCGGGCCACCGGGACGACCAGAGGCCGGAGCTGCTCGTTGACGGCGGTGACAAGCTCGGTGAGCGTTTTGTCGTCGAGGTCGCTCTCGCCTGCTTCAGGCGTGTCGATCACGAAGTCACCTCGGGCCTGACTGGGACGTTGACTGTGGAAAATGTCTTTCGCGAACTTCTTTGTCCGGCGACTTGTTTCCCCGGCTTATGGATTGACCGTGCGCTGCCCGGCAGCCACCGTTCTGACCAGGCATTCCTCGCGAAGCTCGCGGCCACGGCCGCCGGCGCGCGCATGTCGATCATGTCCTCCATTGCTCTGGGCGACGGGCCGGTGACAAGAACCGCGACAGGCCATCTGGTAGCACGGAACCCTAGTTATCCCACCAATACACGATCTAGCGCCACCCGAAAACTCGAATGACCTTCTAGGCCGATATTGGACATTTACTCGGCATGAGAGCATCGTCCACAATCGCGAGTCAAGGGTGGACGTGAGAACGTTCAGGGTTGACTGCGCGCGGCGCCTCCGATCAGGTTGTGCATGTGACCGAGCAAACGCTGGGCCAGCTGGCCGAGGAGTCATGGAACCGCTTCGACGACCACGACTCGGTGTTCTACGAAGGGGTCTGGCACCGCAGCCACGCGCTGGCCGGACGCGCGCGCCGGATGTGCGGCGGGTTCGTCGAGGCCGGGGTCCGGCCGGGCGACCGGGTGGTCGTGATGATGGCGACCTCCCCCGAGGTCCCGATCGTCTACCAGGCGTTGTGGGCGGCGGGCGCGGTGGTGACGCCCGTGGTCTTCCTGGTGGGGGCCGAGGAGCTGCGGCACATCCTGCTCGACAGCGGCGCGGCCGCCGTCGTCACCTCGCCCGAGCTGGTGGAGACCGTACGGGCCGCCGCGGTGGACGTCCCGATACATGTGGACACGGCCGAGCTGGAGAGCGCCACCGAGCACGGACCGGTGCGCAGGGACCCCGGCGACCTGGCCGCGCTCATGTACACCGGCGGCACCACGGGCGTCGCGAAGGGGGTCATGCTGAGCCATCGCGGGCTCTGGCAGGTGGCCAAGGACGCGTACGAAATATCCCATCAAGAGGGGAAAAATCGTGCGATCGTGCCTGTGCCGCTCTCGCACGCGTACGGGTTGATCATCACCGTGGCCGGCCTGCACGCGACCGAGCCCCAGCAGGCCGTGCTCATGCGCTGGTTCGAGCCGGAGGCGTTCCTGCGACTGGCCGCCGAGCAGCGCGTCCAGTACGGCACCGTGGTGCCCGCCATGATCCACATGCTCCTGGCCCAGCCGCTGGAGTCGCACCCGCTCCCCGACCTGGCCTACCTGACCTGCGGCGCGGCGCCGCTGGGCCGGGAGGCGCTGCAGGAGTTCGAACGCCGGATGCCGGGCACCCAGATCCTGGAGGGCTACGGCCTGACCGAGACCAGCGCCGTCACCACCTTCAACCTGCCGGGCAGGCGCCGGCCGGGCAGCGTCGGCCTGCCGCTGGCCGGCTACACGATCACCATCCGCGACGCCGCGGGCGAGGCGGTGGAGTGCGGCGACGTCGGCGAGATCTGCGTCAGCGGCGACTCCCTGATGCTCGGCTACTGGGGCGAGCACGAACCCGACCCCGAGGGCACCGCGCTGGTCGGCGACGAGCTGCGCACCGGCGACATCGGCTGCGTGGACGACGACGGCTACCTCTACATCGTCGACCGCAAGAAGGACCTGATCATCCGCGGCGGCTTCAACGTCTTCCCGCGCGACGTCGAGGACGCGCTCAACCAGCACCCCGACGTGGTCATGTCGGGCGTCGTCGGCCGTCCCGACCCGCGGCTGGGCGAGGAGGTCGTGGCGTTCGTGCAGCTCAGACCGGGGGCCGAGGAGAACGCCGAGGAGCTCATCGAGTGGGCGCGCGACCGGGTCGGACGGGTGAAGTACCCGCGCGAGGTGCGTTTCGTCGAGTCGATCCCGGTCACCAGCGTGCTCAAGCTCGACAGGAAGGCCCTGCGCGGGCGGTTGTGACCGTCCGCGCACACCGGGTCGGGCGCGCCCGTATTCCGTGATAAACGTTGACCTGTCTGGAGGTGAACGTGAGTCAAGAAGATCCGTCCGGCTACCCGCAGCTGCCTTACGGGGCGCCCTACGGCGAGCAGCCGCCTCCGCAGTACGGCTACGGCTACGGCGTGCCGCCGCGGCGCGACGAGGGCCCGCAGGCCGCCGCGATCGTCGCCGTCGTGCTCAACTTCCTGTCCCTCGCCTCCTGCCTCAACGTGCTGGGGCTGCCCGGCGGCATCCTGGCCGCCGTGGCGCTGACGCGGGTCCGCGAGCAGCCGAGGAGCGCCCGTTCGCTGCTGGTCTGGAGCTGGGTGCTGTTCGGCGCCGGTTTCGTGCTGAACGTCGGGCTCTTCCTCTTCCTGGGCCTCACCGGCCGCCTGGACGACTGATCGATTACCCGTTCCGGGACTGTTCCTGCCGTCGTGTGTGTTGGATAAGGGTCAACCGTAGGAAGGGATGTCCGTGAACGACGGCCCGCTCATCGTCCAGTCGGACAAAACGCTGCTGCTCGAGGTCGACCACGAGAAGGCCGACGCGTGCCGCAAGGCGATCGCGCCGTTCGCCGAGCTCGAACGAGCGCCTGAACACGTCCACACCTACCGCGTCACGCCGCTCGCCCTGTGGAACGCGCGTGCCGCCGGCCACGACGCCGAGCAGGTCGTCGACGCGCTGATCGGCTTCAGCCGCTACCCGGTGCCGCACGCGCTGCTCGTCGACATCGCCGAGACCATGGCCCGCTACGGGCGCCTGCGCCTGGAGAAGGACCCGGCCAACGGGCTGGTCCTGACCTCGACCGACCGCGCGGTGCTCGAAGAGGTGCTGCGCTCGAAGAAGATCCAGCCGATGCTGGGCGAGCGCCTCGGCGCCGACTCGGTCATCGTGCACCCGAGCGACCGCGGCAACGTCAAGCAGGCGCTGCTCAAGCTGGGCTGGCCCGCCGAGGACCTGGCCGGCTACGTCGACGGCGAGGCCCACCCCATCAAGCTGCTCCAGGACGGCTGGGAGCTGCGCCCCTACCAGCGCGAGGCGGCCGACGCCTTCTGGCACGGCGGCTCCGGCGTGGTCGTGCTGCCCTGCGGCGCGGGCAAGACCATCGTGGGCGCGGCGGCCATGGCCCACGCCCAGGCCACCACGCTGATCATGGTGACCAACACGGTCAGCGCCCACCAGTGGAAGACCGAGCTGCTCAAGCGCACCTCGCTGACCGAGGACGAGATCGGCGAGTACTCCGGCAACAAGAAGGAGATCCGCCCGGTCACCATCGCCACGTACCAGGTGATGACGACCAGGCGGAAGGGCGTCTACAGCCACCTGGAGCTGTTCGACGCGCGCGACTGGGGCCTGATCGTCTACGACGAGGTCCACCTGCTGCCCGCGCCCATCTTCCGGATGACCGCCGACCTGCAGGCCCGCCGGCGGGTGGGCCTGACCGCGACGCTCGTGCGCGAGGACGGCCGCGAGGGCGACGTGTTCTCCCTCATCGGCCCCAAGCGCTACGACGCGCCGTGGAAGGAGATGGAGAACCAGGGCTGGATCGCGCCGGCCGACTGCGTCGAGGTGCGGGTCACGCTGACCGACGAGGAGCGCCTGGCGTACGCGATGGCCGAGGCCGAGGAGCGTTACCGCTACTGCGCCACCACGCCGTCCAAGACGTACGTGACCGAGGCGCTGGTCCGGCGGCATCTGGGCGAGCAGGTGCTGGTCATCGGCCAGTACATCGACCAGCTCGACGAGCTCGGCGAGCATCTCAACGCGCCGGTCATCAAGGGCGAGACCAGGGTCAAGGAGCGCGAGCGGCTCTACCAGGCGTTCCGCGACAAGGAGATCCAGGTCCTGGTGGTGTCGAAGGTGGCGAACTTCTCCATCGACCTGCCCGAGGCGGCCATCGCGATCCAGGTGTCCGGCACGTTCGGGTCGCGGCAGGAGGAGGCCCAGCGGCTCGGGCGGGTGCTGCGGCCCAAGGCCGACGGCGGTGGCGCCCGGTTCTACACGGTGGTCAGCAGGGACACCGTCGACCAGGAGTTCGCCGCCCACCGGCAGCGATTCCTGGCCGAGCAGGGATACGCCTACCAGATCATCGACGCCGACGACGTGCACGGCGAGGTGTGACCGGTTGAATGCCCGGCCGCTCGTTGCCTGAGCGGCCAGGCACGGCGTTTATGTCACGTCCACGAGACTCCACGGGTCGTCGACATCGAACCACCCCCCTCACCTGCGTACTATCACGCCGCCTGCGACATACCCCCATGATCCGACAAACGCACCTGAAATGCCCGACTTTTTCGGTATTCCCACGTTCACTCAGAGATACGGTCTTTGCCGGGTTCGCTAGCCGGCCAGCAGGCCGCCGAGGAACAGCACCGCGCCGGCGACGATCCACGCGGCGACCCCCGTCCCCATGAGGCGGCCGAACGTGCGCGGGTCCTGCCGGGACGCCGGCACCAGCCAGGCGGCCAGCGTGGCGCAGGCGGCCGGCACGGCGAACACCCCAGACACCGCGCAGACCGCGCCGAGACGCCGGGAGCACGCCGCCGGGGACTCGCCGCCCGCGCAGAACGCCTCCAGCCCCCAACCGGCGAAGACCGACATCCCCCAGAGCGCCGCCAGCAGGAAGCTCGCGACCGTGGGGATCATCGGCGAGAGGACCAGGCGAAGCCGCGCCACCTTCCCTCCGTACCCCGCCGCGCGCCGGTAAATGCTTTGGAGGCGCCGCGCGGCCGCCGTTAAACTAGTCGATTCGCTGCCTTGACCACCTCCGTTTTCCAGCATGGGAGGCGCTTTCGCATGCCCACACATCAACTGGCTCCCGACATACCCTCCGACGTGCTCGCCGCCGAGCAGGCCCACCTGGCCGAGTCCAGGGCCGCGCTCAAGGCGATGCGGGCCCACGCCCAGTCGTTGTCGGCCGACGCGGCCGGCGACTGGGTCTCGCAGCAGATCCTCCAGTCGCTGCTGGACCAGCGCGTGGCCGCCCTGGCCGACCATCCGGACACCCCGCTGTTCTTCGGCCGCCTCGACCGCGAGGGCGGCGACGACCTGCCGGGCACCCTCTACGTCGGCCGCCGCCACGTGCACGACGGCACCAGCCGGCCGCTGGTCATCGACTGGCGCGCGCCGGTGTCCCGCGCGTTCTACCAGGCCAGCCCGGCCGACCCGATGGGCGTCGTCCGCCGCCGCCGCTTCGGCTACCACGGCGGCGCGCTGACCGCGTTCGAGGACGAGCCGCTCGGCGAGGGCGGCGAGGTCGGCCCCTCGAAGATCCTGACCGAGGAGATCGAACGCCCGCGCACCGGCCCGATGCGCGACATCGTGGCCACCATCCAGCCCGACCAGGACGAGATCGTCCGCGCGACGCTGGCCCAGACCGTGTGCGTCCAGGGCGCCCCCGGCACCGGGAAGACCGCCGTGGGCCTCCACCGGGCCGCGTACCTGCTGTTCACCCACCGCGAGCGGCTGGCCAGGTCGGGCGTGATGATCGTGGGCCCGAACCGGGCGTTCCTGTCCTACATCTCCTCCGTCCTGCCCGCGCTGGGCGAGGTCAAGGTCGACCAGACCACCGTGGCCGGGCTGCTCGGCGAGCACGCCGCCGAGGAGGACCCCATGGTCTCCGCGGTCAAGGGCGACGCCAGGATGGCCGCGGTGCTCGAACGGGCGCTGTGGATGCACATCGTCAAGCCCGAGGACGGCCTGGTGTTCACCAAGGGCGCCTACCGCTACCGGGTCGCCGACCACGAGGTGCGCGAGATGGTGGCCTCCCTGCGCGGCACCACCCGCTACTCGCCGGGGCGGGCCGCGCTGGCCCAGCGCCTGGCCCACCAGGTGCTCGTCCGGATGGAGCAGCGCGGCGAGTCGCCCGACGACCGGGTCCAGGACGCGGTGGCCAGGTCGAGGCCGGTCAAGCAGCTCGTCGACGCGGTGTGGCCGAAACTGACGCCGGAACAGGTCCTGCACCGCCTGTTGTCCGATCCGGAATTCCTCACAAAAGCCGCCAAAACTGATTTGTCGCCTGACGAGCAGGAAATGCTGCTTTGGCGGAAGCCTTATCGGAGCTGGAAGTCCGCCAAATGGTCGGCCGCCGACGCCGCGCTCCTCGACGAGCTGCGCGACCTCATGGAGCGCACCCCGTCCCTCGGCCACCTCGTCGTGGACGAGGCACAGGACCTGTCCGAGATGCAGCTGCGGGCGCTCGGCCGGCGCTGCCGCAACGGCTCGGCCACCGTGCTCGGCGACCTGGCCCAGGGCACCACGCCGTGGTCCACCACCTCGTGGGAGACCGTGCTGAAGCACCTCGGCCAGGACGAGGGCGAGGTGACCGAGCTGACGCTCGGCTTCCGCGTGCCGCGCGAGGTGCTCGACTACGCGGCCCGCCTGCTGCCCTCGATCGCCCCCGCGCTGGCCGCCCCGCGGTCGCTGCGTCCGGGCGCCGGCTCGCTCACGGTCCGGCCGGGCGGCACGGTCGCCGAGGCCGCCCGGGAGGTCCTGGCCAGGGAGGGCTCGATCGGGGTCATCGTCCCCGACGCGATGGTGGCGGCGGTCTCCGAGTCGCTGTCCGGCCTGCCGCACGCGGTGCTCGACCCCGACGCGACGCAGGAGCACCGCCTGCTGATCGTGCCCGCCACGCTCGCCAAGGGCCTGGAGTACGACCACGTGATCGTCGTGGAGCCGGCCGACATCGTCGAGGCCGAGCCCCGCGGCCTGGCCCGCCTGTACGTGGTCCTGACCCGCGCGGTCACCTCGCTCACGGTGCTGCACGACAGGCCGCTCCCGGCGCAGCTCGGAACCTGACGGAGGGCGGGCACGGCCGCTTCTAGGATGGCCTGAAGGAGCTGTCAACCTAGGAGGATGCCGTGCCCGCACCGCTTCCGCATGAACACCTGCCCCCGGTCCCCGCGCTCGTGGTGGAGAGCGACGACATCCGCGACGGCGAGCGGCTGAACGACCTCCACGTCTTCGACGACTGGGGGATGACCGGCGGGAACGTCTCGCCCCAGCTGCGCTGGTCGGGCGCGCCCGAGGGCACCCGCGGCTACGCCGTCACCTGCCACGACCCCGACGCCCCCACCGGCAGCGGCTTCTGGCACTGGGTGCTGTTCGACCTGCCCGGCGACACCACGGAGCTGCCCAGGGGCGCGGGCACCGGCCCCGACTTCAAGGGCCTGCCCGCCGGCGCGGTCCACGCCCGCAACGACTACGGCACCAAGGACTACGGCGGCGCCGCTCCCCCGCCCGGCGCCCCTCACCGCTACGTCTTCACGGTGCACGCGCTCGGGGTCGACGAGCTGGGCGTCGGCGGCGACGCGAGCCCGGCCGTGGTCGGCTTCAACATAACCGCCAACACGCTGGCCCGCGGCCACATCGTCGCGCACTTCGGCGTCTGAGACCGGCACAACACCGCGGCGAAGGCGCCCCGTTCGCGTTCGGGGCGCCTTCGCCGTGGTGCCGCGTCGGGTTCCGTACGCCCGGCGCCACCAGACGGGGTTCAGTCGCCCTGCACCAGCTCGTCCGCGAACGTGAAGTCCCCGGGGGCGTTGGACGACAGGTCCTCGCTCTCGCCGCCCGACTCGCCCTCGAAGGCGTCCGAGACGTCCTCACGCTCGCCCGACATGTCCTGCCCCTCCTCCGAGACGTCCTCACGCTCGCCGGACATGTCCTGACCCTCCTCCGAGACGTCGCCGCGCTCGCCGGACATGTCCACGCCCTCCTCCGAGGCGTCCCCGCGCTCGTCGGACCTCTCGTCGGCCTGGTCCGACGACCTGTCCTCGGCTTCCTCCGACGACCTGTCCTCGCCCTCCTCCGACATCTCCCCGCGCTCGTCCTGCGACGTCCACCTGGACGGCGAGGCGCAGTAGTCGCGGTCGTACAGTTCCAGGTAGCCCGCGCAGTAGGGCACGTCGACGTACTCCAGGGCCTCGTCCAGGTAACCGTGGTCGTCTGCCTGGGCGGGCATCGTCATGGCGGCCGCGGCGGCCAGCATGACGGCTCCGAGCCCGAGAACGCGCGCGGTGCGGGAATTCATGTAACTACTCCTTTGTGCGGTGAATCGTCACTTCGTTTCGTTACTGTCCGTAGTCAATAACTACTAAACGTGACGGGACCGGACACAACAAAAGGCGGCCGGATCCTTGGAGATCCGAACCGCCTTCTGATGCGTCAGCGACCAGGCGAGGCCTAGAAGTCCATGTCGCCGCCGCCGGGCATGCCGGCCGGAGCAGCAGGGGTCTTCTCGGGCTTCTCGGCGATGACGGCCTCGGTGGTGAGGAAGAGCGCCGCGATGGAGGCGGCGTTCTGCAGCGCGGAGCGCGTCACCTTGGCCGGGTCGATGATCCCGGACTCGAACATGTTGACGTACTCGCCGGAAGCGGCGTTGAGGCCCTCGCCCGGGGTCAGGTTGCGCACCTTCTCCACGACGACGCCGCCCTCGAGACCGGCGTTGACCGCGATCTGCTTGAGGGGCTCCTCAAGAGCCTTCTTCACGATCGCCGCGCCGGTGGCCTCGTCGCCGTTGAGCTCGAGCTTGTCGAACGCCTTGGCGCCGGCCTGCAGCAGCGCCACGCCACCGCCGGGGACGATGCCCTCCTCGACGGCCGCCTTGGCGTTGCGCACGGCGTCCTCGATGCGGTGCTTGCGCTCCTTGAGCTCGACCTCGGTCGCCGCGCCGGCCTTGATGACCGCCACGCCACCGGCCAGCTTGGCCAGGCGCTCCTGCAGCTTCTCACGGTCGTAGTCGGAGTCGGTGCGCTCGATCTCGGCGCGGATCTCGTTGACCCGGCCGGAGATCGCCTCGGCGTCACCGGCGCCGTCGACGATGGTGGTCTCGTCCTTGGTCACCACGACCTTGCGGGCGCGGCCGAGCAGGTCGAGGGTGGCGGTCTCGAGCTTGAGGCCGACCTCCTCGGCGATGACCTGACCGCCGGTCAGGATCGCGATGTCGCCCAGCATGGCCTTGCGGCGGTCGCCGAAGCCCGGGGCCTTGACGGCCACGGAGCGGAACAGGCCGCGGATCTTGTTGACCACCAGGGTCGCCAGGGCCTCGCCGTCGACGTCCTCGGCGATGATCAGCAGCGGCTTGCCGGACTGCACGACCTTGTCGAGCAGCGGCAGCAGGTCCTTGTTGGCCGAGACCTTGCTGTTGACGATCAGGATGTACGGGTCTTCGAGAACGGCCTCCATGCGGTCGGAGTCGGTCACGAAGTACATCGACGTCATGCCCTTGTCGAAGCGCATGCCCTCGGTGAGCTCAAGCTCAAGGCCGAAGGTGTTGCTCTCCTCGACGGTGATGACGCCTTCCTTGCCGACCTTGTCCATCGCCTCGGCGATGAGCGAGCCGATCTCGGGGTCGGCGGCGGAGATGGAGGCGGTGGAGGCGATCTGCTCCTTGGTCTCCACATCCTTGGCCAGCTTGGAGAGCTCCTCGCTGACCCGCTCGACGGCGGCCTCGATGCCCTTCTTCAGGGCCATCGGGTTGGCGCCGGCGGCCACGTTGCGCAGACCTTCGCGCACCAGAGCCTGGGCGAGCACGGTGGCCGTGGTGGTGCCGTCGCCGGCGACGTCGTCAGTCTTCTTGGCGACTTCCTTGACCAGCTCGGCGCCGATCTTCTCCCACGGGTCCTCGAGCTCGATCTCCTTGGCGATGGAGACGCCGTCGTTGGTGATCGTGGGAGCGCCCCACTTCTTCTCCAGCACGACGTTGCGCCCCTTGGGGCCCAAGGTCACCTTGACGGCGTCGGCGAGCTGGTTCATACCGCGCTCGAGACCGCGCCGGGCGTCCTCGTCAAACGCGATCATCTTGGCTGCCATAAGGCTAGACCTCCCAGATGCAGGGTGGCGTGTCCTGGACCGAGCCGACGCCCGCGACGGCATAGGCCTGCATCTCCGTTCGGCAGACCCCATCGTCTCGATCCGAGTTGTTGGCACTCTGCCACACAGAGTGCCAACGAACTGTTTAGCACTCTACCCTGCCGAGTGCAAGCCACGGGCACCCCACCCCAGCTCATCGGGCAGGTCATCGGGTGCGCCGGTTCGCACGGCGAGCCGCCCCTGAGGCGCGGCCCGCCGTGCGAAGCCGACGGAGGAAACAGTGGCGAGCCCGTACGGACTGCGCTGCCGCACGTCCCGCCTTGGTGCATACCAGCGAGGGTGAATCAGACCGTGCGGACGGACTCCGCCTGCGGCCCCTTCTGGCCCTGCGTGATCTCGAACTCGACGCGCTGTCCCTGTTCGAGAGAGCGGTACCCGTCCATCATGATCGCTGAGTAATGGACGAATACATCCTTACCACCGTCTACCGCGATGAAGCCGTAGCCCTTGTCCGCGTTGAACCACTTGACGGTGCCCTGCGCCACTTCCGACTCCTCTTACTGGGCTCGCAGATCTCGCCCATTCCTTCGCGAGACCCGTAATCGCATGACTTTTGGGAAAATCAGCCAGACGATCGCCCTCGACCATACCTGTGGCACGGGGTTTGGCAACAGAGTCAACCGACAAAACGCTAATTTCATCGAAGGCTGAGTCGTTCGAGGTTGAATTTGGTTCTAAAACAAGAAGGCGCCCACAAGGGGCGCCTTCAAGAGTCGGTGGTCCGGCGGTCAGCCGCCCGCGACGGCGGGGATGATGGAGATCTGAGTGCCTTCAGGGGCGGGAGTGTCCAGGCCCTCGGCGAAACGGACATCCTCATCACCAACGTATACGTTGACAAAACGACGAATCTTGCCCGATTCATCCAGAATTCTCGCGCCGATCCCCGGGTAGTCGGAGTCAAGCTTGGCGAGAACGTCACGAAGAGTCGCCCCTTCGCCACTCACCTCGGCGTTACCCCCGGTGTAAGTGCGCAGAATGGTGGGAATCCGCACAGAAACGCTCATGGTTTTTGTTGCCTTTCCTGGATTGTCAGACAGTCGCGCGGAACGCGTCGAGAGAGGGCCGGATCACGGCGGTGGGCCGCGCGTCGTCGCTGATCGCGTCGAGCGTCTTCAGGCCGTCGCCGGTGTTCAGGACCACCGTCTCGGCCTCGGGGTCGAGCCTGCCCGTCTCGACGAGCTTCTTCAGCACGCCCACCGTGACGCCGCCCGCGGTCTCGGCGAAGATGCCCTCGGTGGAGGCCAGGAGCTTGATGGCGGCGACGATCTCGGGGTCGGTGACGTCCTCGACGCCCCCGCCCGTGCGCCGGGCGATGTCCAGCACGTACGGCCCGTCGGCGGGGTTGCCGATGGCCAGCGACTTGGCGATCGTGTCCGGCTTGACCGGCTGGACGACGTCGTGCCCCGCCTTGTACGCCGTCGAGACCGGCGAGCACCCGGCCGCCTGGGCCCCGAACACCTTGTAGGGGGTGTCCTCGACCAGCCCGAGCGCGATCAGCTCCTTGAACCCCTTGTCGATCTTCGTGAGCTGGGAGCCGGAGGCGATGGGGATGACGATCTGCTCCGGCAGCCGCCAGCCGAGCTGCTCGGCGATCTCGTACGCGAGCGTCTTGGACCCTTCGGCGTAGTAGGGCCGCAGGTTGACGTTGACGAACCCCCACCGCTCGCCCAGCGGGTCGCCGATCAGCTCCGAACAGAACCGGTTGACCTCGTCGTACGTGCCGTCGATGCCGATCAGCCGGCCGCCGAACACCCGGGCCATGGCGATCTTGGCCGCTTCGAGGTCGGCCGGGATGAACACGCACGCGTCGAGGCCGGCCCGCGCGGCGGCGGCGGTGACCGCGCCGGCGAGGTTGCCCGTGGAGGAGCAGGAGAGCGTGTGGAAACCGAAGTTCCTGGCCGCCTCGACGGCGATGGCGACCACCCGGTCCTTGAAGGAGTGGGTGGGGTTGCCCGAGTCGTCCTTCACGAACAGGGACCGGATGCCGAGCGCCTTGCCGAGGTTGCCGGCCTTGACCAGCTTCGTCCAGCCCGGGTTCATGTTGGGCTTGCTCGCCACGTCGGCGGGGACCGGGAGCAGGGAGCGGTAGCGCCAGATGTTGGCGGGGCCGGACTCGATGTCCGCGCGGGTCACCTGGCCGAAGGAGTAGGCCGCTTCGAGCGGCCCGAAACACTCCAGGCAGGCGAAGCTGGGACCCAGGGGGTAGCGCGTGCCGCACTCGCGGCAGGACAGAGCGACGGCAGGACCAAAGTCGAGCGACATGAAGCGAGGCCTTCCCTCATCTTCGCCCGCGGCCACCTTGACCGCGAACCGGAATTGGCACCTTGTCCCGGTCGGCCTCGCCAGGTCGCGAGCACAAGCCGGGAGGGTTGCCGGGGCTTCGCAGGGCCGGTCCCTCCACCCCTCTGGATGAGCAATATTCAGTTGTCGAAAAGGACTCTACCTTCTCAAGTGGCGGAAACAACCACCCGTCTCACCATGCGAGAGGACGCGTCTCACCGATAGTCCTCCCCGAGGACTCCCTGCACGTACTTGCGGGCCTGGTGGATGCGGGACTTGGCGGTGCCGAGCGGGATGTTGAGCTGCTCGGCCACCTCGTTGTAGTCGAGCTGGACGATGTCGCGCAGCACCAGCGCCTGGGCCAGGTCGGGCTTGTCGGCCTCCAGCGCCTCCATCGCGTCGAGCAGGTCGAGCCGCGAGCCGGCGATCACGCTGACCCGCCGCGCGTCGGGCTTCTGCATCGGCAGCTCCTCCGACGTCTGCTCGGCGGCCCTGCGCTTCAGCGAGCGGTACGTGGTGCGCGCGCAGTTGGCGGTCACGATGTGCAGCCAGGTGCTGAACCTGGCCCGCCCCTCGAACCGGCCGATGTTGCGCGCCACGGCCAGCAGAGTGTCCTGCGAGGCTTCTTCCGCGTCCTGGTGATAGGGCAGGATCCGGGCGCAGTGGCGCATCACGTCAGGCTCGATCCTGGCCAGGAGCTCGCCGAGCGCGCGATGGTCTCCGGCCGCGGCCGAGCGGGCGAGTTCCTCGGTTAGCTCATCTAGCGCCATAGCTGGGATCCTATGGGCGAAGGGAGCCCAAATGAACAGCGTTCTCGTGGCGTCCAACCGCGGGCCGGTCTCCTTCACCGTCGACGACGACGGTGAGCTGACCATGAAACGCGGTGGTGGCGGCCTCGTCTCGGGCCTGTCGGGGGTGGCCAAGGAGCACGGCGTGCTGTGGGTGTGCGCCGCGCTGTCCGACGGCGACCGCAGCGCCGTGCGCCTGGCCCCGGGGGGCCGGCTCGACCGCTGCGGCTACGACACGGGCGCCCTGCGGATGCTCGACATCCCTGCGGCCACCTTCCACCGCGCCTACAACGCCGTGGCCAACTCGACCCTGTGGTTCGTCAACCACCTGCTGTACGACATCCCCAACTCCCCCAGTTTCGGCACCAAGTTCCGGCGCGAGTGGGAGTCCTACCGCGACTACAACGGCGCGTTCGCGCTGGCGCTGGCCGAGGAGGCCGGGCACGGCGCGCGCGTGATGGTCCAGGACTACCACCTGACGCTCACCCCGGCGATGCTCCGCGCCGAGCGGCCCGACCTGCGCATCGCCCACTTCAGCCACACGCCGTGGGCCCCTCCCGAGTACTTCTCCCTGCTGCCCGACGCGGTGACCAGGGAGGTGCTCGACGGCATCCTGGGGGCCGACCACGCGGGCTTCCTCACCGCCCGGTGGGCGGCGGCGTTCATGGACTGCTGCGAGGCGCTGCTGGGCGCGCGGGTGGACCGCGCGGCCGGCACGGTCGCCCACGAGGGCAGGACGACCCGCGTCGGCGTGCACAGCCTGGGCGTGGACGGCGCGGCACTGTGGGCGCGGGCCTGCGAGCCCGACGTCGAGTCGCACATGGCCGCGCTGGCCGAGCAGGTGGCCGGACGCCGGCTGATCGTCCGCATCGACCGCACCGAGCTGTCCAAGAACATCGTGCGCGGGCTGCTGGCCTACCGGGAGTTCCTGGCCGCCCATCCGGAGTGGCACGGCAAGGTGGTCCACCTGGCCTTCGCCTACCCCAGCCGGCACGACCTGCCCGAATACCGCGAGTACACCGCGTCGGTGCAGCGCTGCGCGCGCGAGATCGAGGACGAGTACGCCACCGAGGACTGGGACCCGGTCATCCTCAACGTCAACGACGACTACCCGCGCTCGCTGGCCGCCTACCGGCTGGCCGACGTGCTGCTGGTCAACCCCATCCGCGACGGCATGAACCTGGTCGCCAAGGAGGGGCCGGTCCTGTCGCCGCGCTGCGCCCTGGTGCTCTCGCGCGAGGCGGGGGCGGCCGCCGAGCTGGGCCCGTACGCGCTGGTGGTCAACCCCTACGACGTGAGCGGCACGGCGGACGCGCTGTACGAGGCGCTGGTGATGCCCGAGGACGAACGCCGGCGGCGCCGCGACCGGCTGCACGAGGCGGCCACCGCACTGCCGCCGCACAAGTGGCTGGAATCCCAACTCGACGCCCTGCTTTAACATGAGAAGTCGGGTTCACTGCCAATGACGGAGGCTGCCGGGTGTCGACGGTCTCAGTGCCCATCAGACTCGTCCGGGACCGTCCGACCTGGCTCATCTACTTCCTGCTCGGCACGTTCGCCACGTTCGTGTACGGCCTGAGCGCCGCCCTCCCGCTGCTGCGCGCCGACCAGCGCACCACGGCCACCGTCGCCGGGCTGCACGGCACCGCCATGGCGGTCGGGACGATCGGCGCCGGGCTCGCGCTGCCCCTGCTCACCAGGCTGCTCGGCCGGCGCTCGACGTGCTGGCTCGGCCTGGCCGGGATGAACGCCGGCGTGCTGCTGGTCATGGCCGGCTCCGCGCTGCCCCTGACGCTGCTCGGCTACGGCGTGGCCGGCGGTTTCGGCTCGGTCATGCTCTACGCGGCGATGGCCGAGCTCAGCGACCACCACGGGGCCGCGGGGCCGGCCGCGCTCAGCGAGGCCAACGCCGTGGGCGTGCTGGTGGGGATGGTGGCGACGTTCGTGCTCAGCCAGGTGGCGCAGAGCGCGCTCGGCTGGCGGGCCGCCCTGCTGGTCACCCCGGCCGTCAGCGCCCTGCTGGCGCTGTCGCTGGGCCGCTCCTGGCCCGCGCCCCGGCGGGCCGGCGGAGGGCGGGCCGGCGCGGTCGCCGGGGCGGTCGTCCCGGCGCGGGAGGGCGGCGGGTGGCGCTTCCATCTGGCCGGGGGCGTGCTGTTCTGCTGCGTGGCGCTGGAGTTCACGTTCAACCTGTGGGCCGCCGACCTGTTCGCCCTCAGGACGGGCGTGCCGGCGGCCGTCGCGGCGACCGGGCTGACGGCGTTCGTCTGCGGCATGGCGGCGGGCAGGTTCGCGGGCGCGCAGCTCGCGCTGCGGCTGCCGGCCACGCCGCTGCTGGCCGGCGCTCTGGGGCTGATGGCCCTCGGCTGGGTGCTGTTCTGGGCGAGCACCGCGCCGATCCTGTCGTACGCGGGGCTGGCGCTGAGCGGACTGGGCGCGTCGCTGCAGTTCCCGCTCGCGCTGAGCACGCTGATCGCCGCCTCCGGCGACCGGGCGGACCGGGCGGCGGCCGCCTCGCCCGTGTGGGCGGGCGCCGCCATGGCGATCGGCCCGCTGCTGCTCGGCGCGCTGGCCGACGGCTACGGCACCGGGAACGCGTTCCTGCTGGTGCCCGTGGTCATCGGCCTGGCGGTCGCCGGGGTGCTCATCTCCAGTCGGCGTACTTGAGCGTGTCGGCCAGGCCGGGGGTGTCCCACTGGTCGACGACGAGGATCCCGCTCTTCGGCAGGTACCACTCGCGCTGCGTGAAGCGGGCCTTGACGCCGCCGCCCGAGTAGCTGACGCACGTGGCCTGCCAGGCGTTGTAGGCGGCCTTGTGCCCGGCCCCCATCTGCCGGTAGCCCCTGGTGACCTTGGGGCCGACGACCTCGCCCCACTTGCGGTTGATCGGGCAGGGCTGCACGTCGCTGGCCGGATAGTACGGGTCCTTGCCCGTGTAGGGCCCGAACCCCTCGGCGCCCCGCTTGATCGCGGCGGGACCGAGGACGTAGAACGCGTCGCACTCCGGCGAGCCCCAGCCCTGCGGCTTGGCGCACCGCCCGGTGACCACCTGGACGACGTCGCCGCCCTTGCGGTGGACCACCCACTCGATCGGGATGTAGAGCGTCAGGCCGCCGCGCAGCCTGAGCTGCTGGGCGGGGGCGGCGGAGGCGGCGCCGGGGACGGCCAGCACGGCGGCCAGGGTGGCCAGAGCCGCGGCCGAGGCGGCGGCGAGAGATCGTCGTGACATGCGCACCAACGTAGGACCCGCCACTTGCAGCCCAATCACGAACGGCTGAAAGCCGCGAGCCGGCCCAGACGGCGCAAGGCCGCGAGCCGGCTCACGAACGGCTGGACCTTAGGGACGGGTGAAGGCCGTCGTCAGCTCCCGCAGCAGCGCCACCACGCCGTCGGGCCCGTCGACCACGATGTCGGCCCGCTCGGCCAGCGCGGTCACCTCGGCCGAGCCGCTGCACACGGTCACGCCGGGCAGCCCCGAGGCGCGTACGGCGTCGAAGGCGGCCAGGTCGCCGAGGTCGTCGCCGACGAACATGACGGACCTGGCGTCCCGCTCGGCCAGGAACAGCCCGAGCGCGTGGCCCTTGTCCATGCCGGGCGGGCGCAGCTCCAGGACCATGCGTCCCGGCTCGATCACCAGGCCGTGTCTCCCGGCCAGCTCGGCCAGCGGCTCGCGCAGCGCGGCGAGCGCGCCCTCGGGGTCGGGGGCGCGCCTGGTGTGCACGGCCACCGCCCTGCCCTTGTCCTCGATCACCACGCCGTGCAGGCCGAGCGCGTCGAGCAGCAGGGGCAGCTCGGCCCGCACGCGCGGCACGCCGGGCGGCGGCGGCGGCGCCGAGACGCGTCCGTGCTCCCACCGTTCGAAGCCGTAGTGGCCGAGCACCACGAGGCCGGGCACGTCGGCCAGGCCGGGCCCGAGTTCGAGCGCGGTGGCCGCCGGCCTGCCGGTCACGATGGCCACGGCGCCGACGTGCGCGCCCAGGTCGGCGAGCACGGCGGGGGCCTCGGGGTGGATCTTGGCGGAGGCGGGATCGGGCACGATCGGCGACAGGGTTCCGTCGAAGTCGAGCCCGATCACGGCGCCGGACGGATCTTTAAGGATCGCTTCCATACCAGGGATGTTCCTCACGCGGCTGCCGTACCCAGCCGGTCAGGGACGCATGCCGAGCCGTCTCGCCGCACGGTCGCGCTGACGGGTTGAGCGCAACCTTCGCAACCGTTTGACCAGCATCGGGTCCTGCTCCAGCGCCTCCGGTCTGTCGATCAACTCGCCGAGCAACTGGTAGTAGCGGGTGGCCGAGAACCCGAAGGTCTCCTTGATGGCCTGCTCCTTGGCGCCCGCGTGCCGCCACCATTGGCGTTCGAAGGCGAGGAGTTCGAGATCGCGGTCGTTGAGGGATGTCCGGGACGGTTCCTGGGCAGCACTGTCACCGCTGAGCGGTGCTCCCATGATGTCCTCCTCGGGAAGGGGCGTGCGACGATCACATCGCACGCTTCGCGGCCCGTGGCCAATCGTAATGTGCGATCTGCGGCTGTTCACGGCGGATTGCCGGACGTACAGTCACGAAATGTGACCCCAGTCATCACGCTCCTCACGGACTACGGGCTCGAAGACGGCTATGTGGCCGCCTGCCACGGAGTGATCGCCGGGATCGCGCCCGAGGCGCGGGTGATCGACGTGTGCCACCTCGTCCCGTCCGGCGACGTACGGCGGGGCGCGGCGATCCTCGCCCAGACCATCCCCTACCTGCCTGAGGGCGTCCACATCGGCGCGGTCGATCCCGGCGTGGGCGGCGCGCGGCGGTCGGTGGCGGTCGAGGCGGGCGGCCGGGTGTTCGTCGGCCCCGACAACGGGCTGCTGTCCTGGGCGGTGCACGCCAGCGGCGGCGCGCGGGCCGCGTACGCGCTCAGCAACGAGGAGCTCTTCCTGCGGCCGGTGTCGCCGACCTTCCACGGCCGGGACGTCTTCGCGCCGGTCGCCGGGCGGCTGGCCGGCGGCCTGGACCCGGCCGAGCTGGGCCCCCGGGTGCCGGTCGAGCGGCTGGTCACGCTGCCCGCGCCGACCTCGCTGCTGCGGGAGGGCTCGGTCGAGGGCGAGGTCGTCTCGGTCGACCGCTACGGCAACACGCAGCTGTCGATCGCGGCCGGCGACCTGCAGGCGCTGGGCGTCCAGGTGGGCGACACGCTGGGGGTGTGGCTCGGGCGGCGGCAGCTCGCGATGCCCTTCCGGGCGACGTTCGCGGCGGTGCCGCCGGGCGAGCTGGTGGCGTTCACGGACTCGGCGGGGCTGATCGCCATCGCGGTCAACTACGGCGACGCGGCGCAGCGGCTGGGGCTCCCACCTGGGGCGCATGTCCGACTTTCGCCGACACCCTAGGGCGAATGGCCGCATAACGTCAATTACTCCGCGTATCGGCCTGTTTACCGAAGCGTCGGAACGAATCATCGTCGGCGTGCCAGAATGCACGGCAGATCGGGCGTCCCTCCCCTCCCGTTCGAGGTTGACGTGTACCAACTGTCCGTCGTGCTGCTCTCCATCCTGTCCGTGTTCTGGCCGCAGGCCGACGCGCCCGTGCCGGAGCGCTGGCACGCCTGGCCGGTGACGCGGATCTTCCCCCTGGTCGTGCCGGGCCTCAGCCCGTCGGGGGCCAGGGTGACGTACGTGCTGGCGGGCGTGGCTCCCGAGGCGCCGTGCCGGGTGGCGTTCCAGCCCGCCGCGGTGCGGCCCGGCTGCCTGACCGCCCTGCGGGCCACGTACGCCGACAGCACCCAGACGTACGTGGCCACCGTCGGCATCGCCGTGCTCGGCGGGCCGGGCCCCGGGACGTACCGCGGGGCGCGCCCGGCCACCGTGCGGCCCGTCGCCTTCCCCGGCGGGCCTGCCGAGCGGTTCGGCCGGCGGCAGTACGTCACCGGGGCGGTGGCCGGGACGGGTGACCCCTACCTGGTGGCGACGGCCGCGGGGTACGCCGACGGGCGGGCGTACCGGCCGGGCGACCGCGCCGCGCCGCGGCTGCGCGCGGTCGCGCGGCAACTCGCCGAGGCGTTGTACCGGGCGCTGACCCGATGAGGGTGCTCGCGTCCCTGCTGCCGGCTCTGATCCTGGCGGCCGGGGTCGCGGGCGTGGCGTCCAGCGCCACCGACGACGTGCGGACGGCGGCCTCCCCGAGCGTCCCCGGCGGTGTGGGGGCGGCCGCGCGGGCCCGGCAGTGGCAGCTCGGAGCGCTGCGCGCGCCCAAGGCCTGGAGGGAGAGCCGGGGCGCGGGCGTGCTGGTGGCCGTGCTGGACACCGGCGTGAACGGCCGCCACCCCGACCTGCGGGGGGCCGTCACCCAGGGCCCCGACCTGACCGGCGCGCCCCCGCGGCTCTGGGGGCACCACGGCACCGCCATGGCCGGCCTGATCGCCGGCCGCGGGCACGGCCGGGGGCGCGCGGAGGGCGTGGTCGGCGTGGCCCCCGCGGCGCGGGTGTTGTCGATCAGGGTCACCCTGGAGAACACCGACCCGCTGCGCGCCGAGCAGCGCGCCGGCCGCCGCGACGCCCTGGCCGCCGGCATCAGGTACGCGGCCGACCACGGCGCGGACGTGATCAGCATGTCCCTCGGCGGCGGCAGCGGCGCGTGGGAGGGCTCGGCGGCCGAGGAGGAGGCCGTGCAGTACGCGCTCGCCCGCGGCGCGGTCCTGGTGGCCTCGGCGGGCAACGACGGCGACACGGCCAACAGGAAGAACTTCCCCGCCGCCTACCCGGGCGTGATCGCCGTGGGCGCGGTGGACCGGCGGCTCAGGGTGGCGCCCTTCTCCAACCGCCAGGACTACCTGTCGGTGGTCGCGCCGGGCAAGGACGTCGTCACGGCCGACGGCGGCGACGGGTACGTGGTGGGCGACGGCACCAGCTCGGCGGCGGCCATGGTCGCGGGCGTGGCGGCCCTGGTGCGGTCGGCCCGTCCGGAGCTGTCGCCGTACCAGGTGCGCACGGCCATCGAACGCGGCACCAGGAGACGGCCCGCGGGCGGCCACAGCCCCGCCTACGGGCACGGGGTGGCCGACGCGCCGCTCGCCCTGCGGGAGGCCCGGCGGCTGGCCCACGGAAGGGTCTCACCGGTCGCCCGGCCCGGCCCGTACTTCGGGCGGGGCCCGGCCCGGCCGCCCGCCTCCAGGGCGCCGGTCGTGGCCGGGATGGTGGTGCTGGCGGCGGCCATGTCGGCACGGGTGGTCGCGACCCGGCGGCGGCGCCGGAGGGATTCACCCTAGCAAGCGCTTGTGTAATACTCCTGGCTATGACCTTAGCGATCGACGGCTGGTTCGCCATCGACGGGGACGGCGCCACCCACCTCATCGGCACGGCCTGCCTGACCTGCGGGACCGTCGCCTTCCCGCCGCAGCCCGGCCTGTGCCGCAACCCGCGCTGCGAGGGCGAGGAGACGGCCGAGGTCCGGCTGCCGCGGCGCGGGCGCGTCTGGTCCTACACCGAGGCGTGTTATCCGCCGCCGGAGCCGTACGTGGCGGCGGAGCCGTACCGGCCGGTCACGCTGGCCGCCGTCGAGCTCGACGACGCCGGGCTGGTGGTGCTCGGCCAGGTCAGGGACCTCACGGCCGGCGACCTGGAGGTGGGCATGGAGCTGGAGCTGGTGCACGGGCCGCTGGCCGACGGGCCGCTGGTGTGGATGTGGGGGCGGGCCTCGTGAGCGCGGTGGTGGTGCTCGGCGCGGGCATGCACCCGTGGGGCAAGTGGGGACGTCCCTTCGCCGAGTACGGCGTCGCCGCCGCCCGCGCCGCCCTCCGCGACGCCGGCGTGGCCTGGACCGACGTCCAGTACGTGGTGGGGGCCGACACGATCAGGAACGGCTACCCCGGCTTCGTCGCCGGCTCCACCTACGCCCAGGCGCTCGGCTGGACGGGCGCCAGGATCGCCTCCTGCTACGCGGCCTGCGCGTCGGGGGCCCAGGCCGTGGACATCGCGCGGACCAGGATCATGGCCGGGCTGTGCGACGTCGCGCTCGTGGTGGGCGCGGACTCCACCCCCAAGGGCTTCTTCAAGCCGGTCGGCGGCGACCGGCACGACGACCCCGACTGGCTGCGCTTCCGCCTGCTCGGCGCGACCAACCCCGCCTACTTCGGCCTGTACGCCCGCAGGCGCATGGCCCTGTACGGCTCCACCGCCGACGACTTCGCCGCCGTCAAGGTCAAGAACGCGCGCGCCGGCTCGCTCAACCCCATGGCCCGCTACCGCCGCCCGGTCACGGCGGAGGAGGTGCTCGCCTCGCCCATGGTGGCCGACCCGCTGCGCCTGATGGACATCTGCGCCACCTCCGACGGCGGCGCCGCGGTCGTGCTGGCCTCGCAGGCGTACGCCAGGCGGCTCGGCGCGACGGCCCCGGTGCGCCTGGCCGCCGTCTCCACGGTGACCCCGATCTTCCCCAACACGATCCTGGAGCTGCCGAACTTCGCCACCGAGTCCTGCGCCGCCGTTCCCGCGCCCGAGAGGCCCTTCAGGGCCGCGATCGCGCACGCGGCCTACGAGGAGGCCGGCCTGGGCCCCGAGGACGTCTCCTTCGCCGAGGTGTACGACCTGTCCACCGCCCTGGAGCTGGACTGGGTCGAGGACGTCGGCCTGTGCCCGCCGGGCGAGGCGGACAAGCTGCTGCGGGCGGGCGAGACCGCGCTCGGCGGCCGGGTGCCGGTCAACCCGTCGGGCGGCCTGGCCTCCTTCGGCGAGGCGATCCCGGCCCAGGCGATCGCGCAGCTGTGCGAGCTGACGTACCAGCTGCGCGGCGCGGCGGGCGGGCGGCAGGTGCCGGGCGCGCGCGTGGGCCTGGCGGTCAACCAGGGGCTGTTCGGCCACGGCTCGGCGATCGTGGCCACCACGTGACGAGGCCCTCCGGGAGCGTCTCCCGGAGGGCCTCACGATCGCTCGCGGTCAGCCCGCGTGCACCACGTCGTGCGTCTCGGCGAAGTGACAGGCGCTCTCGTGCCCGGTCCCCGTCCGGATCTGCAGCAACGGCTCCTCCTCCGCGCAGATCTCCTGCGCCTTCCAGCAGCGGGTGCGGAAACGGCAGCCCGACGGCGGGTTGGCGGGCGAGGGCGGGTCGCCCTGCAGGATGATCCGCTCGCGCTGCTCCCGGCCCTCGGGGTCGGGAACCGGCACCGCCGACAGCAGCGCCTGCGTGTACGGATGAGCGGGCTTGTCGTAGATCTCGACGTCCTTGCCGAGCTCGACGAACTTGCCCAGGTACATCACGCCCACCCGGTCGGAGATGTGGCGGACCACCGACAGGTCGTGGGCGATGAAGATGTAGGCCAGGTTGAACTCGTTCTGCAGCCGCTCCAGCAGGTTGATCACCTGGGCCTGGATCGACACGTCCAGCGCCGAGACGGGCTCGTCGCAGACGATGATCTCCGGCTGCAGCGCCAGGCCGCGGGCGATGCCGATGCGCTGCCGCTGGCCGCCCGAGAACTGGTGCGGGTAGCGGTTGATGTGGTCGGGGTTGAGCCCGACGACCTCCAGCAGCTCCTGCACCTTGCGGCGGCGGTCGCCCTTGGGCGCCACCTCCGTGTGGATCTCGTACGGCTCGCCGATGATGTCGCCGACGGTCATCCGGGGGTTCAGCGAGGTGTACGGGTCCTGCATCACCATCTGGATGTTGCGGCGCATGCGCTTGAGCTCGCCGCCCCTGGCCTTGGCGATGTCCTTGCCGTTGATCTTCACCGACCCCGAGGTCGGCCGCTCCAGCGCCATCAGCACCTTGGCCAGCGTGGACTTGCCACAGCCCGACTCGCCCACGATGCCCAGCGTCTCGCCCCTGTTGAGGTCGAACGAGACGCCGTCCACGGCCTTGATCGCGCCGATCTGCTTCTTGAGGACGATGCCCTGGGTCAGGGGGAAGTGCTTGACCAGGTCGCGAACCTCAAGGATGCGCTCACTGCCGTTCGCCATCGAGGACCTCCCTCCAGTAGTGGCAGGCGCTGCCACGCGTGCCGCTGATCTCGTAGAGCTGGGGGGCGGCGGTCACGCAGTTGTCCTGCCGGTACGGGCACCGGGGATTGAACGCGCACCCGCTCGGCAGGTCGAGCAGGTTGGGCGGCAGGCCCTTGATCGCGTACAGCTCCTGGCCCTTGAGGTCCACCCGGGGGATGGACTCCAGCAGGCCCTTCGTGTACGGGTGCGCCGGCGCCCGGTAGATGTCGTGCACGGGGGCGTTCTCCACGATCCGGCCGGCGTACATGACCGAGATCTTGTCGGCCACGTCCGCCACGACGCCCAGGTCGTGGGTGATCAGGATCATGCCCATCTGGCTCTCGCGCTGCAGCTCGGCCAGCAGTTCCATGATCTGCGCCTGGACGGTCACGTCCAGGGCGGTGGTCGGCTCGTCGGCGATCAGCACCTCGGGGTCGAGCGCGATCGACATCGCGATCATGATGCGCTGCCGCATGCCGCCCGAGAACTGGTGCGGATAGTCGTTGACGCGCTGCCGGGCGGCCGGGATGCGGACCTTGTCCATCAGCTCGACGGCCTTGTTCATGCCGTCGCGCTTGGACATGCCGCGGTGGACCCGGAACATCTCGCTGATCTGCCAGCCCACGGTGAACACCGGGTTGAGCGCCGAGAGGGCGTCCTGGAAGACCATCGCGATGCGCTGGCCGCGCACCTGGGTGCGCGCGTCCTCCGAGAGCTTGAGCAGGTCGGTGCCCTTGAAGCGGATCTCGCCCTTGGGGATGACGGCCGGCGGCATGTCCAGGATGCCCATGATCGCCTGAGCGGTCACGGACTTGCCCGAACCCGACTCGCCGAGCACCGCCAGCGTCTCACCGGGGTTGACCGTGTAGCTCACGCCGTTCACCGCGCGCACGACGCCCTGACGCGTACGGAACTCCACGTGCAGATCGTCAACCGCGAGCAGCGGTTCGTCGCCCAGCCCTCCCTCGGCGGGCAACACGTCTGTCGACGTCTTCTTCACTTGATCCCCCCTTCTACCTGAGCTTCGGATCGAGAGCGTCGCGCACGGCGTCGCCCAGCATGATGAACGCGAGCACCGTGATGCTCAGGAACAGGGCCGGGAAGAACAGCGGCAGCGACGCGTCGAGGAACCGCGGCCGGGCGTCGGCGATCATGAGGCCCCACGAGATGTCCGGCGACTGCACGCCGACCCCGAGGAACGACAGCGCCGCCTCCGCCGCGATGAAGCCGCCCAGGTTGATCGTGCTGACCACGATCACCGGCGCCAGCGAGTTCGGCAGCAGGTGCTTGAACATGATGCGCCACTGGCCCGCGCCCACCGACCGTGCGGCGACCACGAAGTCCTGGCTCTTGGCCGTGATCACCGAGGCCCGCATGATGCGGAACACCATCGGCCAGCCGAGCACCGCCAGCGCCGCGATGACCAGCAGGATGCTGTTGATGCCGCTGTCGCGGAAGGTGGCGGCGATCAGCAGGGCGCCCAGGATCGGCGGGATGGCGAAGAAGATCTCGGTGACCCGGGAGGAGACCGAGTCGATCAGACCGCTGCGGAAGCCGGCGAACAGACCGAGCAGGCCGCCCACGATCATCGTGATGATCGTGGTGGTCACGCCGATCACGATCGAGTTGCGGGCGCCGTAGATCGTCCTGGCGAACACGTCACACCCCTGGCTGTCCTTGCCGAACGGGTGCCCCACGCTGGGGAGCTGCCGGGCGGTGGACAGGTCGCAGGTCTGGGCGTTGGTCGGGTCGATCGAGGTGAACAACGACGGCCAGAACGCCATGACGAGCAGGATCGCGATCAGCACCGCGGAGATGATGAACATCGGCCGGCGGCGCAGGTCGTACCAGGCGTCGGTCCACAGGCTGGCGGGCTTCTCCTGCTTCTGCTTGCCGCGCCTGCCCTGCTTGTCGGGGGACGGTGGCGCCGGGGCCTCCGTGACCAGCGACTTCGCTTCCGGCAGCATGGGCCCGACGTTTGCTTCGTTACTCATAGCGGATCCTCGGGTCGAGCACTGCGTACAACATGTCGACGACCAGGTTGGCCAGGATGTAGATCAGCACCAGCACGGTCACGATGCCCACGACGACCGGCTGTTCTCGCAGCAGGATCGAGTTGAACAGCTGGTTGCCGATGCCCGGCAGGTTGAAGATCGTCTCCGTGATGACCGCGCCGCCCATCAGGTTCCCGAGGTCGGCGCCGAGGTAGGTGACCAGCGGGATCAGGGCGTTGCGGAGCCCGTGCCTGCCGATGACGCGGCGTTTGGCCAGACCCTTGGCGGTGGCCGTGCGGATGTAGTCCGCGCGCAGCGTCTCCACCAGGCTCGTCCGCGTCAGCCTGGTGAGATAGGCGATCGACGTGCCGGCGAGCACGAAACCGGGCAGCAGGTAGCTGCGGAACCCGGCCGAGATGCCGGCCACGGGGAAGATGTCGCTTCCCGTCCACAGCTTGAGCTTGACTCCGAGCACGAGCTGCAGCACGAAGCCCGTCACCAGCGTGGGGACGGAGATCAGCAGCAGCGTCGAGGCGAGGATGGCGGTGTCGGAGGCCCTGCCGCGGCGCAGCGCCGCCCACAGGCCGAGGCCGACGCCGATGATGGCCTCCATGACGAGCGCGGTCAGCGCGAGGTTCAGCGTGACCTGGAACTTGCCGGCCATGAGCTGCGAGACCGGGATCCTGGAGAAGGTGGTCCCGAAGTCCCCGTGGAGGAGCACGCCGCTGAGGTAGTACCAGTACTGCAGCAGCAGCGGATCATTCAGGTGGTATTGGTCGCGCAGGACCTCGGCCACCGCCGGGTCCAGGCGCTTCTCGCCCGCCAGTGCCTGGATGGGGTCGCCGGGCAGGGCGAAGACGATCGAGAAGATGAGTAGCGTGGCGCCGAGCAGGACGGGTATCGCCTGCAGCAGTCGCCTGATGACATAACGGCCCATTCAAGCCCTCCGGTACATGCGTGGAGGCAGTCACCCTCGTAGCCGCGGTTTGCCCGGCCCCAAAGTGACTGCCTCCAAGCTCAGTCCTCCGATGGGCGGACGGCAAGAGCCGCCCGCCCGGCGAATGACGTCAGGCCTTCTCGACGTCAGACCACTGAACCTGGTTGAGCAGGTTCAGCTTGACGCCCTTGACCTTGGTGGAGTGGCCGAAGTTGCTCCGGTAGAAGTACACCGGGATGTACGGCATGTCCTTGATCAGGATGTCGTCGGCCTGCTGGTAGAGCTTGAGGCCCTCGGCGGCGTCGGCGGCCTGGTCGCCCTTGGCGACGATGTCGTCGAACTCCTTGTTCTCGTAACCGCCGTAGTTCGAGCCGGTCGAGATGGCCTGGGTGCCGAAGATCGGCGTCAGGTAGTTCTCGGCCGACGGGTAGTCGATCGACCAGCCCATGCGGAACAGGCCCTTGTACTTCTTGGCGTCCAGGTCGTCCAGGATGGCCTTGAAGTTCTCGAACGGCTTCGGCGTGACCTCGATGCCCAGGTTGGCGCGGAGGTTGTTGGCGACGGCCTCGATCCACTCCTTGTGGCCGCCGTCGCCGTTGTAGCCGAGCTCCAGCTTGGCCGGGCCCTTGGCGTCGGCGTAGAGCTTCTTCGCCTCGGCCGGGTTGTACGTGCAGGCCGTGCAGGCGCCCTGACGGTAACCGGGGATGGCCGGGTTGATGAAGTCGTCGGCCGGGGCGCGGGTGCCCGCGAAGACCGTCTCGGTGATGGTCTTGCGGTCGATGGCCATGGAGATGGCCTTGCGCACGTCCGGGTTCTTGAACTCGGGGTTGTACTTCAGCGGGACGCCGATGTAACCGACAGAGGCGTCGGGCTCGTCGAAGTAACGGTCGCCGAGGACGGACTTGGCGGTCGCGATCGCCGAGGCGGGCAGCGAGTCGTCCACGTCCAGGTTCTCGGCCTGGAGGTCCTGGAAGGCGGTCTCGGCCGAGCTGTAGATCTTGAACTGCAGCTTGGTCCAGTTCTTCGGCTTCTGGCCGGGGAACTTGTCGTAGACCGTCATGTCGATGGTCTGCGCGCCGCCCTTCTTGTAGGGCTTGTCGACCTTGAACAGGCCCTGGCCGATCGGCTGCTCGCCGTAGGCCTGGGTCACCTTGCCGTCGGCGCCGAGCGCGGAGGCCGGCAGCGGGTAGAAGGCGGTGTACCCGAGCATCGTCTTGAACTGCGAGAACGGTGCGGACAGCGTCACCTCAAGGGTGCTGTCGTCGACAGCCTTGAGGCCCTTCATCTCCTTGGCCGTCGGCGTCTTGCCCTCGCCCGGGTGGACGTCGGCGAAGCCGTCGATGCGGGAGAAGAAGGCGGAGGAGCTCATGGCGTTGTCCTGGTTGGCGCCATAGTTCCAGGCCCGCGCGTAGTCAGCCGCGGTGACCGGCTTGCCGTCGTGCCAGGTGTAGCCGGACTTGAGCTTGATCGTCCAGACCTTGCTGTCCTGGGTGGTGATCGACTCAGCGGCCTCTTCAACCGGCTGCTTGTTCTCGTCGTACTTGACGAGCGGCGAGAACACCGCGGCGAGGACTTCGGAGCCCTCGGTCTCGGTGGTGTTCAGCGGGTTGAGGAGCTCCTGAGGCTCACCGATCTCCATGCGGACCGGCGTTTCGCCGCCGCCCGCGGCAGTGCCGCCGTCCGAGGCACCGCCGCCACACGCGGCAACCGCGAGGGCGAGCAGCGCGGTACCGGCGACGATCTGTGCGCCCTTAGTAACACGCATGGTGAAAAAAATCCTCCCTCTACAGGTGGGCGACAGCGCTGAGCTGCGGTGATGGTAAGCAGCCTGACGGGGGGTTCCTGGTATCCCCCGGATTTGGCTGACATGGTCAAACCAGCCGACGCCCTGCCAGTCGATCGCGACTATCCCTTACTACTTGCCACCAGCGAGTCTCTGGCGCGTTGCAGTTCGGTCACACGTGCGCCAATCCAGCGTCACAGACATTCTTCCTATAAGACTACAAACACCCCAGGGATGCTCAAACAGGTCAAGCCTCGACGTGAACAGCGGATGAAAATTACCCCCTACAGGACCGTGGTCGCGCCCTTCCCGCCATGGCCCGCCTCGCTGGGCTACGGTTGAGCGAGTCTTGACGGCACCTTGGAACCTGGCGCCCCAAGACTCCGTCCAAGCATCTGCCGCGTCCCTCGCGGCAGGCACCCCACCGACCTGGATCCAATAGAGTCCTAGCCATGAGCCAGCCGGAATCCGCTGTCGCGGACGCCCAGGCGGGCGGCCGAAGCGGGCAGGAGCCGCTGGCCAAGCTCGCCGAGAGATACGGACTTCGCCGTGCCATCGCGCGGCCGAGGTTCCCTGTCTATCTGCGCCAGCTCTGGGAGCGGCGACACTTCATCCTGACGTACGCGACGTCCCGCAACGTCTCGAAGTACTCCAGCTCGGCCCTGGGCCAGCTGTGGCAGGTGCTGACCCCCCTCCTGAACGCCGGCATCTACTACGTGATGTTCGGCGTCATCCTGGGCGGCCGGGGCGGCATCGAGAACTACCCGGCCTTCCTGCTGACCGGGATGTTCGTCTTCACCTACACCCAGCGCGTGGTCACGGCGGGCGCCAAGTCGATCTCCGGCAACCTGTCGATGATCCGCGCCCTGCACTTCCCGCGCGCGTCGCTGCCGCTGGCGTACACGATCCAGGAGCTGCAGCAGCTCGCCATCTCCATGGGCGTGCTCCTCGTCATCGTGACGGCCACCGGCGAGTGGCCCACCTGGTTCTGGCTCATGATCCCGGTGGTGCTGGCGCTCCAGACGATGTTCAACATCGGGGCCAGCCTGGTGATCGCCCGGATGGGCGCCCAGATGCGCGACCTCAACCAGTTGCTGCCGTTCATCACCCGCACCTGGCTCTACGCCTCCGGCGTCTTCTTCTCGATCCAGGACAAGGTGGTCGGGTCCGCGAAGCTGCCCCAGTGGGTCGCCGACGTGATGTACCTGAACCCGACGGCTTCCTACATCGAGTGGATGCGCGACATCCTGATCAAGAGCTACCACCCGCAGAACGGGCACTACCCGCCGACCATGGTGTGGGTGTCTTGCGTATTCTGGGCAGTGTTCTCACTCGGCTTCGGCTTCTGGTACTTCTGGCGGTCCGAGGAGAGGTACGGGCGTGGCTGAACTGACCGAGGAGCTGTCACAGGTGAAGGGCGAGGAGCCCGGCGTCCCCGGCAAGGACGTGAGGGTGCACCCCAACCCGGAGCCCCGGGGCAAGAGTCCGCTCGACGTTCCCACGGGTACCCCGACCGTCATCGTCGACGACCTGCACATCGTCTACCGCGTCTACGGCACGGCCACCGACAACGAGAAGGGCAACGCGGTCAACGCCCTCACGCGCCTGCTGAAGCGCCAGGGCCGTCCGCAGATGAAGGAGGTCCACGCCGTCAAGGGCGTGACCTTCGTGGCCTACCACGGCGACGCCATCGGCATCGTGGGCCGCAACGGGTCGGGCAAGTCCACGTTGCTGCGCGCCATCGCCGGCCTGCTCCCGCCGCACGAGGGCGCCGTCTACACCGACGGCCAGCCCTCGCTGCTCGGCGTCAACGCCGCGCTCATGCGCGAGCTGACCGGTGAGCGCAACATCGTCCTCGGCTGTTACGCCATGGGCATGACCCCGGCGGAGGTCAAGGAGAAGTACCAGGAGATCGTCGACTTCTCCGGCATCGACGAGTTCGTCCAGCTGCCCATGTCCACGTACTCGTCGGGCATGGGCGCGCGGCTGCGCTTCGCCATCTCCTCGGCCAAGACCCACGACGTCCTGCTCATCGACGAGGCCCTGGCCACGGGCGACCGCGAGTTCCGCAAGAAGAGCGAGGCCCGCATCCGGCAGATCCGCGAGTCGGCCGGCACGGTCTTCCTGGTCGCCCACGACCTCAAGGTCATCGAGGAGACCTGCAACCGGGTCATCTGGCTGCACAAGGGCAAGATCCGGATGGACGGCGACCCCAAGGAAGTCATCGCCGCCTACAACAAGGGCTGAGCCCGCCCGCTTTTCGATCACCTGCGCGAAACGTGGGTGACTCGCGCGCCGAAACACTGACAGCGTGACTGCCGTTCCGATAGTATTCGAACGCGAATTCGATCCAAGGAACGCTGATGGAGTGGGGGCGCGCGATGGGAGAGCTTTCGGCCGCGATCGACCACCTGGCCATCGAAGACGTGGCCGAGATCCCCAGGATGCAGCTCGCCGAGCAGCTGCTTGAGCTTCACTGGCAGATGGCCCGGTTGCAGGCCCAGATAGCCCGGCGCACCGGCGTCCGGCTGCCCTAACGGCCCGCGCCGGACAAGGGGGGACAAAAGAAGGCCGCCGACCCCGTGGCGGGGCCGGCGGCGGGCTCGGCGCGGCGCCGCTGCCCTGCAGTCAGCGGCGGCTCGCGCGCGTGAACCTCCGGGCTGGAGCGCATCCGCCCAGACCCGTGGCGGGCCCGTCCGCCCGAGCGGCGGACCCGCGACCGACGCGCGGCAGTGCCGTCGGGGCGCTCGGCACCTTGTGAGCGCACCCCATCGGCCTGTCCTGTCGGTGCGACGACGCCCCCGTGGTTCCGCGGGCGTCCACCGACGCCGGGGAGAGCGGGAACCCGCCGTCGCGGGAACAACCTGGCACCTGAACGCGGGCCACCTCACGGCCGTCACGGCCGGTTCGCGAGCGTCGGCACCTTGGACGCCGGCGAACCGTCGCACGGCCCTCGGCGGGGCCGCGTGCGCGCGTCGTCACGTCATGTCCGGGACGCGCCCGCGCGGGTCACGTCCGCGACACGTCCGGGACGCGCCGCGCTCGCCTCAGTCGCGCACCCAGGAGCCCCGCACCGAGCTCGTCAGCGCGTCGCTGCTCCAGCCGAGGGCGGAGACCATGTCGCTGTAGGAGCCGGCGGCCTTGGAGCCGTTGGCCGAGACGAAGCCCGCGGTGTCCTGCATGAGCGGGGTGATCTCGTCGACGGACGCGGTCCTGGTGGTGCCCGGCAGCGCCTCGACGACCGGCGCGGCCTCGACGGGGGCGACCTGCCCGACCATCGGCGCCAGCTCGCCGCCGGACGCGTGCGGCAGGGCCATCCTGGCGGCGCGGGTGAGCCCGCCCATCCCGGACTCCATGGACAGGTCGCGCAGGCCCTTGGTGGCGCCCGTCATGCTCGTGGTGGCGGTGCCGGCCGTGCCGGAGCCCGTGCCGGGCAGCAGCGCGCCGCCGCCCACCTTGCCCATCGCGCCGCCGACCGAGGCCCCGGCCAGGGCGGTCATCGTGTCCATGGCGCCGCGCAGCGGGGCGCTCGTGCCGGTGAGCCCGCCGTTGCTCTGGGGCGCGCCCTTGACCAGCGGCTGCGCCATGCGGGCGCCGCCGAGCAGCGGCAGCGACTTGGCCAGGCCCCGGCCGCCGCCGCCGATCGCGCCGCTGCCGAGGATGGGCGACAGCTCGGGCAGCGGGCCGCTCGCCTGGGTGACGTCCTCGGCCGCGTTCGGCGTCATCGCCAGGCTGGCGCGCCGGTTCTCGTCGGCGATGTCGCGCGCCCTGGCCTCGCCGGCGGCGTCCGCCGCCTTGGCCTTGTTGGCCCCCGTCAGGCCGCCGAGGCCGCCGCCCAGGCTGCTGAGCAGCCCGCCGCCGAGCAGCCCGCCGAGCAGGTCGAGCGGGCCTCCGCTGGTGCCCCCGCCCAGGCCGTCCAGCGGGACGATCTTGGCGGTGTGAGTGAATTGAACTTCTGCTTGAGCTGGCACGGCCAAAGCCGCCGCCAAGCCGAATGCTGTGACGGCAACGGCCGCCTTGACTACTCGATTCATGATTGCCTTCCCGGCTCGTGATCGATCGCTCTCGAATGCGGTGGAAATGCGAATCGATAACCCCCGAATGCCGTGGCGCACACGCTATGGGCACCACACGAAGCGTGCTGTCACGGCTGAGCTACGGAAGCAGTTGTATCACTCACGGTGATCGCCCGCAGGCGGCCGGAAAGCCCATGTAGCAGGGTTTGCAGCCCGGTTACCGAGTAAAGGGGGAGCGTTGAGCGGAGAGACAAAACGGGAAATACCCCGGTTTTGATTTCGATTCCGCGCGGACCCGATCGCCATCGGGACCGCGACACCGACGTGCGCCCGCACGGCCCGCGAACAAGTGGTCGCATTAACAAATGTCACGGGCCGGGGGCGCACAATTCAGGGACGGTGGCGCGAGAACGCGACCACTCAGATGGGCAGCAAGGCGTCGGCCGGCTCGAACGGAAAACGCTCGGCGAACGCCGGCCGCAGATCCGTCAGCCAGACCGCCGACGGGTCGTACCGGGCGAAGAACGGCCGCCCGACCAGCTCCGGGTCGCGGGCCTGGATGAGATGCAGCACGAAGACGCGCTCACCGGCGATCTCGGTCACGCCGTCCACGCACACCTTGCCCGGCGTGGCCGACATGGACGGCCCCCGGACCGTACGGCAGAGCCCGGAGACGGTCGAGTAGGCGTCCCTGAAGATCTCGTACGCGCGGGCCAGCGGGACCGCGAAGTAGTCCTGCGGCCCGGTGTCGCGCTCGACGAACATGTAATAGGGAATCAGCCCCATCCGAAGCTGCCGCCGCCACATCGACGACCACACGGCTGGATCGTCGTTGATGGACCTGATCAGCGGCGCCTGGGTCCTGATGGTGGCCCCGCTGCCGAGGATGCGTTCGACCGCCGACTCCACCAGCGGCGACTCCAGCTCCCGCGGATGCGAGAAGTGGGCCATGAACGCCAGGTTCTTGCCGGCCTTCACCACCTCCTGGAACAGGCCGAGCGTGGCGTCGGCGTCGGGATCGGTGGTGAAGCGCTGCGGCCAGTAGGCCAGCGCCTTGGTGCCGATGCGGATCGATTCGAGCTGGTCGAGGCCGAGCAGCGGCTCGATGTAGCGCCGGATGACCGGCTCACCCATGATCATGGCGTCGCCGCCGGTGATCAGGACGCTGGTGACCTCGGGGTGGTGGCGGATGTAGGACACCATCCGGTCGATGTCGTCGGAGGCGAACTTCAGGTCCGCGTCCCCGATGAACTGCGCCCACCGGAAGCAGTAGGTGCAGTAGGCATGACAGGTCTGCCCCTGTTTAGGGAAGATCAGCACTGTCTCTGGATATTTGTGCTGCATGCCGGGCACCGGCTCGTCGCCCATCCGCGGGACGTTGAGCTCCTTCTGCCCGGCGGGATGCGGGTTGAGCTGCGCGCGTACGCGGTTGGCCTCGGCCTGGACCTCGCTGTTGGGCGCCTCGGCCTTGAGCAGATCGGCCAGCCTGGCCACGTCCGCGGCGGGAAGCATGTCCTCCTGTGGGAAGACGAGGCGGTAGATGGGATCGTCGGGCGCCGCCGACCAATCTATGAGTTCATCCACGACATAGGCGTTCGTCCGGAAGGGCAGCACCGTGGCCACGGCGCGGACCCTCAGCCGCTCCTCGTCGTCCAGCCCCGCCCGTCGCAGGAGCTCGTCGAGGTGCTTGGACGTGTACGCCTTGAAGCGTCGGGTACCTGCCTGGTTCAAGATCACTAGGCCTTTCCCATCTTTTTTGTTCGATCGCGTGTAAACCTCACGACCCAGTCGCGCGTCTACGGTTCTTAATATCCGGACGCGACGCGCCGCGTCCCCGGTTCCACTGGGCTCCAAGTTTCCTTGCAGGTTTGACACTCGCGACATATCGCGATTCGACATACACTGATTCATCGTGACCGAGGATCTCGACCTGCGCGCCTCCGACGCCGACCGCGACCGCGTCGCGGCCCTGCTGGGCGACGCGCTCGCCACCGGAAGACTCACCAGCGTCGAGCACGCCGACCGTCTGGAGATCGCCTACACGGCGAAGACGATCGGCGAGCTCGTCCCCCTCACCCGGGACCTGCCCCAGGTGTCCGCCCCGTCCGCCCTGCCCGAGGCCATCGAGCACCAGGTGATCAGCTCGAAGTTCAGCAAGATCGTGCGCAAGGGGCGCTGGGTCGCCTCCCGGCGCACCAAGCTGTCGGCCCGCTTCGGCGCCCTCGTCATCGACCTGTCCGACGCCGTGCTCCCCGGCCGGGAGATCACCATCGAGACCGACGCGAAGTTCAGCAAGATGATCGTCCGGGTGCCGGAGAACGCCCACGTGATCGACGAGGGCAGCTCGATCTTCGGCAAGCGCAACGTCAGCGGCGGCTCGGCGGGTGACGGCCCGCTGATCCGGGTCACCGGCTCGTCGAAGTTCTCCAAGGTCGTCGTGACCCGCGGCCTCGACGACTGGAACCTCCACTGACGGGCCCCCGCGACTGGAACCGCCGCGCCGGGGAAGCAGGGAGGTCCACCCGCCGGTCGACCTGACATCCGGCCTGCCTACGATGCGGACATACACGAGCCCGCGTACCGGCCCGGCCGGGCGACGGCGGGCTCGTCTGTCCCACGAGGTGACCATTGTCCGACAGCAGGCCCGTCGCGCTTGACGCCATGGGCGGCGACCACGCTCCCCACGAGATCGTGGCCGGCGCGGTCCACGCCGTACGGGAGCGCAAGCTGCCCATCGTGCTCGTCGGCTCACCCCGCATCCTGTACGAGGCCCTGGCCGACCACGACGCCACCAAAGAGGTCCCCATCGTCCGGGCGGAAGAGGCCCTGGCCATGGACGAAGGCGCCCTGGCCAGCCTGCGCCGCCCGCGCTCCAGCATCGCCATCGCCTGCCACCTCGTCCGCCGCGGGGACGCCTCGGCCGTGGTGTCGGCCGGCTCGACCGCGGGCATCGTCGCCACCGGCAGACTCCGGCTCAAGGCCCAGCAGGGCGTCCTGCGACCGGCCATCGCCGTGGCGCTCCCGACGCTCCCCACCCCCACCCTCCTGGTGGACGCCGGCGCCAACGCCGAGGTCAAACCGGAGATGCTGGTGCAGTTCGCCCACCTCGGCGCGGCCTACGCCGAGCTGGCCTACGACATCCCCGAGCCCCGGATCGGCCTGCTCACCATCGGCAGCGAGGCGGAGAAGGGCAACAAGCTCGTCAAACGCGCCCACGAACTGCTGCAGTCCTCCCCCGGCATCCGCTTCACCGGCAACGTCGAGGGCCACGACCTGCTCACCGGCAAGGTCGACGTCGTCACCACGGACGGCTTCACCGGCAACGTCGCCCTCAAGACCATGGAAGGCGCGGTCCGGTACGCCTTCGGCGAGCTGGCCGAGACCATCGGCGAGAGCAGGATCGCCAAGTTCGGCGCGCTCATGCAACGCGGCCGCCTGCGCGAGCTGCGCCGGCGCCTCGACGCCGAGGCCCACGGCGGCGCCGTCCTGCTCGGGCTGAACGGGACGGTGGTGATCGCCCACGGCTCCTCCAGGGCGCCCGCGATCAGCGCCGCCTGCCAGGTCGCCGCCGACCTCTCCGCGGGCGGCGTCGTCGCCAGGATCGGCGACCGGATCGCCGCCACGCATCGCTCACACAGACTCTGGTGACGCCGTAGTGTGTGAGACCGATCCACAGGAACGGGGGAAATGTGGACGGCCTCACCTCAGCACAGGTCGCGGGGGCGAAGACCAACGAGGTGCCGCGGCGGTCGAGCAGATCGCTCAGCGCGATCATCAGGGCGAACGTGTTCACCCTGTTCAACCTGGTCATCGGCGTGCTCTGGGCGCTGATCCTGATCTTCGGCGAGTGGCAGGACGGCCTGTTCGGCCTGGTGATCGTGGCCAACGCGCTGATCGGCATCGTCCAGGAGCTGCGCGCCAAGCGCACCCTCGACAAGCTCGCCGTGATCAACGAGGCTCCGGTCCGCGTCCGCCGCGACGGCCGTGAGCAACAGGTCGAGCCGCACCGGGTCGTCCTCGGCGACCTGGTGCTGCTCGGCTCCGGCGACCGCCTGCTGGTCGACGGCGAGGTCGTCGGCTCCGACGGCCTGGAGGTCGACGAGTCGCTGCTGACCGGCGAGGCCGACCCGGTGCACAAGAAGCCCGGCGACCAGGTGTTGTCGGGCAGCTTCGCGGTCGCCGGCGCCGGCGCGTACGTCGCCACCCGCGTCGGCACCGACGCCTACGCCGTGCGGCTGGCGGAGGAGGCCAGCAAGTTCCACCTCGCCCACTCCGAGCTGCGCGAGGGCGTGGCGAACTTCATCAAGTACATCACCTGGCTGGTCGTGCCGATCGGCGCCCTGCTGATCTACAGCCAGCTGCACAACTCCGCCGACTTCTCCACCGCCATCACCGGCGCGGTCGCCGGCATCGTCACCATGATCCCCGAGGGCCTGGTGCTGATGACCTCGATCGCGTTCGCCGTCGGCGTCATCCGCCTCGGCCGGCGCAAGTGCCTGGTCCAGGAGCTGCCCGCGATCGAGGGCCTGGCCAGGGTCGACGTGCTCTGCCTGGACAAGACCGGCACCCTCACCGCCGGCGGCATGGACCTCGACCAGGTGCTCCCGCTGCGCGACGGCCAGCCGGTCGAGCCCGCGCTGGCCGCGCTGGCCCACCTCGACGCCCGTCCGAACGCCACCGCCCAGGCCATCAGGGCCCGCTACCCCGCCCCCGCCGACGGCTGGTCGGCGACCTCGTCCGTGCCCTTCTCCTCGGCCCGCAAGTGGAGCGGCGCCGACTTCGGCGGGCACGGCGCCTGGCTGCTGGGCGCCCCCGACGTGCTGCTGCACGACGGCGACGGCTACGACAGGGCCGCCGAGCTGGCCGCCACCGGCACCCGCGTGCTCGTCCTGTGCCGCACGCCCGACCTGCGGGCCGCCCAGGACGGCGGGCCCGTCGAGGCCGTCGCGCTGGTCACCCTCAGGCAGCGGATCAGGCCCGACGCGCTCAAGACCCTCGGCTACTTCGCCCAGCAGGGCGTCACGGTCAAGGTGATCTCCGGCGACAACCCGGAGGCGGTTTCCGCCATCGCCATGAGCCTGAAGATCCCCGGCGGCGACCGTTCCATCGACGCCAGGACGCTCCCCCACGACGACCCCGTCAAGCTCGGCGAGCTGCTCGACTCCCACACCGTGTTCGGCCGGGTCAGCCCGCAGCAGAAGCGGCAGTTCGTCGGCGCGCTGCAGGCCCGCGGGCACACCGTGGCCATGACCGGCGACGGCGTCAACGACGTCCTCGCGCTCAAGGACGCCGACCTCGGCATCGCCATGGGCGCGGGCAGCCCGGCCACCAAGGCGGTGGCCCAGGTGGTGCTGCTGGACGACAAGTTCGCCACGCTGCCGCACGTCGTCGGCGAGGGCCGCCGGGTGCTGGCCAACATCGAACGCGTCTCCAACCTCTTCCTCACCAAGACCTTCTACGCGATCGTGTTGTCGCTGGCCGTCGGCGTGGCCGGGGTGATGTTCCCGTTCGCGCCCCGCCACTCCACCCTCACCAACGCGCTGACCATCGGCATCCCGGCGTTCTTCCTGGCGCTCGCGCCCACTGTCGAACGGGCGCGGCCGGGGTTCGTCCGGCGGGTGCTGCGCTTCGCCGTGCCGGCGGGGGTGTTGTGCGCGGTCGCGGTGCTGCTGTCGTTCTGGGCGGCGCACAGCGGCACCTCCACCCTGACCGAGGACCAGACGTCCGCGGTGATCACTCTCTTCCTCACCACGTGGTGGGTGCTCGTGCTGATCACCAGGCCGCTCAACTGGTGGCGGATCACGCTGCTGGCGTCCATGGCGGGGCTCTTCGCGCTAGCACTGTCGCTGCCGCCCGTCCGGCGCTTCTTCGCCCTCGCCCCCGGCGACCTCAGCAATGACCTGACGGCCGTCGGCATCTCCCTGGTGGCCGCTGTTGCGATCAGCATCGCGGTCAAGGTCGCCGGTACCCTTAGAACATGACCGACCCGCAGATAGTGCTCACCGAGCGCGTCCAGCAGGCGCTGGCCAACGCGTTCGGCGCCGAGCACGCCGACGCAGACCCGCTGATCCGGCCCTCCCAGTTCGCCGACTTCCAGGCGAACGTCGCGATGAGCCTGGCCAAGCGCCTGCGACGGTCCCCGCGGGAGGTCGCCGAGGCGATCAAGGCCGAGCTGTCCGACTTCCCCGGCACGGTCGAGGTCAGCGGCCCCGGCTTCCTCAACATCACGCTCGCCGACTCCTGGATCGAGTCCCAGGCCGCGGGCATGCGCGACGACCAGCGCCTCGGCGTCGGCACCAGCACGCCCGCGCAGACCATCGTGATCGACTACTCCGCGCCCAACGCGGCCAAGGAGATGCACGTCGGCCACCTGCGCACCACCATCGTCGGCGACTCCCTGGCCCGCCTGCACGAACACCTCGGCAACAAGGTGATCAGGCAGAACCACCTCGGCGACTGGGGCACCCCGTTCGGCATGCTCATCGAGCACCTGCTCGACATCGGCGAGCCGGCCGCGGTCGCCCAGCTCGAAGCGGGCATGGGCACCGAGTTCTACCAGGCGGCGCGGGCCAAGTTCGACGCCGACGAGGGGTTCAAGCAGCGCGCCCGGGTCCGGGTCACCACCCTCCAGTCGGGCGACCCGGCCACCATGCGCCTGTGGCACGTCTTCATGGACGCCACCGTCCGCTACTTCAACAAGGTCTACTCCCTGCTCGGCGTCACGCTGACCGACGCCGACCTCGCCGGCGAGAGCATGTACAACCCCATGCTGGAGAAGACCTGCGCCGACCTCGAGTCGTCGGGCGTCGCCGTCCACAGCGAGGGCGCGCTCTGCCTGTTCCCGCCCGGCTTCACCGGCTCCGACGACAAGCCCCTGCCGCTCATCATCAGGAAGAGCGACGGCGGCTACGGCTACGCCTCCACCGACATGGCGGCGATCCGCTACCGCGTCCACGACCTGAAGGCCGACCGCATCCTCTACGTGGTGGGCGCCGACCAGGCGCTGCACTTCCGCATGGTGTTCGCCTCCGCGCAGATGGCCGGCTGGCTGCCTGACACCGTCTCGGCCGAACACGTCCAGATCGGCATGATGCTCGGCAAGGACGGCCGCCGCTTCAAGACCAGGTCGGGCGAGTCCATCAAGCTGATGGACCTGCTCCAGGAGGGCGTCGAGCGGGCCTCGGCGGCCATCGCCGAACGCGGCTACGACGAGGCCACCCGCAACGAGATCGCCCTCGCCGTCGGCATGGGCGCGGTCAAGTACGCCGACCTGTCGGTCAGCCACGACAGCGAATACGTCTTCGACTACGACCGCATGCTGGGCTTCACCGGCAACACCGGCCCCTACATGCAGTACGCCACCGCCCGCATCCGGTCCATCTTCCGCAAGGCGGACATGGAGCCGGCGGCCGCCACGTCCCCGATCCTGCTGGCCGAGCCCGCCGAGCGCGCCCTGGCCCTGCACCTGCTCGGCTTCGGCACGCTCATCGAAGAGGTCACCGCCCGCTCCGAGCCCCACCGGCTGTGCAACTTCCTCTTCGAGACGTCGAGCCTGTTCAGCACCTTCTACGAGCAGTGCCCGGTGCTGCGGTCCGACGTCGAGCCCGAGACCCGCGCCTCGCGGCTGGCCCTGTGCGCGCTGACGCTGCGCGTGCTCGAAACCGGCCTCGACCTTCTGGGCGTCCCCGTCCCCGACCGTATGTAACAGGCAGTTGGCTCAAAGTCTCCCGTTCCGTCATGGGCGCGCCTCCACCGGGTTGGCGCGCCCTAACGGCTAGGCTTTACGCGGTCATGAACTGAGGCCGAAATGGGGGAGTTCTCTGCCTTGAGCACGGACCTGACTGCGAGCCCCCAAGCAGCGACGGAGTTGCAACGCTACGCCGAGGCGCTGCTGGCGCACCTCGCCGCCAATGGCACCGCTCCTCCCGCCGCTCCGGGCTTTCGCGACATACCCGGCCACTGGCTGCCCCCTGCCGTCGAAGCGCTGGTCGCCATCCTCGCCGGCGACGACCCGCTCGAACCGCTGAGCAGGGCCGCCGGCCGCGACCAGCAGCAGACCGCGCTCTTCCTGTGCCTGGCCCTGGCGGTGTCCGGGCAGGGCAGCCGGATCCACGCCTCCTGGCTCGGCACGGCCTTCGGCGAGCTGTCGCTCGACCGTCCCGTCACCCACGGCCAGCGCTCGCTCTGGCTGGCCGCCGCCCGCGGCGCCTACGGCCCGGCCGGCAAGATCTTCGTGCTGCGCAAGCTCGACGCGCTGGCCGTGCAGGAGCACGCCGACGTCGAGGAGTGGGTGCAGGCGCTGGTGCCCGGCGAGCCCGCGGTCGTCGTCCCGCCGTCGCTGGCCGACTTCCCGGAGATGGCCGAAATCCCCGATCTGGCCCGTCCGGCGGTCGCGGCCGCCCGCCTGGCCAGGCTGCGCGGCCGCTGCGCCGAGATCACTTCGGCCCGGCAGGCCGACCACGACTCCGCCGCCCCGCTCAGCAACAGCTCGGCCAGCCCGGCCGCGTCCTGGGCGGAGGACGAGCCGCTGGCGGTCCTGCGCGCCCAGATCGGGCAGGGCGGCCCGGCCGGCCCGATGGCCTCGCTCATCTCCCACCTGCTCGACGACCTGCGTCCCGGCGCCGACCCGCACCTGGCGGCCATCGCCCTGCACGTCGCCGCGCCCATCCTGCGCGGCCTGGCCGAGGAGCTCGAAGCCGACAGCCGGCTGACGCCGCCGGCCACGCTGACCGTCCCGCTGCTCGGCCACCGCATCCACCTGCGCCCCGAAGGCCCCGACGAGACCTCGATCGCCACGGCGGAGCACGCCATCCTCACCGAGGGCGTCGTGCCGCGCGGCCGGCCGTGGGCCGCGTTCGTGCTGATCGTGGCGGGTGTCGCGTGCCTGGCCGGAGCGGCGTTCAGCGCCTCGCTCCTGCTGGCCGCCGCCGGGGTGGCCATGCTCGGGCTGGGCGGCTGGCAGCTCTGGCAGCGCCACAAGACCATCGTCGCCGACGCCCGTTACGTGGCCGGCCAGGTCAACGAGCTGAAGGAGCTGGCCGAGGGCGCCGTCTGGGCCCTGCACGCCTACGCCAGAGAAGCGGACGCACGCGCGAAACAGGCCGCTGACGATGCAGCCGAGCTCACCCGGCTGATTCGTCGCGGCCCGCGCGCTGCTTAGACCCGATCAGGTCGTCTCGATCTCCACGTGCGCCGGCGCGAGCAGGAACACGCGATCGGCGATGCGCTCGATCCGACCCTCGCAACCGAACGCGAGCCCGGCGGCGAAGTCGACCATCCTCGTCGCCTCGGGCATCGCCATGCCCGTGACGTCCATGATCACCGTCTGCCCGTCACGGAAGTGCTGACCGATCAACGGTGCGTCGTTGTACTTGAGCGGCTGGACCATGACGATTCGCGACGCGTCGACGTTCGCGCGCCACCGCCGGGCGGCCCGCTCCGTCGCCGGAACGTACTCGTCCTCGTAGTGCTCGTCGTCGTCATAGCCGTCGTCGTAGTGATCGACCCCGCTCAGGCCAAGGTAGTTCACCACCTTGCGCACTGCCCCCATCGGCTTGTCCTTTCCTCAGGAACTCACCGTAATCGGCACGTCCCTACACATTGGACGGTAACCGACGATTCCGCATTCGCCACGCGACACGCCCAGCCCTAATTCCATTTTGTACGGCTTGCAACCCGCTTGCATCTGGATATCCGTCCCCCCGTATAGCATCGGCCACATGCGCCTGTTCACTGTAGACGCCTTCACCGACACAGCTTTCAAGGGTAATCCCGCAGGTGTCTGCCTGCTGGACTCTCCGGTTACTGATGGGTGGATGCAGAGCGTAGCCGCCGAGATGAACCTCTCCGAGACCGCCTTCCTGCTCGGCGATTCCCTGCGGTGGTTCACCCCTGTGGTCGAGGTCACTCTCTGCGGTCATGCCACGCTGGCGACCGCTCACGTTCTGTATTCGACCGGCGCCGCGACCGGCCCCGTCGAATTCCGCACGGCCGGCGGAACGCTAACGGTGAATCGCGCCGCCGGAGACCTCATCACGATGGATTTCCCGGCCAAGGAGGTGACGCCCGTCACGGTTCCCGACGGCCTGGAGAAAGCGCTCGGAGCCACCCCGCTGCGGGTCGGGAAAAGCGACCTGGACCTGCTGGTCGAGGTCGATTCAGAGGAGACGGTACGCACCCTGCGCCCCGACATCCCGGCCCTGTCGGCAGTGGAGGCGCGCGGCGTCATCGTCACCGCCCGCGGCACCGGCACGGATTTCGTCTCACGATTCTTCGCTCCCCAAGTGGGCGTCGCCGAGGATCCGGTGACGGGTTCGGCACACTGCGCCCTGTCGCCGTACTGGTCCGCGCGGCTCGGCCGCACGGCTCTGACCGGTGCGCAGCTCTCCGCCAGAGGCGGCCTGGTCCACACCCGCCTCGACGGCGACCGCGTCCACCTCGCCGGCCATGCCGTGACCATCCTCACCGGCACACTCCTCACGCCCAGGTAAAAACTTCCTTACCCTCCTTGCTTCCCCCCACTCGGCTGTCTAACCTACAAATCGAGTTGGAGGTTAGCTACCACGACAGAAGCAGGAGGTTCGGAACCATGCTGCTGACTACGATCGACCCGTTCTTCCAGGAGTTCGAGCGCCAGTTCAACCGGCTGGCCCGCCAGACCTTCGACAACGGCGGCGCCGCCACGATGCCGATGGACGGCCTGCGCCGCGACGACGACGTCGTCCTGCGCTTCGACCTGCCCGGCATCGACCCGGACTCCATCGAGGTGACCGTCGACCGGGGCGTCCTCACCGTCAGCGCCCGTCGCGAGGAAGAGATCTCCGAGAACGAACGGCTGTTCGTCCGCGAGCGCCCGATGGGCACGTTCACCAGGCGCGTCTACCTGTCGGAGCACCTCGACAGCGACCGCATCGACGCCGGCTACGCCAACGGCGTGCTCACCGTGCGCATCCCGGTCCTCGAACGCGCCAAACCGCGCAAGGTGGAGATCCGGCGCAACGACACGAAGGCCATCCGGGCCTGACCCGGCACCGGGGGCGGGGCATCCCGGCCCCGCCCCCGAACCCCGAGGAGGCCACGATGCCCGCGCTGCCCTTCGACGACGAACACGCCCCGCTCTACTCCCTGGGCCAGGTCGCCGAGATGCTCCAGGTCCGCCAGGCCTACCTCCGCCGCCTGGACGAACACGACGTCATCAGCCCGAGCCGCTCGTCCGGCGGCCAACGCCGCTACTCCCGCAGCGACATCCTGATCGTCCAGCACGTGACCGACCTCGCCGACCAGGGCATGACCCTGATCGCCATCCGCCGCATCCTGGAACTCGAACGCGAACTCGCCGACGTCCGCCGGCAACTCAAAGAAGCCCGCGCCCGCCTCGGGGACCCCACCTAGCATGCGGCGCCCCTGAGCGAGGTGCGCTTCCTCTCCTCTCCTCCACAAGGCCAGCGGACCCCTGGGCGATCGCGACGACGAGCACCAGCCCTCCAGGGCCTGCCCAGACCGCCAACGCCGAGCTGCCCGCCCTCCACCATCCCCACCGCCTGCCGCATCACCGCAGGTAGTCACGACCCCCGCCCACCGCCCACCGGCTACCGGCTACCGGCTACTGGGTCAAGCATCGCCCCCAGACCCCCGCCACCGGGTCGCCCCAGGCACAAACGCCACCCCGTCTTGTCGGGCATAGGATGCGCCCTTACCGCACCGCCGCCGGACCCCGACAGGACTCGCCCGCCATGAACCCCCACCACGAACACCTTCGCACCCGGTTCCGAACCGCTCCGCTCCAACCCCCGCCCCCACCCTGGCGCCCCCTGCCGCCAGTAGCAGTCGGAGGCTTGACCGGCGTCGGCTTCGCCGTACACCCCGAATCGGGCGAGGACCTCATCCTCGTGACCTCTCACCAGGGACGCGGCGTCCTCAACTGCGTCACCGGCCGGCGCACAGCGCGCGATCCCGACCCAGAACCAGCCTGGCCGGACGACTACACCCTCACCTGCCAAGGCATAGGACCTCTGACAGGCACCCCCATCAAGATCTCCGGCCTCCTGGGCGGCGGACTGCACACGACCACCACGAATGGATGGTCCGTCGATGTGGTCACCCCCGACTGGCCCATCGCAAGCGTCCTGCTGTCCAGTGGCGGTGACCCCTACCGCGACGAACCCGGATCAACCTGGTGGCACATCCACCGCGAAGAGGGCTGCGAGCTCCGCACAGCCGGCTTCTCCCCCACGGGCCGCACCCTGGCCATCGCCTCCAGCTGCACACTGACCCTCTTCGCCCACCCCTGACATCCAGCCAACTGCCATGGCCTCAGAACGGCCAGTCTGCCGAGCCTCATCAAGCTCGCGCTGACACCCAGCCCAGGTCCCATGCCAACACCAGCCCGGCTCCTGGAGTGCACAGCTACGCCACCAGTCCGGACAGTTGAGCGGGGACATCCGACAGGCCGGCAACAGCACTGATGGGCGTGGCCGACAGAGACAAAGCCCCAGGCATGAGCAGGACTTCGGCGACAGCACCTCGTTCTGGTCATCGCGAAGTCCCGGTCACCGCCGAAGGCAGGTCTGCCTCTATGGCGCGGCCCCCACGGCTCGCTATTGGCTGTTGCAGCTGCCAGGAGCCGCTCGTAGGGGCGCGCAACACCCTGACAGTGTCTCCTCCCCCGCAGAGTGACGCCGAAGTGTCAGCGTACTCATTGGTGTGCAGACCTGAGTACGGACAAGCGTGCAGACCCTAAGTCTCCAAAACGGGCCGGCTCGGACTGACCAGAGGCGGAACCGACTGGAATCCACCTAAGGCGCCACCTGCCCCTTGCGACAGCGCACCTCCAGGCGCCCCACCGGCCCGGGGGTCCAAGGGTCCACTGGGCCCGCCACGAGCCGGCCCCCCTGAACCGAGGCCGTCCACCCCCAGCACCCGCCACACCCGGAATGGAAGAAACACCCTGGAAATGCAGAAAGGGCCCCGACCGAAGTCGGAGCCCTTCCCAAAGATTGTCCGGCGGTGACCTACTCTCCCACACCCTCCCGAGTGCAGTACCA
>NZ_JBITLS010000013.1:0-363489 GCF_044465465.1 Nonomuraea sp. NPDC049655
CTTCTTCCACTCAGGTCCCCTCCTCCCATTTGCCCACGCCCCCCCCCCCCCCCCCCCGCGCCGGCCCCCCCCCCCCCCCCGGCCCCGGGCCCGCCCCCCCCCCCCCCCCCCCCCCCGCGCCGACACACGACCCACGCCATCGAGCCGATGGAGTGAAGGGACCTCTCATGAACGTCGGGCACCGGCACGGCGACCGGCTCATCGCCTGGACGGCCCGCGCGACCTGGGCGCCGCTGGCGGGGACGGCCGTCGCCGCGGCGGCCTCGATCGCCGTCTCCCTCGCCCTGCCCTCGGCGGTGGGCGCGGCGGTGAACGCGGTCCTCGCCGGAACGGGCTCCACCGCCGCCTACGCCGAGCTCGCGGTGCTGCTCCTGGCCGCCGCGCTCGCCGACGTCGTCTCGGGCGTCGCGGGGATCACGTCCGTCGCCGCCGCCACCAGGCTGCTGCGCCTGCGCGCGATCGACCGGGTGCTGCGGACCGACGCGGCGGGCGCGGGCGCCTTTCCCGCCGGGGAGCTCGTCAACCGCCTCGTGGGCAACACCGCGACCACCGGTTACGTGCCCGCGACGCTGCTGCAGATCGCGTCCGGGCTCGTCCTGTCGGCGGGCGGCGTCGTCGCGCTCTTCACGATCGACTGGCGGGTGGGCGTCGCCTTCCTGAGCGGCGTCCCGGTCGCGCTCGTCGTCATGCGGGTGTTCGTCGCCCGGGTCTCCGGCCTGTACGGCGACTACCAGCGGGCCCAGGGCCGGCTGGCCGCACGCCTCGCCGAGACCCTGGCCGGCATCCGGACGGTCCGGGCCGCGGGCACCGCCGACCGGGAGATCGCCCGCGTGCTGCGGCCGCTGCCCGAGCTGAGCGCCGCCGGGCACGCCCTGTGGCGGGCGCAGGCGCAGAGCGTGTGGCGGATCACCCTGATCCTGCCGCTGGTGGAGGTCGTCGTGCTGGCCGTGGCGGGGCTCGGCGTCGCGCAGGGACGGCTGCCGGCGGGCGCGCTGCCGGCCACGGCCGGCCACACCGCCCTGGGCCTGGTGTTCGTCGAACAGATCGACCCGCTGCTCGGCATGGCCTTCGGCCGGTCGGCGGCGGTCCGCGTGCACGACGTGCTCGCCCTGCCCGTCCCGGCCGCCGGCACGCGGCCGCTGCCCCCCGGCCCGGGGACGCTCTCCTTCCGTGGCGTGACGGTGCGGCGCGGGCAGGCCCCGCTGCTCGACGGCGTCGATCTGGAGATACCGGCCGGGGTGATGACCGCCGTCGTCGGCGGCTCGGGCGCGGGCAAGACCACCCTCGCGCTGCTGGCCGGCCGGTTGGCGGACCCGGACGACGGCCAGGTCCTCCTCGACGGCGTGCCCCTGCGCGACGTCGATCCCGGGCCGCTGCGCGATGCCGTGGCGTACGCGTTCGAACGCCCGATGCTGCTCGGCGGCGACATCGCCGGGGTGATCTCCTACGGCGCTCCGGCGTGCGCCCCGGAGGCGGTGCGCGCCGCCGCGAAGGCCGCGGCCGTGCACGACGTGATCCGCCGCCTCCCCTTCGGGTACGCCACCCCGGCGGCGGACGCGCCGCTGTCCGGCGGCGAGGTGCAGCGGCTGGGGCTGGCGCGGGCGTTCCTGCGGCAGGCCCGGGTGACCGTCCTCGACGACGCCACCTCCAGCCTGGACACCGCGACCGAGGCCCGGGTGAGCCGTGCCCTGGCCGAGGGCATGCGGGGGCGCACCCGTCTGGTCATCGCGCACCGCCCGGCCACGGCCGCACTGGCCGACCTGGTCGTCTGGCTCGACGCCGGCCGGGTGCGCGGGCGCGGCACCCACCAGGAGCTGTGGCGGGACCCGGCCTACCGCGCCCTGTTCGCCGCCGCCGAGCACGCCGACACCCCGCGACGGGACGAGGAGGACACATGGACGTCCGCACGGTGACCGGGGCCGAGGCGGACCGGCGGCAGGCCGTCCGGCCCTGGCGGTTCCTGGCGGGGCTGCTGCGCGCCCGGCGGCGCCCGCTGCTGCTGGCGCTGGCGTGGTCGCTCGTCGAGTCGGCGCCCGCGCTGCTGGCCGGGCTGCTCGTCGCCACCGCGGTGGACCGCGGCTTCCTGGCGGGACGTCCGGGCGTCGGCCTGGCCTGGCTGGGCCTGCTGGGCGCGACGATGGTCGTCAGGTCGGTCGCGACCCGGCTGATGTTCCCGCAGCTCGCCGCGGTGGTCGAGCCCATGCGCGACGAGCTGGTCCGCGCCGTGGCCGGGGCGACCGTCCGCCGCGCGGCCGACGGCGGCCAGGCGCCGGACGCCGCCGCGCTCAGCCGCCTCACCGGGCAGGTCGAGACCATGCGCAAGCTCGTGTCCACGATGCTGCGCACCAGTCGTGAGCTGGGGATGTCGGTGATCGCCGCGCTGGTGGGGCTGCTCGTCCTGTCGCCGGTGGCCGCCGCCGTCGCCGCCGGGCCGCTGGTGCTGACGCTGGCCGCGTTCGCCAGGCTGATGCCGGCGCTGACGGCCCGGCAGCGCGCGCTCGTGCTCGCCGAGGAGCGGCTGACCGCGCAGGCCACGCCCATCGTGGCGGGGCTGCGCGACGTCGCCGCCTGCGGGGCGCGGGCCCAGGCCGCGGACACGTTGCGGGCCCTGGTGTCCGCGCAGGCCGCGGCGGCCCGCGCGCTCGCCTGGGCGGGCACGGGCCGCCGGGTCGCCGTCCTGCTCGGCGCGCACGCGCCGCTGGTCGGCCTGCTCCTGCTGTCCCGTCCGCTGATCGAGGGGGGCCGGCTGAGCGCGGGAGAGGTGGTGGGGGCGGTGACGTACCTGTTCACCGGTCTGGAGCCGGCGCTGCGCACGATCCTCGACACCCTCGGCGGGTGGGGGGTCGGGCTCGCGGCGACCACGCGCAGGATCGCCGAGACGATCGCCGTCCCCGGCCCGGCGGCGGCGGGCACGCCGGCGACCGCCGTCCCGGACGGTCACGAGCTGCGGGCCGAGCGCCTGACGTTCGCCTACGCCGCGCGGGCCACGCCGGTCGTGCGGGACCTGGACCTGACGATCGGCGAAGGCGGGCATCTCGCGGTGGTCGGGCCCAGCGGCGTCGGCAAGTCCACGCTGGCCCTGCTGATGACCGGGCTGCTCCGGCCGACCGGCGGGCGGGTGCGGCTCGGCGGGCGGCCCCTGGACTCGATCCCCGGCGCGTCGGTGCGCAGCCGGATCGCGCTGGTGCCGCAGGAGGCGTACGTCTTCGCCGGGACGGTCCGGGAGAACCTGGCCTACCTGTGGCCGCTCGGCGAGAGCCCGGACGACGAGCGCCTGCGCGCCTCCGTGGCCGCCGTCGGCGCCGGACCGCTCGTCGAGCGGCTGGGCGGCCTCGACGGGGAGATCGACGAGCCGTCCGCGCTGTCGGCCGGGGAGCGGCAGCTCGTCGCCCTGGCCCGCGTGCACGCCTCCCCCGCCGGCGTCCTCATCCTGGACGAGGCGGGCTGCCACCTCGACCCGGCCGCCGAGCTGCGCGCGGAGTCGGCGCTGGCGGCCCGGCCCGGCACCCTGGTCGTGATCGCGCACCGCATCAGCTCGGCCGCCAGGGCACGCCAGGTCCTCCTGATGGACGGGACCACCGTGCTCACCGGCACCCACCGGGAGCTGATCGACCGGTCCCCCCTGTACGCCGACCTGGTCGGCCGCTGGCACGACGACGGGACACGGTAGACCGGTGGCCCGTCAGGCCCCGGCGGCGTCGGTGCCGGCGTCCAGCGCGGTCTCCAGCACGGCCAGGAAGTGGTCGACCGGCCCGATGCAGGCCACCGCCGACCCCCCGGAGATCCGCCCGGCGTAGGGCAGCAGCTTCTCGTACGTCGTCCAGCAGGCCGCCACGTCGCCCACGGCGGCCTGGGCCGCGCCCTGCAGGCAGGTCATGGTCAGCCACGACCAGTCCATCGGCGGAGCGGGCCACCCCTGCCCGGCCAGGGCCACGGCCTGGCTCCGGCGCCCCTGGGCGCACAGCTCCAGCACCCGGGCGTCGTGTTCCACGGTGGGGTGGATGCCGCTGATCAGGTCGATGAGCGGGCCCGCCTCGGCCATGGCGCCGCGCTGGTAGTGCAGCATGAGGCGGCCGTTCACCGCGACGGCGCCCGCGTACCACATGCCGATCCGCTTGGCCTGCCGTTCGGCCTCGCCGTACAGCGTGTCGGCCTCGGCGAACCGGCCGGCCAGGGTGAGCCGGTTGGCCCGCCACATGGTGTGCTGGAACCGCGGCCACGGCAGTTGCAGGTCGTCGAGCAGCGCCTCGCAGCGGGCGGCCGCCAGGTCGGCCCCGGCCAGGTCGTGCGTCTCCAGCCGGTAGTGGGTGTCCATCATGTGGGCGAGCAGCTCGAAGCCCGGCGTCCGGGTCCGCGCGGCCAGGCCGTGCAGCTCGTCGGCGATCTCCATGAGCTCGGCGATGTGGGTCGCCTGCGGCACGGACAGCGCGCGCGCGTTCAGCGCCCGCATGAGCAGGTGCGGGTCCGCGATCCGGCGGGCCATCGCGACGGCCTCGGCCGACAGCGACAGGCATCGCAGGTCGTCGTCGCTGCCGTTGTACAGTTCCTGCGCCAGGCCGCCGAGCAGCAGCGTCCGCTCGACGCCGTCGGTCTCGGGCAGCGCGCTCAGCGTGGCCTCGAACTGCTCCACCAGCCGCAGTTCCACCGGTTCGTACGGGTTGCGCAGCGTCCAGATGGCCGGCGCGTCCAGTGCGGTGAGCGCGCGGGTGGTCAGGGCGGGGTCGGCTTCGGCGCGCTGGGCCACGCGCAGGGCCTGGGCCCGCAGGTCGCGCGCGCCCATCGCGTCTCCGGCGTCCAGCAGGGCGCGCACCTGGTGCAACAGGAGTTCCACGTGCTGGGCGGGGTCGCCGTCGCAGGCGCCGTGCGCGGCGACGGCCCGTCCCCACCAGGCGGCGGCCTCCTCGTGCGCCATGCGCCGGCTCGCCTGCCCGGCCGCCGCGCGGGCCCAGTGCGCCGTCTCCCGGTACGCCAGCGGCCCGGCCTCCACGGCGTGGTGGGCGATGACGGTCACGTCGGTGCTCGGCCTGGCCGACAGGGCCCGCATCACCTCCCGGTGGAGCACGCCCCTGCGCAGCGGCGGGACGCCGGCGATCAGCGTCTCCCTGACCAGGTCGTGGACGAACGTCATGACCCCGTCGCCGCTGGTGACCAGCCCGGCCTGGGCGGCCCAGTCGAGCAGCTCGTAGGTCTGCTCCGGCCACGACGCGCAGGCCCGGAACACCTCGACGACCAGGCCGGGATCGAAGCTGCGGCCGATCAGGGCGGCCGGCTGGAGTATCTCCGTCGCCCGCGGCCCGAGCATGGCCAGCCGCCGGCGGATCAGGTCGGACACCGCGTCGGGCACGACCTCCAGGCCCTGGCCCTGCGCCATCAGCCGGACGCTCTCGCGGACGAAGAACGGGTTGCCGCCGGTACGCCGGGTCAGCAGCTGGGCCGTCGAGCCGTCCACCGGGACGCCCATCTCCCGGGCGAGCGTCCCGACGTCGGCGGCGTCGAGGCCGCCCAGCCGGATGCGCACGAGGTCGTAGCGGGCGAGCTGGTAGAGGACCTCGTCCACCGAGAGGTTGAAGGAAGCGGCGGGGGTGACCGTCCGGTCGTCGTGCGCCGCGTCGCGGAAGGCGGTGACCAGCAGCAGCGGGCGCTCGCCCGGGTACGCCTCGGACAGCACGGCGACGTCCCTGAGCAGTTCGAGCGTGGCGGAGTCCGCCCAGTGCAGGTCGTCCAGGACGATCACCAGGGGGCGGGCGCGCGCGGCCTCGACGAGCCACCGGGCGACGGCCCGGTTGCGGTGCGGCGAGGCCGGCGCGCCCGTGGGCCAGTCGTCGTCGAGCAGCCCGCTCAGCGCCTGGCGCTCGGCGGGCGGCACGCTCCCGGCCAGCGCGCGCAGCACCTGGAGCCACGGCCACAGCGGCGGCACGCCCTCCCCTCCGCGGCAGCGGCCCCACAGCACCAGGTGTCCGCGGTCCACGCAGTCGTCGCGGAACGCCTGCAGCAGCCGGGTCTTGCCGATGCCGGGCTCGCCGCTGACCGCGGCGACCACGACGCCGTTGTGGTGCGCCGCGCCGGGCAGCGCCGTCAGCTCCGCCAGCCCCCGCTCGCGGCCGATCAGCCGTCCCCGCGCCGCGCGCCGGGCCTGATCGGCCTGCGCGGACGCGTCCTCACCGGCGTGCGCGGCGGCCTCCTCCCCGCCGCCCGCCGCGGTGGCCTCCTCACCGCCACGCGCCACGGCGGCCGGAACGGCCTCGGTGCGGACGAGGGACAGCCGCACGGGCCCCGGCTCGGGCGGCGGGGTGATCGACCGCGCCTGCCGGAGGATGTCCTTCTCCAGTTCCCGCAGCTCGGGCCCGGGATCGAGGCCGAGCTGGTCGGCGATGACCTGCCGCGCCCTGCGTAACGTGGCCAGCGCGTCGGCCTGCCGCCCGGACCGGTAGAGAGCCAGGGCGCGCAACCACCACAGCCGTTCGCGCAGCGGGTGCTCCGCCGTCTCGGACTCCAGCTCGTGGATCACCGGCTGCGGGCGGCCGGCGTCCAGCAGCGCCTGGGCGCGGGACTCGATCGCGTTCATGCGCAGCTCGCCCAGGCGGTTCACCTCCGCGGCGGCCCACAGCTCGTCGGCGAACTCGCCGTAGGGGACGCCGCGCCAGAGCCCGAGGGCCTCCTCCAGCAGGGGCAGCGCCTCCGCGGGCGGGCGCAGCTCGGCGTCGGTGACCAGCTTGGCGAAGCGCAGCGCGTCGACGTCCGCGGTGGCCAGGAGATAGCCGGGCCGGCGGGCCACCAGCAGCCGGGGCGGCGTGCGCGGCGGGCGTGACGGCTCCAGCACCCGGCGCAGGTTCGACACGTAGACGTGCACGGAGCCCACCGCGGTCGCCGGCGGCCTGCCCTGGTACAGGTCCTCGATCAGCGTGTCGGTGGAGACGACCGTCCCGGCGGCGGCCACCAGCCGGGCGAGCAGGGCGCGCTGCCGCGGCCCTCCGGGGCTGACCGGGCCGCGGGCGCCGAGGATCTCGAACGGCCCGAGCACCCGGAACCGCACGCCCGCCGCACCGGTCCCGCCGTCGGAGCCCTGCTGTCCGAGCCCTCCGCACCGTTCCCCATCGGCTGTCTCCTCGTGACGAGAGGTTCGCGACATCGCTCCATCGTGGCCGCTGCCCGGCCCGGTCTCGTCACTCGGGAGGGTGATGCGGAAATCAGTCCCGGGCGGGACGCGGGGGTCTGCAACTTTCGCGGCAGTAGATGTCCACCCTCGGTTTGATGCGCCGGGGGTGGTGCCGGGGTTAGCGTGACGGGTGCCCTTCACCGCCCCGTCCATCGTCCGGCGGGTGTTCGCGGTCCACCCGCTGCTGCTCGACGGCGCCGTGGCCCTGCCGCTCGTCGTCGGCACCTGGCTGTGGGAGATGTTCGAGCCGGGCCGGGGGCGGCCGGGCGACGCCCTGTCGGTGGCCTTGACCGTGCTGGTCAACGCGCCGCTGGCGCTGCGCAGGGTGACGCCGGTGGCGGTGCTGCTGGTGTCGGTGGGCGCCTCGCTGGTCTACCACGTGCTGGGCTACCACCTCGGGCTCAACAGCATCGGGCCGCTGGTGGCGCTCTATTCCGTCGCCGCCCACCGGTCGTGGGCGTGGTGCGCGGCCGGTGCGGTGCTGATCGTCTTCGAGTGGACCTACGCCTCGGCGCAGCAGCCCGGCGTCGCGCTGTGGTCGGCCGCCGCGCAGTCGTGCATCGTGGCGGCCTGCGGGGTGGGCGCGGGCACCAGCGTGCGGCTGCTGTCGGAGCGCACCGGGCAGCTCGCCGACCTGGCCGCGCAGCTGCGCGCGGAGCAGGGCGCCGCCGCCCGGCGGGCGGTCACCCGCGAACGGGTGCGCATCGCCCGCGAGTTGCACGACGTCGTCGCCCATCACATGTCGGTCATCTCCGTACAGGCCGGGCTGGGGCGCTACGTGGCGCTGAGCGACCCGGCCACCGCCCACGCCACGCTGGGCGTCATCGCCGACACCAGCCACGAGGCGCTGACCGAGATGCGCCGGCTGCTGTCGATCCTGCGCATCGAGGCCCACGACGACGACGAGGGCCTCTACGCCACCGCGCCGGGCCTGCTGGCCCTCGATCCGCTGGTCGAGCGCATGCGCGGGGCAGGCGTCGCCACCGAGCTCGTCGTCGAGGGCCGGGCCCGGCCGCTGCCGTCCGGCCTCGACCTGTGTGCCTACCGCATCGTCCAGGAGTCGCTGACGAACGTGCTCAAGCACGCCGACCCCGGCCGGGTCGAGATCCACATCGGCTACGGTCCGGCCACGCTGACGTTACGCGTCAGCAACGACGGCGCCGCCGTCCAGGCGGAGGACGGGCCGTCCGGCGGTCACGGGTTGATCGGCATGACTGAACGTGTCAGGCTCTACCAGGGGTCGATCACCGCCGGGCCGCTGCCCGGAGGCGGGTTCGAGGTCCTGGCGACCTTCCCGCTCCCCGTGCCCGGTGCCGACGATCGGCCGCCGTGACGACCGTGAAGCAGGTGCGAGATCAAAGTCCTCGTCGTCGACGACCAGGTGCTCATCCGTGCGGGTCTGGCCGCGCTCCTGCGCGCCGCGGGCCTGGAGGTCGTGGGCGAGGCCGCCGACGGTGAGGAGGCCGTGCGCCTGGCCGCCACGCTGCGGCCCGACGTGATCCTCATGGACATCAGGATGCCCGGCATCAACGGTCTGACCGCGACCGAGCGCATCCTGGCCGCCGCCCACGACCCGCCGCCCAAGGTGCTCATCCTGACCACGTTCGACCTCGACGAGTACGTCTACAACGCGCTGCGCCTGGGCGCCGGCGGGTTCCTGCTCAAGGACACCCCGCCCGAACGCCTGATCGCCGCCATCCACACCGTCGCGGCGGGCGACATCCTGCTGGCCCCGGCCGCGACCAGGCGGCTGATCGAGGCGTTCACCGAGCCGCCCGCCCCGCTCCCCTCCCCCTCCCTCGACCGGCTCACCGGACGCGAGACGGAGGTGCTGCGGCTGGTCGGGCACGCGCTGTCGAACAAGGAGATCGCCGAGCGGCTGTCGGTCAGCGAGGGCACGGTCAAGACGCATCTCAACCGGCTGATGGCCAAGCTGGGGCTGAGCAGCCGGGCGCAGGTGGTGGTGGTGTCGTACGACGCCGGCCTCGTCCGCCCCGGCCGCCCCCTGCCCCGCCGGACGACCGCCGACGACCAGGGCTAGCGCAGGGCGGCGGCCGCGGTCAGCGGTCGGGCGTGAGCAGGGGCTTGACGTCGAGGATCGGGGTCGCGTCGAGCGCCTCCAGGTTGCGGACGTGCACCCGCCGGCCCTCCACGGCCAGGATGTGCACGGTGTGCAGGCCGATCGGGTTGGGCCGGTCGGGTGCGCGGGTGGCGAAGACGCCGGTGAGCGGCCGGGCGGCGTCGCCACGCGGGTGGACGGCGAGGGTGTCGCGGTCGGCCCGGTCGAGCCAGGTGAGCAGCAGCACGTCGGTGCCCGGGGTCAGGCCGTCGAGGGCGGCGGCGTACCGGTCGTCGAAGACCAGCCAGGCGTCGGGGGCTCCCTCGTCGGGCTGCCGGGGCGCCGCCGTGCGATCGGTCAGTGTCGACTCGACGCGCCCGACCGGGCGCAGCGTGGGTTCGGTCACGAGTCCTGGATCTTTCCCCGTGCGGGGACGCCGGTCAAGACCGTCGATCGCCCGAAGCCCGCCGGAGGGCCGGCGGCGGCCAGGACGACGCCCGGCTCGCCCGTGCCGTCGACGGCGGCGACCTTGTCGGCGTGGCCGAGCAGCGCGGTCTTGCCGATGCCCGGCTCCCCCACGACGACCAGGGCGCCGCTGCCCCTTCCCGGGCGCCGTCCAGCAGTCCGTCAATGTCGGTCGCCAACCTCTGCCACGAGCTCGGCCACGACCCGGGCGCCTACGCCCCCAAGCCGCGGGTGACCGTCCCCGCGGCCGTGCTGCTGGCCAAGGACGACGTGACGATCCGCCGCTTCGCCGAGCGGGACGCCGACGTCCGGCGCTGGACCGAGCTCGACCGCGGCGGCGCGTACCTGGCGCTGGAGGTGCCGGAGCTGCTGGTGGCGGACGTGCGGGCGTTCTTCGGCCCGCTGGCGGCTGACTGACCGGCGGGCCTGAAGGATTCATGGCCCGCCTGATGACATCCGCATCTGGTGGGCGGCCCGCCCGGGGGGCAAGGTGGGACCGGCATTGCGCCGGCGGCGTGTCGAGAACGCGGCGCCGGCTCCGTCCTGGGAACATCGGCGGCCGGCGAGCGGCCGCGTTTGACGAAGGAGGCCCGGCGTGGCGATCCAGCGGATGGACAACGTGCTCATCGTCGTCGAAGACCTTGACGCGGCGATCGCGTTCTTCCTCGAACTCGGCATGGAGCTGGAGGGCAGGGGGCCGATCGAGGGGCGCTGGGCGGAGCGGGTCATCGGGCTCGACGACGTCCGGCAGGAGGTCGCGATGTTGCGGATCCCGGGCGCCGCCGGCGGGATCGAGCTGGCCATGTTCCACACGCCGAAGCCGATCCGTCCCGAGCCGGCGGACCCGCCGGCGAACACGCTGGGCATCCGCCGGGTCATGTTCGCCGTCGACGACGTCGAGGACGTCATCGCCCGCCTGCGCCGGCACGGCGCCGAGCTCGTCGGCACGCTGGAGCGGTTCGAGGACAGCTACCTGCTGTGCTACGTCCGCGGCCCGGAGGGCATCGTCGTCGGCCTGGCCCAGCAGCTCGGCGGGTGACCGGGCGGCCGGTGCTTCCGTGCCGCTAGGGCCGCCGGACCGCGGCGAGGTCGAGCTCCAGCGCCACCTTCCTGGCGACGAGTCCGGCGGCGGCGTTCCACTTCACGCCCCAGTCGGCGCGGTCGATCGTGACGCCGTCCTTGAGCCGCAGCCGCAGGCCGTCCCCGTCGCCGGTCAGCTCCAGCTCCAGGGTGATCGGGTTGCGCACGCCGCGGATGCTCAGGTCCCCGGTGACCTGGAAGGCCGTCTCACCGGTCCGCTCCACCCGGTTCGAGGTGAAGGTGATCACCGGGTGGTCGGCGTCCTTGAGGTACTTGCCGCGCAGGTACCGGTCGCGCTGCGGGTTGCGGGTCTGGACGCTGCCGGCCTGGACGGTGAGCTCGATGCGCGACCTGGACGGGTCGTCGCCGTCCAGGTGGCCGGTGCCCGCGAACCGGTCGAACCGCCCGTGTACGGCGGGGCCGACGGTGTGCCGGGCGACGAAGCCGATCCGGGTGCGGGCCTGGTCGAGGACGTAGTCGCCGGTCAGGGCGCGAAGGCTGGTGGTCATGCCGGGCGCTCCTGGTCGCCGGCGGGGGCCGCGCCCGGCAGCGGGCTGGCGTCGAGGTACCTGACCTCGTAGACGCGTTCGGCGAACTTCCAGCCGTCGCCGGTGCGCTCGTAGCGGTCGTGGTAGAGGGCGTGGTTGGCGTGGGAGCCGCCGTCGCGCATGCGCCCGAACTCGTAGATGTAGGCCCGGCCGGTCGCGGTGTCGCCGTCGATCCGGATGACACCCGGATGGACGTTCTGCACGAAGAACTCCCAGAGGCCCTGCCCCCACTCGATCCCGGCGCGGATCGCCTCCCGGCCGGCGAACTCCTTGCCGATGTGCGGCCATCGCATGACGCCGCCGGGCGTGAACAGGGATTCGACGCGGTCGTAGTCGCGGGTCATCACCGCGTCGGTGAGCTCGCCGCGCAGCGCCTCGATCTCGACGCGGTCGGCTACGGCTTGCAGGTCGGTCATGTGGATCTCCCCCTCGCTCAGGTGGTGGGTCCAGCATCGAGGCAGGTCGGAGGGCGAACAAGGTAGGGTTCGTGGGGCGATCCATAACATGGGGGTTATCCGTGGAGCTGAGGGACATCGAGATCTTCCTGACGCTCGCCGAGGAACTGCACTTCGGCCGTACCGCCGAACGGCTGCGCGTCTCGCAGGCGCGCGTCAGCCAGGCCATCAGCAGACAGGAACGGCGCCTCGGCGTGGCGCTGTTCGACCGCACCAGCCGGCGCGTGGCCCTGACGCCGGTCGGCCGCCGCCTGCGCGAGGATCTGCGGCAGGCCTACGACCTGCTCCAGGAGGGGCTGGCCCGGGCCGAGGCCGCGGGGGTGGGCGCGGGCCGCACGCTGCGCCTGGGCGTGTTCGGCCACGCCGGCTACGAGCTGCGCCCGCTCGTCGACGCCTTCCGCGCCCGTCATCCCGGCGCCGAGGTCCGGTTCAGCGAGGTCACCGGCGGCGACCCGTTCGCCGCCCTGCGCGCCGGGGACGCCGACGCGCACGTGTTGTGGTTGCCGGTGGCCGAACCCGATCTCACCGTCGGCCCCACCGTGCTCGTCACCGGCCGGGTGCTGGCGGTGTCGGCCGGGCATCCGCTCGCCGGGCGGGGCGGCGCGTCGCTGGAGGACCTGGCCGACGAGCATGTCGTCGACCTGGGCCCCGCCGCCCCGGAGTACTGGGTGGCGTCCATGGTCCCCACCCGCACGCCGCTGGGCCGCCGCATCCCGCGCGGGCCCGTCGCGCGGACGTTCCACGAGATCCTGGCCCTGGTCGCCGCCGGGCAGTGCGTGCATCCGCTGGGCGAGATCGCCGCCCGCTACAACCGGCCGCCCGGCGTCGTCTTCGTGCCGCTCCACGACGCCCCGGCTCTCCGGTTCGCCCTGGTCTGGTCGTCCACCGGCGACGGCCCCGCCGTCCGCGCGCTGGCCAGGACCGCCGCCGACCTCGGCCCGCTCTCACTCGGCGGGAACGGCGAGCCGGGCTGAGGCCCCGCTGACCGGACTGAGGTCCGCTCCGGCGCCCTACGCGGTGGTGGGTGCGCCCGCGACGCGGCGTTCGCCGCCGTTGCGCTCCTGCCAGAACCGGTACACCTCGACGGCGTCCGCGCGCGGCTCGTGGCGCATCGGCAGCCGGCGCTGCTGCCAGGGCTTGGCGAACTCGTCGTAGAAGGTGCCCAGCTCGAAGTACTTGCGGTCGTCCACGTAGTGGGGCTCGTAGGCCTCGCGGGTGGTGAGGAAGACGACCTCGGCCGGGGAGCAGTAGTACAGCGCGCCCAGGCACATCGGGCAGGGGTGGGCCAGCACGTAGATGGTGGTGTCGGTCAGGTGCTCGGTGCCGAGCCTGGTGCAGGCCTCGCGGATGGCGAGGATCTCCGCGTGGGCGGTCGGGTCGCCGGTCTGGGCGACCTTGTTGGCGCTCTCGGCCAGGAGCTCGCCGTCCCTGACGATGACGGTCGCGAACGGGCGGCCGCCCTCGGCGACGTTCTGGCGGGCGAGGTCGATGGTGCGCTGGACGAAGTCCATGAAGGTCCTCCGGAAGTGGCCGGGCGGGGCCGCCGTCGGGGCGGCTCCGCGAGGGACGGGACCCGGGCCCGCGATCGGGCCCGGGCTCGGTCAGAAGGGCTTGGTCGGCAGGTACTTGCCGTCCAGGGTGATGACGGCGCGCTCGCCGCCCTCCGGGTCGGCGACCTTCTTCACGTCGAGGCGGAAGTTGATCGCGGAGATGATGCCGTCGCCGAACTGCTCGTGGATCAGGGCCTTGAGGGTCGTCCCGTAGACCTGGAGCATCTCGTAGAAGCGATACATGGTCGGGTCGGTCGGGATCCGGTCCGGCATCGAGCCGCGGATCGGGATGGTCTGCAGCAGCGCCGCCGCGTCCTCGCCCAGGTCCAGCAGCTCGGCCACGGCCCGGGCGGAGCTCTCCGGCAGCGGATGCTGGCCGAGGACGGCGGCGGTGGTGAAGGCCACCGACAGGCCGGCGGCGTCGGCGATCTGCTGCCAGGACAGGTCCTTGCGGATCTTGGCCTCGACGGCGGTGGCGGCCAGGGCCTGGCGGGCGGTGGGGTCGAACTGTGCGTGCACCATTTGTCGGTACGTCCTTCTCTTCAGGTGGTGTCGGGATGGATGCGGGCTCCCCGCGGGCGGTCGCGCGCGGGAGCCCCGGAGCCGGGTCAGGCCGTGAGCGCGGCGCCCGCGGCGGCCAGTTCCTCGACGCGGCCGGTCGGGATGTCGTAGACCCAGCCGTGCAGGGTGACCTTCCCCGCCGCCAGCGCGCGGGCGACCGACGGGTGGGTGGCCAGGTTCGCCAGCTGGGCGAGCACGTTCTGCCGCACCAGTGTCGGCACGTCACCGTGGGTGGCGGTGCGGGCCCGGGCGGCGTCCGCGTGCCGCAGCCAGGCGGCGACGGTCGGGGCGCCGCTGAGGTCGTGCCCCTCGGCGAGGGCGGTCATCGCGCCGCACGCCGAGTGGCCGCAGACGACGACGTCCCGCACGCCCAGCGCGGCGACCGCGTACTCGATGCTCGCGGCCACCCCGTCGGCTTCGGGGCGGTAGGCGGGCACCAGGTTGCCGGCGGTGCGGATGACGAACAGGTCACCCGGCTCGGTGCCGGTGATCAGCTCGGGGACGACGCGGGCGTCGGAGCAGCCGATGAACAGCGTGTGCGGTGTGTGATGGGTGGCCAGACGGGCGAAGAGCTCCGCCTTGGCCGGGAAGACGTCCCGCTGGAAACGGGCGACGCCCTCGGCGAGGTCCTGCATGGTCACTCCCTTCGGCGGTGGCCGGCCCTTGTGGGCTGCTGACATCCAGCATGCATGACCTGGCCCTATAGTGTCCAAGAGGCGTTCCGCCTGATAGCCATTGCTCTCATCTATAGTTTGTCCATGGCCGCTCTCGAACTGCGTCACGTGCGCTACCTGCTCGCCGTGGCCGAACACGGCAACTTCACCCGCGCCGCCGAGGAGCTGCACATCTCGCAGCCCACGCTCTCCCAGCAGATCAGGCAATTGGAGCGGACCCTGGGCGTGCAACTGCTGGACCGCACCGGCCGCGCGGTGCGGCTCACCGACGCCGGGGCGGTCTACACCGACCACGCCCGGCGCGCGCTTCGCGACCTGGCCGCCGCCGAACGCGCCGTGCACGACGTCCAGGACCTCTCCCGCGGCCACCTGCGGCTGGGCGTCACCCCGACCTTCACCGCCTACCTGGTCGGCCCGCTCACCGCCGAGCTGCACGTGCGCCACCCGGCCGTCGACCTCACCCTGACCGAGATGACCCAGGACCGCATGGAAGCGGCCCTGCTCAGCGACGACCTCGACCTCGGCATCGCCTTCGCCGGCCCCCACCTCCCCGGCGTCACCCCCACCGCGCTGTTCACCGAGACCCTCAGCCTCGTCACCGGCACCCCGCACGCCCGGACGCTGGCCGCCCCCCTACCGGTGCGCGCGCTCAAGGGCGAACGGCTCGCCCTGCTCAGCGGCGACTTCGCCACCCGGGGCCACATCGACGCCTACTTCGCCCGCCACCGGGCCGCACCCCGCATCGCGGTCGAGGCCAACTCCATCCAGGCACTCACCGAGATCGTGCGCCGCACCCCGCTGGCCACCGTCCTGCCCGACGCCATCGCCCACGGTCACCCGCAGCTCACGCCCGTCCCCCTCGACCCGCCGCTGCCCAGCCGCACCGTCACCCTGCTGCACCGCGAGGGCGCCTACCGCAGCGCCGCCGCCCGCGCCTTCACCGAGCTCACCTGGGACTTCGTCCGCTCCCACGGCTACGCCCCGCCCGCCTGAACCCCGGCGCGCAGCGGGCATGTTTCGGTCAGAAGCCCGACACATGCCCGGCCGCCGACTCGGAGCCGCCGTCGCCGCCCGGCGCCGCCGGTTCGCCGGTCGCCGGGACGCCTCCGTCCGGCTGGACGGCGGCGGCCTGCGCCGGTTCGTCGTGCTGCCGGCTCGCTCCGGCCTGGGCCTGCTGCGCCGCGTCCGGACCGCCATGGGCATGGCCGGTGTCACCGGACGCCGCGGCCGCGGTCTCGGGCTGGGAGCCGGGCAGCGGGTGCCAGCCGCCGTCGGGCGACTGGTAGGCGGCCGAGACCAGCTCCGTCGTCCCGGTCTGGCCGCCGTCGCCGGCCGTCCCGTCGTGCACGGGGAGCGGGTGCCAGGCGCCGTCGTGCCCCAGGAACCAGGCCGCGTTCAGCTCGACCCCCGGCGTGCCGCCACCGGCGTCGGGCGAGAGAGGCGCGGCGGGCGGGACGGGGTGCCACGAACCGGCGGCGTCCTGCGTCCAGTCCAGGTTGACGACGCTCTGGGCGCCCGCGATCGTGTGGCCGTCCGGGGCGATGGGATGCCAGGTGCCCTCCGGGCCGCGCCAGCCCGACCCCGCGGTGCCGGGCGGGTCGCTCGCCGACACCTGGTGCCAGGCGCCGGCGGCGTCCCGGTAGCCGCCCTCGGTGTGCGTGATCGCGCCGGGGACCGGGGTGGAGGAGATCGCGTGCCAGGCGCTGCCCGGTTCGTACCACCATCCGCCCTGGAACTCGACGATCCCGTGCGGCGTCAGCGGGGCCGCGGGTTGGTGACGGTGTTCCGTGGCGGGACCGGCCAGGTCGGGCAGCGCGTGCAGCGGCGGCGCGACGTCGGAGGGCAGGGTGAACGCGGCCTCCTCGGCGCTCCCGTGGACCGCCCGGAAGAGGGAGTCGCCGAGGTCGTGGGCGACGTCGTGGCCGGTGGCCGCCTCGATGCCCTTGATCGCCGTGGTGCCCACGCCGTAGCCCGCCAGCGCGGCGCCGACCAACGCGCCGGCCGGGGTGGTGACGTCCAGCAGCCCCAGCGTGGCGGAGTAGACGCCGGCGAGCCCGGTCGCGGCGGTGGCGGCGCCGTCGAGCACCTGTTCGCCGTTGCCGCCGCCCAGCCCCGTGCCGAGCTTCACGCCGCCGTTCCAGGTGTCGCGCGCGCCGGCGAACAGGCCGTAGCCGCTGATCGCCTGGTTCAGCGGCGGGAAGGCGAACGGGCCGGAGGAGCCCAGGCCGTGGGCGCTGCCGCCGAGCCTGTCGAAGTCGGTGTTCATCAGGAAGCTGGGCACCGTGAAGACGTTGACCACGTGCTGGAGGGCGTCGTCGGCTCTGCGGGCCGCGTCGTCGACGCCGCGCAGCACGTCCGCGGCCTGGTGCAGGGCGTCCCGCAGGGCCTGCGGCAGGAGGTCCGTCATGACCGGGTGAACAGGCCGGCCTGCGCGACGGTGTCGCCCGGCTCGGGTTGCGGCGTCCCGGTCGCCAGCGCGAGGTCCAGCTCGGCGGCCAGGATGGCCGCCGCGTGCGCGTACGGCCGGGGCCCGACCGCCGCGGGATCGGCCTCCCGCCTGGCCGCCAGCTCGATCCAGGTCGCGAACGCCTCGGCCAGCGGCTGCTCGGCGGGCTCCGGCCGCAGTTCGCCGGCCTGCTCCACGAGCGCGGCGATCAGCTTCCTGCGCAGGCCCGAACCCGGCGGCCGGGGCGGGACCGCCTGGACGACCTGCATCACGGAGATCGCGGCACGCACCACGTCGACGATCATCTCGGCCTCCCGGCCCGCTCAGGACGCCGGGACCCGGACCTCGCCGAGGACCAGGTCACGCCCGTCCGGCCAATGGAAATCGTGCAGGGTGACGGTGAGGCGGGGCGCCCTCGGCGAGGTGTCCCACACCGTGAACACGAGCTTGCTGCGCTGACCGAGCGGCGGGTCGCCGTCCCCGCCGCCCTGGAACGGCACCGACCCGAGCTCGCTGCCGCTCGCCCGGTCGCTGATGCGGTAGATCATCCGGGAGGCGAACTGCCGCTCCTCCCGGGTCACGTACGCGGTGACGACGATCGACGGCCTGGTCCTCCCCATCCACCTGCTGACCGTCCGAGCGGTCCGCTCCACGGTGAACCGCCAGCTGTACCCGTGGATCGTCCACGGCGGCGGCCCGGACGCGTTCTTCCTGATCGGCTCGTCGGCCTCCAGGAACGGCAGCCGGGGCAGGCTGAGCCCGGGAACGGCCGGCCCGTCGAGCCCGATCCGGGGGACGACCAGCGCCGCCGCGATCAGCACGGCGATCACCAGGTTGGCGCGGGCGAAGAAGCGCATCCGCCGGCCCTAGAAGAGGATCTTCTTCATCGCGCGGCGCTCGCGCACGACCGGTCCCTGCAGTTCCTGGTAGAGCTTGTCGACCTGGCCCGGCCTGCCGAGCCCGGCCAGGACGATCGACTCCTTCTCCGTCCCGAGCATGTAGGTCAGCTCCAGCGAGGCGGTGTTCGTCAGGTAGGAGGACAGGGTGCGGACGTAACGGACCTGGGTGATCGAGGCGTACAGGATCATCTGCTTGCTCCGGTCCCTTACGCCCTGGGCCACGTCGACGCGGCGCTGGTGGAAGACGTACGACGTCACCCTGGCGGAGACGACGGCGGCGACCCAGGCCGCCACGGCGTACAGCCCGAGCGCCACGACCAGCAGCGGCACCCGCAGCGCCGAGACGGACAGCGCGAGTGCCGTGGCCACGAGCGGGGTGAGCGCGAGGTGCCGGGTCTGCGTCCTGGTGGACCACACTTCCTGGCCGATGTCGTAGACGGCCCGTTCGTCCAGGTCGTCGGCCATGGTGCGGTACGGCGTGACCCCCGCCGCGACGGCGCGGGTGTACTCCAGGGCGGCGGCGTGCTCGGCATCGTCCGGGACCACCACCTGCGGCGGCGCGGCGGCCACCGAGGGCAGCGTCCCGGCGGCGGCACCCGCAGTCCGGCAGGCCGCCAGGCGGGTGTGCACGTCCTTCACCACGTCCCCCGTCAGCGACTGGCGGAAGGCGACCGCGGCCTCGGCGGGCCTGCCCTGCTCCTGGAGCGCCACGCCCAGCTCGTAGGCGGCCAGGTGGTGCGCGGGCTCGGCCGCCACCACCGCCCCCAGGTGCCGCTCCGCCTCGCGCCACTGGCCCAGCTCGTTCAGGCACACGCCGAGCGAGTACCGGCAGACCCGATCGCCGGGGAACTCGGCGACCACCTCCAGGAGCACGTCCCGGGCCTCGGCGGTCCGTCCCGCCCGGTACAGGGCCAGCGCCCGGTCGAAGCCCTCGTCGTCCTGTGCCGACATGCGTCCATCCTCCGCTCTCGGGTCCGAGCCGGACGTCTCAGTGGTGGGGCAGTTCCGGGTACACCACGAGGAAGAAGACGGCCAGGGCGATGACGGCGATGATGATCTGCGTCCCCAGGCTCAGCTCGTCGCCGCCGCCGTCACGGCGGGCCCGCCAGTCGTCGCGGTTGCGCCGGCGCGACGACTCGTCCATGGAGCGCCGGACCATCTCCCGCTGGTGGTCGATCCGCCGCGAGCTCTCCCGCTGGTAGTCGTCGAACGGCATCTGTCACTCCTTCTGGGTCGCACCGCCTGGAGCCAGAGTGATACGGAACGTCATCACCTGGTAACGATAAGACGAAAAACTGCCGTACTCCAGTCGCGCCCGCACATCCGCCGATGGAGACCGACACCCCCACTGTCCCGCCGGCCGGCCGGGACGATGAATACGAAGAAGTGCGTACTTCCGAATCGCTGTGCCGGATGGTAGCCGTTCATGCACAATGCGCCCATGACGTCATTGTTCAGGGACGATGGCCGACGCATTCACGACCTGGCGATGGACATCCTCACGACGAGAAAGCCCGTACGCGTCTGGCCGCTATTGATGGAGCGGCTGACGAAGGACCTGCCGGGAGACCTGGCGGTGCTCATCGACCTGGACTGGACGGCGGGCACCGGGCACGCGCTGACCGGCTCGCCCGACTGGCTGCACCAGGCGCCGCTGAACGCCCTCATCCACTCCCACATGCGCGCGCACCCGCTGCTCCGCCACTACGCCAGGACCGGCGACCGCACCCCTCTGGCCATGGACGACGTCGCCGACGGCGCCTGGTGGAAGAGCGAGGCCTACCACGCCGGCCGGGCGGCGATCGGCATCGACCGCCAGCTCGCCCTGCCCCTGGACGCCCGGCCGGGACAGATCCGCGGCGTCATCATGAGCCGCGACGGCACCGGCTACAGCGACCGGGACCTGGAGTACGCCGCTCTCGCGCGTTCGCTCCTCGACACGGTCGAAGCGCACGAGAAGGCCGTCTTCCGCCTGCCCGCGCTCGCGGACCCGGCCGAGCACGGGATCACCCTGCGCGAGATGGCGGTCCTGATGTTGCTGAGCGAAGGGCTGACCGCGTACGCCATCGGCCGCCGGCTCACCATCAAGGAGGCGACGGTGAACAAGCACAAGGAGAACCTGTACCGCAAGCTCGGCGTGCACGACCGGGTCACGGCGCTGCGCAGGGCCCGCGCGCTCGACCTCCTGCCCCCCGAACCGGGACGGGACGCCCGGCTCAACGGTGAGTGATCCACCAGAACAGCAGGCCGACGAGGCCGCCGCCGGCGGCTTCCGCGGCCCCGCGGGCCAGGGCGACGGCGAGGGTGCGGCGGAGGCGGGCGGAACGGCGGCGCGACGCGGAGCGGGCGCGGCGGGATGCTCGGTTGTCGGTCATGCCGGCCATGACACCGGGGCCGGCGGCAAGGCTGAAGATATGCCGGACAGGTCCGGATTCACGGGATTAAGCTGCCGGTGACGGTGATCCGGACCGGTCCGTCCCGGATCCGGAAGGACGGTCCTGATCCTGCAGGACGGTCCGGATCCGGAAGGACGGTCCTCGCTGGGTGGAGAGGCGGACGTGGTGGCGGATTCACCGTTCCGGCCGCAGGGGTCGGGCTCCCGGGTCCTGGCCGAGCTGGCGCGGCTGTGGGACCAGGCCCGCGTCCACAACCCCGGCCGGGTGACGCAGAAGGAGCTGGCCCGGGTCTCGGGGGTGCCGCACACGACGGTGAACGGGTGGGCGACCGGGGCCGCCGAGCCGCGGAATCTGGACCAGCTCGTCCAGGTCGGCGCGACATTGGCCGCGTGGGCGAACGAGCCCCTCCCGTCGGCGCGGGACTGGGACCGGCTGATGGCCGCCGACCGTGCCCGCCCGGCTCCCGCCCCGGCCGACGTCGGCCCGCCCGCACCCGCGCCCGCGCCCGTGTCCGCGCCCGTGTCCGCGCCCGTGGAGCGGGTTCGGGTGGGCGTGATCCCGCAGCCTGCCGACTGCTTCCAGGACCGGCAGGTGGCCGAGGATGTGGAGGCGGCGGCCGGCGAGGGCGGGACGGGAGCGCCGGTCCAGGTGCTGGCGGGGACGGGCGGGGTGGGCAAGACCCAGCTGGCAGCCGCCCACGCCCGGCGCGCCTGGCGGCAGGGGGTGCAGGTGCTGGTGTGGGTGGAGGCCGCCACCCGCGACGGCATCGTGTCCGCCTACGCCCGTGCCGCGGCGCGCCTGGGCCTGCCACCGGCCGGCCTGGACGATCCCGACCAGGCGGCGCGGGAGTTCCTGGTCTGGGCCGAGACCACCGGCCGGTCCTGGCTGGTGGTGCTGGACGACGTGCGGCGTCCCAAGGACGTGGCCGGCCTGTGGCCGCCGGCGGCGGTTTCGGCGGCGGGCGGCCAGGTGCTGGTCACCACCCGGCTGCGGGAGGCGGCCCTGGCCGGGGCGGACCGGCGTACGGTCGGCGTAGGCACCTTCAGCGCGGCCGAGGCCCGCTCCTACCTGAGGGCCAAGCTCGGCGACGACGTCCCGGTCGCCGACCTGGACGCCCTGGCCGCCGACCTGGGTTTCCTGCCGCTGGCGCTGGCCCAGGCGGCGGCCTACGCCGCCAACGCCGCGATCGGCTGCGCCGAGTACCGGCGGCGGCTGGCCACGAGGTTGCTCGACCACGCCGTGCCCGGCGAGGACCACCTGCCCGACGGTCATCGCCGGATCGTCGCCGCCACCTGGGAGCTGTCGATCGACGAGGCCGGCCGGGCCGCACCCGCCGGGCTCGCCCGCCCGCTGTTGTGCCTGACCAGCGTCCTGGACGCGGCCGGCATCCCGCAGGCGGCGCTGACCAGCCCGCCCGCCCTGGCGTACCTGACCAGCCACCTGCCCGATCCCCCGCCCCGCGGCGATGGCGGCGTGGACGCGGCGACGGTGAACAAGGCGACGGTGAACAAGGCGACGGTGAACGCGGCGACGGTGGACGAGGTACTGCGAGTGCTGCACCGGCACAGCCTGCTCGACCACGACCGCACCGCCGCCCACCGCGAGATCCGCGTCCACCGGCTCGTGCAGCGCGCCACCCGCGAGAACCTCGTCGCCCGGCCCGAGCTCGGCCCCCGCCTGTTCGCCGAAGTCGCCGCCGCCGCCGCCGACGCCCTGCTGCGCGTCTGGCCGCCGGTCGAACGCGACGGGCTCGGCGAGATCCTGCGCGCCAACACGACCGCCTTGCAGCAGGCCGCCGGAACCGTCCTGTGCAATCCCGGCGCCGGCGCCCATCCTCTGCTGTTCCAGGCCGCCGCCAGCCTCGGTCACGCCGGACGGGTCACCGCCGCCGTCGCCGCCTCCGCCGGCCTGCACGCCACCTGCCTGCGCGACCTCGGCCCCGACCACCCCGACACCCTGGCCATCCGCGGCAACCTGGCGGGCTGGCGGGGGCGAGCAGGGGACGCGGCCGGCGCGGCCGCCGCGTTCGCCGAACTCCTGGCCGACATGGAACGGGTCCTGGGCCCCGACCACCCCGCCACCCTGGCCACCCGCACCAACCTGGCGGGCTCGCGGGGCCAGGCCGGAGACGTGGCGGGGGCGGCCGCCGCGTTCGCCGAACTCCTGACCGACATGGAACGGGTCCTGGGCCCCGACCACCCCGCCACTCTCGCCACCCGCCACAACGTGGCGTCCGCGCGACGCGAGGCGGGGGACGTGGCGGGGGCGGCCGCCGCGTTCGAGGAGCTGCTGGCCGATCGCTCACGGTTGCTGGGCCCCGGCCACCCCGACACTCTGGCCACCCGCAGCCACGTGGCCTCCTTACGGGGTGACGCGGGGGACGCGGCCGGCGCGGCCGCCGCGTTCGCCGAACTCCTGACCGACATGGAACGGGTCCTGGGCCCCGACCACCCCGAAACCCTCGCCACCCGTGCCAACCTGGCCGGATGGCGGGGCCAGGCGGGGGACGCGGCCGGCGCGGCCGCCGCGTTCGCCGAACTCCTGACCGACATGGAACGGGTCCTGGGCCCCGACCACCCCGCCACCCTGGCCGCTCGCGCTCACCTGGCGTCCTTCACGGGCGAGGCGGGGGACGCGGCGGAGGCGTACGCCGCGTTGGAGGCGCTGCTGGCCGATCGTCTGCAGGTGCTGGGCCCCGATCACCCCAGCACCCTCACCACCCGCAGAAACCTGGCGAGATGGCGGGGCGAGGCGGGAGACGCCGCGGGTGCGGCCGGCGCCTACGAGCGGTTGCTGACCGATCTCCTGCGGGTGCTGGGCCCCGGCCATCCCCACACCGTGGCCGCCCGCGAGGAGCTGGCGTACTGGCGGGAGGCCGGACGGCAGTAGGAGCGCACGGGTCCCGGCACGTGGCCAGACCCTTTTCCGGCTCGATTCCTGTGCCCGTGAGGCCAAGCATTCCTGACCTCGACACCCTTTGTGGTGGATCGAATACTGAGCGTGACAAACTTCCCGGACGGAAGGATCCCCCCATGCCCACCGCCCGCATCGCCTCCGGTCAGACCGCCCCAGGACAGGGCTGGCAGGCTTACGGCTCCAACGGCATCTACATCGACGTCGACACCAGCTCCGCGCACTTCTCCGGGCGTCCCGTCTACGTCACCTCCATCAGCAGCACCGGCGGCAACCAGTGGAACCTGGTCGGCCCCAGCGCCGTCTACGACGCCACCGCCACCAAGTTCCGCGTCTACGTGCAGTGGCGTGACGCGTCGGCGCTGTCCCCGGGCACCGCCCAGCAGTTCGGCTGGTACATCCAGTGGATCGGTTACGACAACCCCTGACCCGCGGCTCGCACGGCCGGCCGGCGCCCGGACGGGCCCGGCCGGTCTCGCCATGAGGGGTCCCCGGGCGGCTCCTGGGCCCGGGGTGGCCGGCTGTGGCGTTCGTCGGAACCTTCGCGCCCGCCTCACGCGTTGATCAACAACACGGGAGGTGGGCATGGATGTGATGCTCGCAGGGTTGGCGGTGCTCCTCGGGGCGGTCACCGTCGGCACGGTCCTCGCCGCCGAGATGGCGCACGTCCGCGCTCGCCTGCGGCTCGGCGGGCTGCGCGAGGTCGACCTCGGCCACTACGAGCTCGCCTGTCTCGCGGGCGGTCCCGTACGGGTGGCGGACACCGCGATCGGGCTGCTGGCCGGGGAAGGGGAGATCCGCGTCTCCCGAGGCGGGAAGATCCATCGCGTCTCCACGGCCGTGACGGCGGGATACCCCGTGGAGGAGCGGCTGGTCGCGATCCTCGCCGAGCGCAGGAGCTCGCCGGTCGTCCAGGTCAAGCGCCGCCTGGCGGACAGCGCGGAGGTCGCCGGGATCAGCCGCCGGCTCGCCGACCTGGGCCTGCTCGTCGACTCCCGGAGCGTGCCCGGGTTCCGCGTCTGCCGCGACGTCCTGAAGCTGATCCCCACGGTCGCGGCCGTCGCCGCCGGGGCCGACGTGATCTACATGATCGTCGCGCAGTCGCCGCCGCTGAGCGTGGCTGCCCTGTTCGGGTTCGGCGCGAGCTGGCTGGCGGCCAGGAAGATCCGGACCCTGTACGTCAGGAACCGCCCGGTCCGGCTCGGCCGCGCGGGCCGCCACCTGTTGGAGAAGGCCCGCCTGGCACACCCGTACGGGGCCGAGACCGACGCCGTGGCCGTGCCGCTCGCACTGTACGGACTGAGCCACCTCGGCGACCCGCACCTGTCAGCCGAGCTCAGCAAGCGTTCGATCCCGGACGGCCACCTCTACCCGGCCGCCCCCAGCACCCCAAACGACCAGTGCGGCTCCGTCGGCTGGACCCCGGACGACAGCGGAACCGGCACCTGGGACGGCGGCGGCGGCTGGAGCGGCGGCTGGGACGGAGGAGGCGGCGCGGGCGACGGCGGAGGCGGCGGCCCCTGACGAGCGGCACACCCACAGACCAACGGCGAGGTCGAACGGCTTCGACCGCATGCGTCTGGGCCGGGCTTCTGTCGTGACGCGGGGGCCGATCATGAACTGTTCCGACCTGCAGCTGGACGAGGTGCGCCCACTACGGTCCGGTCTGCCCGATTGGATCACTCAGCGGTGCCTGATGGCGGGTGCAGGTCCAGGATCATGTCGAACGACTGTGCGCCGTCCTTCCCGGTGAAGGAGCCGACCTGCTGGAAGCCATGCTTGTTGTAGTAGCTGATGGCACGTGTGTTGTCGGCGAGAACGCCGCCGAACAGGATGATTCTCTTCCTGCCGAACTGCCGTGCGACGTCCGCGATGAGCGGGAAGATCTGCGTTCCCACCCCCCTCCCCTGATGGTCGTCGGCCAGGGTGGGGCCGAAGCGGCAGTCCGTCGCCGCCAGGTGGATGCCGGCCTCCTCGTAGCGGGCGATGTCCGACGGGTGGAGATCGAGACTGAATTCGACAAGGCCGACGATCCTGCCGGACGGGCCGTCCTCAAGCACCAGCCTGAGCTTGTCGTGACGCGCGATCGCGTCACACAGCTTGCGGGCAGCCTTGAGGTCGTACCCGTCGAAGGTGCTCAGTCGCCTCGATTCGGCGGACAGCCCCTCAAGGAAGGCTGCAAGACGCTCCGCGTCGGTGTGCGTGAGCGGCCGGAAGAAGACCTCCTGACCGTCATCCAGCTTCAGGCGACGGGTCAGGACAAGCGGGTCTTCGGCGACCGCCGTCAGTGTGAGCACCTCAGCAATCCCTTTCCGCTCAATCCTCGGTGGCGAACCTAACGGTCACCAACCTTCGGCGGCAACGCGAATATTCGATGTCAGCCATCGTCTCGTCGCGTTGTGGGCATGAGTGATCGCTCATGGCGGGGGCGTGGTTCGGCATTGGCGCTCATGACGGGGCCGTCGCAGAGTGAGGGCCATGGACCGATCCCTGCGCGTCGCGGTCATCGGCGACCGCGATCCGGCGTTTCCTCCGCACCTGGCCACCGACGACGCCCTCCGCCACGCCGCCGCGCACCTCGGCATCGGGGTGGACGTCCGCTGGCTCGCCACCGAACCGCTCGAATCCGACCTGGCCGAGGTCGAGGCCGCCGACGTGTTGTGGTGTGCGCCCGGCAGCCCGTACCGCAGCCTGTCCGGCGCTGTGGCCGCGCTCCGGCACGGCCGCGAGCACGGCGTCCCCACGCTGGGAACGTGCGGCGGCTGCCAGCACATGGTCATCGAGTACGCACGCCACGTGCTCGGCTTTGAGGACGCCCAGCACGCCGAGTACGACCCGTACGCCTCGACCTTGTTCGTGTCGGAGCTGACCTGCTCGCCGGCGGGCAAGACCATGCCCGTGACTCTGGCTTCCGGTTCCCGGGTGGCCGCGTTGTACGGGCGGACCGAGGTCGAGGAGGAGTACTACTGCAATTTCGGCCTCGCCCCCGACCGGCAGGCAATCCTGCACGACGGCGGCTTCCTGGTCACCGGCGTGGACGGCGACGGCGAGGCCCGGGTGCTGGAGATCCCCGGGCATCCGTACTACGTGGCCACGCTGTTCGTGCCGCAGGCCCGCTCGCGTCCCGAGGAGCCACACCCCTTGGTGGCCGGTCTGCTGCGTGCGGCGCCATGACGTTCACCCAGCTCAGAATCCTGCAGGCGGTCGCGCGGACCGGCAACATGACCAGGGCAGCCTGCGCGTCGGCGTCATCCCGAGCGCCAACGCCCGGCTGCTGCCGCCCCTGCTGCGCCGGTTCGCCGAGGCGCATCCGCGGGTGCGGCTCGCGGTGATGGAGGGCTCGGACCACGAGGTCCTGGAGTGGCTGGAGACCGGGGCCGCCGACATCGCCACTGTGTCGGCCGCGGCCGGTCTCGCTGCCCGCCGGGTCGGTGGCGCGGCCGCTCGCCGCCGACCGCATGCTGGCCGTCCTGCCCAGCGGCCACGAGCTGAGCGTCCGCCCTTCGTTGCCGGTGGCGGAGCTGGCGCGGCACCCGTTCATCATGTCCACGGGCGGGTGCGAGCCGCTGATCACGGCGATCGCGCGGGCGGCGGGTGCGAGCCTGAAGTGTCATTACCGGGTGCGTGACACCAACAGCATCCTGGCCATGGTCGCCGAAGGGCTCGGGCTGAGCATCGTCCCCGAGCTGTCGCTGCCCGCCCACCTCAGCGGCGTGCACGCGATCCCGCTGGAGCCCGCCGTCGAGCGGACCATCCTCCTCGCCTTGCCCGCGGACCCCCTCCCGGCGGCCGTCGCCTTCGCCGAACTGGCCGCCGCCCACCATGCGTCCCCGTGAACTCACGGCGATCGGCGCAGGGGCCGGGATCGGCCGGGCCGTAGCGCCGACCTGCCCAGGGGGCGACTCAGGCTTGGGGTGGGGCCACGGCGTCGGGCGGCAGGCGGCGGGCCAGGCGGAGCAGCGCGAGTGCGGCCGGCCCCACCAGGGCTGCCAGCGTCAGCCACAGCAGCAGCGGGGCCGTGTCGAGCAGGGCCGAGAAGCCGGCGGGCGCGAGGACCGCCGCGAGCGCCCAGGTCTGCTGGTAGATCGCGAGGTAGCGGCCCCGCAGGGCCGGTGGTGCGGTGGCCGCCGCGAGGGCCCAGCTGGGCACGGTGTGCATGAGCTCGCCGAAGGTGAGGACGAGCGTGGCGACGAGCAGCCCGCCGACGCGCGGGAGTCCGGCGGGCAGCAGCGCGGTCGCGGCGTAGGCGGCGCACGCCGCCATCAGGATCAGGCCGCTCAGGGCCATGGCGTGCGTACGGCGGGCGTGCCGCTGCCACCTCCGGACCGGGAGCTGACCTGCCGCCACCAGGACCGTGTTGATCGCGTAGAGGACGCCCAGCAGAGCCGGCGGGACGCCGAGCACCGTGACCGCGTACACCGGCAGGGCGACGGGGAGGACGAGGTGGATCAGGGTGTACGCCTGCTCGGCCGCCACCAGGGTGAGGAACGGCCGGTCGGCGAACACCTGCCGGTAACCGCCCGGATTCCGGGGCGTCGGTGCGGGCGCGCGCCGTCCCGAGAGCAGCAGGCATGCGGCCGCCAGGGCGAAGCTGGCCGCGTTCATCAGGGCGACGACCGCGAAGCCGGTGGCGCCGGCGAGGGAGACCACGCCCGCCGACAGCAGGCCGCCCAGGCCGAAGGCGACGTTCCTCGCCGTGGCGATCAGGGTGTACAGACGGTCCCTGAGCGCGCCCTCCGCCAGTGCGGAGACGTGGCCGCCGGAGGCGGGATAGTAGGCGCGGTCCCCGGCCGCGATCAGGGCGGCGACGACGAGCAGGGCCACGAACCCGTCCACCAGGGGATAGACGGCGAAGGCCGCCGCACGCAGCACGTACGTGGCGATCAGCACGCGGCGCGCGTCGAACCTGTCGATGAGGGTCCCGGCCACCGGGTTGGCCGCCAGCCCCACGACCGCCGCCACGGTGACCCCGAGCCCGACGGTCGTCATGGGCAGGCCGGTCACCTCGTGGATGAACAGCAGGGTCAGGGGCACGTACAGGCCGTTGCCGAGCGCGTCGACGAACATGCCGACCAGGAACGGGCGTACGCCGACGACACTCGTGAGGGAGGGGGAAGCCATGTGATCAGTGTTGCCAGGCGCTCATGGGGACGGCATCGGCCGCTGGTCCCATGAGGGCGGCCTCCGGTCCGTCCATGGTCCTAGGTCTCCGGTTTCCGGGCGGGGCCGGACGCGTGGCGGAAGGGAAGTCCCGCACCGCGCACCGGACCACGTCCGGCTGTCCGGCGGGAGGCGGCACCGGCGACGGGCGCGTGATCGTCACACGGTCGAATGGATGACAGGCACGTCCAGCGGTCCCCCCACCCCCGCCGGGCGATCGGCGGTCCTGGGCGCGGACAGGCAGCCGCCCGCGCCCCCGGGGTCAGTTGTTCGCGATGAAGTCGGCGACCAGCCGGTTGAACTCGTCGGCGTGCTCGATCATCGCCCAGTGCCCGCAGCGGTTGAGCAGCACCAGCCGGCTGTCCGGGATGTCGGCCAGCAGGTACAGGGAGGTCTCGAACGACACCACCCGATCGTCGCGGCCGTGGATGAGCAGGGTCGGCACCTGGATCCTCGGCAGCAGCTCCGGCTTGACCCACTTGGGCAGCGGGGCGCCCTTCGGCAGGCCGTCCACGTAGTTGCTCAGGTGGTCGGGGCGGGCGAGGGCGGCGTCCGAACGGGCCTGGCACAGCTCGGGGGTGGCGAACCGCGCCTTGTCGTAGACCATGATCTCGACGAGCCGGCGCATGTTCTTCGCCCACTTCGGCACGGCCGGATTCGACGGCGCCTTCGTCTCGCTCCAGTCCGGGGACGGCAAGCCGATCGCGGAGTTCATGGAGCAGCTCGCCGACGCCCTGGTGGCGATCGGCGAGTCACTGATCGCCGGCCGCCGGGGCGCGCCCGGCGGCTGACGGTCAGGCGGACCGCTGCTCGCGCCCGGCGGCGAGCGTGAGGGCGATGTCGACGATCATGTCCTCCTGGCCGCCGACCAGCCGGCGGCGGCCGCACTCCATCAGGATGCCGCGCACGTCGACGCCGTACCGCGCGGCGGCGGCCTCCGCGTGCCGCAGGAACGACGAGTAGACGCCGGCGTACCCCAGGGTGAGCGTCTCCCGGTCGACCCGCACCGGACGGTCCTGCAACGGGCGGACGATGTCGTCCGCGGCGTCCTGGAGCTGGAACAGGTCGCACCGGTGCTCGAAGCCGGACAGGTCGGCGACCGCGACGAACGCCTCCAGCGGGCAGTTGCCCGCGCCCGCGCCGTGACCGGCCAGCGACGCGTCGACCCGGTAGACGCCGTTCTCGACCGCGACGACGGAGTTGGCGACCGACAGCGAGAGGTTCTCGTGGGCGTGGATGCCGATCTCGGTCCCGGCGTCGAGCACGTCGCGGTACGCGCGGACCCGCGCGGCCACGTCGTTCATGGTGAGCCGGCCGCCGGAGTCGGTGACGTAGACGCAGTGCGCGCCGTAGGACTCCATGAGCTTGGCCTGCCGGGCCAGCTCCTCGGGCGGGGCCATGTGGGAGAGCATCAGGAACCCGGACACGTCCATGCCGATCTCGCGGGCCGCGGCGATGTGCTGGGCGGAGATGTCGGCCTCGGTGCAGTGCGTGGCGACCCGGACGGACCGCACGCCGAGGTCGTAGGCGCGCTTCAGCTCGTGGACGGTGCCGACGCCGGGCAGCAGCAGCGTGGTCAGGCGGGCGTTCTCCAGCACCGACGCGGCCGCCTCGATCCACGCCCAGTCCGTGTGCGAGCCGGGACCGTAGTTGAGCGACCCGCCGGCCAGGCCGTCGCCGTGCGCGACCTCGATCGCGTCGACGCCGGCCCGGTCCAGCGCCGTGACGATGCGCTTGACGTCCTCCAGGCCGATGCGGTGACGGACGGCGTGCATGCCGTCGCGCAGGGTGACGTCCTGGACGAAGATCGGGGTGGTCATCGAAGGCCCGCCTTCCGTGCGGCGACGCGTTCCGCGACCCGCAGGCCGGCGGAGGTCATGATGTCGAGGTTGCCGGCGTAGGCCGGGAGGTAGTGCGCGGCGCCCTCGACCTCGAGGAACACCGACACCTGGTGGGTGGGCCGCGCCGCGCCGGCGGCCAGCAGCGTCTCCACCGGCTGGTCGGCGGGCACCTCGGTGATCTGCACCTGCTGCTTGAGCCGGTAGCCGGGGACGTAGGCGGCGACGTCGGCGACCATCTTCTCGACCGACCGGCGGATCTCGTCGTGGACGGCGGGGTCCGGCGCCGCGACGAGGCACAGGACGGTGTCCCGCATGATCAGCGGCGGGTCGGCGGGGTTGAGGATGATGATCGCCTTGCCGCGGCGCGCCCCGCCGATCTGCTCGATGGCGGCCGAGGTGGTCTCGGTGAACTCGTCGATGTTGGCCCGGGTGCCCGGCCCGGCCGACTTCGAGGCGATGGACGCGACGATCTCGGCGTACTCGACCGGCGCCACCCGGCTGACGGCGGCGACGATCGGGATCGTGGCCTGGCCGCCGCAGGTGACCATGTTGACGTCGGGCGCGTCGAGATGCTCGTCGAGGTTGACGGCGGGGACGACGTAGGGGCCGATCGCCGCCGGGGTCAGGTCGATCAGCCGCTTGCCGAGCGGGAGCAGCTTGGCGGCGTTCACCTCGTGCGCCTTGGCCGAGGTGGCGTCGAAGACGATCCCGATCTCGTCGAAGCCCGGCAGCGCGATCAGGCCGTCGACGCCCTCGGACGTCGTCGGGACGCCCATCCGGGCGGCGCGGGCCAGACCGTCGGACGCGGGGTCGATGCCGACCATGGCGCCCATCTCCAGGTGACGCGAACCGCGCAACACCTTGATCATCAGGTCGGTGCCGATGTTGCCCGAGCCGATGATCGCGACTTTCGTCCTGCTCATGCTGCTGCTCCTTCGGTGAAGCGGACCGTCACCGTGCCGAGGCCGGACAGGGTGGCGGTGACGGTGTCGCCGGCGGCGACCGGCCGCATCGGGCCGAGCGCGCCGGACAGGACGACCTGGCCCGCGCGCAGCGGCTCGCCGAGGTCGCGGGCCATGCGGGCCAGCCACACGACCGCCTCGATCGGGTCGCCCAGGCAGGCCGCGCCGGTGCCGGTGGAGACCTCCTGGCCGCCGATGCTCATCGACATCGCGACGTCCACGGGGTCGAACTCGCCGAGGGTGCGGCGTTCCGTCCCGAGGACGTAGGCGCCGGCGGAGGCGTTGTCGGCGACCGTGTCGCCGAAGGAGATGTCCCAGCCGGCGATCCGGCTGCCGCAGATCTCCAGCGCGGCGACGGCGTACTCGATCGCGGCGCGGACCTGGGGGGCGTCGAGCGGCCCGTCGTCCAGGTCGGCGCCGAGCACGAACGCGATCTCCGCCTCGGCCCGCGGCTGGAGGATCCGGCCGGCCGGGATCGCGTCGCCGTCGGCGTAGGCCATGTCCTCGAACAGCACGCCCAGGTCGGGCTGGTCGACGCCGAGCTGGCGTTGCACCGCCTCCGACGTCAGGCCGATCTTGCGTCCGGTGATCCGCGCGCCGGCGGCCAGCCGGGAGGCGGTCAGCGCGGCCTGGACGGCGTACGCGGCGGCCAGGTCGTCGCGGCCGATCAGATCCCGCACGGGGGCGCACGGCACGCCGGACGCGGCGGCGCCGGCCAGCCGCCCGGCCGCGGCGGCGATGTCGGACGGGCTCGCGGCGGCGGGCCCGTTGGTTTCGTTCATCCCCCCACTGTGCAGGCAGGATGCCGCCCCAACCAGCACATCGTCTCGTTCAGCGATACGCTGTGCCGGTGACCGATCGGGCGGACCTCGACACCGTGCTGGGCAAGGCGGTGACGATCCTGCGCGCCTTCCGGCCCGACGACCGCGTCGTCAGCCTCGCCGAGCTGGTGCGGCGCACCGGCCTGCACAAGGCGACCGTCCACCGGCTGTCGGGCGATCTGGTCGCCAACCGCCTGCTCGACCGCGCCGACGGCGGCTACCGGCTCAGCCGCGGCCTGTTCGAGCTCGGCATGCTCGCCTCGCTCGAACGCAGCCTGCTCGAACTGGCGATGCCGTTCCTCCAGGACCTCTACGAACGCACCCACGAGACCGTGCACCTCGGCGTGCGCGAGGGGCACGACGTCGTCTACGTCGCCAAGATCGGCGGCCACCGCCAGGCCAGGGCGCCCTCGCGCACCGGCGGCCGGATGCCGCTCCACTGCACCGCGATCGGCAAGGCGCTGCTCGCGTACGCCGGGCCCGACCTGCGGCGCGAGGTGCTGACCGGGCCGCTGGAACGGCGTACGCCGCACACCGTCGTCGTGCCGAGCATCCTGCGCGGCCAGTTGCGGCGCGTCACGGAGACCGGGGTCGCGTTCGAGGCGGAGGAGTCGGCCGTCGGGCTGGTGTGCGTCGCCGCGCCGGTGCTGGGGCGCGGCGACGAGCCGCTCGCCGCGATCAGCGTGGCCGGGCCCACCGGCCGGTTCCGGCCCGAGGGGCACGTGGCCGCGGTGCGCGCGGCGGCGGCCGCGCTCGGCAGCACGCTCACCCGCCGCGACCTCCTCCGGTGAGGCGACGGCTCAGCCGGCGGTGAACCGGCGCTCAGAGGGCACGACCTCCTCCGATCAAGCGGTGCTCAGAGGGCGTGACCTCCTCCGATCGACCGGTGGCTCAGAGGGCGCGGCTGATCGCGTCGGCCGCGGCCGTGAGCGCGGCGACGAGGGGTTTGATCTCCTTCGGGGAGTAGCGGACGCTGGGCATCGAGATCGACAGCGCCGCGCCGGTCGCGCCGTCGCGGCCCTTCACCGGGCAGCCCACCGCGACCACGCCTCGCTCGGTGCGCTCCAGGTTGAGCGCGACCCCGCTGTGCCGCACGGACCGCAGGTCCCGCCGCAGCCGCGCCAGGTCGGGCAGCTCCTCGGCCGGGTCGCCCCGATCGCCGGGGGCGTAGAGCTGCGCCAGCTCCTCGTCGGAGAGGGCCGCCAGCGCCACCAGGCCGCCGGTGGCCTGGTGGGCCGGGAAGACCATGCCTTCACGGCTGCCCACCCGCAGGGCCTGCCCGCACTCGACCGAGGCGATGAAGCGCACGTTGCGCCCGGTGCGGATGCTGAGGTTCACCGTCTCGTCGATCCGGTCCACCAGCGCCCGCATCTCGCCCAGCGCTGCCGCCCGCAGCGCGCCGACGTCGGACTGCGCGCGCTCGGCCAGCGCGAGGACGGGGCCCACCCGGTAGCTGCGGTCGTCGTTCTGCACCGCGAAATCGCGGTACACCAGCGCGGTCAGCAGCCGGTGGGCCGTGGAGCGGGCCACGCCGAGCCGCTCGGCGGCGGCCGAGACGGTGATCACCTCGTCGAGCTGGAGGATCTGCGCGAGCCGCAGGGCATGGTCGACGCTGGTGGGCGCGTAGGCCGGCGGGGTCTTCATGGGCTTGGCCATGGAACCGATCCTGGCACATGAATTCCGCTGTGCAGAATCCTCTTTTCCAGCCCAGTCGCCTGCGCGGATAGTCGGGGCCATGCCCCACGTGAACGCCGGCGGCTCGCCGGTCAAGATCGCCGCCGTGGACCGGCCGGACCAGCCCTCACTCAGCCCCGAGCTGGAGGACCTCTACCGAGGTTTCGAGAAGGCGCTGCTCGTCCCGTTGTGGACGGAGATCGGCGACCTGATGCCGCCGCACCCGCGCTCCAGCGCGCAGCCGCACCGGTGGGAGTGGGGCACGCTGCTCGACCTCGCCGGCCGTGCCGGTGAACTGGTCCCGGTCGGGCGCGGCGGCGAGCGCCGGGCGATCGCGCTGGCCAACCCCGGCCTGGGCGGCAAGCCGTACGCGACGCCGACCCTGTGGGCCGCGATCCAGTACCTGATGCCGGGCGAGAACGCCCCCGAGCACCGGCACAGCCAGAACGCCTTCCGCTTCGTCGTCGAGGGCGAGGGCGTGTGGACCGTGGTCGAGCGCGACCCGGTGCCGATGCGCCGCGGCGACTTCCTCCCCCAGCCGGGCCTGCACTGGCACGCCCACCACAACGCGGCCGACACCCCCATGGCCTGGATCGACGGGCTCGACATCCCGTTCCAGTACGGCGTCGAGGCGCAGTTCTTCGACTTCGGCCGGGACACCCTCACCGAGGAGGAGCACGCCACCCCCGACCGTTCGCGCGCCGAGCGGCTCTGGGGACACCCCGGCCTGGCCCCGGTCTCCCAGCTCCGCCGGCACGAGGGCACGCCGTTGCTCCGCTACCGCTGGACCGACACCGACGCCGCGCTGACCGACCAGCTCGCGCTGGAGCGGGAGGGGCACGCGGGCCCGATCGAGCCAGGCCACGCCCTGGTCCGCTACATCGACCCGACGACCGCCGGCGACGTGCTGCCGACGATCCGGGCGCAGTTCCACCGGATCACGACGGGGGTGGAGACCGCGCCGTACCGGGAGACCGGCTCGTCGGTCTACCAGGTCTTCGACGGGTCCGGCCAGGTCACCGTCGGCGACCGGTCGTGGCGGGTGAGCCGCGGCGACCTGTTCGTCGTGCCGTCCTGGCAGCCGCTGTCGATCCGCTCGGAGGCGTCGGCCTCCGACTCCGACTCCGGCGCGCTCGACCTGTTCCAGTTCAGCGACGCCCCGATCTTCACCAGGCTCGGCCTGTACCGCAGCCACACCGAGGTGAACAGCCGATGAAGCTCGCCACCGTCCGTCTGGACGACCACCGCACCGCCGCCGTCCGCGTCGAGGGCGACGAGCTCGTCGAAGTGGGCCGGGCCGACGTCGGCGCGGTGCTCGCCGCGCCCGGCGGCCTGGAGGGCGCCGCGGCGGCCGACGGCCCGCGCCACCCGCTCGCCGGCGCCGACCTCGCCCCGGTCGTGCCGCGGCCGAGCAAGGTCGTCTGCGTGGGGCTGAACTACCAGAACCACATCAAGGAGATGGGCCGCGACCTGCCCGAGTACCCGACGCTCTTCGCCAAGTTCGCCGACACCCTGATCGGCGCCGCGGACGACATCCGGCGTCCGGCGGAGACCGACCAGTTCGACTGGGAGGCCGAGCTGGCCGTGGTCATCGGCCGGCCGGTGCGGCGGGCGGACGAGGAGCAGGCGGTCGCCGCGATCGCGGGGTTCACCGTGCTCAACGACGTCACCTGCCGGGACTGGCAGTTCCGGACCCGGGAGTGGCTGCAGGGCAAGAACTGGGACTCCACCACCCCGATCGGCCCGTTCCTGGTCACCGCGGACGAGACCGGCCCGCGGCCGGCGCTCGACGTCCGCTGCGAGGTCGACGGCCGGGTGATGCAGTCGGACAACACCGGCGACCTGCTCTTCGACCCGGTCCACCTGGTCCGCTACGTCTCGACGATGGTCCGGCTCAACCCGAGCGACGTGATCGCGACCGGCACGCCGGGCGGCGTCGGCCACGCGCGCAAGCCGCCGGTCTTCCTGCGCGGCGGCGAGCTCGTCGTGACCGAGATCGAGGGGCTGGGCAGGCTGGAGAACCGCGTCGTCGGCGAGGGCGCGTGATGGCGCGCGACCTCGCCACCACGCTCGCGTGGGTCGAGACGGGGACCGGCCTGTGCGCGTCGGCGATCGCCGGTCTGTCCGAGCGGGAGTACGACGCCGCGTCGGCCCTGCCCGGCTGGACGCGCAGGCACGTCGTGGCGCACCTGGCGGCGAACGCCGAGGCGATCGGCAACCTGGTCCGCTGGGCGCGCACCGGCGAGCCGACCCCGATGTACGCCTCCCCGCAGGCGCGCGCCGCCGGGATCGAGCGCGGCTCCCTGCTGGACGCCGGCGAGCTGGCCCGATGGTTCACCGAGTCGGGCGCGACCCTGGCCAGCGCCATGGCGGCGCTGCCCGAGGAGGCGTGGCGGACCGAGGTGGTGACCGCGCAGGGACGGACCGTGCCGGCGAGCGAGATCCCCTGGATGCGCAGCCGGGAGGTCATGGTGCACGCCGTGGACCTGGCCACCGGGCTCACCTTCGCCGACCTTCCCGACGGGTTCCTGCGGGAGCTTCGGGAGGACATCCGCGCCAAGCGCGGCCCCGGCGCGGTGCCCGACGTCGAGGGGTCGCTGCCCGACGTGACCGCCTACCTGGCCGGACGCCCGGCGGGCGGAGTGACCGCCGCCGGCGGCGGACGCCTGCCGACCCTGCCTCCGTGGCTGTGACGAGAACTCCGTGGCTGTGACGAGAACTCCGTGGCTGTGACGAGAAGGAAGATCCTATGGACACCCTCCCCTCCACCCGTGCCGACGTGATCGTCGTCGGGGGCGGCATCGGCGGTCTGTCCGCCGCCCTCGCCCTGGTCCGCCAGGGCCTGCGGGTCCGGGTGTACGAGCAGGCCTCGGCGTTCGGCGAGGTCGGCGCGGGCCTGCAGCTCGCCCCGAACTGCACCCGCATCCTGGACCGTTACGGCCTGCTGGCCGAGGCGTCCGCGCTCGGCGTGCTGCCCGAGACCATGGTCATGAAGGACGCCCTGGACGCCACCGAGCTGACCCGGCTCGACCTGCGCGACGTCGAACGCCGCTACGGCCACCCCTACCTGGTGATCCACCGCAGCGACCTGCACGGCATCCTGCTGCGCGCCTGCGAGCGGGCGGGCGTCGAGCTGCTCACCGACGCCCGCTGCACGTGGTACGAGAACGTCGGCGGCGGCGCCCGCGTGCGGTTCGCCGACGGCGTCGTGGACGAGGCGGACGTGGTGATCGCCGCCGACGGCCTGCACTCGATCGCCCGCGAACTGCTGGTCCAGGACGAGCCGGTGAACTCCGGATATGTCGCCTACCGCTGCGCGGTGCCGTTCGAGCAGGTCGCCGGCAACGACGTCCAGGACAAGGACGTCGTCGTGTACGTCGGGCCGCGCTGCCACTTCGTGCAGTACCCGCTGCGGGGCGCGGAGACGTTCAACCAGGTCGCCGTGTTCGAGTCGCCGAAGGCGCTGGCCGGCCAGGACGACTGGGGCACCCCCGACGAGCTGGACGCGGCGTTCGCGGGGACCTGTGACCAGGTCCAGCGGGGCCTGCCGCTGATGTGGCGCGACCGGTGGTGGCGGATGTTCGACCGCGACCCGATCATGACCTGGGTCACGGGGCGGATCGCGCTGCTCGGCGACGCCGCGCACCCGCCGCTGCAGTACATGGCGCAGGGCGCGATCATGGCGATCGAGGACGGCTGGGTGCTCGGTGAGCACGTCGCCGCCCAGCGCGCCGCGGGTGGACCGGTCGTGGACTGGGGCCGGGCGCTGGCCGCCTACGAGGCGGTACGGCCCGAGCACTGCCGCCGGGTGGTCGGCACGGCCCGGGAGTGGGGCGCCTTGTGGCACCTGGAGGGCGTCCGGAGACTGCAGCGCAACGCCCTGCTGCGGGAGCGCGACGTCCATGACTACTCGTTCGTCGACTGGATCTTCGGCCCGACGGCCCTGACCCCCGAGGACGAGCCGGAGATGTTCCGCCCGATCCCCCTCGACTCCGCCCCGCTGTGAGGCGTCAGGTCGCCAGGCCCCGGCGGTAGGCGTAGACCACCGCCTGCACGCGGTCCCGCAGGCCGAGTTTGGCCAGGATGCGTGACACGTACGTCTTGACGGTCTCGTGGCTGATCACCAGCGTGGCGGCGATCTCGCTGTTGGACCGGCCGTCGGCGATCAGGCGCAGCACCTCCAGCTCGCGCGGGGTCAGCGCGGTCTCCCCGGACGGCGGCTCGGCCGGACGGATGCGGGCCGCGTACCGGCCGACCAGCCGGCGCGTCACCTCGGGGGCCAGCAGCGCGGCGCCCGAGGCGACGGTGCGGATGCCGTGCAGGAGCTGCGCCGGCGGGGCGTCCTTGAGCAGGAAGCCGCTGGCCCCCGCGCGCAGCGCCTCGTAGACGTACTCGTCGAGGTTGAACGTGGTCACCACGAGCACCTTGACCGGGTCGTCGACCCCCGCGCCGGCCAGCAGCCGGGTGGCCTCGATGCCGCCGAGCACCGGCATGCGCACGTCCATGACGACGAGGTCGGGCCTCAGCCGGCGGGCGAGGTCCACCGCGGCGCGGCCGTCGCCGCACTCCCCCACGACCTCCAGGTCCGGCTGGGCGTCGATGATCGTCGCGAAGCCGGTGCGGATCAGCGCCTGGTCGTCGCAGACCAGGACCCGGATCGGCGCGCTCACGACGGGCCGCCCGCGGGGACGCGGGCCCGCACCACGAAGGCGCCGCCCTCCTGCCGGCCGGCGCTGAACTCGCCGCCGAGGGCGTCCACCCGCTCGCGGAGCCCGGCCAGGCCCCGCCCGCTCCCGCCGGGAGCGGCGGCCCGCGAGCCGGGCCCGTGGGTGCTGACCACCACGCTGATCTCCTTCTCGCCGTGGCGCACCCGGACCGCGGTCGGGCTGCCGTGGGCGTGTTTCAGGGCGTTCGTCAGGGCCTCCTGGACGACCCTGTAGGCGACGAACTCGGCGCTGCCCGCCGGTTCCGCCCGGCTGCCCTCCTCGGCGAACTCCACCGGCTGCCCCGCCCGGCGGGTCCGCTCCACGAGGGTGTGCAGGTCGGCGGCGGACGGCAGGCCGTCGGGGTCGTGATCGGCCTTGAGCAGGTCGAGCATGTGCCGCAGGTCGGCGATGGCCCGGCGGCCGGTGTCGGTGACGGCGTTCAGCGTCGCGTCGAGCCGTTCCGGGACGGCGGTCAGGTAGCGGGCGGCCTCGGCCTGCACCACCATCGCCGTCACGTGGTGCGTCACGACGTCGTGCAGCTCGCGGGCGATCCGGGTGCGTTCGGCGGCGCGGGTGGCCTCGGCGACGTGGCGGCGGCGTTCCTCCTCGGCGGCCCGGGTCGAACGCAGCCAGGCCCCGATGCCCCAGGTGAGGGCCAGCGCCAGGTAGAACACCACGTACCCCTCGACCCGCTCGTCCGCGCCGAGCCGGTCGAGCGCGAGGGCCAGCGGCACGTACGCCAGCGACAGGAGGACCACGGTGGCGCGCCGGAAACGCTCCAGATGGGCGCCCGCGCTGATGAGCGCGACGGGCAGCACGTTGCTCGCGAACAGGTGGTAGGCGCGCAGCTGGTCGAGGGCGAAGCCGAGCGACACCAGCACGAGGCACACCGCCGGCCACCGCCGCCGGACGGCGAGCGGCAGGCACTCCAGGGCGATCGCCACCAGGGCCACCCCGTCGAAGGGACGGGCGGGCAGGTCGCCCACCTGCGTGCCCTTGTCGTGGAGGCCCGGCAGGAGCGACGCGACGGCCACCAGCAGCCCGAACGGCAGATCCCGGACCACGACGTCGCACCGTCGCCACACCTCCGTGGCCCGCCGCAGATCGATCACCGGGCGAGCGTAGCGGCACCACGGGCGTGCGGGCGCCGATAAGCCTGCTTTGTCCCCCGTGCGAGCTACCGCGGAATGTCCACCGTGCGGTGACGATCCCGGCACCGCACGGTCCGTAACGTTGCGGGGCGGCCGCGGCGTTCCGCCGGCCTTTTCCCGTTCGTACCCCCGCCGTGCGCATCGCCTCCGCGGCGGCCGGCTCACTGGAGGACCTCATGCTCGCCAAGATCAGGACACCCGTCGCGGCCGTGCTGTGCTGCGTCGGTCTCGGCGCGGGGGTGGCCGGCTGCGACGGCGACGCGATGGAGAACTGGGACCCCTTCGCCGCCTCCACGCCCTCTGCGTCCTCCGCGTCCTCCGCGTCCTCGGCGCCGACGGCCGCGGCCGCGGCGATCTCCGGCACCGAGAAGATCACCGTGGCGGGACGGTCGGTGAACGTGTCCTGCTCGGGCGAGCCGGTCGAGGGCGGCCCGGTCGTCGTCCTGATGCACGGCGGCGGCGACGGGCTGGACAAGATGGCGTCCCTGCAGAAGACGTTGAGCGGCAAGCACCGGGTCTGCTCCTACGACCGGCTCGGCGCGGGCAAGAGCGACCAGCCGGACGGTCCGCAGGACCTCGCCGCCAGCGGCCGGATCCTGACCGGCGTGCTCGACCGCGTCGCCGGGAAGGCCCCGGTCGTCCTGGCCGGTCACTCGCTGGGCGGGCTGATCGCCGCCCGGTACGCCCCCGACCACCAGGACAGGGTCAAGGGCCTGGTCCTGCTGGACGCCACCCCGCCCACCATGATGAACGACATCGAGAAGGCGATCCCGAAGTCCGCCGAGGGCCCGGCCGCCGAGCTGCGCGCGCAGAACCTGGCGATCTTCCAGGGGCAGAACCCGGAGAAGCTGGTCATCCCCGACGGCCCGGTCCGCTCCGCCGGTGACATCCCGGTCGAGGTCGTCCGGCACGGCAAGCCGTATCTGGAGGCCCTGCCCGAGTACGGGCCGCGCCTGGAGCGGGCGTGGGCGGCGGGCCAGCGCAAGTGGCTGGCGCTGTCCGGCCGCAGCACACTGAGCACGGCCGCGGGCAGCGAGCACTACATCTACGTGGACGAGCCCGGCGTCGCCGTCCAGGCCGTCGACCGCGTCACCGATCAGGCGCGCAGCCGGTGATCCGGCCGGTCGCGGGGATCTGGTGGAAGGCTGGATCATGACAGCAGCGTTCATCAGGTTCGTCCCTGACGATGTCGACGACCTGGTCGCCTTCCTGACCGGCGAGGACTGGCCCTTCCACGTCGGACGGCCGGAGGCCGAGGCCGTCCGGCGGCGGGCCGCCGACGGTCACCACGACGACGCGGACGAACGCACCTTCTTCGTGAAGGAGGCGCACCACCGCCGGGCCTGGCCGGGACGCGACGGACGCCTGTACGACTCGGTCGCCTACGCGATCCTGCGCTCGGACCGGGAGACCGGCGAGGTCACGCCGGTGGCGTGGGAGGACGAGCCCCGCCCCTGACGGTCACGGCGGACGGTCGCGAGGAGGCGCCGCCGTCGTGATCGCCGAACGAGCGGCGGTAGGCGGCGGGCGTGGTGTGCACCAAGGAGTGGAAACGTCTGCGCAGGTTGGCGGCCGAGGACAGGCCGACCCTGGCCGCGATCGCCTCCACGGGGAGGTCGGTCTCCTCCAGCAGGGCCCGCGCCGCCGTGACGCGCTGCTGGAGCAGCCATCGGCCGGGGCTGACGCCGAGCTGGCCGGCGAACCTGCGGGCGAGGGTCCGCGGGGAGACCCCGGCCCGTGCGGCGAGGTCGTCGAGGGTGAGGGGCTCGTCCAGGCGTTCGGCGGCCCAGTCGAGGAGCGGCGCGAGCGACTCCGGCCGGCGGTCCGTGACGGGCGCGGTGCTGTACTGGAGCTGGCCGCCCTCGCGGTGCGGCGGCATGACCATGTGGCGGGCGATGTGCGCGGCGTAGGCCGCGCCGTGGTCGGCGCGGGCCAGGTGCAGGCACAGGTCGATGCCGGCGGCGGTGCCGGCGCTGGTGGCGAGGTCGCCCAGGTCGATGTACAGCGTGTCGGGTTCCACCTGTACGTCGGGAAAGCGGTCGGCGAGCTCGGAGGCGAGCCGCCAGTGGGTGGTCGCCCTGCGGTGATCGAGCAGTCCGGTCCCGGCGAGCAGGAAGGTTCCCGAGCAGATCGCGACGATCCGGGCGCCTCGCCGGTGGGCCCGCCGGATCGCGTCGATCGCGGCGGGCGGCGCCGGGTCGTCGCGGCGGTGCCATCCGGGGATCACCACCGTGTCGGCGGCCTCCAGCGCGGACAGGCCCGCGCCGACCGCCATGTCGTACCCGGCCAGGGTCGGCACGGCGCCCGGACGTTCGGCGCACACCTGGAACGAGTAGCGGGCGGGCAGCCCCGGCCGGCGCACGCCGAAGACCTCCGCCGCGCACGCCAGCTCGAACGTGGACTGCGGCGGCAGGACCAGCGCCACCACTCGGTGAACGGTCATGGCAGGAAAGTACCGCCACACGTCAATCCAGACACTGGGCGGGGGACGGCGTCCGCCGCGACGATGGGGTCATGACGCAAGACGCGAACGACGTCCAGATCCTGCACGTCGACGAGGTGGAAGCCGTCGAGGTCGTCCCCGGGATCGTCCGGCGGCGGCTGCCCGCCACCGACCGGGCCCGCGGCTGGATGTACGACTTCGCCCCGGGCACCGAATGGCCCGAGGTGGACGTGCACGACGGCGAGGAACGCTACTACGTGATCTCGGGCGAGTTCATCGACCGGGGGCACCGGCTCGGGCCGGGCAGCTACGTCGTGTTCGCGCCGGGCAGCACGCATCGCCCGCGCACCGAGACGGGCGCCCGCATGCTGGGCATCAGCATCCTCACCCCGTAGGGACGCCGCGGGCCGGGGACCGGCGGGCGGCGTCAGTCACGCGGACGGCGGACGCGGGGAACGGGCTGGCCACGGCGGGCGGCCTCGGCCTCCAGCCGCTTCCGCAGCAGCCTGCCCTGGCCGAGGAACGAACGGCTGCGCTCCCGGCGGCTCCCCGCGAGGCTCCAGTCGTTGAGCGCCCGCTCGACCCGCACGCTCAGCCGGTCGCCCGCGCCGGTGGCCCGCCCGACCAGCACGACGTTCTCCTGCCACTCCATGGCCGGGCCGTGCCGGTGGAAGGTCAGGCACACCGGCCCGTCGGCCGCCTGGACGCCCGCGGGCAGCCGCAGGTCGAAGCCCGCCTCGGTGCGTACGGCCGAGCGGGTGGGCACGGCCAGCGGCATGCCGTCGGCCACCATGGTGACGACGGGCTCGCCCAGGCGGGCGGCGCGGCCGGCGAACGGCCGCCAGTCCGCCGGCGGGGCCGACCGGCTCGGCAGCCGGGGGCCGGTGGGGGCGGGATCGGAGGCGGGCGCGGCGACGTCCGCGGGGCCCGTCCAGATCTCGGGCGTCCTGGACAGGTCGCCCTCGGGCCACCAGACGATCCGCTCGGGGGTGACCTCCACCCAGATGCGGGCGAAGTACCAGCCCAGCCGTCTCACCAGGAACCACGGCATCCCGGCGAACCCGGCGCCGGTCTTGGCCAGCGACTCGCGGACGTACCGGTCGGTGCCGGCCTGCAGGTCCGCGTCGCGCACGGTCGCCCGGCCCTGCACCAGGACGACGGGCGCCCGGTCCGGCCCGCCCTCCGCGCCGGAGCACAGCAGCGCGACGCGCGGGTCCCGGCGGGCGCGCTCGGCCTTGTCCGGGTAGGTGAGCCCGGTGCTGACGTCGAGCGTGCCGCCCGCGCCGGCGTACGGCGTGACGGGCCAGGTGACGGGGCGGCCGTCGCGGGTGAGCGAGGCGTACTCGCAGACCAGGGCGCGGCCGAAGACCTCGGCCGCCCTGCGCGGCGAGACGGTCGGCGCGGATGCGGTCATCACGGCTCCAGGATCAGGTCGGCGGGGGTGGTGCCGTACAGGCGGGTGAAACGCCGCCGGTAGGCCGGCCACCAGAACAGGCGGAACATCAGCCGGGCCACGACCGGCAGGTCCGCGTACGACGCCGCGAGCAGGCGGGCGTCGGCGCTGGAGGCGAGCCAGCCGAGGATGACGGGGACCCGGCGGCGGCCGAAGTCGTCCATCGCCTGGCGCCGGTCGGCCTCGACGTCGGCGGGGGTGAGGTGGGCGAGCATGAGCGGCACGGCGACCCGCTCCTCGTGGTCGAGGTGCTCGTTGACGAGCTCGTGCAGCCGCCGCAGGACGGGCGCGCGCCCGGCCAGGGGCGCCCCGCGGTCGGCGGCGGCCTCGATCAGCGGGTCGAGCAGGGAGTGCTCGGACTCCAGCTCGGCCAGCGCGTCCGCCGCCTGCGGGGCGCGGCCGGTGAGCTTGGGCCACAGGGTGGCGTCCTCGTGCGAGTGGTGGGCGTGCAGCATGTCCAGGACGAGCGCGAGCTGCTCGGCCAGCAGCTCCTCGTGCGCGTCGTCACGCGGGTCGCCGCACGCCTCGGCCAGGCGGCCGAACTCGGCGCGGAAACCGGCGTGCATCATCAGGAAGCCGGTCAGGTGTTCTGGTGTGATCATCAGTCTGTTCCCTCACGTGTCGGGAACAGCGTGCGCGCCGGGCCTCTACGTGCACTTGGCGAGCGCTTGGCGGGCCCTTGTCAGCCAGTAGGCCGCACCCGCCCGCTCCAGCTGGCGCACCGCCTCGCTCAGGTGGACCCGGGCCCCCTCGCGGTCACCGAGCGCCAGCAGCGCCTCGCCCAGGTGGCCGTCGTACGCGCCGTCGACGGTGGTGCACGCGCCGTTCACGTGCAGCAGCCCGGCGAACGGGCGGAACGCGTCGTAGACCTCCCGGACGACGTCCGCCTCGCCGAGCCGGATCGCCGCGTGCAGCCGGCACATGGCGGCCATCGCCCAGTGGTAGTCGCGCGGCGGCATGGGCGTCTCGCGCAGGATCCGCCGGGCGCGCTCGGGCTCGCCCAGCTCCGCCAGCGCGTACGCCAGGGCGTAGGCGGGCCCCGCCAGGCCGGTGTGCCGGGCCATCTCCTCGATCCAGGCCGCCTCCTCGCCCAGGCGGTCCTCCTGGATGATCGTCTCGGCCCGTCCGCCGAGCATGCTGAGCTCGAAGTAGGCCAGGTCGGCGAACGACAACATCGCCCTGACGGGCTCGAAGTGCCGGGCCGGGTCGGGGACGCCCTGGAACAGGTCGAGCCCCACGTGCGCCACCGCGGCCTGCAGCGCCAGCGTGGGATTGTGCAGGTCGCGCAGCAGCGTGCCGATCTCCGCCAGCAGGTCGCGGGCCTGCGCCACCCTGCCGTGCTCCACGTGATGGCCGACGAGGTGCAGCTGCGCGATCACCCTGAGCTGGGGCGACAGGTCCGGCTCGGCCAGCAGGCGGCGGGCGGTCCCGGCGCGCTGCTCGACGAAGTCCTGTCCCTGCAGCGCGATGAGCCGCAGGTGCAGGACGCGCCGCAGCAGGGCGGGGTCGTCCAGGCGCTCGGCCGTCGTCACGGCCCGCGAGGAGACCGCGCCGACCTCGTCCTCGCGGCCGGTCTGGGCGAGCACGACGGCCCTGACGGCCTGCGCCGTCGCCCAAGCCGGGGTGGACGGCGGCAACTCGCGCGCGGCCCGGTCCGCCGCGTCGCGTACGGCGGCCACGTCGACGCCGTACCGGAAGGGCACCCAGATGCCGTGGCCCATCGCGATGTCGGCGGCTCTGACGGCCTTGTCCAGGTCGTCGCCGGCCATGGCGAGCGCCTGCTCGACCGCCTCGTACCCCTCGTCGAACCGGCCGGCGGCGTAGCGGCTCTCCGCCAGCCCGACGGCCAGCTCGAACCGCTCGGCCGCGCTCGCGCCGGCCGGCTCGGCGGCCGCCAGCGCCTCCTGCCAGGACACGGCCGCGTCGTCGGGCGCGTGCCGTCGCTGGGCCGCCCGTGCCGCGCGGGCCGCGTAGTCCATCGCCATGCGGGCGGGCTCCGCGCCCAGCTCCGCCGCCGCCAGCCAGTGCCGCGCGATCACCGCCGCGCGGTCATCGCGGTCGCCGTGGTCGCCGCGGTCGCCGCGGTCGCCGTGCACGGCGGTGAGGGCGGCCGCCACCTGCTCGTGGACCCGCGCCCGCCACAGCCGCGACCGGCGCGACAACAACGCGTCGGTGACCAGGGCGTGCGCGAACTCGTAGCCGCCCAGCCGGTACGACGACTCCCGGACCAGCCCCGCGCCGAGCGCCGCGTCGAGCGACGGCAGCAGGTCGCCGACCGTGCCGCCGGCGACCCGGGCCAGGACGACCGCCTCGAACTCGTCGCCCATCACGGCGGCCAGCTCCAGCACGCGGGACGCCTCCTCCCCCAGGCCCGCCACCCGGTGCAGCACGACGTCCAGGACGCCCTGCGGCAGCCCGTCGCCCGCCCGGGCCAGCTCGGCGAGGAAGAACGGGTTCCCGGCGGTGCGCCGGCGCAGCTCCTCGGCCCCGTGGCCGCCCGGATCGCGGCCGGACAGCTCCTTGACCAGCGCGCGGACCTCCTCGGTGGCCAGCCCGTCCAGCCCGAGCCGGCGCGCGCCGAGCCGGGACAGCGCCGACAGCGTGGCGGTGAGCGCCGACGCCTCGTGCCGCCGGAACGTCGCCACCAGCAGCAGGCCCGGCCGGGCGGTGGCGGCCACGTGGACCAGCAGCCGCAGCGTGGCGTCGTCGGCCGCGTGCAGGTCCTCCAGCACGACGACCGCCGGGCCGACCGCGGCCAGGAACGTGCCGACGGCCTCGAAGAACCGCAGCCGCGCCCCCTGCGCGTCGGACGCCGGGACCGCCTGCGGACCGCCCGACAGGAACGTGCCGACCTCGCCGGGCAGGGAGGCCTGCGGGGCCGCGGCGGCGAGGTCGCGCAGGACGCGTTCCCAGGGCCACAGCGCGGGCGCGGTCTCGTGGTCGGGGCTCGCCCCCCAGCCGACCGGCACACCGACGGTCGCGCGGAACCGCCGCAGCAGGCTCGTCTTGCCGACGCCCGGCTCGCCGTCCACCAGCACGACCTGCCCGGCGGCGGACGCCGCCCTGGCCGCCTCGGTCAGGAACGCGAGCGCGCTCTCCCGGCCGACGAACACCGGCTGGTCCGGCGCGGGCTCGCCGGCGCCGGGCGCCGCCGCGCGCACCGGCGTCAGCGGCGGCTTGGGGTGCGGGGTGGGCAGCAGGGACTGCGGCGGGGTGGCGGGACGGCCGGACGGTAACAGCGCGGCGTCCTGGCGCAGCACCGCGGCTTCGAGCTCGCGCAGCCGCGGACCCGGGTCGATGCCCAGTTCCCCGGCGAGCACGTCGCGCACCCCGCGCAGGCATTCCAGGGCCGCCGCCTGCCGGCCGGCGCGGTAGTGGGCCAGCACCAGCAGCTCCCAGGCCCGCTCGCGCAGCGGGTGCTCGCGGACGAACGGGTCCAGCCGCGCGACCACGTCCGTGTGGCGGCCCAGGTCCAGCAGGGCCGCGGCCAGCGCCTCCACCGCGTCCAGCCGTACCTGCTCCAGGCGGCCGATCTCCGGTTGCGCCCACTCCTGGGCGCGCACGTCCGCGTACGGGTCGCCGCGCCACAGGCCGAGCGCCTCGGCGAGGTCGGCCGCCGCCTGCTCGTGCCGTCCCGCGGCCAGGTGGGCGGAGCCGGCCGACACGAGCGTGCCGAAGTCCGTCGTGTCGAGGACGAGTCCGCCGGTCATCAGGCCGTAGCCGTCGGCGGCGCTGACCAGGACGGCCGGGGTCGCGCCCGGCCGCCGGTCGGGCTCCAGCCGGCGGCGCAGGTTGGAGACGTACACCTGCAGGCTGCCCTGGACGCTCGGCGGCGGGTCGCCGGCCCACAGCCGGTCGGCCAGCAGGTCGGCGGGGAGCACGCGACCGGCGTGCATCGCGAGCAGGGCGAGCAGGGCCCGCTGCTTGGGCGGCCCGACCGGTACGGCCTGCCCGGCCACGACGAGTTCCATGGGCCCGAGGACGTTCAGCCGCACGCGCCCATGGTAGGGGCCGCCTTTCAACCGGTCCAGACGCGACATCGGCGACACCGGCCGGCCGACCCGGCACGCCTTACCGGGCCCGGGTCAGCCCGCCCCGGCCTCGGCTCAGGCCGGGGTGGGCTGGTCGTCGAGCGCGGCGAGCTTGGCCGGGTCGACGACGATGTGGATGCCGGTGATCCGGCCGCCGGTGACGGTGAAGGCGATGGCGGACAGCGGGGTCCCGTCGGCGCGCCAGGACAGGTGGCCGGGCAGCCCGTCCACCAGCACGGGCCGCTGCCCGGCGACCTCGCCGGAGAACATGCGGGCTCCGGCGGCGACGGCGGTGGCGCCGAGGGTGACGACCACGCCGCCGGGGGTGTCCACGGTCAGCTTCACGTCCGGGTCGAGGACCCGCAGGAGCGCCTCGAAGTCGCCGCCGAGCGCGGCGGCGCGGAAGGCGTCCACGGCCTCCCGGTGCTCGCGGCCGGGGCCCGCCGCCCGGTCCGTGGACCGGACCTTGCGGCGGGCGCGGCTGGCGATCATCTTGGCGGCGTCGGCGGACCTGCCCAGGATGTGGCCGATGTCCTGGAACGGGACCGCGAACAGGTCGTGCAGGACGAACGCCAGCCGCTCGCTCGGGGTGAGCGAGTCGAGCACCACGAGGAGGGCGAGCCCGACCGAGTCGGCCAGCGCCGCCTGCTCGTCCGGCGTGGGCTCGTCGTCGGGCGTCACCAGGAGGTCCGTGAACTCCTGTCCGTACGCCGTCTCGGGATGGGTCCGGCGGGATCGCAGCAGGTCCAGGCTGATGCGGCCGACCACGGTGGTCAGCCAGCCCGCCAGGTTGCCGATGGCCGACACGTCCTGGCGGACCAGCCGCATCCAGGCTTCCTGTACCACGTCCTCGGCGTCGGCGTGCGAGCCCAACACGCGGTACGCGACGGCGCGCAGCCGGTCGCGCTGGGCCTCGAACGCCTCGGCCACCGGGCCGGACGGGTGCACGGTCACGGCCTGCGCTGCTGACGCAGGGAGATCCGGTTGCCGTCCGGGTCCACCGCCTCGGCGCGGACGCCGAACGGGTAGTCCACGGGCTCGGACTCCTCGAAGGTGACGCCCCGCCCGCGCATGACCTCGAAGTCCTTGCGCAGGTCGTCGGACTCCAGGATCAGCGGGCCCGGCGCGCCGTTCCCGCCCGCGACGCCCGGCTGCCCGGCGGCCGGCGCACAGGACCACAGGAGGATCTGGACCGGGCTGCCGGGCACGCCGACGGTGAGGAAACGGCCGTCGGGCCCCCGGACGTCGATGCGCTTGTCCAGGCCGAGCCCGGCGGTGTAGAACTCCAGCGCGCGGTCCTGGTCGGTGACGTAGACCGTGGTGTACATGATGGCGGTCAGCATCCTGCTCTCGATTCACTCGTGGGTCTGACGACCGTTCGTTCTCGGTCCTCACCCCCATGACGAGTGGCGGCGGGAAAAGGTAACACGGCCGGTCCGGCCCGGCGGATTCCCGGCTTTACGGAACATGAGAACTCGTTCACGATCACTGCGAGGGGGTGCAGGCTCGATCAGAAGGGGGCCCTATGCGGCCTGGCAGACGATCCTTGGGAGCGGTTGGCCTCACCCTCGGATTCCTCACTCTGGCGTTGTTCCTCGCCGCGCCGGCGATCGGCCCCACCGGGAGGACCGCTCTGGCCTCCGTCCCGGCGGCGCACGACGTCGCGCACGCGGCCGTCCCGGCGGCTGCTGTCTCCGGGGCGGCTGTCGCGGCTGTCTCCGGGGCGGCCGACGACGCGCCGCCGACCCGTCCCGGCGGGCTGCGGCCGTGCCCGGTGCCGTTCGCCGCCGACCCGACCGGCTACGCGTCCATCTGCTGGGCAGCCTCCTCCGACGACACGGGCGTCGCCGGGTACGACCTGTACCGCCTGGACCCGGACGGATTCGTCCTCGCCAGCAGCACGACCAGCACGATCGGCGGCTTCTCCGGCGAGCTGAACCGCCTCTACACGATGTACGTCGTGGCCAGGGACCTGGCGGGGCACCTCAGCCCGCCGTCCGCCCTGATCACGGTGCCGGCGACGCTCGGGATGACCCCGACCAGCTCGCCGACCCCGCTGCCCGGCGACCACGTGCCCCCGTCCAGGCCCACCGGGCTGCGCGACGCCTGCCTGCAGGACTACCCGGGCGTCACGTTCTGCTGGCAGCCGTCGACCGACAACGTGGCGGTGACGGCGTACGACGTGTACCGGGAGACGGCGACGGCGTACAGCAGGGTCGGCACGGTCCTTCCGCCGAGCCTGAACTTCGCCGAACCCGGCCTGGTCGTCGGGCAGCGTTACACGTACGTCGTGGTCGCCAAGGACGCGGGCGGCAATGTCAGCGTGCCGTCCGACCCGCTGTCCGCGCTGGCCAGGGAGGGGCTGCCGTCGCCCACCCCGTCGTCGGGCGCGCCGTGCACGGTGACGTACCGGGCCACGACGGGAGGGCCGCGGCTGGACGCCGAGCTCGTCGTGCGCAACACCGGCACGGCCCCGGTCGACGGGTGGACGCTGACGGTCGACTACCCGGCGGCGGCCGCCGTGCGTCTCGTCTCGGGCTGGTCCGCGAACTGGACCCAGGCCGGTGCGGGGGTGGCCGGCGTGAACAAGCAGTGGAACAAGGTCATCGGGGTCGGCTCGCAGACCCAGGTCGGGTTCACCGCCACGTACGGCGGCGGCGCGCCGCCCTCGCCGGCGAGCTTCGCACTCAACGGCAAGACCTGCGCGACGGGCTGACGTTCCGCTCGTAACTGCTCGGCGGGGACGACCACGGCGACCACCAGCCCCACCCCGCCGAGCCCGGCCGGCTCAACCGTCCGCCTCCCGAGCCCGGCCGGCCCCGCCCGCCCGGCCGGTCAGGCCCGTGGCGAGCGGGAGCTGCCGGTGGCGGCGGTGGGCCGCTTCAGGCGCGTAGGGCGTCGAGGAGGCGGGACAGCGCGGCCTGGGTGTCGGCCAGCTCGTCCGGGGCGGACTGCGCCAGCCACAGCGCGGCCTCGTTCATCGCCCCGGACAGCAGGCGGGCCAGCGGCGCGACCGGCTGGGCCGGGATGGCGCCGGCCGCGACGAGCGCGGCCAGCGCCTCGGTCAGGTGCCGGACGCTGGTGGCCTCGTCGATCGCCCGCCACTCGTTCCAGCCGAGCACGGCGGGGCCGTCGATCAGCATGATCCGCTGCACGTCGGGATCGGCCCCGGCCGCGACGAACGCCGCGCAGCCCGCCTTGAGCTGCGCCCACGGGTCGTCCTCGGCGTCGGCCGCCGCGGCCACCCGGTCGGCCACCTCGCGCTGCACCTGCTCCAGCACGGCCCGGAAGAGGTCGAGCTTGCCCTCGAAGTGGTGGTAGAGAGCGCCTTTGGTGACGCCGGACTCGCCGACGATCTCCGCCAGCCCCACTCCGGCGTAGCCCCTGGTCGCGAATAAGCGCCGCGCCGTGGCGAGCAATGTGCGGCGGGTGCGTTCCTTCTGCTCCGTCCTGGTCACTGCGTCCCCTTTGACATACCGACGGTATCCCAAATAGTGTACGCCCACATACCGTTGGTACGTGAAACTGATGAGGAGGAACGCATGGAGCTGAGCAGCGTGTATCCGGTGGTGTGCACGGCCGATCTGGCCGCGTCGAAGGACTTCTACGTCCGGTTGTTCGGATATGAGGTGACCTTCGAGGCCGACTGGTACGTGAGCCTGCGCCACGGACCGTACGAGCTGGCCCTGCTCGACCACCGCCACCCGACACTGCCCGCCGCCTACCGCCGTCCGGTCGCGGGGCTGCTGATCAACTTCGAGGTCGCCGACGTCGACGCCGAGTGGGAACGCCTGGTCGGGCGCGAGGGGCTGACCCCTGAGCTGGCGCTGCGCGACGAGGACTTCGGCCAGCGGCACTTCATCGTCGCCGACCCCAACGGCGTCCTCGTGGACGTGATCACGCCGATCCCGCCCTCGCAGGAGTACGCGTCCCAGTACGCGCCCGAGTGAGACCGGCGCCGGGCGCTGGACCCGGCGTACGCGTACGTGAATCATGGAGGGGTGCGTACGGGTTTCGCCCATGAGGCGACGATCGTCATGGACGCGGACGGCGATGTGCGCGCCCCCGGCGCGGCGATCACCGTGGCGCTGTGCGGGCACTGGGAGCACGAGCCGCCCTGCCCGATCGCGGCGCACCACACGACCGCCGACCGGCGGGGCGACGTCGTCCGGGTGCGGGTCCTGTTCGCGGCCGAGGCGGCGGCCGAGGCCGACGTGCGGGCCCGCATCGACGCCGCGCTGGCGCGGGGGACGCTCGACGGCCCGGACGGGGTCACCACCCGATGGCGGCTCCTGGACACCTGCCCCGGCCGCCCGCGCGCGGATGAACTGCCGCACCTCGAACGTCTCCGGCGTGGATGAAAGCTCGCCGAATTACGGTGGCGGTCACGGCTCGGCGGCCGTCCTGATCGGTCCGGACAAGTACGCTGACCGCTGTTTCGCGCGACAGTGAAGGAGCACCGATGACCGCCGATCCGGCGATGGCCAGGATCGGCCAAGGGGTGGACTTGCACCACCACCAAGGCCGGCCCGAAGCCGCTCGCGAATTGTTCGCGCGGATCTGGGACGACATCGGCGGCGAGCAGGGCGATCCGCTGCACGTCTGCGTTCTCGCCCACTCGATGGCCGACGTCCAGGACGACGTGCGCCAGGAGCTGATGTGGGACCTGCGCGCGCTCGCCGCCGCCGACCAGGTCACCGACGAACAGGTGGCACAGGCCGGGGTGGCGCTCCCGGTGGTGGCGCTGTACCCGTCCCTGCACCTGAACCTGGGCGAGTGCTACCGCAAGCTGGGAGATCTCGACCGCGCCCGCGACCACCTCGACCAGGCCCGCGCCGGGATCGACGCCCTGGCCGACGACGGATACGGCCGACTCATCAGAGGCGGCCTGGACCGTCTGGCCGACCTACTGAATTCCAACAATTCCCCCGTCGCCCCACCCACGAAATCCTGAACCGATTTCCCCAGCACCATTTCGCGCCAGAGCAATTCCCCCGAACCCCCGTCTGGCCGGCAAGCTTCGGCGGGGGAAACCTCCACCGCAGGACCCCAAGTCTCGGTTCCCAGTCTCAGCGTAGCGTTCGCCAGGCTTCTCTCTCAGCTACGTATTCAGCCAGGCCAGGCCCTTCTCCGTGTCGAAGCGGCCGTCATCGAGCACCGGCGAGGCGGGCGGGGCCTCGGCGTGGGCCAGCGGCAGCCGGTCGAACCCGGTCACGCGGAACCAGAAGTGCAGGTCACGCCCCAGCGGGCGCTGGGCCACGACCCGGATCGGCTCCCGGCTGGCCAGCGTCACCCGGCGCCCGGTGGCCAAGTCGGTGGCCAGTTCGTAGGCGACCTGGACCGCCGAGTTGCCCGCCCCCACCACGACGACGTGCTCACCGGACAGCGAGGCGGGGAAGAAGAAACCGCGTCCTCGCCGCTCGTTCACACCGGAGTTCGAAGCCGAGATCGTCGAGCTGTGCCAGCGCGGTGACCGCTCGGTCGGCCAGGTGGCCAAGGACTTCGATCTGACCGAGACCGCGGTGCGCCAGTAGATCCGCCAGGCCGAGGTCGACGCCGGTCAGCGAAACGGGCTGACCAGCAGCGAACGCCAGGAACTGGAGGCGTTGCGGCGGGAGAACCGGCGGCTGCGCGAGGACGTCGACATCCTCAAGCGCGCGACAGCTCTCTTCGCCAATGGCCGGCAGGCGGGTGAGCGTCGCCGGGGCCGTGCTCACCGGCGCGCAGTACGCCGCCGCGCTGAGCCTGGCGCTCGGCGAGCCCGTCACGTACCAGGCGGTCAGCCCCGACATGATCCGGGCCGCGGGCTTCCCGGGCGCGGGCGAGGTCGGCAACATGCTCCAGTACCTGATCGCGGCCGCCCCCGACATCGCCCAGCTCATCGACTTCGAGCTGCTGCGCGAGCTCAACCCGCGGCCGCAGTCGTTCGACGCGTGGCTGGCCGTCCACCGCGACACCATCCCGCGCTGACCGGCACCCGTCCCTTCCCCGCGCGTGGTCACCCCGGGTGAACCTCGCGGGAGATGAACGAACTCCATCGCACGGGACTCGCGGCGACCTGCCGGGATCGGCATCACGCGGCCGGGCAGGGAGCTGTACTGCGCGGGCGAGAACAGCCACAGCGTCCCTGGCGCACAGGTCAAGGATCGAGATCAGTCTTAGCGCTTCTTCCGGCGGCCCCGAGCTCCCGGCGGCCGGGTGGGGACGTGGCGGAGGCGATGGCGGGCGGTCTTGCGGAGCGGCTCGGCCACCAGCTCGCGCAGCTCCCGCAATCCCACGACATCGGGGTGCCCCGACGCCAGGACCGCCTCCACGAACTCGTACGCGTCCCCGCCCCCCATCCTCTTGAGCTGCTCCACAAGCCCCTCAGGCCCCGCGAGCTCCAGCACTGACAGGAAGTTCTCCGCACCCATCAGCAGGTTCTCTCGCTCACTCAGCGCCTCAGGCTGCATCTTCCCGGCATCGATGAGCTGCGTCCACACGGCGGGCCCGAGGACCGGGTCGTGACGTAGGTCATGGAAAAGCCGCCCTTCGGGAAGGACGTCGGCCAGAACGCGCAGCATGGCCCCCACCCGCGTACGGAACGGGCAGTCCCGCACGGCCTGCAGCAACATCTCGAGGTCCTGCCCCGGGCGGGCCAGCCATCCCTGGAGCTCCGCGACGGCGTCCTCCGGCGGATAGTGCTGGGCGAGCACCCCGAGCAGCTCGGCAGGTGGAGCGGTGGCCAGTTCGCCGACGAGGGGCGCGTCGCGGCCCTCGGCGAGGAGGCGGTCGCGGACGCCGCGCACGCCGAGCGGGGTGAGGTGGACCAGCGGGAGGTCGGGCTCGGCGAGGGCGGCACGCAGGCGTTCGACCGCGTCCGGCGGCAGGGGCTGGTCGTCGTGGTCGAGGTCGCTCGCGTGAAGAGGGTCGGTGGGGCCGCGGGTGAGCTCCACGGCCCCGAGGTCGGACAGGACCTCGAACATGCGCCTCAGGTCCCGGTCGGCCTCGCGGCGCCAGAGATCGCGCAGGCGCTCTTCCTCCTGGTCGAGATCGAAGTACTCCTGGCAGGCCAGCCACACCGTCTCTTCGAGCCGGACCACCGGCATCTCGTCCAGCCCGTACATGGAGTTGAGCACGTCCGGCAGGATCTCGTCGAAGATCTCGGCCAGGACAGGCTGGGATCGCCACGTCGCGACGGGCACGGTGACCACCCGGCCCAGCTCCGGCAGCACCTCGAACGCGCGCCGCCACAGCGCCTCCGGGTCGCCCAGCAAGGGTGCGGCCTTGGCCACGCGGAGAAGGCGGCCCTTGCTGGTGCGGGTCAGGCGCATCTTCTTGGCCCAGGCGAGCAGCAGGTTGAGTTGCGGCAGATCGGCGGCGCTGTGGACGCGCAGCCGGTCCTCGCCGGTACCCAGCAGAGTCGACACCTCAAGAGCGTCGGCGATGCGGAGGTTGCCCGCGTCGGTGAGGGCCCGGCCGTCCTTGCCCACCCAATCGGCCAGGGTGATGAGACGCTGGACGGTCTGACTGCGCGCGGCGGCCTCCATCAGCTCGGACGCGGGGGGCAGGTACACAGGCAGCTGGGGGAAGGCGCGTTCCTCACCGATGCCGCCGTTCACGAGGCGGTTCTGCAGGATCTTGTCGAGCACCTGCTCGTCGTACGGAACGCGACCGGCGTCGAGATCGCGCTTGAACCGCTCGAACGCCCCCGGAACGGTGAGATCGACGCCCTGGCCGAGAGCCGTGTGCGCCCAGAACGTCGCCACCCCCCGCAGCGTAGGATCGTCAAGCGCGGCCGCGTACTCCGCCCGCGCGTCGGCGATGATCTCCTGCGCATCCGCGAACGTGGCGCCGCGCGGGTCGCGAAGGCCGGTGACGTCGAGATAGCGCAGGTACGTGCGGAGCACCTCCGGAGCGAGGTCGAGCTCCTCCCGCACGGCCGTCACCTTGTACGGCACGTATCGCAGCAGGAAGAACCTGATGCTCGCACCGTCCCAGTACGCCAGCCGGCCGTCACGGCTCTCGTGCCGCGCGTCGACGGCGGCGGAGAGCAGCAGGTCGTCGACCGGATGCCCGTGCTCCTCCGCCCAGGTGACACACCGCCGGATCAGCAGGTCCTTGGCGGCCTCGAACTCCTCGGCCTCTTCGGGCTCGAACCAGGTACGCACGATTCAAGCCTCCCATCCCTACAGGGGCACCGTCTTGCCTGGCAGCGGGAGTTCTCGGCGACCCAGGCGATGAGATGGCTGTGCAGGCTTCATGACGGGCGGTGCCAGGGGTTGGTGGAGGTGCTCCGCCAAGGCCGCCTCCCCGGGACCGCACCGCGATCCTCCCCTTGCTCTCCCTCGGTGCACGAGCTCTTGCCGACCTACCGATGCGTTGACACTGGTGACGGGCTCCATGCGCTGTCGGACGTGGGACTGCCGGGGTCGCTCCTCTGGCCACGTGGAACGGCGAGTCCCCGCGAGGCGACGGCATGGTGCCACGTTTCGCCGCAGTACTGCCGGAGGAGACCGACGACCTCGCCGTGCTGTAGTGACGGTCGTGTTCCAGGTGGTGGTGGTGTGGCGTTGCGGATCAGGCGGCTGGGAGAGGTGCAGATGGGAAGGGCACGCCGGTGAGTTGGTGGCTGATCTCCCGTAGGCGGGCGCGGGCGTCGGTGTCGTATACCTGGTGGTGGGCGCGGGCGGGGCGGGAGCGGTTGAAGTAGGTGCCGGTGACCTTGTCCAGGGCGGGGTCGGTGATCAGGCGGGCGGTGTGGGTGGCGCCTTCGTCCAGGGTGCTCTGCACGGTGAACAGGTGGGTGACGATCTTGGTGGGCATGTAGGAGGCGGGGTGCAGGGCATTGACGGTGACGCCGTGGTCGCGCAGGAGTTCGGCGTGGTCGAGGGTGAGCATGATCTGGGCGAGTTTGGCCTGGCAGTAAGCCTGCACCCCGTCCCAGTGGCGTTCCAGCAGCACGTCGTCGAAGTCCAGGGGCGCCTGTCCGGCGGAGGCGACGTTGACGATCCGCGCCGGGCCGGCGCCGGTAGTGGCTGAGCGGGCGGCGGTGCGGGCCAGGAGCGGGGTGAGCAGGCTGCTGAGCATGTAGGTGGCCAGGTAGTCGACCTGGAAGGTCAGCTCCAGGCCGTCGGCGCTGCGCTGGGGGGCGGTCTCCACGCCGATGCCGGCGTTGTTGACGAGCACGTCCAGGCGGTCGTGCGTGGCCAGGCGGTCGGCCAGGGCGTGGATCTGGTCCAGGTGGGCGAAGTCGGCCAGTTCGAAGGTGAGCCGGTCGTTGCCGGTCTGGTCGCGTAGGTCGGTCAGCAGTTGCCGGCCCTTGGCCGGGTTGCGGCCGTGCAGGATCAGCGTGGCGCCCTGGGCGGCCAGGCGGTGGGCCACAGCGCGGCCCAGGCCGTCGGTGGCGCCGGTGATCAGGATGGTCTGGTCCCGCAGTGGGCGGGTGGTGGGGGTGGTCACGGAAGTTGACCTCGACGTTCGGTGCTGGTCGGGTCAGACGATCGGGTGGCCGCTGACGGTGGTGGCGGGGACGTCCTCGCGCAGGTCCCAGTGTTCGGCGATCAGGCCGTCGGTGATGCGAAAGACGTCCACCACCGCGATGCCGGAATGGCCGGGCTGGGCGGTGAACAGGCTGTGGGTGAACACCAGGTCGCCGTCGACGGCCATGCGGCGGATCTCGAAGCGGGCGTCGGGAAGCTGGGCGCGCATCCCGTCGATGAACTCGGTCAGCGCCTGGCGGCCGTCGGGCAGGTTGGGGTTGTGCTGGATCAGGTCCGCGGCCAGGAACCGGTCGGCCAGCTGGGTGCGGCCCTGGTTCCAGATCTGCTCGAAGTAGTCGCGCACGAGCTGGGCGGCGGGCTGGGACATGGCGTTCTCCTGTGAGGTTGAGGTGACGAACAAAAGGAGGATCGGAAAGGAAGAGCAGGTCAGCAGTGGGCCGGAGTGGACGCGGAGACCGGAGTGGCCGGGCGGGTCGGGCGCGGACGGGTGGAGGCGGCGTGGGCGGTGACGGCCGCGGCCAGCGGCAGTAGCGCCAGTGCCGGGAGCCAGTGGCCGCCCAGGGCGGGCAGCAGATTGGCGCCCAGCAGGCTGCCCAGGCTCATGCCCGAGTACAGGGCCGAGGCGTTGAGAGCCAGCAGGACCCCACGCTGCTCGGGCAGCAGCTCCACCAGGCGGGCCTGTTGCGGGGCCATGAACAAGGTGTTGAAGACGGCCCAGAAGGCGAACACCGCGACCCCGGCCGCCGGTACGGCGGGTGCACCGGCGAGGGCCAGAAAGGCCAGGGTCAGCCCGGCCAGCGCGACGGCGATGGTGCGGCCGCCGCCCAGGCGGGCGTAGACGCGGGAACCGGCGGCGTTGCCGACCATGCCCAGCGCGCCGAACACGAGCAGCGTCAGCGACACCAGCCCCGGGCCCGCGCCGAACCGGGCGGCCAGGTAGGCCCCGGCGACGCCGTAGACGGTGAATTGGGCGGTCAGCACCAGCAGTGTGGTGGCGATCATCAGAGTGGCGCCCCGGGTTCGCAGCGCGGCGGCGAAGGCGCGGGCGGTGGGGGCCGGGCCCGGTGCCACCGGTGGCAGCAGCACCGCCAGCAGCGCGCCCGCCACCAGGGTCAGAGCGACCACGGCGGCCATGGTGGCGCGCCAGCCGATCGCGGTGCCCGCGGCCGAGGCCAGCGGCACGCCCAGCACGGTGGCGGCGGTCATCCCACCGAACACCACCGCCAGCGCACGGGGCCGCTGCTCGGCGGGCACGATCATCGAGCCGGTGGCCGAGGCGGCCGGTCCGAAGATGGCCGCGCCCAGCCCAGCGGCCACCCGCGCGGCGGCCAGGGCGGTGAAGTCGGGCGCCATCGCGCCGGCGGCGCCGCCCAGCGTCATCAGCGCCAGGCCCACCAGCAGCACGGTGCGGCGGTCCAGGCGGCCCAGCGCGATCGCGGCGACGGGGGCGGCCAGGGCGAACACCAGCGCGAAAACGGTGACCAGGGTGCCGACGGTGGCGGCGGGCACCTTCAGGTCGGCAGCGATCGGGCCACTGAGGCCGACGACCGCCAGTGAGGCGGTCCCCAGCGCGAAGTAGCCCAACGCCAGCGTGAGCAGTGCAGGGGTGGAGGAACGGGGGCGCATGCCCCCTCCTTTCAATACGGACCGTTGCGTATGAGATTTAAATACGGACCGTTGCGTATGTCAAGTAGAGTGCAGTCCATGACCGGACGACCCCGCGACCCCGCCGTCGACGACGCCATCCGCCAGGCCGCCCTGAGCCTCATCACCGAGCAGGGCTACCGGGGGGTGAGCATGGAAGGCATCGCCGCCCGCAGCGGCGTGTCCAAACAGGCGGTCTACCGCCGTTACCCGAGCAAGGGCGAGGTGATCCTGGACGTGCTGGCGGTCTACGCCCGCACCCGGCTGCCCACCCCCGACACCGGCGACCTGCGGGAGGACCTGCTGGCCCTGCTGAAGGCCACCTTCGCCGGACAGCGCGGGGTGCCCGGCGCACTCAACCAGGCCCTGGCCGCCGAGGCGTTGCAGGATCCCGCCTTCGCCCAGCGCGTGAGCAGCGAGCTGATCGCGGCGCGCCGCCAGGCGGTCCGCCAGATCCTCACCCGCGCGCGCGAACGCGGGCAGCTCGCCCACCCCGATGACGATCTGCTCATCGATCTGGTCTTCGGGCCGATGTGGTACGCGCTGCTGTTCGCCCCCGGCAAGCTCACCGACGCCTACGCCGCCGCCCTCGCCGACGCCGTGATCGCCGTGGGCACCCACGCCGGGTGACCCACGCCCGGCCGCTCGGGAACTGCAGGCGACCGCCTCCATGAAGGTGACCAAGCCGTCGAGCCCAGCGCCAGTAAACGCTCGCCCTCAACCTCTCTGGTGGCCAGGCCCTTGCCGGCCGGCCGGCCGCGTTCCGGCGGCTCGGCATGATCCGAGGAACAGGATGCCCACGGCGGCCACGACGGTGAACACAGCGGATGTCAACGAGGCGACGGGGTTGTCGTAGTCCGGGATATAGGCGGTGACGTTGCCCATCGCGTGCATCAGGATCGCCGCCGACACGCCGCCGGTGGCGTTGTGCAGGCCGATGATGATCACCCGGAGCGCGACCGTACCCAGGAACCAGCCGCCGATCCAGGCCGCGCCATGACCGGCTTGCAGGAGCGGGATGACATGCCACACAGCCCAGAAGGCCCCAAGGAGCAGCCCGGCCCCTACCGTGCCGAACCGGCGTTGTATCGGATCGGAGGCGTAACCGGTCCAGCCCAGTTCTTCGCACGCGGCGCTCACCACCGCCGCAGCGAACACCAGCGGCAAGACCGCCGGCGGCGTCGGAAGCACCGAGCCGGCTTCGCCGGCGAGCCACCCGAAGGTCCACGAGAGAGCACCGATCGCGGCAGGGAGCGACACCGCGGCGACATACCAGCGGGGCCGTCCCGCGGGCCGATCGACGACGCGGGCCAGCAGGCCCGTGACAGCGGCCGGGCCGCCGTCGCGGTAGGCCAGAATCGCGGCGGCCGGCACCGGCAGCACGAACATGGTCGCGCTCGCGGGCAGCTCCATCGCGCCGATGCGGATGGTGGGAGATACCGCCCCCAGGACGTAGAACGGCACCGACAACACGCTCACGAGCACCAGGAACCGCACCGGGTGTCCGGTGCGGTCGCGTACAGAACTGTCGGGCTCCGAGACCTCCACGGGCTCACCACCACCTCTATTGGGACTCAATATCCCAAGTGCCATGGACTACGGGCGTGAGACGAGAGACACCGGAGAGCGGCCTGGCCCGACGCCGCAAGCGACTGTCCGACGAACAGACCGCACGACGGATGCTCGACACCGCAACCGCCACCGTCGAAGAAGCCGGGCTGACCGTGAGCCTGGACCACATCAGCTTCGAAGAGATCATTCGTGACGCCGGCGTCGCCCGCAGCGCCGTCTACCGCCGCTGGCCGTACAAGGATCTGTTCTTCAGCGACCTGCTGACCGAGCTCGCCAAAGGCGCCAGCCCGGCCGTCACCGACGCCAATCCCGGCGCGCTACCAGCGGCGGCCCGCACCCTGCTGGCCCATCTCGACTGGGCCCGCACACCAGGTCTGCGCCGCGCACTGGCCGGAGAGGTACTGCGGGAAGGCGCGCTCGGCGAGTTCGGGATCTTCCACCGGTCACCGGCCTGGCGCACCTATCTCGCGCTGCAGGCCACCTTCCGCAGCCTGCCCGACAGCGACCTGCGCGCCGAGGTTCAGCGGTCTCTCACCGAGTCGGAATGCTCTATGGTCACTGACGTGGCCACCGCCTACTCCTGGGTGGCGAGATCGATCGGCCTGCGTCCGCACGCCGGCATCACCTTCGAGACAGTGGCCCGCCTGGCCGTCGCCACTTTGCGCGGGCTGATCCTGATGGCACCCAGCAATCCGGAAATCATCTCCCAGCGGTTCCAGGCCAATCCGTTCGGAGCACCCGAGCCCGCCGAATCGTCGGAGCCTGCACTGGCGATCGCGTCCGTAGCGCTCGGTCTCCTGGAGATCGACCCTGAGGTCGAATGGACCGACGAGCACGAACGCTCGATCGCAGCCGGCCTGCGAACCGGGCGATGGGCGACGAGCTGACAACCGCGCCAACGCCGCCAACGGGATGAGCGATGTCGTGACGCCTCAGCTGCATGGCGGTGCCGCTGGATGTTCAGGCGATGGGGTGCGCCGCGTCCAGCAGGCGGCGCAGGTGCAGGGTGTCCGGGGCCAGGGCGGTGGTCAGGAGGGCGGGGCCGGCCAGCGGGGTCAGCACGGCCTGGCCGGTTTCCGGGTCGTCGCCGAACAGGCGGGCCTGGGATGGGCGCTGGTCCGAGGCGGGGTCGACAAGCAGGATCTGGCCGACGGCGCGGTGACCGGCTGCGACGGCAGGGCCGTCCCAGCCGGGCGCGCCGGGCCCGTACCTGGTCTGCTGGTCCAGCAGAGGACGTGCGTCGCGGCGGACGGTGAGGTGGGTGGACAGCCGGCCCGGCCCTTCGCCGGAGCGGCCGAGGACGACTTCTTCGCGCAGCAGGAGCCGCGCCGTGGGGGCCAGGTCGATGATGCAGCTTTGGCGCAGGTTGCTGCGGGCGGCGGATATCAGGGGCTGAGGCAGCCAGTGCAGGCTGGCGTGGTCGGCGACAGTCAGGTCGATCTTCTCTGCACCCGCCTCGTAAACTCAGCCGCTCTGCACCCGCCAGGAGCTGACACGCGCGGCGCTACGCGCTGGCACCGGACACTCGTGGTCGGCTGCCTCCGGCGATCAGGCCTTCCCACACGGCGCCCGCGGGAACGGTGACGAAGGCCAACCATGGACTCCAGACCAGAAGCACTGAACCCATCGAGAAACTGTGGCCCGCAGCAGTTTTCTCGCCGGTCGGCCGGGCGGGGTTGAAAGTCCTGGTCGGTGCTCTTACCGGAATCGGGCTCGGCCATATCCTCATGATCCAGATGATCTACGGCGCGATCGGAGTGCTGCAGAAGTGCGAGAGCCCGACATCCACCAGGATGTTCCTGCCAGACCCGAGACAGCGCGGGCCAGGAGATCCCCAGCAGGACCGCGGCCGCAACACCGAGAACGAGGACCGAGGCCCCCACGGTCACCGCCCTCTGCTGTGACCGGGCCAATGAGCTGGGCGGATGCAATGATCGGCAGGCGCAATGCCGCACGTGGGCGCGCCAATGGGAACGCCGCTGTTCGCATCGGGACCACCATCCCGGCTCGTGACGCCACGGGCGGGTGGTGGTTCTCGCCGTGACGCTCCGAGGCACGTTCACGAGGAACCTGATCGGCGCCACGGCTGCGGTCACTGTCGCGCCCTGGCCCGAGCTACCACCTCGCCCGGCAACACGATCGTATCCACCAGACCCGCTACCAGGACGGATATGCCCTCACTGCTTGATGCTCAGGTCACTGAGTACGAGCTACACCCTCGTCGATGTTCGGGGTTGCCAGGGCCCAGCTGATGGGCAGTCCGGCCGGGGTGCAGATCAGGTGCAGGCGCAGGCCCCAGAACCAGCGGGAGTGGGAGCGGCAGTAGCCGTAGCCGGCCCATCCGGCCAGGTCTGAACGCTGGGTGGTGGGACGGGAGCGACCGCACTCGATCGGTGTGGAGTCCACCACCCACAGTGGGTCGGGCCACAGGTCGGTATCGGCGGCCAGCGCCCGGATCGCTCGTTTGAGCAGGGGCAGGGCCTTGTGCAGGCGTTTGTTGTAGCCGGGTTGGCCGGGCAGGTAGGGGAAGGCGCCGGGCAGATGCGCCGGGACGTAGCGCAGCCAGCGGGCCTCGGAGTGGATGCCGAGCAGCACCTGGGCAACGGCCAGAGTGAGTAGTTCGGCGTCGGTCAGCTTCGGTTTGCGCCCCAGCCGCGGCCGGTGGCCGAGCCAGTCGTCGATGCTGACGTACAGTGCGGTGAGAAGGGTGTTGAGGTCTGTCTTCACAAACCGATCGTCAACACCCTTCGTCATGTACGCACTCCGTACCGCAGCGACACAGGACTTACTCGTCTAGTGAGTTGATTATGAGGATGAGGGTCACCACTTGAGGTGTATTTCGTCCCTGATTCGGGGAGCTATGGTGACGCTGATCGGCCGGTGAGGTCTGCTGGAGAGATGGCGGACAACAGACTCCAACCGCTGGTGTCATCGCAGGAGGAACGGCGGACGCTGGAGGGCTGGGCCCGGCGGCGTTCGACCGCTCAGGGGCTGGCGTTGCGGACCCGGATCGTGCTGGCCTGGGCCGAGGGGGACGGCCGTGGCGGCAATGTCGCGCTGGCGGCCCGGCTGCGGCTGGATCGCAAGACGGTGGCCCCTGGCGCAGCCGTTTCCTGGCCCGCCGGCTGGACGGGCTGAGCGACGAACCACGGCCGGGCGTTCCGCGCACCATCACCGACGCTCAGGTGGAGGAGGTGGTAGTGCGCACTTTGGAGGAGGTGCCCGAGGGGTCCACGCACTGGTCCAAGCGTGAACTGGCCCGCAAGGTGGGCATCTCGCCGAGCAGCGTGGGCAACATCTGGCGGGCGTTCGGGCTGCAGCCCTGGCGCGTGGAGAACTTCAAGATCTCCACCGACCCGCTGCTGATCGACAAAATCCGGGACGTGGTCGGGCTGTATCTGGCCCCACCGGCCCATGCCGCGGTGTTCGCCATCGATGAGAAGCCGCAGATCCAAGCGTTGCAGCGGAGTGCACCGGTGCTGCCGATGCTGCCCGGAGTGCCCGAGCGGCGCAGCTTCGACTACGTCCGGCACGGCACCGTGGATCTGTTCGCCGCACTCAACACCGCCACCGGCAAGGTGATCGGCAAACTGTCCGCCCGCCACCGCGCCATCGACTTCCGCGACTTCCTTGATGAGATCGACCGCCAGGTCGAGCCGGGCCTGGCGGTCCATCTCATCTGCGACAACCTGTCCCCCCACAAGGCGCCGGTGATGCACGCCTGGCTGCTGGCCCACCCGCGCTTCACGCTGCATTTCACTCCGGCCTACTCCTCCTGGATCAACCAGGTGGAGCGCTGGTTCGCCGAGTTGGAGCGGCGCTGCCTGGAGCGCGGCAACTTCTGCTCTCTGGACGCTCTCAAGGCCGCACTGGAGCTATGGATCAAGACCTGGAACGACGACGCCAAGCCGTTTCGATGGACCAAGACTGCGGACCAGATCCTCGACCGCATCTGCCGCTACTGCGACCGAATCTCAAAACCGGCTCACTAGGCCCCGAGCCACGCGGCGACGCACCACAGTTCCTCACGGTCAAGCCCCCGCAACCGCACGCGCCTGTGACCGTCAACCGAAGGGCTCCGCACCATTGATGGCCGAGTGCCTGCGCCCCAGGACCGCTCGCCATCGCTATGCCCAGGAGCACATCCGTACTGTGCAGGACTCCGCAGAGCCGACCTGCTGGCATGAGATCTACTTCCCTCACCGAATCCACTGAGGAGAAGTAATGCGCAACATGCTCAAGGCCCTCACCATCAATACCCTGGCCGCCGCTCCACTGCTGTTCCTGGCGAGCCCGGCGCACGCGTCGACCAACGTCACCCTGACGGGCGGGGAGCTCTCGATCAACTCCGGCGACGTGGCCGACAGCATCACGATCAGCGAGAGCGGAAGCTTCATCACCGTGAACAACGCCAACGACACGCTGATCACCAACTTCGCCTGCACGCAGGTCAACTCCACGACCGTGCGCTGTCCGCTCGCCAGCGTCAACCGGATCCTGCTCAACGTCCAGGGCGGCGGCGACTTCGTCGCGAACAACACCTCACTGCGTGTGCGGGCCTTCCTCGGCCCTGGCGGCGACACGTACTTCGGCGGAAGCAACGAAGACTTCGTCTCCGGCGACTCCGATGGGGACGTGATGACCGGTAAGGGCGGCAACGACATCCTGGTCGGAGGCACAGGCATCGACACCACCAACGGTGGCATCGGCAGCGACTTCTGCGAGGCCGAGACGGAGATGGACTGCGAACTCAACTGAGCCGCGGTTCCCGACTGGGCGAACGGCCGCCGGCCGCACCAGCCGGGAACCCTGGTCAGGAGAGCGCGGTCATCCGTCGCCGACGTCGAACAGCAGTTTGGGGACAGGGCGCAGCGTGCTCAGGGTCGTGGCGAGGCGAGGGCCAGCAGCGCGGCGGCCAGTGCGCGGCCGTGCGCGGGGGCGTGCTCGCGGTCGGCCAGCTGGATCTACCGGCCCTGGTGGTGCAGCACCACGGCGCCGTCCGGCTGCCATGCGATGGCGATGCCGGCCTCGGGTATCGCCACCCCGCGCACGCCGTCGCCGACGTCGCTGAGGTCGGCCAGTTCGGGCAGCACCAGCCCGGCGACGGCTTGGGCGGTGGCCAGCCGGTCACGCAGCTCCCGCACCTGTTCGACGTCGCGCTCGCGTTCGGCCTGGGCGGCGCGGGCCTGCTGCTCGGCGGTCACGGCGCGCTCGCGCTGGAGGTCACGGTCGGCGCGGGCTCGGCGCAGCTCGTCCTCGGCACGCTCCTGCAGCCGCGCCGCGGTGGCCGCCTCGCCTTGCGCGGCGGCCAGGGCGAGGCGTGCCTCCGTCGCCTCCTGCCGGGCGGTCTCGGCGCGGCGGTCTGCGGTCTCGGCTCGGGCTTGCGCCTGGCGGGCGTGCTCGGACGCCTCTGCGCGCAGCCGGTCGAGCTCGCCACGCGCCTCCTCCAGCGCGGCGGCCATCCTCTGCTGCTCGGTTTCGGCCTGCTCCCGCTCGCGCAGGGCGTCGTCGCGGGCCCGCCGCGCCGCGGGCGCGTTCGTGCTCGGCGACCTGGGCCCAGGCCTGGCGGGCGTCGGTCTTGGCGGTCTCGACCCGGCGGTCGGCCTCCTGCCGGACGCGGTGCTGCTCCCGTTCGGCGGCCTCCTGCGCCTCACGGGCGGCCCGGGCGCGGCGCTCGGCCAGCTCGGCACGGGCGTCGGCCTCACTTCTGTCGCGGCGAGCACTCGCGGCGTCGGCACGCGCGGCCCCAGCGCGTCGGCGCGTTTGCCTGGCGTCGCCTTCTCGCCTCAGCGTCTAGGTTGTGCCGGGTCCGAGGCCGTCGAGGGCGACGACGGTCCGCTCGTGGGCCGCGAGGAACCAGCCTCGGCCTTGGACGTGCCCGAAGGCCGACAGGTTCACGTTGAGTTCGGCGATGTCGAACCGCGCGTGGCCCGGGTCGGCGAAGAGCACCGATCCGGAGCTGTATGCCATCGCCACGGTGGTGTCGTTCGCGGCGAGGTGGACAAGCTTGCCGGTGGGCGCCCGGTTGTGGCCCGTCGGTGTCAGGGCCGCGTCGTTCCCGACGTCCCAGGTGAGGACGCGTCCGTCGTCGGTTGCGGTCAGGACGATCGGGCCGTCGGGGCCGGCCGCACCGATCGCCGCGCTCTGCATCCACGGAACCTGGGCCACCTCGCCGGTCGCGGCCGCGCCGCCGTGCCGGTCGAGCGCCCAGCTCGCCAATTGCCCGCTGTCGTCGACCGACACGACCGCGTACCGGTCCTCCCTGGCCACGGCAATGGTCACGGACGCGATCGGGAGATCGTGCGACAGCGTCCGGACGGTGAGCGTCGTGCCGGCGCCGCTGTCGAGGACGTGAACCAGGCCGTCATCGGTGCCCGCTACCAGGGTGAAGCCCTGGCCAGGCCAGTGGTGTACGGCCACGTCGGTGACCGGCTCGTCGAGACTCTCGTGGACCTCGGCCATCGTGTCACCGTCGACCGCCCACACGCGCATGCTCTCGGGCCCGGCCGTCATCACGAAGGGGACGCCGCCGTCACCGGTCAGCAGCATCAGGTGCTCGACGTCCTGTTGCTCCGTCACACGGGTGAGCTCCTCGGCGATCGACAGGTCCGAAGCCAGTCGCCACAGCCGTACAGAGGACTCACCGGTCGCCGCGACCCACAGCTGACCGGCGATCTGCCGGCACCGCACGGCGACCACCGGCTCGGTGTGGCTGAGCCGCGTGCGAGCAGGATATCGGGATGCCCGGGGCCGAGGACCTGGCTCTGGTGCGCCGCCAGGTCGGCCATGCCCGTCGCCGCCTCGGCCGTATGCCCCTGCAGAGCCACGTTCATCAGCATGTTGAACCGCGTACGCAAGGTGAGATGGTGATCGGGGCCGATCACGCGGGCACGGGCGGCGACGAGTTCGGCGTAGCCCTTCTCCGCCATCGCGTAGTCGCCGAGATCGCCGATGGCGCGCACGTGGTAGAAGCGGCTGGCCAGCGTGTCGGGATGCTCGGGGCCGAGGACCTGGGCGCGCGCCTCCACCACGCTCCGGCACACCGCCTCCGCCTCGTCGAGGAGGCCGCGGATGGACAGGACCCGACCGATCTCGTGCCAGGTGGAGAGGGTGTCCGGATGGTCGGCGCCCAGGACCCGCGCCCTGACGGACAGCGTCTGCTCGTAACAACGATGAGCCTCGACGTGGCGGCCCTGCTCGAACAGGGCGAAACCGAACTCGTGCCGGCTCGCCAGCGTGTCAGTATGTTCCTCGCCCAGGATGGCGGACCGGGCCCGCAGGACGTCGGCCAGCTCCGCCTGCGCCTCGACGGCGTGCACCATGGACGCCCACGCACCACCGCGCTGATGGCGCAGGGCCAGAACCCGCGGGTGATCCGCCCCCAGGACGTCGGCCTGGCGTAGCGAGAGCGTCGCAAGTTCCGCGGCGGCGGCGTAGTAGCCGCTTGCCCGCAGCGCGCCGCGCCCTCGGCTCACCCCCCGGCCAGCTCCCCCAGGGCGCGCTCTTCCAGGACGGCGGGGGCCAGCGACAGCAGGGCACGCAGGTGCGGCATCAGCTGCTGCCAGACGGGCCAGTCGGACGGCGTGTCATGCCGTCTGCCGTCCACCGCGCCACGCATGAGGGCGATCGCGACGGTGGTGATCACCGGTGTGACGTGCGTCCGGCTCGCCTCGGCGACCAGGGGATGAACGACCAGCGCCGAACGCGCCGTACGGGTGGGCCCGCGGACCTCGATGAGGCCCATGGAGCTCAGCGCCTCCAGCCCCGGGCGCACCTGGTGCTCCCCGCCGCGATCGTCGCCGGCACCCACGACGCCGCGATGCGCGCCTGGTTCGCCGCGGCGCCCCGCGACCAGGACATCTACTGGACCTTCTACCACGAGCCCGAGGACAACATCAGGAACGGCGAGTTCACCGCCGCGGCCTACCGTCAGGCCTGGAGCCACCTCGCCGCGCTGGCCGACGAGGCGGCCAACCCCCGCCTGCGTGCCTCGCTCATCCTGATGGGCTGGACGGTGGACCCGGCCTCGGGCCGCGGCTGGCACGACTACTACCCCGGCAGCACCGCCATCGACGTGCTGGCCTGGGACGTCTACAACTACGACTCCACCGCCGCCAAGGGCCAGTACCTCGCCCCGGCCGCCCTGCTCGACCGCACCTACGCCGTCAACCAGGCCGAGAACCTCCCGCACGGCGTGGCCGAGCTCGGCAGCCACATCGCCACCGGCGACGACGGCACCCGCCGCGGCGCCTGGCTCGACCAGATGACCGCCTACCTCAACGGGCACGGCACCCTGTGGGCGCTCTACTTCGACCTCGACTGGTCAACCGGCGACTACCGCCTGCGCGACCCGGCGAGCCGCGCCGCCTGGACCGCCTTCTGCGCCTGACCTCCCGTACCGGCGCCACCCCCGCACTCCCGCACGGCCTGGCGGGGGCGCGGCACGTCCGATCCGGCGGGATCAGCGCTTGGGGGCCGGCGGCAGCCGCAGGAGGGCCTTGTCGGAGTCGAGCTCGGTGGTCGTCTCCGACGCGGGCGGCGCCTTGATCGAGACCTTGGCGCCCCAGCCGGAGTAGGTGGTCTCCATGGTGACCGGGCCCAGACCCACCTTGGGACTGGAGAGCCGGGTGCTCATCGTGCGCGGCAGCCCGGCGGGGGTCACGGTGAGCGTCCAGTTGACCTTGACGCCGGATGCGAGCTTCCACCACAGGGTGGCGCGCGTCCAGGCCGAGACCCGCAGCAGCTCCTTGACGGTCATGCTCCCCTTGTACGTGCTGCCGCTGCGCTTGGAATGGCTCAGCATGGCCTTGAGCGTGCTCGGCTCGGCCGGGTTGATGAAGTCGCCCTCCATGGCGGTCATCCCGCTCGTCCAGCCCGGCGACTGCTTGTACCAGGACTTGCCGGCGGGCAGCGCGGCGCCGATCGGCCCGCCCTTGACGTAGGACGTACGGCCGATGCGGACGGTCCGCTCCGGCTTGTCGAGCGAGGAGGCCTGGTTCTCCTCTTTGGGGGGATCGAACTCGTCGGCCGTCTCGTCCTTGCCGGGGAAGCTCAGCTTGGCGGTCAGGTCGGAGGCGGCGATGCCGTGCTTGTCGAACTGCAGCCGTCCGCCGCGGGTGAGCGAGGTTGTGTCCCTGCCCGGCGTCCGCTGCTGGACGGTCACGCCCCTGCCCTCGCGCAGCTGCGCGCGCAGCGCGGCCAGCGGATCGTTGGGCGCGGCCAGCGCCGGCACGGACGGCACCAGGACGAATCCGGCGACCACGCCGGAGATCACGTACTTCTTCATGCCGGCAGATCATTCCGGTCGTGGATCACGGCGAGAACACGGATCCGGCGGGGGCGGCGCGTCCGTGGATGATCCAGTAGCATCCCGGGTCAGCGGGCCCTTGGCAGGCCGAAGGAGAAGGCGGGACACCCCGCCTCCGGCGCCTCGGGCCGCGTGGACCCGAGGAGCCGATAGCGCGATGACGGCAGGCCGACCGATGCCCACGCAGGACGACGTGCTCGGATACTTCGACACGCTGTCGAACTGGGGCCGCTGGGGCGACGACGACGAGCTCGGCACCCTCAACCACATCACCGACGACGTCCGGCTGGCCGCGGCGCGGGCGGTGCGCCACGGCAGAAGCGTGTCGTGCGCGTGGGAGGTCGCCGTACCCAAGGACATGGAGCGGTCGACGACGGCCTGCCCGCGCAGCGCCGACATGCCGGGCGCCGAGAACATGCCGGCCGCCTTCCACAAGGACCGGCGCTGGGGGTTCTCCTCCGAGCGGCTCGGCCTCACCTTCCACGGCAACAGCCTCACCCACCTCGACTCGCCGTGCCACATCTTCTGGGACGGCACCATGTACAACGGGCGGCCCCACTCGCTGGTCGACGCCGAGACGGGCTCGTCGTGGGCGGCCGTCACGGCGGCGGCGAACGGGATCGTCACGCGTGGTGTGCTGCTCGACGTCGCCGGCGCGCGCGGCGTGCCGTGGCTGGAACCGGGGGAGGGCGTCGTCCCCGGCGACCTGGAGGAGGCCGAGCGGCGCCAGGGCATGCGGGTGCGGCCCGGTGACGCCGTGCTGCTGCGCACCGGTTACGGCCGCGCCCGCCGCGAGGCCGGTGAGCCGGGCGGTTTCCGGCAGGCCGGCTGGCACGCGTCCTGCCTGCCGTGGCTGCACGAACGGCAGGTCGCGTTGATCGCCGCCGACACCCCCCAGGACGTTCAGCCGTCGGGGTACGAGGACGTGCTGATGCCGGTGCACGCCGTCGGCCTCGTGGCCATGGGACTGTGGCTGGTCGACAACTGCGACCTGGAGGCGTGCTGGGCCACGGCCGCCGAGCTCGGCCAGTGGAACTTCCACCTCGCGGTCGCGCCGGTCCGCTTCGCCGGCACGTCCGGCAGCCCGGTCAACCCGATCGCCACGTTCTGACCGACGTTCACGAGGCGAAGCACGTCACGTGGCGAACGGCCCCGAGCGGGAACGGCGAGCCCCGCTTGAGGTGCCGGCCGCGTCAGGGCCGACGCCCTGCACGGGCAGAGCGGCCAGGCCGCCGACTTACTGGGCGCGCTCGGAGGCGGGGTCGCCGTCGGAGCGGGCGGCCTGACCGCCGTCGTCGGGATCGGCGTGGCCGGCTTCTGAGCTCCGCGCTCCTGCTGGCCCGCCTGCGGACGCCCGACCGCGCATCCGGTCTCAGCCCACGGCTGACAGAGATCGATGCATGGCGCCGAGGCGATCTCTAACGAAGAACGCGCCTGTTGTCGTAACCAATTGTGAGAATTCTCCAAGGATCATTTGTGCCTCGTGCCCTCGAACCGCAACATGGCAGTACCCAGGGGATGCCGATCAGCCCGGTTCCGCGTCCCCCAGAGCCCCCTTCGGCGAATTCCTCAACAACGAGTCCTGATTCCCGAACGACAACAGCGCCCAATTAATTGAGACCACCACCCCACCCGAGCGTCTCGCCCCCCACCCACGGCGGCCCAGCGGCCCGGAGGCCCAATGGCCCGGTGGTCCGGTGGTCCGGTGGCGAGGGCCTGGAAGTCCGGGGAGTACGGGGAGTCGGAGCGGCACGGGAGTCCGGGCGACACGGGGAGTCCGGGCGGCCCAGGAGCGGGCAGACCGGGAGCGGACGCCCCCAGAGCGGACAGCCAGGAGCGAACGGCCAGGAGCCGGGGCCGGGAACCAGGGAGCGGGGACCAGGGAGCCGGGGACCTCCTTTCCATGCCTCCAGGCCGCCCGGCGGGCCGAAGGTGTGCGTGGCCAGGGCAGCCAGACCGGGCGTGCCCACGCCAGGCGCGGCGAGAGTAGGGGCAGCAAAGGCACGCCAACCAGACACACCTCCACCAGCTCCCGGCAGAGCGACCGCCCCTCCATCCGACACGCTCGGACGGCGACGAACAGGCCGCCCCGACCGCCCCAGCCGACAACACCAGGGCGGCCCGGGCCGACTCGGACGACAACACCAGGACGGTCCCAACGGACTCGGACGACAACACCCCGGCTCCCCAGCCGACTCAGACGACAATGGCCAGGCCCCGGGCCGCGCCGATCGGGGATGAGCAAGGCCGCACTGCCGGCTCGGACGACGATGAACAAGGCTGCCCTGCCAGCCCGGACAGCGACGAGCGGTACGGCGTGGCCGACGTCCCCGCCCCGCCGTACCGCTCGATCGCCGTCGGGCCGCACCGCGCCGCCCAACCACACGCCTCGCCGCCTCTCCCTCCCGCGCCCTCCTGCTGCACTGCCCACCGCTTGCCTGCCACCCGACCACGCACCCCTCACCCGTACCGCGCCGCCCGACGTCCCAGGCCCGCCGTACCGCGTGACCGCAACGCCACCGCGCCACCGACCGGGCACCCCGCTGCCTCACCTTGCCGCGCCACCCGGCCATGCCGCCCGCCCGCTCTCTGCCGGCGACACCCTCGCACCGCCACGCAGCCGCGACACTGCACCGCAGGTTTCCTCCGCCAAATGTCCGACCTCGTTCGCGCCGACCACCGGCCCGGTCGTACCCGAGCCGCCATGAACCCCTCGGAGGCCCCAGCCCTGGTGCCCTTTCCTGAGGAGGCTCGGCACCCGAGGCCCTCATCGGCGCCGCACCTCCACCACGCCAGCACACCCGCACCAGCACAGGACGGAGACCATCGGCAGGCCCAAAACAGGGAACGCCACCCCCACAGAACGGGTGTTCTTCCGCCGGCCGGGATCACGAATTCGCCACCCGGAGATCAGCCACTACACAGGGTCACAGAATCCCCCGGAGTTTGACCGGAAAACCTTACGGGACGTCATTCACGCTGACGGCCAACTCCGCCCCGGAAAGCACTCGACAAAGCGATCATGCGGATTATGCTTCATCGCGCAATTTGTACGTATTTGCCGCCAATCGCGGTGGGTTTTACGGGGAGACACCATGACCGACGACGTGAAAGGCCCGGGGGCCGGCACACGCGTTCACGAGGCCATATCCATCCAAGCCAGGAAAAGTCCTGACAGCATCGCCGTCATAGCCGGCACCACCCGCCTCACCTACGCCGAGCTGGACCGCAGGGCCAACGGCATCGCCCACACGCTGCTCGACCGCGGCATCGGACGCGGCCACCACGTCGGCGTCTGCCTGGAACAGGGCGAATGGCTGCTCCCGGCGCTACTCGGCGCGTGGAATGCGGGCGCGGCCTACGTTCCGCTCGACCCCGCCTACCCCGCCGAGCGCTTACGGTTCATGGCCGCGAACGCCGAGGTCACCGCCGTGCTCTCCGCGACCGCGCAGGCCGCGACGGCCGCCCTCACCGGGGCGGAGGTCGTCCACGTCGACGACGTCGCGCCGCGCGAGGACGCGCCCGGCGTCGCGGGAGACGCCGCCGACGCCGCGTACGTGATCTACACCTCCGGCTCCACCGGGACGCCCAAGGGCGTGGTCGTGGAGCACCGCAACACCATGAACTTCCTGGCCTGGGGCGCGTCGGCGTACACCGCCGAGGAGCTGGGCGGCATGCTGGCCAGCGCGTCGATCTGCTTCGACGCCTCGATCATGCTGCTGTTCGTCCCGCTCGTCGCCGGCGGCACGGTGATCATGGCGGAGAACCTGCTGGCGCTGCCGTCCCTGCCCGCCCGCGACGAGGTGACGACCGTGTTCGGCGTCCCCTCCGCGCTGTCGGTGCTGCTGCGCGACCCGCTGCCGGCCGGGGTGCGGACGGTGGTGTCGGGCGGCGAGCCGCTGACCGCCGCGCTGATCCGCCAGATCTACGCCAACCCGAACGTCCGGCGCGTCCTCAACATGTACGGCCCGACGGAGTGCAGCACCGCCTGCACTTTCTTCGAGGCGGGACGCGACTTCGACGGCGAGCCGCCGCTCGGCGAGCCGCTGGCCGGCGCCGTGCTGTCGGTGCGCGACGCGCAGGGCCTGCCCGTCCGGGACGGCGAGCTGGGCGAGTTGTGGATCGGCGGCCCCGTGGTGGCCCGCGGATACCTCGGGGTGGACTCCCCCGCGTTCGGCTCCGGTCCGGACGGCGGCCGCGTCTACCGCAGCGGCGACCTGGTCCGCCGGGTGGACGGCGAGCTGCGCTACGCGGGCCGGGCCGACGACCAGGTCAAGATCCGCGGCATCCGGGTCGAGCTCGGCGAGGTGGAGTCCGTGCTGGCCGGTCACCCCGCGGTACGGCGGGCCGTGGTGCTCGCGCAGACCGGCGACGACGGGGCCGCCCACCTGGTCGGCCATGTCGCCGCGACCGGGGTGAGCGAGCCCGAGCTGCGCGAGTGGCTGGGCGACCGGCTGCCCGGCCACCTGGTCCCGGCCCGGATCGGGATCAGCGAGAGCCTGCCGCTGGCCCCCACCGGCAAGGTGGACCGCGCCGCCCTGCCCAGGCTCGGCTCCACGCGGCTGGTCGCCGCCGCGCCGGTCGCGCCGAGGACCGACGACGAGCGCCTGGTGGCCGACGTCATCGCCGAGGTGCTCGGCCTCGACGGGATCGGCGTGCTGGACCGCTTCGCCGACCTGGGCGGGCACTCCCTGGCCGCGGTGAGGGTGGTGAACGAGCTGTCGCGCCGGCTGGGGCACACCGTGCCGCCGGCGGCGTTCCTGACCGAGCCCACGGCGGCCGGGCTGGGGTCCCGGCTGCGCGAGACCGTCCGGGAGCCGGTGCGGCGGGACGGCGGCCGGAGCACGTACCCGCTGACCGGCATGCAGCGCGAGTTCTGGACCCTGCGGCAGCTCCATCCGGGCAAGCCGGTCACCACCGTGTCGGTCCGGCTGCGGGTGAGCGGCCTGCGGGACGCGGCGCCGCTGCGGGCGGCGCTGGACGCCGTCGTGGCCCGGCACGAGGTGCTGCGCAGCACCGTCGCCGTGGGCGAGGACGGCGTGCCGTACGCCGTGACGCATCCGCCGGTTCCGGTGCCGTTCGCCGAGCACGGCCCCGAGGCCGACCCGGAGCGGGTGGCCAGGCGCGCGGGCGCGTACGTGTTCGACGTCGCGGACGAGGTGCCGCTGGTCCGGGCCGAGCTGTGCTGGACCGGCGAGGCGGCGGCCGAGCTCGTGGTCGTGACCGATCACCTCGCCTTCGACGGCGGCTCGGTCGGCATCCTGATGGACGAGCTGGCCGCCGGGCTGGCCGGACGGCCGGTGGCCGGGCCCGCCGTCCAGGTCGGCGACGTGGCCGTGCGCGAGCAGGAAGGGCATCCGGAGCTGCCGCGGCTGCGCGAGTTCTGGCAGCGGGAGCTGTCGGGCGCTCCGGTGACGCCTCCGGCGCCCGCCGACCTGACGGCGGCGCGGGTGACCAGGCCGCTGCCGGAGGAGTTCGTGGCCGGCGTGTCCGCCCTGGCCAGGCGGTGCGGCGCGACCCCGTTCGCGGTCTACCTGGCCGGGCTCGCCCTGGCCGGCGCCGAACCGGACACGCTGATCGGCGCGGTCGCGGCGCGCCGCGCCGGCGCCGAGCTCGCCGGGGTCGTCGGCCCGCTGGTCGACACCGTGCCGGTACGGCTGCGGACCGGTGACGCCGCGACCTTCCGCGACCTGGTGCGCCAGGCCGCGGACGCCACCACGCGGGCGCTGATCCACCAGGAGATCCCGCCCGCCGAGCTGCCCCGCGCCGCCGTGCTGCTGGCCATGCAGCACAGCGAGGTCCCCGTGCGCGTGGACGGCCTGGAACTGCTCACCGAGCTCGGCTCGGGAGCCGCCGGCCACGAGCTCAGCGTGCTGGTCAACCGCACGGCGTCCGGCGGCGAGCTGCACCTGGAGTACGCCACCGCCCTGCTCGGCCGGGACCGCGCCGAGGCGTACGTGGACCGCCTGATCGCGTTGCTGCGGCACGCCATGACGGACCCCGGCCGCGAACTGGAGCTCGTCACCCCGGGCGAGCGGGCCGCGCTGCTGACGCTGGCCGCCGGGCCGGACCTGCCGCGACCGCTGCCGACCGTGCCGCGGTCGATCGCGGCCCACACCACGGGAACGGCCGTGGCCGGCCCCGACGGCACGTCGCTGAGCTTCGCCGACCTGAACGACTGGGCCGACCGGGCGGCGGCGACGCTGCTGGAGCACGGCGTGGCGCCCGGGGACGTCGTCGGCGTCTGCCTGCCGCGCGACCATCTGATGCCCGCCGTCCTGCTGGCGGTGTGGCGGGCGGGCGCGGCGTATCTGCCGATGGATCCCGAGCACCCGGCCGAGCGGCTGCGCCTGCTGGCCGAGGACGCCGGGGCCCGCGTCGTGCTCGCCAGGGGCGGCGTGCCGGGGCTCGACGCCCTGGACCTCGACCGGCTGAAGCTCGACGTCCTGGACCTCGACCGGCTGGAGCTCGACGGCCGCGCCGAGCTGCCCGAGGTCCGGCCCGGCGACCTGGCGTACGTGATGTACACCTCCGGCTCGACCGGCACGCCCAAGGGCGTCGAGGTCACCCACGCGAACCTGGCCGCCCTGGTGGCGGGCACGGCGGCCGCGCTGCGCCTGGGCCCGGACGACGTGCAGCCGGCCGTGGCGCCGCTGACGTTCGACGCGGCGGCCTCCGAACTGTGGACGGTCCTGACCCGCGGCGGGACCAGCGTGGTGGTGGACAGGGCGACCGCCAGGGACGGTCACGCGCTGGCCGAGGCGGCCGCCAAGGCCACGGTGCTCGACCTGGTGCCGACGGCGTACCGGATGCTGATCGAGGCCGGCTGGACGGGCGACGCGAAGCTGCGCGCGGTCACCGGCGGCGAGGCGCTGGACCCGGGCCTGGCCGCGGAGATCCTGGCGCGGGCCGGCGAGTTGTGGAACGCCTACGGCCCCACCGAGGCCACCGTCACCTCGACCATGCACCGCGTGTCCGCCGGCGAGCCCGGCCCGGTGCCGATCGGCTCGCCGATGCCCGGCGAGCGGGCCTACGTCGTCGACTCGCGGCTGCGGCTGCTGCCGCCGGGCGCGGTGGGCGAACTGCTGCTGGGCGGCGCGGGCGTGGCCCGGGGATACCGGAACAGTCCGGGCCTGTCCGGATTCGTGGAGGATCCCTTCGTCCCCGGCGGCAGGTGTTACCGGACGGGGGACCTCGCGCACTGGCGGCCCGACGGGACGCTGGAGTTCCACGGCCGCCGCGACCACCAGGTGAAGGTCCGCGGCTACCGCATCGAGCTGGGCGAGGTCGAGGCCGTGCTGCGCGAGGTGGCCCAGGGCGCGGTGACCGTGTCCGGCACGGGCGCCCAAGCCCACCTGGTCGGCTACGTCACGCCCGAGACGGCCGACCCGGCGGCGGTGGAGCGACATCTGCGCGCACGGCTGCCCGACCACATGGTGCCGCGGCGGTGGGTGGCGCTGGCCGCGCTGCCCACCCTGTCCAGCGGCAAGGTGGACCGGGACGCCCTGCCCGAGCCCGGTGACGCCCCGCAGGCCGAACGGGTCGCGCCCGCCTCCGACGCCGAGATCATGGTCGCCTCGATCTGGGCGGCGGTGCTCGGCCGTCCGGCCGTCTGGGCCGACGACGACTTCTTCGCCCTGGGCGGCGGCTCCTTCGCCGCCACCCGCGTGGCCGGACGGCTCCGCGAGGTCCTGCGGCTCGCCGTGCCGGTGCGGCTGCTCTTCGACCGTCCGGTGCTCGCCGACTTCGCCGCCGGCCTGGAAGAGCTGCTGCTCGCCGACCTGACGGACGGGGTGGAGGCATGACCGAGGTGCAGCGCGACCGGGTCGCCGACCTGCTCCGTTCCCGGCTCGCGGCGGCGCGGGCCGGGGCCGAGACCCTTGAGGAAGCCGCTCCGGCGGGCATCCCGGCACTGTCGGCCGCGGACATGCCGCTGTCCCCGCTCCAGGAGCGGCTGTGGTTCCTGGCCCAGTTGGAGCCGGACTCCCCCGCCTACAACGTGCCGCAGGCGCTGAGGCTGCGCGGGCCGGTGGACCTCGACGCCCTCACCGGCGCGCTGGCCGACGTCGCTGAGCGGCACTGGGTGCTGCGCGGCGTCGTCGAGGGCCGGCGGGTGCGGCCGGCCGCCGGCGTGCCCGTCAGCGTGGTGGAGGTGACGCCCGGGTCGCTGGAGCGGGAGCTGCGGGCCGAGGCGTGGCGGCCCTTCCGCCTGGACGCCGAGCCGCCCATGCGGGCCACCGTGTTCCGGCTCGGCGCCGACGACCACGTGCTCGTGCTGGTCCTGCACCACATCGTCACCGACGCCTGGTCGGAGCAGGTGCTGCTGCGCGACCTGTCGGCGCTGTACGCGGCCCGGCTCGGCGCCGGCCCCCGTCCGGAGCCCCCGGCCCTGCAGTACGCCGACGTCGCCGCCTGGGAGGCCGGCCAGAACGCGCACGAGACGGCCGGCGAGAGCGACCTGGACTGGTGGACGCGGCGGCTGACCGGGCTGGCCCCGGTGCTCGACCTGCCCACCGACCGGCCCCGTCCCGCCGTGCCGGCCTGGAGCGGGCGCACGGTCGGCTTCGAGGTGCACGGGGAGCTGGCGGCCAAGGTGCGGGCCACCGCCGGGACGACGCCGTTCATGGTCTTCCTGGCCGGGCTGCAGGCGCTGCTGGGCCGGTTGGCCGGCAGCGACGACATCGCGGTGGGCGTCCCGCACGCCGGGCGGGACCATCCCGACACCGAGGGCGTGGTGGGCTGCTTCCTCAACACCCTGGTGCTGCGTACCGACGTCGGCGGCGACCCCACCGGGCGCGAGCTGCTAACCCGGGCCCGTACGACCGCTCTGGACGCCTTCGCCCACAGCCGCACGCCGTTCGAGCGGATCGTGGAGCGGTTGCAGCCGGAGCGGAACCTGTCGGTCACGCCGCTGTTCCAGGTGATGCTGAACGTGTACGACAGCGTCACCCCGATGAGCCTGCCCGGGGTCGAGGTCGTGGCCGAGCGGCTGACGTCTCCGACGGCCAAGTTCGACCTCAACCTGACGCTGGAGGATCGCGGGGACGGGTTCGACGGCGTGCTCGAATTCCGCACGGACCTGTTCGACGAGGCGACCGTCCGCAGGCTGGCGGACTGGTACCTCAGCCTGCTGGACGGGATGTTGTCCGACCTGGACGCGCCGGTCGGCGCGGTGCCGCTGGAGCCGGTGACCGGGCCCGTCCTGGCCGGTCCCGCGCCCATGGAGGCGCCCGGCCAGGCCGTGCACCACCTGATCGAACAGTGGGTGGACACCACCCCGGACGCGCCCGCCGTGGTGGGCGCGGATCGCAGCCTGTCCTATGCCGAGCTGGAGTCCTCCGCCAACCGCATCGCGCACTGGCTGATCGAGGCCGGGGTGCGCGCGGACGAGCCGGTCGGCGTGCTGCTGGAGTCCGGGGCTTCCCTGGCGTGCGCGCTGTTCGGCATCCAGAAATCGGGCGGCGGATATCTGCCGATGGATCCGACCTATCCGGCGGCACGCATCGCGACCATGCTCGACGCCGCCGGAGTCCGGGCCGTGATCACGACGTCGGAGTTCACCGACCGCCTCGGCCCGGACGTGCGGGTCCTGAAACTGGACCGACTCCCCGACCTGCCCGCCGAGCGGCCCCGCGTGGACGTGCTGCCGGAGCACCTGCACCACGTCATCTTCACCTCCGGCTCCACCGGCACCCCCAAGGCCGTCGCCGCCGAGCACCGCAACGTGCTCAGCTACCTCAACGGCATGCTCCCCCGCATCGACGCCCCCGGCGGCTCGTTCGCCGTGGTCTCCACACCCGCCGCCGACTTCGGCCTGACCTGCGTGTTCGGCGCGCTGACCACCGGCGGAACCGTCCACCTGCTGCCACGCGAGACCGCGATGGACCCCACCGCGTTCGCCGACTATCTGACCCACCACCAGGTGGACGTCGTCAAATGCGTCCCCAGCCACCTCGAACTCCTGGCCTCCGGCGGCGACCTGGCGGCCGTCCTACCAGGCAGACTCCTCATCCTCGCCGGCGAAGCCTGCCCCTGGGACCTCGTCGAACGAGCCCAGAACGCCAAACCCGGCCTGCGCGTCCAGAGCCACTACGGCCACACCGAATCCACCATGATCTGCCTGGTCTGCGACACCGACCAGATCCCCGCGGAACGCCGGACCGGGATCGTCCCGCTGGGCCGTCCCCTGCCGGGCGTCTACGGCCATCTGGTGGACTCGCGGCTCCGGCCGGTCCCGCCGGGCGTGCCAGGTGAGCTGGTCGTCGGCGGCCCGGGGGTGACCCGCGGCTACATCGGGCTGCCGGACCTGACCGCCGAACGCTTCGTCCCGGACCCGCTGACCGGCGACGAGCGTTGCTACCGCAGCGGCGACCTGCTCCGCCTCACCGCCGACGGACAGATCGAGTTCCGCGGCCGGGTCGACGACCAGGTCAAGGTCCGCGGCTACCGGGTCGAACTCGGCGAAGTGGTCACCGCCCTGCGAGCCCTCCCCCAGGTCTCCGAAGCCGTCGTCCTCCCGATCGGCGAGGGCAAGGCCAGGCAGCTGGCCGCCTGGGTCACCCCCGCGTCGGCGAACGTCCCGGCGGTCCGGTCGGCGCTGCGCGAACGGCTGCCCGACTACATGGTCCCGGCCCACATCGTCACCCTCGACCACCTGCCCCTCAACCCCAACGGCAAGATCGACCGAGCCGCCCTTCCCGAACCGCAGCAGGAGGCGGCGGCCTTCGTGCCGCCGAGCACGGCCGCCGAGCGGCTGGTGGCCCAGGCGTGGGCCGAAGTGCTCGACGTGGAGCAGGTGGGGGCGAACGACGACTTCTTCACGCTGGGCGGCCACTCCTTCGCCGCCACCCGGGTGGCGGGCCGCCTGCGCGAACAGCTCGGCGTCGCCGTACCGGTGCGGCTGCTCTTCGAGCACTCCGTGCTCGCCGACCTGGCCGCCGCGCTCCCCCGTCCCGCCTCGGCGGCGGTGGCGCGACGCGAGCGCGTGGAGGGTCCGGCGCCGCTGTCCGGCGCCCAGGCCAGGCTCTGGTTCCTGGCCCAGCTGGAGCCGGACGGCACGGCTTACAACGTCCCGATGACCCTGCGGTTGCGCGGGCCGCTGCAGGCGGACGCGCTGCTGGGCGCGGTCAGGGACCTGGCCGAGCGGCACGAGGTGCTGCGCAGCGTGATCGTCGCCACCGGCGCCGAACCGGTCCTGGAGGTACGGCCGGCCGCGGAGGTGCCGGTGACCACCGTGACCATCGACCGTTCCCAGGTCGACCGGGCGGTGGCCGAGCAGCTGGCCACGCCGTTCGCGCTGGACCGGGAGCCGCCGATGCGGGCGGTCCTGTTCGTGGTGGACGACGCGGAACACGTGCTCTCCCTCACCTTCCACCACATCGCCACGGACGCCTGGACGCGCGGCCTCCTGCAGTCGGAGCTGTCGGCGCTGTACGCCGCCCGGCTGGGACTGCGCCCGCCGCCGGGCCCGCCGCCCGCCCAGTACGCGGAAGTGGCGCCCGTCCCGGCCCTGGCCGATCTGGACTGGTGGGCGGAACGGCTGCGGGGGCTGCCGCCGGTGCTCGACCTGCCGACGGATCGTCCTCGGCCCGCGGTGGCCGACCCGGCGGGGGCGTCGCTGGAGGTGGAGCTGCCGGCGGAGCTGGCGGCCAAGGTGCGGTCGGCGCCGGGCATGACGCCGTTCATGGTGCTGCTGGCCGGGTTGCAGGCGCTGCTGGCCCGGCTGTCGGCGAGCGCGGACATCGCGGTCGGCGTGCCGGTCAGCGGACGGGACCATCCCGACACCGAGGGCGTGGTGGGCTGCTTCATCAACACCGTCGTGGTCCGCGCCGACCTGGGCGGCGACCCGACCGGCCGGGAGCTGCTGGACCGGGTCAAGGAGGCCGCGCTGGGGGCGCTCGCCCACGCGGGAGCGCCGTTCGACCGGGTGGTGGACCGGCTGCGGCCGGAACGCAACCTGGCCGCCACCCCGCTGTTCCAGGTGATGCTCAACTACATCCCCGACCAGGGACGTCCCGAGCTGCCCGGCCTGGAGGCGGCCTCCATCGAGCTCCCGGAGCGGACGGCGAAGTTCGACCTGGACCTGTACGTGCTCGACAGCGGTCCAGGATCGCCGCTGCGCGGCGGCTTCGGCTACCGCACGGACCTGTTCGACGAGGCGACCGTTCGCAGGCTGGCGGACTGGTACCTCACCCTGCTGGACGGGATGTTGTCCGACCTGGACGCGCCGGTCGGCGCGGTGCCGCTGGAGCCGGTGACCGGGCCCGTCCTGGCCGGTCCCGCGCCCATGGAGGCGCCCGGCCACGCCGTGCACCACCTGATCGAACAGTGGGTGGACACCACCCCGGACGCGCCCGCCGTGGTGGGCGCGGATCGCAGCCTGTCCTATGCCGAGCTGGAGTCCTCCGCCAACCGCATCGCGCACTGGCTGATCGAGGCCGGGGTGCGCGCGGACGAGCCGGTCGGCGTGCTGCTGGAGTCCGGGGCTTCCCTGGCGTGCGCGCTGTTCGGCATCCAGAAATCGGGCGGCGGCTACCTGCCGATGGACCCGGCGTACCCGGCGGCACGCATCGCGACCATGCTCGACGCCGCCGGAGTCCGAGCCGTGATCACGATGTCGGAGTTCACCGACCGCCTCGGCCCGGACGTGCGGGTCCTGGAACTGGACCGACTACCTGACCTCCCGGAGACCAGGCCGGAAAGCGCGGTGCGACCGGAACACCTGCACCACGTCATCTTCACCTCCGGCTCCACCGGCACGCCCAAGGCGGTGGCCGCCGAGCACGGCGGCGTCCTGAACTACCTGGGCGGCATGCTGCCGCGCATCGACGCCCCCGGCGGGTCGTTCGCGGTGGTCTCCACGCCAGCCGCCGACTTCGGTCTGACCTGCGTGTTCGGCGCGCTGACCACCGGCGGGACGGTGCACCTGGTGCCGCGCGAGACCGCGATGGACCCGGCCGCGTTCGCCGGTTACCTGGCCGAGCACCGGGTGGACGTCGTCAAGTGCGTCCCCAGCCACCTGGAGCTGCTGGCCTCGGGCGGCGACCTGGCCGCCGTGCTGCCGCGCCGGCTGCTGATCCTGGCGGGCGAGGCATGCCCGTGGGACCTGGTGGAGCGGGCCCGCGCCGCCCGGCCCGAGCTCAGGATCCAGAGCCACTACGGCCACACCGAGTCCACGATGATCTGCCTGGTGTGCGACACCGAGGAGATCCCCGCCGACCGGCGGACCGGCATCGTGCCGCTGGGCCGTCCGCTGCCCGGCGTGTACGGCCACCTGGTGGACGCCGCAATGCGGCCGGTGCCGCCCGGCGTGCCCGGCGAGCTGGTCGTCGGCGGCCCCGGCGTCACCCGCGGCTACATCGGCCGGCCCGAGCTGACCGCCGAACGGTTCGTCCCCGACCCGCTGACCGGGCAGGACCGCTGCTACCGCAGCGGCGACCTGCTCCGCCTCACCGCCGACGGACAGATCGAGTTCCGCGGCCGGGTCGACGACCAGGTCAAGGTCCGCGGCTACCGGGTCGAACTGGGTGAGGTCACCACCGCGCTGCGGGCGCTGCCCCAGGTCGCCGAGGCCGTGGTGCTGCCCGTCGGCGAGGGCAAGGCCAGGCAGCTCGCCGCGTGGGTGACGCCCGCGACCGTGGAGGCCGCGGCCGTGCGCTCGGCGCTGCGTGAACGGCTGCCCGACTACATGGTCCCGGCGCACGTCGTCGCCCTCGACCGGCTTCCGCTCAACCCGAACGGGAAGATCGACCGGGCGGCCCTGCCCGAGCCGGTGGCCGAGCAGGCCGCGTACGCGGCGCCCTCGACGCCGAACGAGGAGCTGGTCGCCGGGGCCTTCGCCCGGGTGCTCGGCGTCGAGCGGGTCGGCGCGGGCGACGACTTCTTCGCCCTCGGCGGCGACTCCTTCGCCGCGGTCCGCGCGGTCAAGGAGATCGGCCGCGGGCTGCGCGTGATCGACCTGTTCACCCGGCCCACCGTCGCCCAGCTGGCCGCCTTCCTCGGCCAGGAGAGCGGCGCGGGGCTGCTGCACCGGCTGGGTGGGGGCCCGGCCAGCGAGTTCACCCTGCTCTGCGTGCCGTACGGCGGCGGCTCGGCGGCGGTGTACCAGCCGCTGGCCCAGGCGCTGGGCGACCGGGTGGAGGTGCTCTCGGTCGAGCTGCCCGGCCACGACCCCGCCAGACCCGACGAGCTGCCGCTGCCCCTGGAGGATCTCGTCGAGGCGTTGTCCGCCGAAGTGGCGAAGTCCTCGATCAGCCGTCCGGTGGCGGTGTACGGCCACTGCGTCGGCTCCGCGCCGGCCGTCGCGCTGGCCCGCAGGCTGGAGGCCGACGGCGTGCCGGTGCTGGGCGTGATCGCGGCGGGCAGTTTCCCGTCCGCCCGGCTGCCCGGCCTGGCCAGGAAGCTGTTCCGCGGCGACCGCCTGGTCTCCGACCGGCTGTTCCGCGACGCGCTGCGGGCGTCGGGCGGCCTGCTCGACGACATGGACGAGGCCGCCAAGGCGACCGCGGTGCGCGCCATGCGCCACGACTCCACGCAGGCGCAGGAGTGGTTCACCCGGGAGCTGGCCGCCGACGGCCCGCGGCTGGCGGCGCCGATCCTGTGCCTGGTTGGCGAGCGGGACCGGGCCACCCAGCTGCACGAGGAGCGCTACGCCGAATGGGGCGCCTTCGCGTCGAGGGTGGGGCACGCCGTGCTGCCCAGGGCCGGCCACTACTTCCTGCGCCACCAGGCCGAGCCGCTGGCCGCCCTGGTGTTCGGCCAGCTACGGCGCTGGTCGGACGGGGAGCTCCCGGATCCCGTGCGCCCGCCTGACCGGACCGGTCTGCGCTCCTTCTACACCGTCGCCGGCGGGCAGTTCGTGTCGGCGGTGGGCAACGCGCTCAGCGCCTTCGCGCTGGGCATCTGGGCCTACCAGCGCAGCGGCGAGATCCTGGACCTCGCGCTGGTCACGATGCTGGCGCAGATCCCGGCCGTGCTGCTCACCCCGTTGGGCGGCGCGCTGGCCGACCGGGTGGACCGGCGGCGGATCATGCTCGCCTGCGACGCCCTGTCCGGGCTGGCGATGGGGGCGCTGGTGCTGCTGATGGCGACCGGCCGGCTGGAGTTGTGGAACGTCTGTCTCATCGTCGCCGTCACCTCGATGGTCACGGCGTTCCATCAGCCCGCCTACCTGGCCGCGATCGCGCAGCTGGTGCCCAAGCCGTACCTGCCGCAGGCCAACGCCATGGCCAACCTGGGGTTCGGCGCGGGCAACGTGGTGGCCCCGCTGGCGGGCGGGGCGCTGATCGGCCTGTTCGGGCTGTCGGCGGTGATCTCCATCGACGTGGCCACCTTCGCGATCGGCGTGGGGACGCTGCTCGCGGTCCGGTTCCCGAACCGGCTCTTCCACCGGCGGGAGGAGAGCTTCCGGGCGGCGCTGAGCGGCGGATGGCGCTTCATCCGCCGGCGGCGGCCGCTGCTGGTGATGGCGGTCTTCTTCGCGGTGGTCAACTTCTGCACCGCGCTGATGTGGGTGCTCATCACCCCGATCGTGTTGTCCATCGGCAGCTCGGCCGACCTGGGCGTGGTGACGGCCGCCGGCGGTCTCGGCGTGGCGGTGGGCACCGGCGTGATCCTGGTGTGGGGCGGCAGCCGCCGCCGGGCGACCGGCATGATCGCCTTCGTGATCGGCTCCGGGGTCGGTGTCGTCCTGATGGGCGCGTGGCCGGTCGTGGGGCTGGTCGCGGTGGGCCTGTTCGTACGGCTGGCCTGCATGAGCATCGGCAACGCGCACTGGTTGTCGGTCATCCAGACCAAGGTGGGCCCTGACCTGCAGGGCCGGGTGCTGGCAGTGAACGTCATGCTGGCCACGGCCATGCAGCCACTGGGCTTCCTGTCGGCCGGGCCGCTGGCCGAATGGGCGGAGCCGCTGACCTCCCGGCCGGGCGGCGGAGCCGCGGCGGTGCTGCTGGCCAGCGGCGTCCTGCTGGTGATCTGGGGTCTGCTCGGGCTGCGTCACCGGCCGCTGCACCACATCGAGGACCTCATCCCCGACGCGGCGCCGCCCTCGGAGGCCGCCGCCGACCTGAACGCGATCCAGGAGAAGGTGCTGAACGGATGATCTTGGTATCCGCGTCCGACGTGCGGGCCGCCGCGGCCCGCATCGCGCCGTTCGTCCGGCGCACGCCGCTGCTGCGGCTGCCCGGCGAACGCCTGTGGCTCAAGCCGGAGAACCGGCAGCCCACCGCCTCGTTCAAGGTGCGCGGCGCCGCCAACGCGGTGGCCCGGCTGGCCGGTCGGGGCATCACGCACGTCGTGGCCCAGTCCTCGGGCAACCACGCCCAGGCCATCGCCTACGCCGCCGCCCGGCACGGCCTGCGGGCCACCGTCGTCCTGCCCGACACCGCGCCGGAGCTCAAGGTGGAGGCGGCCCGCGGGCTCGGCGCCGAGGTGGTCATCGTGCCGCCGGCGCTGCGCGAGATCACCTGCCTGGCGCTGGCCGACCATCTCGGGGCGACCGTCGTGCGCTCCGACGACTTCGACGTGATCGCCGGGCACGGCAGCGCCGGGGCGGAGATCGTCCTGGACCTTCCGGAGGCGGGCACGATCCTGGTGCCCGTCTGCAACGGCGGCCTGCTGGCCGGCGTCGCGGTGGCGGCCAAGGCCGCCGACCGCGCGATCACCGTGATCGGCGTCGAGCCCGAGCTCGCCGCCGACGGCACGGCCAGCTTCCGCAGCGGCACCCGGACGGCCTGGCCGGTGGAGCTGACCTACCGCACCCGGGCCGACGGGTTGCGCGGCCCCGTCCTCGGCGAGCTGGCCTGGGAGCACATCCGGCGGCACGTGGACGACATGCTGACCGTTCGTGAGGACGACATCGACGCCGCCGCCGAGCTGCTGTGGGACCGGCTGGGCGAGCGAGCCGAGCCAAGCGGGGCCGTGACCACCGCCGCCTACCTGGCCCATCAGGCCCTTCTGCCCGACGGGCCGGTGGTGGCGATCGTCTCCGGCGGCAACGTGGCGCCCGCCCTCCAGCCGGCGGCCCGGCAGGCGGAGTGACGCCGCCCTCGCGTCCCATGGCGCGGAACCACCATGGGACGCGAGGGGCGGGGACGGCCGCTACGCCTCTTCGGAGACCCCCAGGTACATCACGCCCGGGTGCGCGGGGTTGAAGGCGATCGAGGTGACGCGGTCGTAGGCGTTGTGGTTGACGGTGACGCGGTCCTTGCGGGACTCGTACTTGTAGATGTCCGTGCCGATCGCCGACCAGCCGGTCCCGAAGTCGAAGTAGAGGACGTCGGCGTCCTTCGGGTGCGGGGCGAGCAGCGGCCCGTTGGGGATCGTCACCACCGCGTCCTGGTCCACGGCGGGGGTGAAGTTCCGGCCGCCGTCGTCCGAGCGGTAGATGTGCCGGCCGCCGGACGGCACGCCGGCCTCCAGCTCCGCCAGGTTGAGCCCCATCGCCCACACGACGTTCCCGGCGGCCGGGGAGATCGCGGCGCTGAACACGTTGACCCGGTCGCCGTCCCCGGCCAGCCCCGCGGCCGAGGCCCAGGTGCGGCCGCCGTCGAAGGTGACGCGGGCGCCGGTGTCGGAGGCGCCGAGCACCACGTGGTCCAGGTCGTGCGGGTCGAACACCGCCGTGTAGGACATGCGGGTGTCGCTCGGCGACCAGGCCGGCACCCCGACGGGCTGCCAGGTGCGCCCGCCGTCCCGCGACTCGTGCAGCTGCCCCAGCAGGTCGGAGGCCCGCAGGCGGTCGCCGTCGCCCCGGTCCACGCCGATCCCGATCAGGTCGCCGCCCGGCCCGGTGAGCGGCGTGACGCCCTCGGGCGTGGCGAGCGCCAGGTTGCCGTCGCGGTCCCAGGCGTAGGCCCGGCCGCCCTGGGCGGCGACCAGCTCGACGAAGGAGCCCTTGACCTCGCCGGCCGCGCTCCAGGTGCAGCCCGCGTCCTTGGAGGCCAGCAACCGCCTGTTGGACATGGCCAGCAACTGGTTCGGGCGGTCGAGCGCGACCAGCCCGGTGGTGTAGACGATCGGGCCGAGCACCTCGCTGGTGGACGCGATCTTCTTGCCGTCGTTCCACGCGTACGTCACAGAGCCGTCGCCGGCGACCGTCTGGCAGACCGGCCGGCTCCAGCCCGAGCCGTCGAAACCCTCACTGGAGGTGCTCGCCATGGCGGGCGTGGCGGCGGACAAGACCGTCAGCGCGGTCGCGAGTCCGATGGTGAACGCCTTCTTCAACACTGCCTCCCCGACAGGAATCTGGTACGCGTTCGTTCCTATCGGTGAATGCGATGCTCAGGCTAGGTCTGCCCGCGGCTGGTTCACGCCATGGCAGGTATCTGTCAAACTGTTCGATCATGAACGCGGACGACAACGCCCTCGCCGCCGTCGGCGTGGACGCCGAGGACGAGCAGATCTACCGCACCCTGCTGCGCCGGCCGCGCACCACGCTGCCCGAGCTGGCCGCGCACACCGGCCGCACCACCGTGGCCCTGCGCCGGGCGTGCTCCCGGCTGGAGGCGCTCGGCCTGGTCAGCCGCATGGCCGGCCGTCCGGTCCGGTACGTGCCGACCAGGCCCGACGTGGCGGTGGCCGCCCTCATCTCCCGCCGCGAGGAGGGGCTGGCCCAGGCCAGGCTGGCCGCGCTCGCGCTGCTGGCCGAGACGCCGCGGACGGAGAACCTGGCTCCCGAGGAGCTGGTGGAGGTCGTCCAGGGGCAGGCGGCGGTGGTGCAGCGGTTCACCCAGTTGCAGCAGACCGCGACCGAGGAGCTCCTGGTCCTCGACCGGCCCCCGTACGCCCAGGATCCCTCCCAGCAGAACGCCCCCGAGATGGAGCGCCTCGCGCACGGCCTCGTGGTGCGCGGCATCTACGACGCCTCGGCCCTGGAGATCCCCGGCAAGCTCCGTCTCGCCCAGGAGTCGGCGGCGGCCGGGGAGCAGGCCAGGGTCAGCCCCGAGGTGCCCATGAAGCTGGCCATCGCCGATCGCAGGACCGCCATCCTGCCGCTGAACGCCGACGCCTCGGCCCACTCCGGCAGCGCGGTCATCGTGCACTCCTCGTCGCTGCTCGACGCGCTGGTCGCCCTGTTCGAGGTTCTGTGGCGGGCGGCGCTGCCGCTCCCGCTCTACGACGCGCGCTCCCGCCCGGCGGACCTGCCGGACCCCGAGCTGTTCACGCTGCTCGCGGCCGGGCTCAAGGACGAGGCGGTCGCCCGCCAGCTCGGGGTGAGCCTGCGCACGGTGCACCGCAGGGTCAGCGAGCTGATGGACCGGCTCGGCGCCCGCACCCGCTTCCAGGCCGGCCTGCTGGCGGCGCGCCGCGGCTGGTGCGACCCGGACGCCTGACCGCCCGCGCAAAATCGTTTGCGGCCGCCCGGTCCGGACGCACCGTCCGTGGCGGCCGGTCACACCCGGCACGGAGGACTCGCGGCTCGTGGTGGACGACACCGTGGAGGCGGTCGTCCCGTTCTCCGTGGTGGACCTCGACGGCGGCGCGCTCGTCGGCGCGGCGACGCTGTGGGGCATCGACACCCACCACCGGTCCGCGCACCTCGGGCTGGGGCTGCTGCCGTCCTGCCGCGGCAGGGGTTACGGCACCGACGTGGTCGCGGTGCTGTGCCATTACGGCTTCGTCCTGCGCGGCCTGCAGCGGTTGCAGATCGAGACGCTGGCCGACAACGTCGCGATGTCGCGCGCGGCCGAGCGCAACGGCTTCGTCCGCGAGGGCGTGCTGCGCTCCTCCGCGTGGGTGATGGGCGAGTTCCTGGACCAGGTGCTGCTCGGGCTCCTGGTCCAGGAGTGGAAGCCGGCCTCGCGGAGTTGGGCGGGGCCGCTCATGCCCCCGCCCACCAGGCCCGCGGCCCCCGTGGCCGCGCGGGCCTGGCCTCCCTCAAGGCCCGGACCGCAGGTCACAGCGTCGGCGGGGTCCCAGTCTCGATGACCGGCCGATTGTCCGGCAGCCCCCGCACCGGTCCGGACAATCGGCACGACCCGTGCCGGACGCCGCCTTGTAGCATCGGGGCATGATCTTCACAGCGAGCACCGCCGACGTCGCCGTCGTCCTGGGGCCGGGCGGTCCGGTGGGCACGGCCTGGCTGCTCGGCCTGGCGGCGGGCCTGCGCGCGGCGGGCGTGGAGCTCGCGGACGCCGATCTGCTCGTCGGCACCTCGGCGGGCGCGATCGCCGCCGCCGCCCTGGCCGCCGGACGCGACCTGGACGAGCTCGCCGACCTGCCGCCCGCGCCCCCGGACCGGCGGGTCGGGGACCCGACCGTGATGCCGCGCGTCCTGCAGATCCTCAACGCGCCCGGCGCCGACCCGCGCGAGGCGCTGCGCCAGGCTGGCGCGCTCGCCCTGGAGGCGGACGCGCTGCCGGAGGAAGACCATCTGACCGCCATGCGCCGGCTCGTCGGCACCGGCTCCTGGCCCGGCCGGCCGCTGCTGATCACTGCCGTGGACGCCGTCAGCGGCGAGCCGGTGGTCTGGAGCGGCGACAGCGGCGTCCCGCTGCCCGCCGCCGTCGCCGCCAGCAGCGCCGCCCCCGGCCACGCCGTCCCGATCACCGTCGGCGCACGCCGGTACATGGACGGCGCGCTCGGCGGCGGGTCCAATGTGCACCTCGCCGCGGGCGCGGGCGCGATCGTCCTCGTCGAGCCGCTCGGGCACCTGTTCCCGGGCCCGGCGGTCGAGCGGGGCGTGCGGATCCTGCCCGACCAGGCGGCGCTGGAGGCGTTCGGGCCGGACCTCGGCGACCGGAGCCGGTGGGGGCGGGTGTACCTGGCGGGACGCCGCCAGTCCGCCGGGCTCGCCGAGCTGGTCGGGCCGTACCTGCCGGGCCGCTCCGCCCCGGCCTGAACCGGGGCGTGCCCGGCACGCAGCGGATCGGTGCGGGCGCGCGTTCCCTATGCATGAATGTTGAGATCGTCGCCCGCGCGTCCCCGCCGCCGGCCGGCGCCGCCGACGCGGTGGTGGCCGGTTTGTACCGGGAGCACCGGCTCGCCCTCGTCCGCCTGGCCCTGCTGCTCGTGGGCGATCGGGAGAGCGCGGAGGACGTCGTCCAGGACGTCTTCTCCAGGTTGCACGGCAAGAGCCCGGCCACGCTCACCCTGTCCTACGTGCGGGTCTGCGTGCTGAACGCCGCGCGCTCGCTGCTGCGCAGGCGGAGTGTCGCCGCCCGGGCGTTCCTGCGGCGGCGGGACGAGCCGGTGGACTCGGCCGAGACGATCGCACTGCTGGGCGAGTCGCGGCAGGAGATGCTCGCGGCGCTCGGCCGGTTGCCCCGGCGGCAGCGCGAGGTTCTCGTCCTGCGTTATTACCTCGACCTGTCCGACGCCGACATCGCCGAGGCGACGCGCCTGCGGCAGAGCACGGTACGGTCCACCGCCTCCAGAGCCCTGGAGCGGCTTGAGCGCGAGCTGGGAGGCCGGGCATGACCACGATCGAGGACCGGCTCAGGGACGCGATGGCGGCCAGGGCCGAGACGGTTCAGGACGACGGGCGGCCGCGGGTCGCGCCGTCGCCGCGCCGGCGGGCGACGACGGCCCGATGGTGGTGGGCGCCGGTGGCGGTGGCGACCGCGACCGCCGCCGTGGTGGGCGTCACCGTCCTGGGGACCCGGACGATCGGCTCCGCGCCGCCGTCCGCCGCGGCCCCGCCCGCGGCGGCCGCCGGCCGCCTGTCGCCGCCGGTCGAGCAGGTGTGGCCGGGCGCGGTGCACGAGATCCCGGCGACGGGCCCCGGCGGCCGGGTCTTCGTGCCGGACGTGTTCGTCGCCGACCGGGTGGTGGCCGGCCGGGGGCTCACCGGGAACCAGCTCGACGGCATCTGGTCGTACGACCTCGACAAGCGCGCGTTCACCCAGGTCGCGCAGTTGCGGGACGTCAAGGTCGCGAACGAGCCGCTGGTCTTCGGCGACGGCTACCTGGCGTGGTCGGCGCTCCGGGACGACCGGTCGGAGATCTGGGCGGTGCCCGTCACCGGGGGCGTCCCGCAGCGGATCGCGGCGCTGCGGGCCGTGCTGTCCAGCGACAACGCCTACACCGGGCTCAAGAAGCTGGCCATCGCCGGCGGCATGGCCGTGTGGTCGCCCGCCGACGGCGGCGTCTACCGGGCCCCGCTCAAGGGCGGGAACGTGTCCCTGGTCAGCGGGACGAAGGGCTTCTACCTGGTCGAGTGGCCCTGGGCCGGATGGCCGGCGCACGACCCGACGGTCGACCACCCCGTCGCCCGGCCCCTGGAGCACCTGAAGAACGTGCTCACCGGCCGGTCCAGGAACGCGGTCCCGGCCAAGAAGCGCTCGTCGTGGGCCGACTGCGGCCCGGTGTGGTGCCTCGACAGGACGACGGCCTGGCGGCGCGACGGGACGGACCGCCGCGACCTGCCCGGGAACGCCACGGGAACGCTGATCTCCGGCCGCTTCGTCCTGCTCAACCAGGGGGACGCCGGCGGCCGCGCCCTGGCCCTGCACGACGTCGCCACGAAGCGCACCGGACGGCTCTTCCCCGTGCCGACGCGCAGGGGCGACAAGGCTCCGCCCACCTTGCACGTCGAGAAGGAACTGGTCTGGTTCCGGACGGCGCAGGGCACCCAGGTGGTGATCGACCTGAAGGCGGCCGGCCGCTGAGCGGGGGCCGCCCGAGAATCGTCCGGCCGGACAGGCATAGCGGGAGTGCCCCGCGCGCGTCTCAGGGGTGTCATTCACACGTTTGGAGGTGGTCGTGGACCCTGCGGACGAGCAAGGCTTCCGCGAGTTCGTCTCTGCGCGCTCTCCTGCCCTGATGCGGCTCGGGTTCATGCTCAGCGGCGGCGACCAGCACGCGGCCGAGGATCTCGTGCAGGCCGCGCTGGCCAAGCTGGCGGCCCGATGGCGGCAGGTGGACGCCCCCGAGGCGTACGTCCGGCAGATCATGTACCGGCAGCAGGTGAACTGGTGGCGCGCGATCGGGCGGCGCGGCGAGGTGGTCCAGGCCGAGCCGCCCGACCGGCCGGGGGCCGACGGCACGCACCAGAGCGACCTGCGCATGGTGCTGCGCGCCGCCCTGGCCCGGCTCACCCCGAGGCAGCGTGCCGTGCTGGTGCTGCGCTACTTCGAGGACCTGCCGGAGGACCGGATCGCCGCCATGCTGTCCTGCTCGGTCGGCACGGTGCGGAGCACCACGTTCCGGTCGCTCGCCCGGCTGCGGCAGATCGCCCCGGAACTGGCTGCGGAACTGGAGGTCACCACATGAACCGGCTGCTTCGCGACACCATGGAGGAGTGGGCCGACGAGGTGCGGCTGCCGCACGACCTGGCCGACCGGGCGCTACGGCGGCGTGCCCGGCCGCCGGTCATGGCGGTGGTGCTGGCCGCCGGGATGGCCGTCGTCGTGGCGGTGCTGGCCGTCGGGCTGCACGGCCGGAGCACGACGGTGCGCCCGGCGAACGGGGTCACCGTGCCCGTTCGTCCGTCGGTGACGTCCACGGACGTGCGGGCCGACGTCGAGAACGCACCGCCGAAGAGGTTCGTGGCGGCGGGGGACGTGGCCGTCTCCGCCTACTTCACCACCTGGCTGGAGAAGACGCCCGGCGGCGGCGAGCGTGTGCGGCGCACCTGGCACCTGTACGACCCCCGCTCCGACGGCTACGAGAGGACGCCGTGGGCCTGGCTGGACGTGGCGCCGGGGCTCCAGCTCGCGGCGGTGCTCCAGGGCGAGCGGATCGGCAGGCGGGTGGGGATCGTCGACATGAACACCCGGCAGGCCCTGGCCTGGATCGACCTGGAGCACGACGTCGGCTCGCTGGTCTGGTCGCCGGACGGCACCAGGGTGCTGGCCACGGCGTACTCGCAGTATCCGGAGCAGAGCCGCAAGCAGGTGGGCAAGGACTCCTACACCGTCGAGGAGTTCGTCCAGCCCCGGATCGGCTTCTACGTCATCGACGTCGCCACCGGCCAGGCCGCCTACCACCCGCTGCCGTCGCTGGACCGCGACGGCAAACCCGGGAACATGAACGCGCGCCAGGACCTCGGCTGGAGCCTGGACGGGTCCATGCTCTGGGAGCCCACCGACACCATGCCCGACAGGTTGTGGCTCGGCCTCGACGGCGCCCGCCGGGACGGCCCGGCCGGCGACCGGTACATCGACTACTCGGGCTGGTCGAAGGTCTCGCCCGACGGCAGGCTGACGCTGGACCGCGACCTGCCGCCGTCGGTGCCCGGCCGGCAGCTGGTGCTGCAGCACCTGGCCTGGGCCGACAACGAGAACGTGGTGGTGCTGGGCTGCGCGGGCGCGTGCAAGAACGAGTTCGACAACGGCCTGGCGCTGGCGAGCGCCGACGGAGAGCGGATGATCCAGCTCACCGGCAGCCGCGACCGCGGCGGCGAGGAGAGCTGGCAGTGGGTGCTCACCCGCCGGAACTAGGTCCGGCGCACGCCCCGAGCCCCGTGCCGTCTCCGGCACGGGGCTCTCCCGTGCCGCTTGCCAGACACTGAACATGTGTTTAGTGTACTGAACATGTGTTCAGACCTGACCGCTCAGGCCAAGATCCGCAACGCGGCCATCGCGCACTTCGCCCGTGACGGCTTCGCCAGGACCAATCTGCGCGCCGTGGCGGCGACCGCCGGGGTGAGCCCCGCCCTGGTCATCCACCACTTCGGCAGCAAGGAGAAGCTCCGGAGCGCCTGCGACGAGCACGTCCTGGGCATCCTGGTCCGGCGGGCCGGCGGCGCCCGCCCGAGCGGCATGCAGGACCTCTTCCGCGAGTACCTGTCCAACCCGGAGGAGTACCGCCTCCAGGTGCGGTACATGCTGCGCGCGATCGAGGAGGACACACCGGCCGCGGCCACGTTCGTCGAGACGCTGGTGGAGGAGTCGGAGCGGGTCCTGCGGGCCGGGATCGCCGACGGCTCGATGCGGCCGTCCTCCGACGTGCGGGGGCTGGCGGTGCTGACCGTGCTCAACAGCGTGGCCACGCTGACCATGCCGCCGTCGCTGGCGCGCGCGCTGGGCCACGAGCAGTTCGGGCCCGACGTGCTGCGCCGCCTCGCGCTGCCCACGCTGGAGCTCTACACCCACGGGCTGTTCACCGACGACGCCGCCCTCAAGGCGGCCCGGGCCGCCCTCGACGACTCACCCCAGGAAGAGGACTGACGCGATGACCATCCCCCTCCCCGACCTCACCCCGCTGGAGAACACGCTCTGGCTCACCCTGGCCGGCAAGGCGCTCGACCACCGGGCCGAGCACCCGATCCTGCGCGACCGGACGGCCTACGACCTGGCCGCGAAGCTCGACCTCGACACCGCCCGGTTCAAGCTCTCCGCCAGCCCGGTCGTGGGCATCGCCCACCGGTCCCTGGTCATGGACGACATCGTGCGGCGGTTCGTCGCCGGCCGTCCCGACGCGGTCGGGCTCGACCTCGGCGCCGGGCTCGACACCCGCGTCCACCGCGTCGACCCGCCACCCACCGTCGACTGGTACGACGTCGACCTGCCCGGCGTGGCCGAGACCCGGCGCCTGCTGCTGCCGGAGCGTCCGCACGCCCACGTCATCGGCCGCGACCTCAACGACCCCCGCTGGCTGGACGAGGTGCCCTCCGACCGTCCGGCCGTGATCGTCGCCGACGGCCTGCTCGGGTTCCTGTCGCGGGAGGAGCTGGCCGGCCTCCTCGACCGGCTCATCCGCCACTTCCCCGCGGGCGAGATCTGCTTCAACGGCTACACGAGGTTCCACGTGTGGGCGGCCAGGAAGTACCCCGGCACACGATCCGTCGCGCCCTTCCTGAAGTCGCCCGGATTCGACACGCCGCAGGACATCGAGCGCCTGGAGCCCCGGCTGAAGCTGGTGCGCGAGATCTTCCTGACCCGCGAACCCGAGGTCGCCGGCTACCCGTGGACGACCCGGCTGGCGAGCCGGCTCACCACCTGGAGCACGTCCCTGTCCCGCAAGGGCACCGCCGTCCAGCACTACCGCTTCTGAGGGACGGGCTCGGCCCGGCGGATCAGGCGCCTGCCCAGCCGCTGCGCCGGCGCCTCCACCCACCGCCACGTCAGCGCGCACAGACCGAGCAGCGCCGCGCACACCGCGGCCAGGAGCGTCAGCCGCGCCGCGAGCGGCACGCCCGACGGCATCGCGCGGCGGCGCAGCGTCATCGCGACGGCGAAAGGTCAGCCAGGCCGCCACGGTCGCCATCTGCGTCCCGAGCTCGGCCCACTTCTCGTGCGGCTTCACCTCCGTGTCGGAGGTCCCCCACAGCGAGCGCCTGGAGCTCTACGGCACCGAAGGGGGCATCCTGGTGGACCAGATGTCCGACCCGGTGGTCAAGCTCTTCCGCGGCCAGCACGACTACCAGGGCGAGGCGGTCGCCGGCGTGCCCTTCGGCCCCGACGCCTGGCACCCCGGCGGCTGGCACTACGAGTCCGTCATCACCGAGGTCACCGACTACGTGCGCGCCCTGGTGGAGGGACGCCCGCCGCTGATCGACTCCGGCGACACCGTGTACGCCATGCGCGTCGTCGAGGCCGCCTACGAATCCATCCAGTCCGGGAAGACCGTCACCGTCCCGGCCGGCGCGCAGCTCTGATCCGCCCCCACAGCAGAATCTGGACCTTCCCATGAGACTCATGCGCATCGGCGCCGCCGGCGCCGAACGTCCGGTCGTCGCGATCGACGACGAGACCTACATCGACGCGTCCGACGTGGTCGCCGACTTCGACGGCTCCTTCTTCGCCGCCGGCCTGGACGGGCTCGCCGCGACCGTCTCCGACCGGGTGGCCGCCGGCGCGGCCCGTCGCTTCGCCGGTGAACGCGCCGGCGCGCCGATCGCCCGTCCGCACCAGATCCTGTGCGTCGGTCTCAACTACGCCGACCACGCCGCCGAGTCGGGCCAGGAGCCGCCCGCCGAGCCGATCGTGTTCACCAAGGCGCCGAACACGCTGGTCGGGCCCGACGACGACGTGCACATCCCGCGCGGCTCCGCGGCCACCGACTGGGAGGTGGAGCTCGGCGTCGTGATCGGCGCCCGGGCCCACTACCTGGACAGCGACGAGGAGGCGCGCGCCGCCATCGCGGGGTACGTGCTGGTCAACGACGTCAGCGAGCGCGACTTCCAGCTGCGCCACGGCGGCCAGTGGGTCAAGGGCAAGTCGGCCCCGACGTTCAACCCGTGCGGCCCCTGGCTGGTCACGCCGGACGAGCTGGGCGAGGTGTCCGGCCTGGGCATGTGGCTCGACGTCAACGGGCGGCGCCGTCAGACCGGCTCGACGGCCCACATGTTGTTCGACCCCGTCTTCGTCGTGCGTTACCTGAGCCGGTTCATGGCCCTCGAACCCGGCGACCTGATCAACACCGGCACGCCCGCGGGCGTCGGCATGGGCTTCGACCCGCCCGTCTACCTGCGGCCCGGCGACCGGATGGAGCTCGGCATCGACGGCCTGGGCCGCCAGACGCAGTCCGTCGTGGCCGCCCCCTGACCGGCCGGCGCGGCCCGCCCCGAAGTCCGGACGGGCCGCCCCCCGGCCGGCAGCCTCACGACGGAGCTGGACTTCCCGTAGGGCTGTCACAGCGCGGACCTATGCTCGTCGCCATGTCGATATCCGCCACCCCCGCGTCCCTGTCCTACGCCGACGCCGACGCCCGTCTGAGCGGCGCGTTGTCCGCCGCGTTCGAGAGTGAAGGAGAGTCGTCCGACCATGACGGCGTGCTGTTCTTCGACGGCGATCTCGCGGTCGACGGTGACTTCCTGGACGCCGTCAATGCCCTGCGAAGCGGGGACGACGAGGACGACGTCGAGCTGATCGTGATCACCGGCAATCTGACGGTCAACGGCCCGATCGCGCTCTATGAGGACCGGCCCGGACTCTACGTCGGCGGTCGCACCGAGGCCGAGACCCTGGAGGCCGGCGACTGCGAGATCTACATCCACGACGGCGCCTTCACGCACCTCGTCCACGGCTGTGACAACCACGGCTCGCTACGGACCGGGACCGTCGAGACCCCTTGGGTGATCGACTCCGGACACGCCATGGACGTGCACGCCGTCGGCGGGCGCTGGGTGGACAACCTCGGCGACGCCAAGAACGCCGACTACGCCAAGCCGGGCATCGTCGAGGCGTTCGTGCCCGAGGTCGTCGACGCGGAGGACCGCTGTCTGGACGTCGATGCGTTCCTGGACCGGCTGCGGGCCGGGCTGCCGGTCCTGCGGCCCGGAGCCCGGACGGCGGCCGAGTCGGCCGAAGCCGACGTGTCCCGGTCCCGGGCCGACCGGGTGGAGCACCTCAACCTGACCGGTCGCAAGCTCAAGGAGTTTCCCGCCGAGGTGCTCCAGATGCCGTGGCTTCGTACCCTGATCCTGGACGGCAACCCGATCGGCGAGCTGCCCGAGGCGCTCGGGACGCTCACCCGGCTGGAGCACCTGTCGGTGCGCAACTGCGAGCTGACCGCCCTGCCGGAATCGATCGGCGACCTGGCCGCGCTCCGGGTGCTGTGCGTCGCCGGCAACCGGGACACGGACCTGGACACGGTCGAGTTCACCCTGCCGGCCGCCATCGGCCGGCTCACCGCCCTGGAAGAACTCGACATCTCCTACCTGTCCGTCTCCGTCGACACGGAGTCGGGGTCGGAGTGGAACCTGCCGGTGGTGACGCGGTTCGTCCTGCCGGACGCCTTCGGCGACCTGGTCGCGCTGCGCAAGCTGGTCGCCGACGGGACCGACGTCGTGTTCCCCGACTCCGCGCACGGGCTGGCCGCCGTCGAGGAGGTGTCCATGACCGGCGGGAGCCACTACTTCCTGCGGACCTTCCCCGAGGCCGTCACCACCTTCCCGAACCTGCGCCGGCTCGACCTGAGCGGCAACTACTTCGACACCGTCCCCGACAGCCTGCTGCGGTTGACCCGCCTCGAAGAGCTCGACCTCGGCGACAGCCTCGGTCTGCTGCGCGACCCGCTGCCCGACCTCGGCCGCCTGCCCGCGCTGCGGGTCCTCGGCTTCGGCGGAGACAGCCGCCGCGCCGGCACGCCCCTGCCGTCGCACGATTTCCTGCGGGAGCTGTTCGCCATGGAGTTGCCCGGACTGGAGGAGCTCCGGATCAGCCGATGGCAGCGGAACACCAAACGCCTGAAGCTCAAGCCGGAGCACTTCGCCGGGATCGGGACGTTTCGTCGGCTGCGGATCGTCGACCTGAGGTTCAATCAGCTCAACGACCTGCCGGCGGATTTCGACACGCTCCCCGATCTGGCGGTGGCCAACCTGTACGGCAACCTGTTCCCCGGGGCCGTCCGCGACCGGATCACCGCCGCACACCCGACCGCCCAGATCGACTTCGAGTAGGCGCGGCCCGCACCCGATCCGGGCGGAAGCGGTGACGACCAGGGACGACAGGCGCTGTCCGGGTTCGCAGGCCAGATGAACCTCACAGGTCAGGCCGCCGCGGGAGCGGCCCAGGCCGTGGTCGGCCGATTCGATGTCCACCCCGCCCGGCGTCTCCTTCGGGGCTGCGCCGTCGCGGCGGGCGCCGGCGGCGTGCTGATGGGCCCCGGCTGATCGTGGAGTCCACCGTCTGCCGCCACCGGCAACAACGGCTCCAGCACCGCCCACCGCCCATCACTCAAGTCCCCACGCGCCACACCGAGATCATCCCGGTGCAGCGCGATCAACGCGACAGGGTTCTCCAACACGCTCTAGGAACGCCAGCCGGGCAAGCGGTCGGTCTCGCAGCCGGCGTCCTCGATGGCCGCCACGATGAAACTCTCCTCGACCGGGCCCTCGGTGAGCACGCTCACCCGGCCGGCCGCCAGGTTCACGTCCACGCCCACCACCCCCGGGATCAGGGCCAGCTCCCGCTTCACCGCCTCCACGCACGTGGCGCAGCTCCCGGTGTTCAGGTCGGGGATGCCGTAGGTGACGAGGCTGTGGACAAGGGTGATCATAAAGTCCTCCGAAGTGCCGTACAGGGGTTGGGTATGGGGTCCGTTTCACCACGCCGTACCCTTTTCTGAGCTTGCCGCAAGGAGAGCGGCGACGACAGCGGATACGACTTCCCCTTCCCGCCATGGCGGGAAGCGGACAGGAGAGGGACGTGAGCGACGAGGCCACCGCCAGGCGGGTGTACACGCGGATGCGCCGGCACCGGGAGTCGTTCGGCGCGGCGGCCGCCGGGCTGGGGCTGCGCGGCGCCGAGGTCGAGCGGGCCCGCGACCGGCTGACCAGGCTCGGCCTGCTCAACCCCGGCGCCGAGATCGCCGTCGACGCGATGGCGGCGCTCAACCGCATGCTGCTCGGCGGCGAGGAGCTGCTCGGGATGCTCGCCGAGCAGCGGGCGGCCTCCAGGGAGCTCACCGAGCACTACCTGCGCCTGGACGGCGACCCCCAGGACGCCCGCGTCGAGTTCTTCCCCCGGTCCAACGTGGAGGCCCTGCGCGTGAAGCTGCGGGCGGCGACGGACCTGGCCCGCGAGGAGGTCATGGGCATGCACATGCCGCACGCCTGGGAGCCGGATCGGCTGCGGGACTCCCGCGCCGAGGACGTGCGGGCGGTGGCCCGCGGCGTGCGGGTGCGCATCATGCACGCCCAGAGCCAGCTGGCTCAGCCGGCGATGCGCGAGCACGTCCAGGGCATGCTGGAGGGCGGGGTCGAGGTGCGCACCATGCCGTTCGTCCCGGTACGGCTGATCATGCTGGACCGCGAGCTGGCCGTGGCCGAGGTGATGCCCGGCGACCTCATGGCGGGTGCGATGCTCATCGAGGGACGCGGGCTGGTCGCCTCCTACGCCGCGCTGTTCGACTACTGCTGGATGACCGCCTCCGAACCGGGCGACGTGCCCAGGGCGGCCGACGGCGAAGAGCTCAACGACCAGCAGCGGGCGGTGCTGCGCCTGCTGGCCACGGGCGCCAAGGACGACGCCATCGCCCGTGCCCTGGGCGTCTCGAACCGCACGGTGACCAGGGTCGTGGCCGAGCTGACCGCCCAGCTCGGCGCCGACAGCCGCTTCCAGGCGGGCGTCCGCGCCGCCAAGCTCGGCTGGATCTGAACCGGGAAGGCCCTCTCTCCCCCGATCCGCGCGCGGGGCGGATCGGGCTTGTGAAACTCGCATTGTTCTATCAGGATTAGAACATGCTCTATCGCGTCGACCCGAGCAGCAGCACGCCGTTGAGCGAGCAGATCGCCGGATGCGTCCGCCGCGGCATCGCCGACGGGCTGCTGACCCCCGGCGACCGGCTGCCCTCCGGCCGCGACCTGGCCTCCTCGCTGGAGGTCAACATGCACACCGTGCTGCGCGCCTACGCCGACCTGCGCGACGAAGGACTGATCGAGCTGCGTCCCGGCCGCGGCGCCACCGTCACCAGGACGAACCCGCGCGAGCGGGCACAGCTCGTGCAGACCGTCCGGCACCTTGTCACCGTGGCCCGCCGCGCGGGCCTGAACCGCGACGAACTGATGTCGCTGGTGGGGAAGGAATTCACATGATCGGTAAGGTCCGATGGCTGACGGGCGCGGTCGCCCTGCCCGCGACGGTTCTGGGCGGCGCCGTGCTGACCGTGCTCGCCTGGCGTCAGCGGCTGCCCGCCGCGTTACCCGGCCGGAGCGGCGCGGCCCACGGCTCCACCGTCACGGTCGAGCAGTTGTCCACCCTGCTGCTCGGCGTCCCGGCGGCCGTCTGGCTGGCCGGGCTGGCCGGGTTCGTCCTGGCCGGTCGCGCGCCGGCCTCGCGCGCCCATGCGCTCCGGACGGCGATCCTGGTCGCGGTCGTCACGAGCGCCGTCGCGCCGGCCACGTCCCTGCTGGTCATCCTGCACGCGGCACTCGACGCGCCCACCGCGGCCCAGGCGGCCGCGCCCTCGCCGGCGGTGATGGGCGTGCTCGTCCCCGTGGTCACGCTCGCCGGCGCACTCGCCGCCTTCCTGCTGGCCGGCCGCCGCACCCCCGCCGGCCGGGCCACCGGCGCCCCCGCCCCCGACGCTCCCCGGCTGCCGCTGCGCGGCCAGGAGAAGGTCTCCTGGCAGGAACGGCGCGTCATCCGGGCCGTCGACCTGGGCGTGGCCGCTCTCACGCTGACCGGGGCGGCCATGACGGCGGCGCTGGTCCTCACCGTCGGCCCCGCGGGCTGGGCCGGGGCCGCCGTCGTGGTCGTCGCCGTGGTGCTGCTGCCGATGCGCTCCTACCGGCTGGCCATCGACGAGCGCGCGGTGACCGTCGCGCTCGGCCCGATCAGCCGGGAGGTCGCGGTCGGCAGCGTGCGCCGGGCCGACGCGGTCGACGTCCCGGCGGATCGGTGGCTGCTGAACGGAGCCCTGCACGGCGGCGGGGCGGGCATGTTGCTGCTGCCCGGGCCCGCGCTGGCCCTGCGCCTGGCCGACGGCACCGACTTCCTGGTGTCCTGCCGCGACGCCCCCACCGCCGCCGGCCTGATCAACAGCCTGCGCGACCAGGCCGCCTGAGCGCCCGGGGCCGGCACGCCGGTGACATTGGTCAATGTGATCACGCTGATCCCATTGATCACTCGGCCACCGGCGTGCCGGGACCCGGCCTATACACTGCCGCTGTTCCTGGTTTTCGTGGCGCCCGGCCCGTCGCGGCCGTGCGGCACCGTTCTCCTGGGGGGCGCACCTGCGCCGCCTGCGTGTACACCCGATTCACGGATGGCATGGGGCAGGTGGGATGACGACGGTCGGGAAACCGGAGCGGGTCGTGCCCGAACAGGGGCGGCCGTGGCCGCTGGGCGCGGCGCGGCGCTACCGCCGCGATCCGCTGGGGTTCGTGGAGCGGGCGGCGGCCGAGCGCGGGCCGGTGTTCCGCCTGCCGGACGACGGGTCGCTGTGCGTGGCCGACCCGGCGCAGGCCCTGCGCATCCTGCACGACGAGGCGGGCGACTACGACGACGTGTCCGGGTTCTTCCACGTCGGCGGCGGGCTGCTCGGGCCGCGGGCGACGCAGGTGGCGATCGGCCGGGCGGCCCGCACGACGTTGCGCGCCCACGTGGCCGCCCGGCGCGAGCGGCTGCCCGCCGTCGTGGCGGAGCTGGGCGAGGTCAGCGAGTGGCCGTCGGCCGGGCGGGCCGCCGTGCACCGGTTCCTGGCCGACGCCCTGCTGCGGCCGGACAGCCCGCCCGCCCTGCGGGAGCTGATGGCGCACGTCGTGCGGCGCGAGGTGCTGATCCGTCCCGCCGGCCGGCTCGCGCGGTTGTCGCGGCGCGCCCTGTGGGCCCGCGTGGTGCGGACGCTCGCCGCCGAGGCCCGCGCCCGGCGGAACGATCCGCGGAGCGATCCGGGGAGCGATCCGGGGAGCGAGGCGCGGCCCGGCGACCTGCTGGACGCCGTCCTGGGCGCCACCCCGCCCGAGACGCCCCACGAGCACGTGGCGCAGGTGTACCTGCTGCTCTTCCGCACCTCGATCGCGCCGGTGGGCCACGCGGTGGCCTGGGCGCTGCTGTCGGCGGCGGCCCACGGCGTCGACCTGGCCGCCGTGCCGCCCGAGTCGGCCGTCCGCGAGTCGCTGCGGCTGTGGCCGGTGGCCTGGCTGCTCGGCCGCCCGGTACGCAGGGCCCACCAGGTCGGCGGCGTGCCGCTGGAGCCGGGCGACAGCGTGTCCGTCTGCCCCTATCTGCTCCACCGCGACGAGCGGCACTGGCCGCGGGCCACCACGTTCCGCCCCGGCCGCTGGGACGGTCCCGAGCCGCGCGGCCCCTACCTGCCCTTCGGCGGCGGCCCGTTCACCTGCGCCGGAGCGGGCGTCGCCCAGGCGCTGGCCACCGACCTGCTGGACGCCCTGACCGACGGCGCCCGCCTGGAGGTGCGCGGCGGCGCCGGGCGGCCGCACGTCGAGGGCATCATCACGCCCCCGCCCTTCCAGCTGCGCCGCACGCCACGCCAGACCTGACCACCAGCGGTTCGTCGAGGAAGGAGGTGATCTCCCATGAGGAAGCTGCTGCGCCGCGTCACCGGCCGCCGGGTCAACCGGCAGGCCTGGTACATCTGGTAACCGAGTCCGAGCGACCGCGCCGGGCCGAGGGCCCGGCGCGGTCACCCGGCCCGCCGGCCGTTCAGGAGGCACGCATGTCGCATGTCGAGGAGACCCTGGCGGCCTACGAAGGCGTCGCCGCCCGCTACGACGAGCTGAACGCGCGGATGGACACCGAGGCGCTGGTGGACCGCTTCGCCGAGGCGGTGGAGCGGCACGGCAACGGGGGGCGGCGGCTGCTGGACGCCGGTTGCGGCACCGGCCGCAGCAGCACGGCGTTCAAGAAGCGGGGATTCGCGGTGACCGGCTACGACCTGTCCCCGGCGATGGTGGCGGCCGCGCGGCGGCGGCCGGGCGCCGACGACATCCCGTTCCTGGTCGGATCACTCCTGCGCCCTCCGCCGGAACTGTCCGGCTTCGACGTGGTCGCCTGCGTGGACGTGCCCCTGACGTACCTGACGAGCGCCGGCCAATTGCGGCAGGCGCTGGCGGCGGCGCGCGACCGGCTCGCCCCGGGCGGGCTGGTGGTCTTCGATCTGAACACCATCGGCTACTACCGGCGCACGTTCGGCGTCCCGGTGGTCGCCGACCGTGGTGACCGGTACGTGGCCTGGTTCGCGCACTCGCCGCGGATCGAGGCCGACGAGATCGTGATCACCCAGTTCGACCTGTTCGAACGGGCCGGGGCGGGCTGGGAGCGGCTGTCGATGCGGCACGTGCAGCGCCACCACTCCGACCGCACGGTACGCCGGGCCGCCGAGCTGGCCGGGCTGCGCGTGGTGGCCGCGCACGGTCTGGTGGGCACCTCGGTGCGCGACCCGGCCGACGAGGAGGCCCACGACCGCATCCTGTACGTCGCCCGCCCCGCCTGACGTTCGCTATATTCAGAATATGGTGAATCTACCCTCCGTCCTCTCCCTGCGGGGTTGCGACCTGCGTTACGCCGACAGCGGGGGCGGCGGCGTGCCGGTGGTGTTCTCGCACGGCGCCGGGGCCGACCACGTGATGTTCGACGCCCAGGCCCGCCACCTGCGGGCTCGGGGGTACCGCGTGGTCACCTGGGACCTGCGCGGCCACGGCCTCTCCCGCCCGGCCGGCGGGCGCTTCACCGCCGAGCAGGCGATCGCCGACCTGTGCGCACTGGTCGAGCACCTGGCGCTGGACCGGCCGGTGCTCGTGGGGCAGTCCCTCGGCGGCAACCTCAGCCAGGCCGTCGTGCGGCGGCATCCCCGCCTCGCCCGCGCCCTGGTCGTCATCGGCGCCACGCCGAACACGGCGTCGTTGTCCTGGCGGGACCGCCTGCTGCTGAGGGCGGCCGCGCCGATGCTGATGATGATCCCCGCCGGAAGGCTTCCGCGCCTGATGGCCGACGCCTCCGCGACCACCCGAGCCGCCAGGGACGACGCCCGGCGGGCCTTCGGCCAGGTGCCGAAGAAGGAGTTCGTGCAGGTGTGGCGGGCCACCGTCGAGTTCCTCTCCCCCGACCCCGGCTACCGCACGCCGGTGCCCCTGTGCCTGATCCGCGGCGAACGTGACACCACCGGCGACATCGCCTCGGCCATGCCCGGCTGGGCCCGCGCCGAAGGCGTCGAGGAGGTCGTCGTCCCCGGGGCGGGCCACATCGCCAACCAGGACGACCCGCAGGCGGTCAACGAGGCGATCGACGCGTTCCTGTGCACGCTCCCGGCGCCGGGGCGGGCGCGGCGATGAGCGCGCGGCACACGTTCGTCACCTCGGTGGGCGACCTGCTGGCCTCGTGGAACCTGCCGCACGCGACCGGGCGCGTCTACGGGCTGCTGCTCCTCGCCGAGGAGCCGATCTCGCTCGACACCATCGCCGCCGAGCTGGAGCTGAGCAAGGGGGCGGTGAGCACCGCGGTACGGCAGCTCGACTCCTGGGGGCTGGCCAAGGTGATCCCGCAGCCCGGCAGCCGGCGGCTCCTGGTGGAGGCCACCGGGGGGATCGAGTCGCTGCTGGAGGCCAGCCAGGCGCGGGCCAGGACCCTGATCGCCGCCCTGCGCGAGGGCGAGGCCCTGGTGAACGCCGGGCCCGCGCAGGAGCGGCTGCAGGACGTGATCGGGTTGTTCGCCGGTTATGTCGACGTCGGCGGGCAGCTGCTGGCCAGGCACCGGGAGCGACGCCCCGGATCCGACACCGCGCGGCCCTCCTCCGCCGGGTAGGGTCTGCCCCACGAAGTCGATCAAGGGGGACCGGCGGTGGAACTGCCAGACACGCGCCTGGACATGTCACGGGGCGAGCGGGCCCGAAGATACGGCGACGTCGCGAGCGCGCTGGCGTTGCACAGCGACCGGCAGCTCGGCCAGGCGCTGGAGCAGGCGCGGGTTGTGGGCGCGGGCATCGGCGGCACGTCGGTGCTGCTGGACGTCGAGGGCGTGCCGGTCTTCGCCAAGCGCATCCCGCTGACCGACCTGGAACGCCGGCCGGCCAACGTGATGTCCACCGCGAACCTGTTCGGGCTGCCGCCGTTCTGCCAGTACGGGGTCGCCGCCATCGGCACGCCCGGCTTCGGCGCGTGGCGGGAGCTCGCCGCCGCCGCCATGACGACCGGCTGGGTGCTGGCCGGGCACAGCGCCGCCTTCCCGCTGCTGTACCACTGGCGGGTGCTGCCGGGCGCGCCGCCGCCGGCCGCCGAGCACGCCGACGTCGAGGCGGCCGTGGAGTACTGGGACGGGTCGCCCGCGGTACGGGAGCGCCTGCACGCCCTCGCCCGCGCCTCGGCCGGCATCGTGCTGTTCCAGGAGTTCATCCCCCACGACCTGAACCACTGGCTCGCCGCCCAGGTCGCCGCCGGCCAGGAGGCGGCGACGGCGGCGGCCGCCATGCTGGAGTCGTGCCTGCCGCGCGACGTGGCGTTCATGAACGGCCGGCACCTGATGCACTTCGACGGCCACTTCGGCAACATCCTGACCGACGGCGAACGCCTCTACCTGGCCGACCTGGGGCTGGCGACCTCCTCCCGGTTCGACCTGGCCAAGCCGGAGATCGAGTTCCTGGAGCGCAACCGCACCCACGACACCGCGTACGCGCTGGCGCGGCTGGTCAACTGGATCGTCAGCGACGTCTGCGGGGTGCGGTCGCCGAACGGCGCCGTCGAGGAGCGCAACGCGTACATCCGCGCGTGCGCCGAGGGCGCGGACCCCGCCGGCGCGCCCCCGGCCGTGGCCCCGATGATCCGCCGGTACGCTCCCGTGGCGGCGGCCGTGAACGACTTCCACTGGCACCTGTGGGGCACCAGCAGGACGACGCCCTATCCGAGCGAGAAGATCGAACGCGCCCTGAGCTCGATGCGCTGACGACCGGGGCCGAGGTCGCTGGTGACGACCCGGCCCCCGGTGTCATACCGTCACATCATGGACGAGCACCGCCAGAGCATCCCCGACGTTCTCCGTCCCGTACGGGACGCCGCCGCGGCCCTGGGCGAAGACCTCACCGACCTGGGCGACGCGCTGCGGGCGTTGCGACGGGTCGAGGTGGAGGTGGAACTGGCGACCGATCTGCTGATGCGGCAGTCCAACGCGAAGGCGAACCAGGCCCGGCAGGAGACGTCCTGACCGGCCCGGCGAAGACGCCGCCGCGCTGTCGCCTGTCCCGCCCCGATGCGGCCTCCGCTCACCCCTTGCCGGACGCTTGCTTGGCGGCGTACGCCTGCCGCCACTCCTCGGCCGCCCGCAGCATGGCCTGGCCGACGTGGTCGAAGAAGCCGGCGATGTCCTGCAGCCGGAGCCCGGCGGGCGAGGTCGCTCCGACCGTCGCCGCGCCTTGGCGGGCGACGTCGGCCAGCAGCGCGTTCTGGCGGGCGCTGGCCGTCCAGCCGCGGAACCAGGCGTCGGCGTCGATGACGTAGCGGTCGCGCCGCCGGCGCGGGTCGCGTTCGCGCCGGATCAGTTCCTGCCGTTCGAGCTCGCCGATCGCCTTGGAGACCGAGGCGGGGCTGACCTGGAGCCTGCTGGTGAGCTCGGCCGCGGTGAGGCTGCCGCTGTCGGTGAGGTAGAGGGTGGCCAGGACGCGGGCGGTCATCCGGGTCAACCCGGTGCCGATCATGACCGCGGTGAACTCCTCCTCCAGATCGGTGACCGACCGACGGTCGCGCGCCCCTGAGGCGGCCGGACGTCTGCGGGCGCGGTCGCGGGTGGCCTGGTGCGCCTGGTCGGCCTGGTAGCCGTCGGGGCCGCCGTTGCGGGCCACCTCGCGCGTGACGGTGGACAGCGGCCGGTTCAGGCGGGCGGCGATCTCGGTCTGGGTCAGACCTTCGGCCAGCCCCTCGGCGATCTGCCGGCGGTCCTGCTGGGTCAGCCTGCCTCCGGGCATCGGCGGCCCCTTCCTGGTCGTACGCGCAACGGACGGCCGCAGTCTTGCATTCGCCGCCATCTCATTGCAACTCAACCGACTTGCGTTCATCATCACGCCATTGCAATTAACGCTAAATACCTGATGAACAAGCACTTTTCAGTTGACGATTTTGCGAATGCAAGTTAGCTTTTCCGTTGTCGCGAACGTCAAGAATCGCGCCGCCCACCTCTAGACAAGGAACCGACGTGACCGCATCCCAGTCCGCAAAAGCGGCGGTGCTCACCGCCGCGACCCTGGCCGCCACGGCCCTGCCCGCCGCCGCGTCCCCCGCTCCCGGACATGCCGGGGTGCAGCAGGTGCTCGACCGGACGGTGGCCGCCAAGCTCGCGCCCGGCATGGTCGCCGACGTCCGCGACGGCCGCCGCTCCTGGTTCGGCTCGGCGGGCGTGTCCGACACCGGGACCGGACGCGAACGCCGGCAGAACGAGCGGTTCCGCATCGGCAGCACCTCCAAGGCGTTCACCGCCACCGTGGTGCTCAAGCTCGTGGCCGAGGGGAGGCTGAGCCTCGACGACACCCTGGACAGGCACCTGCCCGGCCTGTTCGACGGCAGCGCCTACGAACCCGGCAAGATCACCATCAGGCAGCTGCTCAACCAGACCAGCGGCATCTTCGCCTACACCGACGACGAGAAGTTCGTCGGCACGGGCGGCGGCGAGGAGTGGTTCAAGCACCGCTTCGACACCTACACCCCCGAGCAGCTGGTGAGGATCGCTCAGGCCCACCCGCCCACCGGCGAGCCGGGCCGGCGTTTCAAGTACTCCAACACCAACTACATCCTGGCCGCGATGATCGTCGAGAAGGCGACCGGCCGGACGTTCGAGCAGGAACTCGACCGGACCGTCATCCGCCCCCTGAGGCTGAACGGCACCTCCCTGCCCGGCGCCGACCCCGGGATCCGGGGCCCGCACCCCGTGCACTACTCCATCCTGTTCTCCCGCGACCCGCAGCCCACCGTCTACGACGCCACCCGGATGAGCCAGTCCTTCGCCTGGGCCGCCGGCGGCCTGATCTCCACCACCACCGACCTCAACCGCTTCTTCGCCGCCCTGTTCGGCGGGCGCGTCCTACCGGGCGCGCAGTTGCGGGAGATGCTCACGACCGTCTCCACCGAGGGGGCCGGCTGGATCCCCGACACCCGGTACGGCCTGGGCGTCTTCGAACAGAAGCTGCCCTGCGGCGCCAGTGTGTGGGGCAACGGCGGCGCCACGTACGGGTCGTGGAACTACAGCATGGGCACCCGCGACGGCAAGCACCGCCTCACCACGCAGGTCAACGGCGACTGGGCGCCCCTGAGCGTCTTCAACGACGCCCTGGCCGCCGAGTTCTGCCCCTCCCCCGCCGCTAATGGATCTTGAGACATTCGAACATATGGTAAAAAAAGGAACTTAGATCATGACCGAAATGCCAGCAGATTGAAGGATGCCTGTGCTCAGGAAGACCCTCACGGCCGCCGCGTTCACCCTCGTCGCCGCCACCTCCCTCATGGCGATCCCGACGGCCGCCAGCGCGGACGTCTACTGCGGCGACGGCTACAAGGTCGTTCACCAGAGCGAGATGCACAACTACACCAAGGTCTGGGGGACGGTGTACCTGACCTACAACAGCAGCACCGGCAAGAACTGCGTGACGGTCGTCAAGAGCAACTACGTCGGCACCAGCACCTGGACCAACGTCACGCTCACCGTCCAGGGCGGTAGCAGCTACGGCGTGAGCGAGACCGTCAAGTACTACGGCGGCCCGGTCTACGCCAGCGCCAAGGGCGCCTGCGTGAAGTACTCGGCCGTCATCGAGGCCCCCAGCGGCGCCCGCGCCATCGGCGGACGCTCCACGTGGGGCAACTGCGGCTGACCCGAACGGACCCGATCCGTCCACGCGGAGCACGGCCGCCCGGATCCTGAACCCCGGACGGCCGTACCGCCCCAACACCAGGGGCCCGGGACCCAGCAGCCGCCACAACGCCAGGGCCGGGAACCCCCGGAACCGTGTGCCTCCATGAGGCCCTTCAGCCCCTCGCCTGCGCCGCTCGCGGCGCCCCGCGCACCCACGGCGACACTTCTTCGAGCCCGTGCCACCTGCAGCCCGCCCCCACAGCCGGCCCACCACGCCGCGGCACCCGCCCCTTCAAGCACCGGCTCCAGCTTCAAGCACCGGCTCCAGCCCGGACGCCCGGCCGCACCGACCAGCGGCCCTCTGGCCACCGACGGCCCCCGAGCCCTCGCCCCCAGGCACCCGCGACCTCCGCGCCCCCCGCGACCTCCGCGACCTCTGCGAGATCAACGCGCCCAAGCCGTATGCCAGCGTTTGCCTTTATAGCGCGTGTGCAACTATTGTCGAAGCCTGCAAGAAGCAGTAGCAATAGTAAGAAGGGTCGCGCGATGCCTCTCGCACTCCTCGCCCTGGCCATCGGGGCCTTCGGGATCGGCACCACCGAGTTCGTGATCATGGGCCTGCTGCCCGAGATCGCCGGCGACTACGGTGTCTCCATCCCCACCGCCGGCCTGCTGGTCACCGGCTACGCGATCGGCGTGGTCATCGGCGCGCCGCTGATGACGGTGCTCGGCACCAGGGTCAGCCGCAAGACGATGCTGCTCGTGCTGATGGGCCTGTTCGTGATCGGCAACCTGCTGTCCGCACTGGCGCCCGGGTTCGGCGTGATGCTCGGCGGCCGGATCGTGGCCTCGATGGCCCACGGCGCGTTCTTCGGCATCGGCTCGGTGGCCGCCGCCGGTCTGGTCGCCCCGCACAAGAAGGCCGGCGCCATCGCCACCATGTTCACCGGCCTGACCGTCGCGAACGTCGTGGGCGTGCCGCTGGGCACCTTCATCGGGCAGGCGGTGGGCTGGCGCACCACCTTCGCGATCGTCGCGGGGCTGGGCCTGGTCGGCCTGCTCGGCATCGCCGTGCTCGTGCCCGCCATGCCCCGGCCCGAAGGCACCCGCCTGCGCCCGGAGCTGACGGCGTTCCGCAACCCGCAGGTGCTGCTCGCGATGGCGATGACCGTGCTCGGCTTCGGCGGCGTCTTCGCCGCGATCACCTACGTCGCGCCGATGATGACGCAGGTGGCCGGCTACTCCGCCGACGCCGTCACCTGGCTGCTCGTGCTGTTCGGCGCCGGCATGTTCCTCGGCAACCTGCTCGGCGGCCGGTTCGCCGACCGCGCCCTGATGCCGCTGCTCTACACCACCCTCGGCGGTCTCGCGGTCGTGCTGGCGCTGTTCACCCTGACCGCGCACGACAAGGTCGCCGCCGCGGCGGGCATCTTCCTGGTCGGGGCGCTGGGCTTCGCCACCGTGCCGCCGCTGCAGAAGCGCGTCCTCGACCAGGCGCACGGCGCGCCGACGCTGGCCTCCGCGGTCAACATCGGCGCGTTCAACCTCGGCAACGCGCTCGCGGCCTGGCTGGGCGGCCTCGTCATCGCCGCGGGCCTGGGCTACACCGCGCCGAACTGGGTCGGCGCCCTGCTCGCCGCCGCGGCCCTCGCCCTGGCGTTCTGGTCCGCCGCTCTGGAGCGCCGTGCGCCCGCGCGTGAACCGGCCGGCGCCGCCGTCCCGGTTCCCGCCCTCGTCCGCGACTGAACGTCCTGGCCGCGCGTCCGTCCCACCCTAGGTGGATCATCACGAACGCCACCACCCTCACCCCGCTGACCACCGCCGATGCCGAGGCCCTGATCTCGGCCGCCCGCGCCGCCGCCGAGGCGGCCGGGGTCCGGTCAGCGTCACCGTCCTCGACGCCGGCGGTCATCTGCCGGCCTTCCGCCGCGACGGCCGCTTGATCGGCGCGATCGGCCTCGGCGGCGGCGCTCCCGAGCAGGACCACGGCTTCGCCACCGCCGCACCGGCGGAACTCCCCCGCTGACCACGCGGTTCCCGGGCCAGGTCAGCGCGTGGTCCGCACGCTCCTGGCCGCGGCGGCCATCTCCGTCAGGACGTCGTCCACCGGTGTCGCCACGACGCCGAGGATCTCGACCGTCGAGGACGCGTCGAGCACGTTGGGCCGGTCGTACAGGTACAACATCTCGGGGAGCTCGGCCATGATCGAGTCGGTGCGCCCGATCTCCGCCAGCTCGCGCAGGGACATGCGCCCCAGCCGCGGCGCGGGCGCGTGGGCGGCTTCCGCCAGGCGCCGGGCGAGCCCGCGCACCGGAAGCTCGCTGGTGGAGGGCACGTGCCAGGCCCGTCCCCAGGACGCCTCGTTCCCCGCGGCGGCCACGAGCGTGCGGGCCGTGTCGCCGGTGTAGGACCAGCTGTGCGGCGCGTCCAGATCACCGGGATAGGAGACCGGCGCGCCGGCCAGCACCTGCGCCCCGACCATGAGCGTGAACGGCGAGTACGCGCCGGCGCCGAGGAAGTCGGCGGCCCTGACCTCGGTCACCCGCACCCGGCCCGCCTGGTGGGCGGCGAGGGCGTCCTGCCACATCCGCGCCCGGACCTGCCCCTTGCGGCTGGTCGGCGCCATCGGCGCCCCGTCGGCGACGGGCCCCTCGACCGGCCCGTACCCGTAGGTGTTGCCCAGCATGACGTAATCGGCGCCGCTGCGCCCGGCGGCGGCCAGCAACGCGGCGGCCAGCGGCGGCCACTCGGCCGGCCAGCGATCGTAGGGCGGCATCGCGCAGTTGAACAGGACGGCGGCTCCCTCGGCCAGTTCCGCCAGCCGGTCGGCGTCGCCGGCGTCGGCGGGCACGCGTTCGATCCGGGGATGGACCGGGCCACTGCCACTCCGGGTGACCAGGCGGACCTGCCGCCCGGATTCGGCCAGCAACCGGGCGGTGGCCGATCCGGTGGCTCCGGCGCCGACGACGACATGAAAAGACACGATCTTCTCCAAGGACAGGGGACAGTGACACCGGTTGTCCACCCTGTACCGCCGGCGATCAGTACGATAGTGGCCCGAATGCCAAGTATCTGGAGGTTCGGGCCATGCACCGGGTGGCCGTCATCGCCGTCCCGCCGGCCACGACGTTCGACCTGTCCATTCCGGAGCTGGTGCTCGGCGAGATGACCGTGGACGGCCGGCCCGGCTACGACGTCCGGATCTGCACCGCCGACCCCGGCCCCGTCGCCACCGGCGGCAGCCTCCACGTCACCGTCACGCACGGGCTGGAGATCGTCGAGGACGCCGACACCGTCATCGTCACCGGAACGGGCGCCCGCGACGACGTCGACCCCCGGGTCCTGCGGGCCCTGCGCCGGGCGGCGGAGACCGGCAGGCGCGTCGCCTCGATCTGCACGGGGGCCTTCGTCCTGGCGCGGGCGGGGTTGCTGGCGGGCCGCAGCGCCACCACGTACTGGGCCAGGTCGGAGGAGTTCCGCCGCCGCTTCCCGTCCGTCGACCTGCGTCCTGACGTGCTCTACGTCGAGGACGGCAACATCTGGACCTCCGCCGGCCTGTCCGCCGGCATCGACCTGTGCCTGCACATGGTGCGCGGCGACTACGGCGCCGCCGCGGCCAACGCCGTGGCCCGGCTGGTCGTGGCCGCGCCGGTGCGTCCCGGCGGGCAGGCCCAGTTCATCGCCTCGCCGCTGCCGCCCGAGACCGGGCTCTCCCTCGCCGCCACCCGGGCATGGGCGCTGGAGCGGCTGCACGAGCCCCTCACCCGCGCCGACCTGGCCGCCCACGCCCGCACCAGCGTGCGCACGCTGACCCGTCGCTTCCACGCCGAGACCGGCCACAGCCCGCTGCAATGGCTGCTCCACCAGCGGGTGGAGCAGGCCAGGGAACTGCTGGAGAGCACGGACCTGCCCATGGGCCAGGTGGCCCAGCTCAGCGGCCTGGTCACCACGGACTCGCTGCGCCAGCACATCTCCCACCGCACCGGCCTCACGCCCACCGCCTACCGGGCGGCCTTCACCCGCGGAACCACGGCCGGCGCGCCCGACGTATTGCACCAATCGATGCAAAACCGGTAGCGCGCCCGCATGGCGAGGCCGAGATCGTTCGACGAGGACCGCGCCCTGGACACCGCGATGCGCACGTTCTGGGCGAACGGCTACGAGTCCACCTCCACCCGAGACCTGTGCGAGGCGCTCGGCCTCGACCGCAGCAGCGTGTACAACGCCTTCACCAACAAGCGCGAGCTGTTCAAGCGCGCCCTGACCCGATACATGGACGCCACGACCGCCGACCAGCTGCGCATCCTCGCCGATCAGGAGCTGCCGGCGATCGAGCGCGTCCGCGCGCTGTTCGCCAGGATCCTGCGGACCGAGGCGGAGAACCGGCGCGACGGCCACGGCCTCGGCTGCCTGACCGTCAACACCACGATGGAGCTCGCCGGCCGCGACCCGGAGATCGCCCTGATGCTCGCCCGCGACGCCGAGCGCCGGGCCGCCGGCCTGAGCGCGGTCATCAGGAGCGGGCAGCGCGACGGCGACATCGGCTCCACCCGCGACCCCGCCGAACTCGCCCAGTTCGTCAACGCCGTGATCGCCGGGATCCGGGTGGCCGCGCAGGGCGGCGCCGACGACGCCACCATCGAGGCCATCGCCGCCACGGCCATCGACGCCCTGAGCTGACCGCCGTTCTTTCGTGCCCGAGTTCTACACCGATCGACGCAAAAAGCAGCCCCCTTGCCCAAAGCCGTCTATGTCCTGGCCGTCGGCATCTTCGCGATGGTGACCAGCGAGTTCGCCGTCGGTGGCCTGATGCCCCAGATGGCGGGCGGGCTCGGCGTGACCATCTCCCAGATCGGCTACCTGATCACCGCCTTCGCGGTGGCCATGTCGGCGGGCGGCCCGCTGATGACCGTCGCCCTGGTACGGATCCGCCCCAAACCCGCACTCATGCTGCTGTTCGCCCACCTGAGCGTGCCCGCGGTGATCGCCATGCTGGGCGTCGGGCTGGTCGGCGTGACCATGAACCCGGCGATGGCCGTACGCGTCCAGCGCGTCGGCAACCCGGGGCCTCTGGTCAACACCGTCCACGCCTCCTTCATCACCCTGGGAGTGATCGTCGGCTCGTCGGTCGGCGGGCTGGTCATCGACGGCTTCGGGCTGCGCGCTCCCCTCTGGCTGGGCGCCGGGCCGGCCGTGCTCGGAGTGGTGTCCCTGCTGCCCGAGCTCGGCCGCCGTACCGGGGCGCGGTCTTCGGCGCCGGGCCGCGTCGACCCCTGCCTGGCCTCGCCCGCCGGACAGGAGCGTCCCTAGGAGAACCAGCTTCCGCCGAGCTCCTGGACGGCCTTGCTGCCCTTGGGCACCAGCACCGCCTCGCTCAGCACGTTGTTGACGCTCTTGGCGTCGTTGAGCAGGGCGAACAGGAAGAACATGCCGCCACTCGCCGTACGGAAGCCGAAGACGGAGCCGCGGCCGGCGAACCCGACGTACATCCCCTTGTTGACCTGGGGGAACGCCTTGCGGCTGTAGCTGTCCTTGGCCAGGCGGTAGCCGGAGTCGCCCTCCTTCTTCCTGTCCCCGTTCCAGAAGTTGCGGTACTCCTCGGCCACGGCGGCCGCCATCGCGTCGTCCATGTCCGTGATGTAGCCGTCGGCGTCGAGCAGCGGCTTGGGCATCTGCTGTCCCCAGTGCAGCGGGGTCGCGACGGCCAGCCGGAAGGACTGCCCGGGAGAGCGCAGGAACGCCAGCACGTGCGGACGGCTGTGGCCCTTGGTGTCCCGGTAGGTCGCCTTCGCGATGAACCAGTCCCCGGCCGGTGGCTGCCGCTCCGGCCTGGGCACATAGATCGTCGGGGTGCCCGTCGGGTTGATCGGTTTGTGCGCCGGCTTCCATCCGAAGCCTTCACGGCTGCGTTCCAGGACGCCCTCGTACAGGGCGCCTTCGACGAACAGCGCGTCGAGCCGGGCGTTCGACCGCCACCACTTGCGCTTCTTGATCGCCGCGTTGTACGCGGCCACCCACGTGCGCATGGCCGTCCGGGCCTGGGCGACGGTCAGGGCCCGCACGGTCGCCGAGGGAGCCGGGGTGGCGCTCGCGGACGGCGTGGCGTCCGACGACTGAGACTGAGGCCGAGACGGAGACTGAGACGGCGAGGTGGCGGGCGAGGCGGCCCGGCTCGGCGTCGGCGGGTCGGCGGGGCGATAGGGCAGTCCCGGGATCGCGCCGCAGCCGGCCAGGCTCAGCACGAGAGCCACGATCAGCGGTAGTGCGCGCACCGACAACTCCCCCAAGACAACGCAAAGACCTGACAAACAAGAACATATCGGATGCGTCCCGCCGCGCCGGTATCCCCGCAGCTCAGCAGGCACGCGCGCGAACCGGCACCCGTGGACCGGCTCTGTGGACCGGCGGACCATACACTGCCGGTCATGCCACCCAGGCGCAGGCGCAGCCCTGCGGAATCACGTGCCGAGCTGCTGGCCGCCGCGGCCGAGCTGATCAGGGAACGAGGTCCGGACAACGTCAGCCTGCGGCAGATCGCCGAGGCCGCCGGGGTCGCCCACGGGCTCGTCTCCCACTATTTCGGCACGTACGCCGTCCTGGTCCGGGAGGTGCTGCGGGCCGAGAACGACCGGATCGAGGCCCGCGTACGCGAGCGCATCCAGGCCGAGGACGGCGTGCCCACCGCGGCGGGAATGATGGACGTGCTCTTCGACACCCTGGCCGACGAACGTTATCTGCGCCTGTTCGTCTGGACCGAGATGCACGCCGACTACCGGGGCGCCGCGCGGCCGGAGCTGGTGGAGCTGATCGACACGATGGAGGCCGGGATCCGCGCCGCGCTCGCCGGACGGCCCGCGCCCAGCCGGTCGCGCATCGAGGCGGTCGTCCTGGTGGGCCTGTCGGCCGCGTACGGGTTCGCGATCGGCGGCCGGTCGTGGCTGGCGGGCCTGGGCCACGATCCCGACGACCCGGCCCGCGAGGCGGAGTTCCGCGTCCAGCTCGCCCGGATGATGGGCGCCCACATGGTCGAGGAGTCCGGACTGGAGCCGCCCGGCTGACTTGTTCTCCACTTGGAGAATAGGATGGTCCCGTCACTTCGACCACACGGACAGGACCGCCCATGCCCGAGCACCCCGACCTCATCCCCGCCCGGCCGGTACGCCCCTCCGACGAGGACCGCGAGCAGGCGGCCCGGCGACTCCAGCAGGCCGCCGCCGCGGGCCGGATCGAGCTGGCCGAGCTGGACCAGCGGCTCGGCGAGATCTACACGGCCCGCACCCAGGGCGAGCTCGCGCACGCGGGCCGCGACCTGCCCGAACCGGCCCGGACGGACTCACTGGTGGTCCGGGACGAGCCTCACTCGCGCTTCGCCTTCAGCGTGTTCGGCTGGTTCAGCCGCAAGGGCCGCTGGATCGCCCCGCGCGTGTTCACCTCCCTGTCGGTCTTCGGCGGCGGCGAGATCGACCTGCGCGACGCCCGCTTCGCCGGCCAGGAGATCCGGGTCCGCGCCTTCGCCCTGTGGGGGTACACCGAGGTCGTGGTCCCCGACGACGTCGAGGTGGAGGTCAAGGGCCTCGGGCTGTTCGGCGCGTTCGACCGGAGCGCCGTCAACAGGAGGCAGGGGGCGCCGCGGGTCATCGTCAGCGGCCTGGCCCTGTTCGGCGGCGTCGGAACGAAGACCAAGCGGCCCGCCGCCAGGTGAACCGCCCTTCGCCGGTCAGAGGCGGGGGATCTCCACCTCGCGCACGGCCGACAGCGCGGCCGGCGGGAAGTCCGGCCAGTGAGGCCCGTGGTGCTCCTCGCCCTGGAGGTGCTTGTCGGCGAACGCCTGGGCGGCGGCCAGCACGTCCGCGACCTGCCGCGCGGTGAGCCTCCCGGACGTCAGCGCCTCCCCCAGCTCGTGCAGATCCAGCACCCGGTACGGAAGCCCAGGCGGGCCGACGACGAAGTCGACGTAGTGGTCGGCCACCCGGACCGTGTCACCGCTCTCCCGGATCCCGACCAGGTCGATGTACCACCAGCCGGCGCGCTCCGGCCCGAACACCACGGGCTGGTGGAGTTGCACCGACTCGTCCAGCAGCAGGAACGCCCGTTGCCGGCGCCCCGCGCCGGGACGCACGTACCTGCCCTCCGGGATGTCGAACTCGTACGCCGCCACCCGCCCCACCCGGACCCCCGGGCACGGCAGCTCACCGCGCACAACGGTGACCCGCTCCTGAAGAGTTCGGCCCGCGCTCACACGGCGGATCGTATCGGGGGCCGGCCGTTCAGCGGGACGGATCGGCGGCGGGCGTCTCCCGGGATGGGCGGCCGTCAGGCCGGCCAGGTGCGCCGGCCCCCCCCGCCGCCTGGTGTATGACCAGGTCAGGAGGGGAGGAGCCAGGAACCCGGGATGCTCGGACCCGCTCGCGAACACCTCGTAAGAACGAATCGGAGAACTTCTGATGCGCGCAGCCCTGATGTACGGCGCCGGCGACGTCCGCGTCGAGCAGGTGCCCGACCCGGCCGTCGAACTGCCCACCGACGCGCTGGTCCGCGTCACCGCGTCCTGCATCTGCGGCAGCGACCTGTGGCCCTACGGCTCGATGAAGCCGGAGGAGGGCCCCGCCCGGATGGGTCACGAGTTCATCGGCGTCGTCGAGGACATCGGCTCCCAGGTGACCACCCTCTGGGCGCCGAGCAGATCATCCTCATGGGACGTCACCAGGCCCGCACCGACCTCGGCCGCGAGTTCGGCGCCACCGACGTCGTGGCCGCCCGCGGCGCGGAGGGCATCGAGCAGGTACACGACCTCACCGGCGGCGACGGCACCCACGTCGTCCTGGAGGCCGTCGGCACCATGCCCGCCTACCGGCAGGCACTCGGGGTCGTCCGGCCGGGCGGCGTCATCAGCCGCGTCGGCGTCCCGCAGTACGACGACGCGCCGATCGGCATGGGCAGCCTGTTTCGCCACAACCTGCGGCTGGCCGGCGGCCCGGCCCCGGTCCGGGCCTACATCGAGGAGCTGATGCCCGACATCCTCAACGGCGTCATCGAACCCGGCAAGGTCTTCGACGCCACCACCGACCTCGACGGCGTCCCGGCCGGCTACCGGGACATGGCCGACCGCAAAAGCCTCAAAGTCCTCATCAAGCTCTGACCTGTCGAAGCTCACCCGAGGCGCCGGCCACGCCGGAACACCACCCGCGGGCGAAGCCGCTGCCAAGCGGGAGGAAGGAAACAACCCCGCGAGGAACGATCCTCAGCCCGCCAGGCCACCCCGCCCGTCCCTCCCCGGCGCACGGTCGCCATACTGCAGAAGGCGCACGGTGAAGAGCCCCCTGGCGGCCTGAGCACAGACCACCACGGCACCTCCCGCCGACCCGGTGCTCCGGAGCCGCCGTCGGCCCGGAGCACCCGCGCCCACGACATCCACGACGTCGGAAGGCCCTGATGACAGCCGACCAGCCCATCTGCTGCCCCACCTGCAAGGGAGTCCTCCCCGGCCGGCAGCCCAGCGACTACACGGCCGCCCGCGGACGCCTCGTCGTCGTCAACGGCTACTGCCAGGGCCGCTGCCCGGCCCCCGAACAGCGGCCCCGCCTCCAGGCGCCCGCGGAACACCCCGCACCCGCCGAGCACGGCACCCGGCAGCCGCTGAACGTCCCGGCGCCGGCACTCTGACCCCGGCACACGAGACGGGGCCGCCGCCGCTCAGTCAAGGAGCTCCACGTACCCGTCGGTCCCGTGAACGCGGATCCGCTGCCCGTCCCGGATCAGCCGGGTGGCCCCCTCCACCCCCACCACCGCCGGCAGCCCGTACTCCCGCGCGATCACCGCTCCATGCGTCATCAGGCCGCCCACCTCCGTCACCAGCCCGGCGATGCCCACGAACAACGGGGTCCAGCTCGGGTCGGTGAAGGCGGTGACCAGGATGTCACCCGCCGCCAGATCGGCCCGCGCCATGTCCAGCACCACCCGGGCACGTCCCTCGACGGTTCCCGCCGACACCGCCAGACCGGCCAGCGCCCCCGGTGGCACGTCCTCGCGCTGGTACCGGCCGGCGAGCACCTCGCCGTCCGACGTGAGCACGCGCGGCGGGCGCAGCGTCTCGTGCCACCGGAAGTCCTCCCGACGCCGCAGGACGAGCTCGCCGTCCGCCTCGCCCGTGCGCACGACCTCCTGCAGTTCCTGGAACCGCAGGAAGAAGACGTCCTCCCGGTCCCGCAACACGCCCGCCCGGACGAGCCGATCGGCCTCCCGCCACAACGCCTGCTTGTAGGCCAGGTAACGGCAGACCATGCCGTACTTGGGGAACTCCCGATAGCCCGCGAACGTGCGCACCCGGGCGATCATCCGCTCGGTCTCCGCCGCCTTCCGCTCCCCGTCGGGCAGGGCCCGCAGGCGCGCCAGCACCTCCCGCTCCTTGCGCAGGGCCTCCTGACGTCCCTGCTCGAAACGCCGCGCACCGGCACCCGCCTCGAAATTCCGGACGTTGCCGAGAATCACCGGAACGAGCATGGCGGGCCGCTCACTCCAGCGCGTCCGGGTGATGTCGATCTCCCCCGCGCAACGCATGCCGTACTGCTCCAGGAAGCCCCGCACGGCCTCGGCCGCCTCCTCGCCGCCGGGCAGCTCGCCCAGTTCCTCCAGGAATGCGTCGCCCTCCCGCTCCTCCGCCGCCACCCGCTGCAGGAACGCCACCACCTCCGCGTGCGGACGGATCACGTCCGCCACGTCCAGCAGCGCCAGCCCCATCTCCGACGTGACATTGTGCGGGACGGACTGCGTCAGCACATCGGCCGCGTTCCGCTCCCCCAGCCACTCCTCCAGATGATCGTTCAGCCACCAGGCCGCCTCCATCCCCGCCATGATCGCCTGGAAGCTCCGCGGGCCGAACAGCAGACGCCGCAGCTCCGCGATGTCCGCCAGGATGAACTCGAACAGCTCCGGCCCGGACAGCTCCTCGATGCGGCGCCGCAACGCGGCCACCGACTCCCGGCCGTCCCGGACGAGCTCGGCGACCAGCTCCGGATCGGTCTCGATCGGCGCGGGCGGAGCAGCCGCAGGCGCGACACCCGACTCCTCCTCCGGCACCGCGCCGACGAAGTCGCCACGATCCACCACCGTCTGCAACGCGTCCCGGATGAGCGGATCGGACTTCCCCAGCGTCCCGATGAGGTTCGCCCGGCCCGCCGCCGTCGCCAGGACCGGGGCCACGTCCACGAACAGCCGCCCGCCCGCCTCCGCCATCGGCCGCGACGTCGTCAGCTGCCAGAAGGACAACCCCAGCGGCTTCATCGCGTCGGTCATCATCTGCTGATGCCCCACGGAGACGTAGACGTGGTTTTCCTGGTCGTCGGCGACCGGAACCGGGAACAACGTCGTGATCGGCCGGCTCTGGACGACATGGAACTCCTCACCGGCCAGACACCACTCGATGTCCTGCGGCCGGCCGAACCACGCCTCGATCCGCCGCCCCAACCCCACCAGACGAACCGTCTGCTCATCGGTCAGAGCCCGCCGGACCGACCGCTCGGCCTCGACCGGCCCCTCCTCGGTGCCGCCCGCCGGCGACGCCCGCACCACCCGCGCCTTGGCCCCCACCGACACGTCCACGACCCGGTCGTCCCGCACCGTGTAGACGTCCCCCGCGACCACGCCCGAGACCAGCGCCTCGCCCAGCCCCCACACCGCCTCCACGACGGCGGCCTTGCGGTCCGACGTCACCGGATCGGCGGTGAACAGGACCCCCGCCGCCTCCGGGAACACCATCCGCTGCACGACCACCGCCATCCGCACCCCGCGGTGATCGAACCCGTTGCGACGCCGATAGACCACCGCCCGCTCCGTGAACAGCGAGGCCCAGCACCGCCGCACGTGCCGGAGCACCTCCGCCGGCCCCACGACGTTCAGGTACGAATCCTGCTGCCCGGCGAAGGACGCCGTCGGCAGGTCCTCGGCCGTCGCGCTCGACCGCACCGCGCAGGCGGTGTGCTCGCCGAGCCGGGCCAGCGACTCCCCGATCGCCGCCACCACGTCGTCGGGCACCGGCGCGCCCTCGACGACGGCGCGGATCTCCGCGCTCAGCGCGCGGACCGCCGCACGGTCGTCCGGGTCCACCTTCGACAGCAGATCGAGCTGGGCGTCGAACGACGGCACCGCGGACACGACCTGCTGGAAGGCGTCGGTCGTGACGCAGAAGCCGTCCGGCACGCGGACGCCGTCGATCCGCGAGAGCTCGCCCAGGGCGACGCCCTTCCCGCCGACGTCCGCGAGGTTCGCCGCGTTGATCTGCCCGAACTCCAGCACGTAACCCAATTCCGTCGCTCCATCCTTCGTCGGGGTTGGTTCGCAACGGGCAGTATGAACGACTTTTCGAGGTCTCATGAGGGGCGGGGATCCGCTATAAAGTGAAAGTGAGGGGACGTTTCCCCAGCATCGTGCCCGACCGCCGATCCCGGCCGGTCCGACGAGCCGTTCGATCCAAGATCACATTCGCGCCTGGACATCGCCTTTACTTCGTAGATTAATAGTGGCGCGCCGGGACGAGACGGTGGCGACACGCCCTAGCGCGCGCAATCACCAAAAAGCCGATAAGGCTACCCCCATCCGGGACGCCCCTCACCGCACCATCACCCAGAGACATGAAAAACTAGCGTCCGGGATACGGAAGCACAGCGCCCCCGACGCGGGAGTCGCAAATCCCCATATAACCGGAAATACCCCCAGCTTCCCGGCGCTCCCCGTGCGCGACGGGTTCGGGAATCGCACGAGTTCTCCGCCTTTGTCACCCAGCGAGGCTTTCTGGCGAATTATTCCAAATGCGGGATTTTGCGTTTCCCCCGCCGCCAAAGAGCTGGTCACCCACGCGTCAGGTTCCGTTATAGAGTCTGCACCCGGACCCCGCCGAAGAAAGGTGACAGGCATGCAAGACGCGGCCATCGACCGAGTAAAACTCATCTTCACCCTGTTCGACGCCGACGGCACCGGTTACCTTGAGGCCGAGGACTTCGACCGCATGGCCAACCGGGTATTGGCGGCGTCCCCTCGTTCCACGGAAGCCGCCAAGAGCGCGATCAGTGACGCTTTCCGCCGTTACTGGACAACTCTTGTCGAGGAACTCGATTTGGACAAAGACGGCCGCATCAGCTTCGAGGAGTACAGCGCGTGCGTCCTGTCCCCCGAACGCTTCGACGACGCGCTGACCGACTTCGCCGAGGCGCTGGCCGAGCTGGGTGACCCCGACGGCGACGGCCTCATCCACCGCACCGATTTCATGGCGCTCATGACCGCCATCGGCTTCAAGCGGCGCAATGTCAACACCCTGTTCGACGCGTTCGGCCCCTCCCAGGACGACCAGGTCAAGGTCCCGGTCTGGGCCGAGGGCATCAAGGAGTACTACAGCCCCGAAAAGGCGGACATCGCGGGCGACCTCCTGCTCGGAGAGTCCAGCTGACGGCCGCCACGAGCCGGCGCGTCCGGCCTTCGACGACGAAAAGGGAGCAGTAGTGGAACCAGTCATCGGACTTGCCATCGGCCGGGGGACGGGCCCCGAGCTCGCGGCCGTCTTCGAGCGGGTGCTGGGCGGGATCGCCGACGCCTGCGACACGAAGGTGGCCCTCACCCGCTCTGAGCGGATCTATCACTCCTACGTGTCCTTGAAGGCCGGCGCGGAGGCCGAGGAGATCCGCGAGAGCACGCGGCAGGACGCCGACCACTACACGCGCTTCTGCCGCTCGCTCGCGGCCGCCGGCGTCCCCGCCGTCTTCCGTACGGCGATCAACGCCCAGTCGCTCTACCTGGTCCGCCAGCGCCTGCAGGCGGTGAAGATCGACGCCATCACCACGGCGGGGGCGTCGCTGCTGCTGGTCAGAGACCAGGCCCAGGGCTTCTACACCGGCGAGAACGTGCACCTTCCCGGCGCGCTCGTCCGCACGATGACCTTCAGCAGGGAGATCACCGAGAAGGTCATCGCGCTGGCCGTGCGCCGGGCGCGCCAGGAGTGGCCCGACGGCCGCATCGACGAGATCGTCATGGCCTACAAGTTCCACCTGCTCGACGGCGCGCTCGACGAGTGGGTGGCCGAGAGCGCCGCCCGCCACGGCGTGCAGATCGGCCTGTTCCAGCCCGACACCGTCAACCGCAACCTCATCGAACGCGGCCCCCGCCCCCGCACGGTGATCATCGCGGGCAACGAATGGGCCGACATCATGCACGTGGTGCTGCTCGACCGCTTCGGCTCCGAGCGGCAGGAGAACCGCTGCACCGAGAACGTCTACCTGCATCCCGACGCGCGCGGCCTGGTCGAGTACCAGACCGTGCACGGCTCCGCCGACGACCTGGCGGGCACCGGGAGGGTCAACCCGGTGGCCACCGTCCGGGCCGCGGCGGCCATCGCCGAGCGGCACGCGGGGTGCGCCGGAGCGGTGCGGATGGTCGAACGCGCCCTGATGACGCTCGACCGGCACGGCGTCGCCACCCCTGACGCCGGCGGACGCCACTCCACCACCGGCGTGGTCGACGCCCTCCTCGACGCCCTGGAGCCCGCGGCCCGGCCGGTATCGATGGCGGACTCATGACCGACGAGCAGCCACAGTCCCAGAAGGAACGTTCCATTCTGGTCGGCGGGGAACACCAGGAACGTGCCGCCGGCGTGATCGCCGAGGAGCACCGGCCCGTCCAGGAAGGTGCCGGCCCGGCCGCCGAGGAGCGCCCGCCCGTCCAGGAAGGTGCCGGCCCGGCCGCCGAGGAGCGCCCGCCCGGCACCGAGCGTGCGGCTCTGGTCGTCGTCGACCTGCAGAACGACTTCTGTACCGGTCCCACCGCCCGTGCTCGTTACGCCGGTGACCCGGCGGCTCTGGAGACGGCCGCGGCCAACACGGCCAGAGCCCTCGCATCGGCTCGAGCCCGCGGCATGGACGTGGTGTTCGTCCGCTTCGTCGGTGACGCCGAGCATCAGGGGCCGAGCTGGCGGCGGCGCGACCTCGCCCAGGGCAAACCCCTCAAATGTCTCGAAGGCACCTGGGGCGCGCAGTTCCACAAGGTCGAGCCCGCGCCCGGGGAGCCGGTCTTCACCAAGTGGGCCTGCTTCGACGCCTTCCTCAGCGAGGGCTTCGAGCGGCACCTGCGCGGGCGCGGCATCGTCCGCCTGGTGTTCGCCGGCCTGTACACCGACGTCTGCGTGGACAGCACCGCCCGCACCGCATTCCAGAAGGGCTTCCACATCACGGTGCTGACCGACTGCACCGCCAGCCGCCACCTGCCCGACTCGGAGATTCTGCGCTTCATGGCCGTCCTCTACGGCGCCCATCTCAGCTCCCACGACCTCCCCGGCTCGTGGATCCCGGAACAGGAGACCGCCGCGGTGTCAGCGGACGGTCGACCGGCCCGAGAGGAGCGCACGTGCCGGACAACCGACAGCTCGAAATCGACAGCGGCGTCGGCCTGACCGCGCTCATGGTCGCCGCCGCGCGGGCGATCGAGACCCACCGCCCCGACTCCCTGGCCGCCGACCCCTACGCCGAGCACTTCGTCCGCGCCTCCGCCGCCTCGGCCGCCTGGCCGACCCGTCCGCAGGACGTGCCCGGTGGCGACGCCAACCCTCTGTGGGGCAGGCTCGGGCGCTACTTCGGTCTGCGTACCCGGGTCCTCGACGACTTCCTGCTGCGCGCGGCCAAGGCGGGCATCCGGCAGGTCGTCCTGCTCGGCGCGGGGCTCGACAGCCGGGCTCTGCGGCTCGGCTGGCCTCGGGGACAGGTCGTGTACGAGATCGACCGGCCGGGTGTGCTGGCGTTCAAGGAGCACGTGCTCGCCTCGCTCGCCGTCGAGCCGTCTTCCCCGGTTCGGGGCGTCCCGGCGGCACGGCGTCGGGTGGTCGCGGCCGACGTGGGCGACGACTGGGCCGACGCGCTGCTGGCCGCGGGCTTCGACGCGAACGCGCCGACCGCCTGGCTGGCCGAGGGGCTGCTGCTCTACCTGGATCCGGAGGTCGAGCGGCGGCTCCAGCGGACCATCGACGTCCTCAGCGCCGAGGGGAGCGTCCTGGCGTTCGAGGCGAAGCTCGGGCTGGGGTCGCCGGCGGTCCGCGCCAACCCGGTCTACGCGGCGACCAAGGCGCAGATCGGCGTGGATCTGCTCGCGTTGTTCGACCGGAAGCCGCGTCCTGACTCCATCGGGCTGCTGAGGGGGCGGGGCTGGTCCGCCACCGTCCGCACGCCCTTCGACTTCACCCGTCAACACGGTCGCGGCCCCCTCCCCGAACCGGACGACGCCTTGGCCACCAACCGCTGGGTGTTCGCCGACAAACCACGACAGAGCCACGTCCTGGGCGTCTCCGTGCCCACGTTCCGCGACTGCTGACGGCCGGCTCCCGGGCCAGCCACGAACAGACGGCGAGACCCCCTCGGCTGCCCCGACCGGTCGCGCCCCGCGAACGGTCGGAGAGCGGGGCGGCCCAGGTGGCGGAGCCGCGAATGGTGCCATGTGCGGCTGTCGGGACGCTGGTCCGGCTCGGGTCGGGGCGCTGGTCCGGCTCGGGTCGGGGCTTGGGGGTTGGTGTCTGGGGGCGGTTGATGGTGGGGGTGGTTCTCAGGCGGTGGGGGCGTGTTCTCGTGCTGAGATCAGGATGTCCAGGATTGCGAGGGTTTCGGCCCATGGCACTGGGTTCGGGGCGCCGTTCACCATGCTGAGGAACGCCTCCATCGTCCGGACGTATCCCAGGTTGTGGACCGGGTCGGGGCCGCTTTCGATCACGATCGACTCGCTGCCGTGCCGGCCGTGGAGGGTCACCGTGTAGGCGTTGTCGTCCGAGACGCCCAGGATCTCGACCGTTCCGACTATGCCGTTCGCCCACTGCAGTGCCAGGACGCCGGTGTCCTCGGAGCTGAGTGTCCGGTAGTGGCGTCTGGTTCCGGCTGCGCCGACCAGGCGCACGTCCGGGCCCAGCAGGGCGACCAGCGGCTCGACGCCGTGGATGCCCATGGTCACCATCGTCCCGCCGCCCTCGCCGGGAGTGTCCTGCCAGGCGTTGTAGCCGTCGGCCCACTGGCCCACGTCGTGCCGGACCGTCGCCCGTACCGACAGCACGTCCTGCGCGTCGGCGCGGACCTCGGCGAAGGCGGGCGCGAAACGCAGCACCGAGCCCGACATCACCCGATCGTGCACCAGCAGCCGGCGCAGGGCGTCGAGCTGCTCCCTGGTCGCTGCGGCGGGCTTGTTCACGAAACACGGCACGCCGGTCTCCAGCACCCGGCCGAGGGCGGCGGGCACGTGCGGGTTGGGCAGCGTCAGCACGACGCCGTCCGGGTTTCCCGCCAGCAGCTCGTCGAGGTCGCCCGCCGCCTTCGCCTCGGGATGCTCCTCGGTGAAGCGCCACAGCCGCTCGGCGTCGGGCTCCCAGACGGTCAGCTCGGCGTGGCGGGTGAGGGTTCGGGCGTCGGTGTACGGATGGCTGGTGGCGAGCCCGGCGAGCGCGATGCGCACAGCTTCCTCCAAATGGGCGATATTTCAGGAAATGATCCACATCATGTCAGGACCATGGGAACCGCTCCGGCCCCCTCAGGGGCGAACCCTTTCCAGGGGCGCCAGGCAACCTCATTCCCGGCCCCAGCAGCGAAGCCCTTCCTGGAGCACGTGGGCGGACAGTTGGGCCGGCCGTCCTGAGGTCCGGTGCGGGCGTCATCGGCTTGAGTGAGGTGCAGGGCGGCTACGAGGCCCCCGGTGAAAAACTCGGTGGACCAGACGGACGGTCGCTGCGAGCATGGCCGGTGATGTACCGAGCGTAGGAACACGTCGATCACCGGCAGGGGGACGGCCCAGGAGCCGTCGCTCCCTTGTCGGCAGCTCTCTGACTCTTCCCTCAGACGATCGACGTACGGGCGCCCGAGCGCGCCCGGAGAAGGACTTTCCATGGACATCCATGAGTACGCCAGGTACGACGCCACCGGCCTCCGCGACCTGATCAGGACGGGCGAGGCCGACGCCGGCGAGGTCGAGGCGGCGGCCCGCCAGGCGCTGGCGCAGGTCGACGAACACGTGAACGGCCTGGCGCTGCCGGTGTTCTCGCCGGCGCTCGACCACGCGGCCGACGGCCCCTTCGCAGGGGTGCCGTTCCTCATCAAGGATCACGGGCCGGTGGCCGAAGGGGTGCCGTTCACGCTGGGCAGCCGGGCCTATCCCGGCGTCCTAGCCCGGCGCGACACCGACCTGATGACGCGATTCCGCGCCGCCGGACTGGTCACGCTGGGCCTGACCACGGTGCCCGAGCTGTGCGTCAGCTTCACCACCGAGCCCGTGCGCTACGGGCCCGTACGCAACCCCTGGGACCTGGGCCGCACCGCGGGCGGGTCGAGCGGCGGCGCCGCGGCGCTGGTGGCGGCCGGTGCTGTGCCGGTCGCGCACGCCAGCGACGGCGCCGGCTCGACCCGCATCCCGGCCGCCTGCTGCGGGCTGGTCGGGCTCAAGCTGAGCCGTGGGCGCGGCCCCTGCGGCCCGGACGCCGGCGAACTGGTGCTCGGCATGGCGGACGAGTTCGTGCTCACGCGCACGGTCCGCGACGCCGCGGGCCTGCTGGACGCGGTCCACGGGCCGGGGATCGGCGACAAGTACACCGCGCCTCCCCCGCGCGGGCCGTACGCGCGGGAGCTCGTGACGGATCCGGGCCGGTTGCGGGTCGCGCTGACCACCACCTCCTGGATGGGCACGGACGTGGACCCGGAGGTCGCAGCGGCGGCGGTCGCGACGGCCCGCGTGCTGGAGCAGGCGGGGCACGTCGTGGAGGAGGCGAGCCCCGCGGTCGACCGGGAGGACGCCATGAGGGCGTGGATCATCGAGGCCGTCGGGGTCGCCTCCCCATGCCTGCTCGCGCCACGGCAGCCTGACGAGGCCAGGATGGAGGCGGTCTCGCGGGAGTTCCTGAAGGCGGCCAGGCAGGCCACCGCGCTGGACATGCTGGCCGCCTTCGACGCCCAGAACCGGATCACCCGTTCGGCGGCGGCCTTCTTCGCCGGGTACGACCTGCTCGTCACGCCCACCCTGGGCCGTCTGCCGGTGCCGCACGGCACGTTGCGGTACGACAATCCCGGTCAGACACTGCGGGGATGGCTGGAGACGTTGTCCTGGTTCGGGCCGTTCACGCAGTTGTTCAACACCACCGGGCAGCCGGCGATCAGCCTGCCGCTGGGGCAGAGCGCGGGCGGGCTGCCCATCGGCGTGCAGGTCGCCGCCGCCTACGGGCGCGAGGACCTGCTGTTCCAGGTGGCCGCGTACCTGGAACGGGCGATGCCGTGGCGGGACCGAGTGCCGCCGATCTTCGCGGGCGGCCTGCCCGGGTGACGGGGAGGCGGCCTCTCTGAGGCGGTGGGTGCGGGCGGCTCGGCTTCGAGCGGGGGCATGGTCATGCCCCCGCCCGAGGTCGTGGCCGCCCTTTCGTGCCGGTTCCAGGGCCGTCGCGAGTGCACTGTGGGGTTCCCGCCAACGGCCGCGTCGCGGGAACGTCGCGTGAACTCGGTCGCCGGTTCGGGTGAAAGACGGGCGACACCACTTCCTTGCAAAGGCTCAACCACATGCCGCCCAGTACAACGCTGTCTGACGCCGCCCTGATCGAACGGTCGTGGCGAGATCCCGAGGACTTCGCCTTGCTGTTCGACCGGCACGCAGGACACATCCACCGTTATGTGGCCCGCCGGCTCGGCGACGACACGGCCGACGACGTCGTCTCCGAGACGTTCCTCGCGGCGTTCAGGCAGCGCCGGGACTACGACACCGCCCGTCCGGAGGCTCTCCCCTGGTTGTACGGCTTCGCGACCAACTTCGTCCGCCGGCACCAGCGCGCCGAGATCAATCGCTACAAGGCGTACTCGAAGGTGGGCGCGCTGCCCGACGCGGACGACGCCGCGGAACAAGCGCTTGAGCGGGCGAGCGCCCAGGCCGTACGCCGCCCGCTCGCCCGGGCGCTGGCCTCGCTGAAGGCCCGCGACCGGGACGTCCTCTTACTCGTGGCCTGGGCCGACCTCAGCTACGAGGAGGTGGCCAACGCCCTGTCCATCCCGATCGGAACGGTTCGTTCCCGCCTCAGCCGCGCGCGGGCCATCGTCCGCGACGTCCTCGGCAGCATCGACCCCACGATGGAGCAGACCTCATGAACGACCAGACCGACCTGACCGAGCTGCGTGACCTGTTCGCCGACAAGCCGTTCCCGACGGCGGATCGCCTCGCTCCCGCCCGTGCCGCGCTCCTGGCCGAAGCCCGTACGAAGCGCCGGTTCCGGCCGGCCGGGCCGCGGCGTCTGGTGCCGGCAGCGGGCCTGGTCGCGGCGATGGCCGCGGGGGTGATCGTCGTCCAGACGGTCAACTCCTCCGCGCCCGCGAGCGCCGCCGAGGTCCTGCGGCTGGCGGCCGAGGCCGCGACCGCCGCGCCCTGGCCGCAACCCCGTGACGACCAGTACCTCCACTACGAGCGCATCGCGGAGTCGCACAGCGAGAAGGGGGTCCGCAACGTCGTTCCGCGGCACAACACGGGTGAGGTCTGGGAGTCCGTGGACGGCTCCCGCACAGGGCTCCACTGGCACAAGCCGGCGAAGACCGTCCCCCGAGGGGGCGAGTACAAGGAGCTCCTGATCCGGTGCCCCGGACGCGGCTTCGGGCGTCCCACCTACGCCGACCTGCGCGAGTGGCCGGTCGACCGGGAGCGGCTCCGGCGCAAGCTGGCCGAACTCGGCAACGAGATGGTCGCCGGCACGGACACGGCGACCCGGACCTGGTACGGCGCCCGCTCCGTCCTCGGCAGCCCGGTCCCGCCCAGGCAGCAGGCGGCCATCTTCGAGATCGCCGCGACCCTGCCGGGCATCGAGATGGAGGAGCTCAAGGACGCCACCGGCAAGCCGGGCATCGCAGTGACCCGGGTGGACAACCTGGGGCCCGGGGGTACCGTCTCCCGGGAATCGCTCATCTTCGACAAGACCTCCTACGTCCTTGTGGGCGGGCAGGACTTCGTGCCGGGGCAAGGGCGTGAAGTGTGGTCCGTCACCCGTCCGCAGCTCACCGACGTCCTCCCGGCCTGGTCCGAGTCGGTGAAGCGGAAAGGCTGCGCCTGAGCCCGCGTACGGCGGACGACAGATGAACCGCGTCGGCTGCCCCTCCGCCCTGATCCAGTTACCGGCGCCGCCCCCGGCCACCGGCTCGAACGCCTCGTCCGAGATCAGCGACGGGTTCGGCTTCGCAGGGGCCGGGGCAGCCTCGCGGCTCGCGGCCGCTTCGGCTTTCACGCCGGTGGACGGGCAGACGATCTTCAGGGAACCGCCTGCGTCGCCGAACTCCTGCGCCCCGCCAGGCCCGTCCTCCTCGACCTCGCCGACCGCGCCCACCTTCGCGAGGCCGCCCGCGCCTGGGGGCAGCGCGTCGACGTCCACACCGCCAGGACCGACCGGCGACCGTCCGACGCCCTGCTGATCCGCCCCGACGCGCACGTCGCCTGGGCCGCGTCCGTCGACGAACCCGCCGACACCGCCGTACCGGCGCTGCACGAAGCACTCTCCCTCTGGTTCGGCACCCCTGACGTCGCCGCCGCGACCGCGGGTACGTCGCCGGCGAGGGCACGCTCCCCCGGGTGGCGATCGAGGACGTCGAGATCGGCGGGCAGCTCCTCATCGAAGGCGACGGCGTGCTGATCGTCACCTCCGTCGCCAACCGCGACGAGGCGCTGCTCGACCGACCCCTGGAGCTGGACGTGCGGCGGCCCGCCGGACGACATCTCACCTTCGGCCACGGCGCCCACCAGTGCCTCGGGCAGAACCTGGCCTGCGCCGAGCTGGAGACGGCCTTCCGCGCCCTGTTCACCCGCAGCCCCACGCTCACCCTGGCCGCACCGGCCGGCGAACTGACCACCACGCGCGGATCGGGCCTGGAGAGGCTGCCCGTCACCTGGTGACGGACTCCGTGGACCGGCCCGGACTACTCCCGGCGTCGTAGCCGGCCGCGCACTGGTCCCCTGGCGGTAGCGGCAGGTCACTCCGCCGGCAGGACGCCCCCGGGCGGCGGCGCGTCCATCATGGCGGGCATGAGATCAGCAGTGAATGACCGGGAGAGGTCGGAGGTCCTGGGTTCCGCGCTGGACGGCGTGCGCCGCGCGGGCGTGCCGGGCGTGTACGCCGAGGTGCGCGACGCCGGCCGGGTGTGGCAGGGCGCCGCCGGGGTCGCCGACCTGGAGACCGGCCGTCCCGTCGAGCCCGGGATGGCGCAACGGGTCGGCAGCATCACCAAGACCTTCGTCGCGGCCGCCGTCCTGCAGCGGGCCGAGCGGGGCGACCTCCAGCTCGACGCGCCGATCGGCCGCTACCTGCCCCGGCTGGTGCCGGGCGGGCGCGGGCAGCGGATCACCGTCCGGATGCTGCTCAACCACACCAGCGGCATCGCCGAGTACCTTCCCGCCGCGTTCCCGTCACTGGGCGGATTCCCGTCCCTGCCGGACGTCTCGCCGGACAGCCTGGACGGCAACCGGTTCACCTACTTCCCGCCGGCCGAGCTGATCAGGATGGGGCTCGCGGCGCCTCCGACCGGCGAGCCCGGCGGCTCTCCCGGCGTCTACTCCAACACCAACTACATGATCCTCGGCCGGCTTCTGGAGCACGTGACCGGCGCCACGGCCGAGGGGTACGTCACCCGGCACGTCATCGAACGCGCCGGGCTGCGCAACACCGCCTTCCCCGGCGGACCGAGGATCGAGCAACCGCACCCGCGGATCTACGAGTCGTTCTTCGGCATGATCGACCCGCCCCGCGACTACAGCGTGTACGACATGTCCTGGGTGCGGACGGCGGCGTCCCTGGTGTCCACCATGGAGGACCTCAACACCTTCTACGGCCTGCTGCTCTGCGGCGAGATCGTCGGCCTGTCCATGCTGGCGGAGATGCACCGCACGGTCCCGGTCCGCGCCCACACCGGGGAGATCATCGACTACGGCCTCGGCCTGCAGAAGGTCGAGATCCCGGGAGGCGGCACCTGCTGGGGCCACGGCGGCACGGTCTGGGGGGCCACGACGATGTCGCTGACCCGCGACGACGGCAGGCGGCAGATGTCCATCACGACGAACCTGGCGAGATGGAACAGGCCGGACGCGTCGGGCAGGCCCCGGCCTCATCCGATCGACGCCGCCCTGGCCGCCTTCAGCCGGCAGGTCATGGGTCCTCGCAGCAGAGGCGGCAACCGTGCGTGACCGAACCCGTGCCGCCGCCCGCCGTGGCCGGACGCGGGGGCGGGGTCAGTCCGCGCGCCGGTACTGGAAGTCGTCGAAGTAGTCGCGAAGCCGCTTGTCGTGCCTCTCCACGGCCCCCGCATCGACGATCCAGAACGCGTACGCCTCCGCGAACAGCTCGCCCGCCGAGGTCTGCGCGTACGGGGTGACGTCCTGCCGCACGTTCTCCTTCTTCACGAACACCACGAAGTTGCGCAGGCACGGGGTGATGTCGTTCCCCTGCGGCGTCTTGTACTTCGCCCGCCAGCGGGCCTCCAGGATCTGCGCGTCGCACCACCGGACGACCTCGTCCCGGTAGGTCTGCCAGGTCGTCTGGGTGACCTTGGCCGTCACGTCGAGCTTGAGCTGCTCGAAGGCGCTCTCCTGCTGGTAGATGCCCTTCTCGCCCGCCTCGATCCACCCCTGGACCTTCACGATCGCGTCGAGCAGGGCGTTGTACTCGGCCTTGACGCCGGCGCCCGTGAGCGTGGGGCCGAGCTCGTTCAGCGCGGTGTTGTCGGTTCTGAGCTGGAGGGCCTCGGTCACCGCGTCCTGCGGGACGCGCTCGGCCGGGCGGTACCGCTGCCCGCCGACGCTCTGGACGGCCCAGGCCGCGTTGTTGCGGGACTCGGTCCGGCACGCGGCGCTCTCCACGACATGGCCGACCTCGTGCAGGATGTCACGCACGCTCGGCGAGCAGGCGCGCGTGGAGGCGCCGCCGTAGAAGCCGGTCCCATCGTCCTGGAAGATCGCGTCGGTTATCTTGAGCGTGCCGAGCGATCCGGACCAGGGGCCTCTTTCGTAGACGAACTTGCCCTTGTTGTGACCGTCCGCGCCGGCGAACTCCCGCACCCGCTGGATCTCGACGCCGCGCAGCGCGGACCGGTCGGGGGCGGGGACGAGCCGCAGCGCTTCGTGCAGCCTGACCAGGTGCTCGACGGTCCAGGGGCCGGTGATCGCAGCGAGGTCGTAGGTGTTCGTGAGTGACTGCGTCAGCTGGTTCAGGTCGCGGCTCGGCGGCTCGGCGCCGGCCGGCAGGCCGCGCCCGACCAGGGTCGCGGTCGCGTGGCGGCCCTGGCCGTAGGTGAGGATCACCTGGCCGACGGTGGTGGCCGTGAGGGGCAGGATCTGGTGGTTGGTCTGGGGGCTGTACTCCTGGGGAGCGTACGAAGCGAGCAGCCACGTCAGGGCGTGCCGTTCCGGATCGGTCAGCTGCCCGTCCGGGAAGGTGACGGTCGCCGAGGCGAGGCCGCGCTGCCTGACCGCGGACGCGGCGACGTCGGCGTTCAGCGGTTGCGGCAGCCGCAGGTCCTGGAGTTTCACGAACGTGTAATCGATCGGCATGGGGTCTCTCCTCCTGATCCCCGCACCCTGCGCCGGGTGCCCTGCCCTGTCCCGGAGCGGCCCCGAGCCGGTTCTGATACGGTCCGACGCCTTTACAATGTAGATTCCTTACGTCCGGATGGATCGCAGGCCGTCGGTTGCTCGCGGGGTGGTCGCGGATGGCTCGCGATCAGGTCACGGGCACGGCCTCGGGGCCGTTTGCTGGCTAGCGTCACCGGCATGCCCCTCGCCTCGATTCCCAGCCCCTCCCAGGGGGTCTGGTATCTCGGATTCGTCCCGATCCGGGCCTACGCGTTGTGCTTCATCGTCGCCATCGGGTTCGGCATCTGGCTGAGCGAGCGCCGCTGGCGCGCCCGCGGCGGCGAGCGGGGCACGATCGGCGACATCGCGATGCCGGCGGTGATCTTCGGGCTGGTCGGCGGGCGTCTGTACCACGTCCTCGTCGACTGGCAGACCTATTTCGGCCCGCGCGCGATCAAGGAGCCGTACCAGGCGCTGTTCGTCTGGGAGGGCGGGCTCGGCATCTGGGGCGCGGTCGCCCTGGGCGGCGTGGGCGTGTGGCTGGCCTGCCGCCGCCGGGGGGTGCCGCTCGGGCCGGTGGCCGACACGATCGCGCCCGGCATCGCGTTCGGGCAGGCCATCGCCCGGTGGGGCAACTGGTTCAACCAGGAGCTGTACGGCAGCCCGACCACCCTGCCGTGGGGCCTGGAGATCGACCAGGCGCACGGCGGCCTGCCGGGCACGCTCTACCACCCGACGTTCCTGTACGAGTCCCTGTGGGACGTGGCCCTCGGCTTCACGCTGATCCTGGCCGGGCGGCGGCTGCGGCCGGACCGCGGCCGGCTGTTCGCCCTCTACGTCGCCGGTTACACCGCCGGACGGTTCTGGATCGAGGGGCTGCGCATCGACCCGGTCGGCGGCGTGGACCACGCGGTGACGCTGCTGGGCCTGCGGATCAACCAGTGGACCTCGATCGTGCTGTTCGCCGGCGCGCTGATCTTCCTCTGGGCGACTCGCCGCAAGGAGGACGAACCGGCCCTGGAGCACAGCGCCTGACGGCCAGGACGGCGTCAGCCGGCCGGGGCGCCGAGCAGCCGTCGCAGGTCGGCGACCGGCTGGACCCCGGAGACCGGCGGACGGCCGTCGATCACCAGGCTGGGCACGCCGGTGACGCCGTGCTCGGCCGCGCGGCGCCGGTCGGCGCGCACCTGCTCGGCGTACTCGTCGCCGGCCAGGACGGCGCGCGCCTCCGCGCCGTCCAGCCCGGCCTGACCGGCCAGCCGCCGCAGGACCTCCGCGTCGGCCACGTTGAGCCCTTCGGTGTGGTACGCGTGCAGCAGCGCCTCCAGCATCTCCTCGGCCCGGCCGCGGGCGGCGGCCAGCTTGACCAGCCGGTGGGCGTCGAAGGTGTTCACCGGCCGGGCCAGGTGCAGGTTCAGCTCCAGGCCCTCGGCCGCGCCCACCTCCCGGATGTGGGCGACGCGGGCGGGAGCCCGCTCCCCCCACCAGCCCGCCATGGCCTCGGCGGCGGTCGGGCCGGGGGTCCGGCCCTCGTCGGGCGCGAGTTCGTGGCTGCGCCAGACGATCTCGACGCCGTCGCGGGCGGGGTGCCCGGCCAGCGCGCGGGACAGGCGTCGCTTGCCGATGTAGCACCAGGGGCACAGCACGTCGGCGTAGATCTCAAGCTTCATGAACGTCCTGTCCTGATCGGGAGAAGCGGTCGGGGGGCCAGGACATCGTGCAATCTCAACCGCGCTTGAGGTCAACCCGGCGGTGGAAGGCCGCGCCGGGAGTCCCGGCGCGGCCGTCGACGAGGGACGGGCTCAGCGGGTCGTGATCTCGCTGACGGACAGGTTGCCCCAGGTGTGGTTGGCGGCCTTGACGACCAGGCGCACCTGGGTGGTGGTGACCGGCGCGGGCAGCGGCACCGGCCGCCGCTCGACCGTGGCGGTGTTGCTCGCCCAGCTGATCGCCGCGCCGGCCGTCCGGGTCACCCAGGCCGAGCCGTCCCAGGTCTGGACGTCGAGGGAGGTGATGCCCTGGCCCTGGCCGAAGTGGGTGGCCAGCACGACCTCGCCGACCGTCCTGGGGCTGGGGAAGGTGAGCGTGACGGTGCCCGGATAGGTGACGCCGGAGGACGGGCTGGCCCAGGTCGTGTAGTCCCAGCCGTCGGTGAGGGCGGCGGGGGTGGTGCTCTGGCCGTTGCCGAAGGAGGTGGTCACGGTCGCGGCCGGCTCGGACAGGCCCGCGCCCGCCGTCCGCTGGACGGCGCCGAGGTCGGGCATGCCCGAGGGCAGGGCCGTGCCGGAGACGTCGCGGCCGCCGTCGGAGGCGATCTCCAGGCCCTGCCGCAGGACCGGGGACGACGCCGTCGGGAGGTAGCCGGACAGGTCGGCGAGCGTGGTGGCGGCGCCGGGCGCGGTCAGCAGCGGGTTGCCGGACAGGGCCGCCCGGTCGCCGCCGGGGACCGGCCCGGAGTAGTACAGGTTGCGGTCGTACTGCACGGCGCCGCCGTCGTTGTAGGGCAGGTTGGCGCCGTTGTGGATGACGTTGTTGCGCAGCCGGACGTTGCTCACCGAGCTGCTCCACACCTTCACCAGGCTGAACGAGGCCCGGTCCGGATGGTTCTGGATGAACGGCGTCAGCGGGACCCAGATGGTGTTGTTGTAGGCGTCGACGTTCCTGGTGTTGGTGGAGAAGGCGAAGACCTGGTTGGCGTCGTTCTGGCTGACGTTGTAGCGGATGGTCGCCTCGGCCGGTCCGGTGCCGGTCGAGACGGCGATGAAGAAGCCGCCCTCGTTGTCGTGGCTGAAGTTGTACTGGACCAGGCTGCGGTGGACGGAGGCGTCGGCGTCGAAGGCGTTGCCGTCGCTGGCCAGGCCCCAGTACTTCGTCCCGGACACCTCGTTGAACTGGACCACGGTGTCGTCGGCCCCGGCCCACCAGATGCCGACGTTGCCGTGGTTCTGGGCGGTTCTGGCGACCCGGTTGCGTTCGATGAGCGCGCCCTGGGCCTGCATGACGGTGATGCCGCCCGCCGAGATGTCGTGCACGTCGTTGCCGCGGACGACGACGCCCGTGCTCGGCGTCCAGGGCCGGTAGTCGGCGGCGGGGATGCCCATGAGGTCGCTCCACAGGGACGTCCAGCCTTCGCGCTGCATCCACTGCGACCAGGTGACGATCCCGTACGAGCGGGAGTCGGCGACCTCGTTGCCCTCGATGAGCAGGTCCTGGTAGTAGGTGGCGGTGTTCTTGCCCAGCGCGCTCACGATGATCCCGCCCGCCGACGGGTTGGAGGACTGCGAGCCGGAGGCGGCGCCCTGGATGGCGTGCACGTGGTTGCCGCGCACGGTGATCCGGGGGACGGCGCCGAGGTCGGTCGCGGTGACCGCGATGCCGATGCGCGGGGTGCTCCCCGACCCGGTGTTGGTCACCTCGAAGCCGTCCAGGACGACGTCGTGCAGGTCGGCGAGCTTGACGGCCGCGTCCACGACGCCGCCGCCGGCGATGGACGGCCGGGCGCCGGCGCCGTAGGAGGTGAAGGTGACCGGGCTGCCGGCCGAGCCCGAGCCGCGCGGCGCGAGCCGTCCGGTCCACTGCCCGCCCGCCTTGAAGCGGACGGTGTCGCCGGGCTGGAAGGTCTGGGCGTTGACCTTGTCCAGGGTCCGCCACGCGGTGGACGGGGAGTGCCCGTCGGCCGCGTCGTTCCCTGCGGGGTCGACGTAGTAGGAGGTGGCGGCGTAGGCCGGGGCGGGCGCGGCCACGAAGGTCAGGACCAGCGCGGCGCACGGTAAGAGAACTCGGAACACGGCAACTCCTGGGGAGAGGTGACGGTCGGGCGCCCGAGTTACTAATTAATCAAGGTTTAATATCTTGCCTGAAGAGGGTCAGGTCAAGAGGGAGATCCACGTCGTAGAGAAGCTCGTCCACGTGGTTGAGCGCGTGCCGTACGGCGCCGAGCACGACGGCCTGGTCGGCGAGGGTGGAGATCTCCAGGGCGGGCGGTTCGAGGCAGAGCGGGTCCAGGTGCCGGCGCAGCGGCTCCATGAGCACGTCGCCCGAGCGCGAGACGCCGCCGCCCACCACCACCAGGTCGGGGTCCACGGTCAGCACGATGGCGGCGATGCCCTCGGCCAGGTCGTGCGCGTACTGCTCGACCGCCCACCGGGCGGCGGGGTCGCCGTCCCTGGCCGCGGCGAAGACCAGCCCGGCCACCTCCTCCGGCGCGGCGCCGGGGGCGAAGCGGGCCAGGTGGTCGGGGGCGCGGTGCCAGCCGACCAGGTGCAGCGCGCCGATCTCGCCCGCCATGCCGCGCCCGCCGCGGTGCAGCTCGCCGCGCACCAGGATGCCGGCGCCGGTGCGCACGCCCGACAGCACGAACACCACGTCGTCCACCTCGCGGGCCACCCCGGCCCACCGTTCGGCCAGGGCGGCCAGGTTGCAGTCGTTCTCCACCAGGACTTGGCAGGGGTAGTCGCGGCCCACCTCCGCCGCCAGGTCCAGGCCCGTCCACTCGGGCAGCCCCACGCACAGGCGGACCGTCCCGGACGGGCTCACCACGCCGGTGGTGCCCACGGCCACCGACAACACCTGGTCGGCGGTGACGCCGGCCTCCCGCAGCGCGGCCGCCATCGTCGCGCGGACGGCCGCCAGCCGCTCGGCCCTGCCGTAGTCGGCCTGCACGCGGGTGAAGCCGAGGCCGACGGGCTCGCCCTCCAGGTCGGTCACCTGGGCGCGGACGCTGGAGGAGCCGATGTCGACGCCGACGACGTAGCCGGTCGTGGCCCGGAACCGGTAGAGGCGGGCCGGGCGGCCCATCTGGCCGGCCTCGGGGGCGACCTCCTCCAGCCATCCGTGTCCGTGCAGCTCCTCGACCAGGCCCTCCACGGTCGGCCTGGACAGCCCGGCGCGGCGGGCCAGGTCGGTGAGCGGGACGACGCCCGCCGCGCGGATCGCCCGCAGCGTCGCGATCATGTTGATCCGCCGCAAGCGATGTGCGTCGCTTCCTTGGAGCGCGACCTTCCGCATGGACCCCCCTTGACAGTGCTGCCTGGCGACCAATACAAACAGGGACTAATAAAAACAGCTTTAATTACTAAGTGGCAAACCGGAAGGACATCGATGTCGGAACCCGTCGTCACGCTCGCCGTCGCGGGCGCGGGGCTGCGGAGCACGCTGTACGCCCGCCGGGCCCTGACGACCGGCCGCGCGAGGATCGTGGCGGTCGCCGAGCCTGATCCGCGACGCCGCGCCGCCTTCGCCGCCGAGCACGGCATCGCGCCCGGCAACGTCTTCGCCGACTGGGCCGACCTCGTCGCGGCCGGCAGGCTGGCCGACGCCATGATCATCGGCACCCAGGACCGGATGCACGCCGAGCCCGCGGTCGCCGCGGCCGACCTCGGCTACCACATCCTGCTGGAGAAGCCGATGGCCCCGACCGAGGAGGAGGCCGCGCGCATCGCCGAGGCCGCCGAGCGCAACGGGGTCATCCTGGCCGTCTGCCACGTCATGCGCTACACCGACTACACGCGGGCCCTCAAGTCGCTCCTCGACCGGGGCGCCGTCGGCCAGATCATGAACATCCAGCACCTGGAGCAGGTCGGCTGGTGGCACCAGGCGCACTCCTTCGTCCGCGGGAACTGGCGCAACGAGGCGGAGTCGGCTCCGCTGCTGCTGGCCAAGGCCTGCCACGACCTCGACTGGATGGCCTACGTCAAGGGCAGTCTGCCGCACCGGGTGTCCTCCTTCGGCGATCTCGTCTATTTCCGCGAGGAGCAGGCCCCGGCCGGCGCCACGGCCAACTGCCTCGACTGCCCGGTGGAGGCCGCCTGCCCGTACTCGGCCAAGCGGCTCTACCTGGGCTGCCTGGGCGACCCGGACAAGGAGTGGTGGCCGCTGTCGGCGGTCACCGCCGACCACACGGAAGCGGGCGTGCTGACCGCGCTGCGCGAGGGCCCGTACGGCAGGTGCGTGTTCGCCTGCGACAACGACGTGGTCGACAGCCAGGTGGTGAACCTGGAGTTCGCCGACGGCGCCACCGCCTCGCTCACCGTCACCGCCTTCGCCGCCCTGGAGCACCGCAAGACCCGGATCTTCGGCACGCACGGCTCCATCGACGGCGACGGCGTGCGCCTGCGCCTGCACGACTTCCTCACCGACCGGATCACCGAGATCGACACCAGGACCGGCGCCGGGGCCTCGATGGCCGGCGGCCACGGAGGCGGCGACGACGGCCTGATGGACGCCTTCCTCGACGCCGTGACCAGCGGCGACCCGGCGCTGATCCGGTCCAGCGGCCACGAGAGCCTGGCCACGCACCGCGTGGTCTGGGCGGCCGAGCGCGCCCGCCTGTCCGGCACGGTGATCACTCTCGCCGAGCCCTCCCCCCTTGAAAGGTGACAACCATGACCAACGTCCTCTCCCGGACGGCCGCGCTGGTGGCGGTCGGCGCGCTCGCGTTCGGTGTGACCGCGTGCGGCAACAAGAACAGCGGCGGCCCGGCCGGGCAGGCCGAGCAGAAGTCCCTCGTCTACCGCTCCTCCTGGGGCGAGCAGGAGCCGCAGGCCAAGATCTTCAAGGCGATTCTGGACGACTTCGCCAAGCAGAACAACGTCAAGGTGGACGCGAAGTTCGTCGGCCGCAAGGGCACCGAGAACCTGCCCACCGAGATGGCCGCCGGCCAGGGCCCCGACCTGTTCGACGTCGCGACCGACAACCTGCCCGGCTGGCGGGCCCAGAACCTGAACGCCCCGCTGGACGACCTGCTCACCAAGCAGGTGCCCGGCGACGGCAAGACCGTCGGCGACGTGCTGCCCGACTCGGTCCGGCAGGCCGCCTCCGACGACAAGGGGCTGGGCTTCCTCCCGCACACCGTGATCTCCACCGCCGTCTGGTACGACGCCGCCAAGCGCCCCGAGCTGGCCGACAACCCGCCGCGCAGCTGGGCGGACCTGATCGCCTTCCTCGACAAGGAGAAGGCCGCCGGCCGGACCGGCATCGGCCAGGACGGCACCATCCCCTTCTACAACGTCTACTGGTTCTACTCGGCCCTGGTCCGCGCCAACGGCGCCGGCAGCCTGCTGGCGCTGTCGAAGGACGCCGCCGCCTGGGACAAGCCCGAGGTGCTGGCCGCCGCCAAGCAGGTCGAGCAGCTCACCAAGGGCGGCTACTTCCAGAAGGACCACATGGCCACGAAGTACCCGGCCGCGCAGGACGACTGGGCGCAGGGCAACTCCGCCCTGAACATCAACGGCACCTGGCTGGCCAGCGAGGTCAAGGCGAAGACCCCGCCCGGCGCCAAGATCCGCTCCTTCCAGCTCCCCGTCGGCGGCAAGGACTCCGTCGAGGTCGGCGCGCTCGGCTGGGGCGTCAACGTCAAGGGCAAGAACGTCGAGACGGCCAAGGAGTTCCTGGCCTTCGCGCTGCAGAGCAAGTACCTGAGCCGCATCTCCACCGAGGCGCTCAACATCCCCTCGCGCCCCGACATCCCCGCCCCCGACTTCCTCGCCGACGTGCAGAAGGCGATCGCCGAGGCGCCCGCCGTGCACAAGACCTACGACACCCTGGCCGCCGACAAGGCGTACTGGGTGGACCTCCTGCTGCCCCTGGACGACCAGCTCCTGGCCGGCAAGATCGACGCCGCCGAGTTCGTCGCGCAGGGCAAGAAGAAGACCGCCGACTACCTCGCGAACAAGGGCTGACATGGCATACGGCTCCCTCGTTGCGGAGACGGCGCTCCCGTCGCGGGATCCGTACCGCGGCAAGATCCTGCGGCCGGCGCGGGAACGGGCCTTCTGGCCCTTCCTGCTGCCCGCGCTCGCGCTCTACACGCTGCTGTTCGTGCTGCCCTCCTTCTACGGCGTGTGGGTCAGCCTGTACCGCTGGGCCGGTCCTGGCGCCGAGATGGAGTGGCGCGGCCTGCGCAACTACCAGGCGCTGCTGCGCAACGACGCGTTCCTGCAGTCGTTCGCCAACACCTTCCTCCTGGCGGTCGCGGGCGGCGCGCTGGTCTTCGGGATCACGTTCCTGTCGATGATGGCGCTGCGCCACCTGAAGGGACGGGCCTTCATCCGGTCCGTCGTCTTCCTGCCGATGATCATCTCGGCGATCGCGGTCGGCGCCGCGGTCGGGTTCCTGCTCAACCCCGGCGGCGTCGTCAACCAGGTGCTGGGCTGGGCGGGCATCGACGGGCTGCCCTGGCTCGGCCCCGACCTGGTCTTCCGGTGCGTCATCGGCGGGCTGGTCTGGTCCTCCACCGGCTTCTACATCGCGCTGATGATGTCGGCCGTGGACGGCATCCCGCCCCACCTGTACGAGGACGCGGTGCTCGGCGGCGCGACCAAGTGGGAGCAGTTCCGCCACATCACGCTGCCGCTCACCTGGGACGTGTTCGCGGTCGCCGCCGTGTTGTGGGTGGTCAACAGCCTCAAGGTGTTCGAGATCGTGATCGCCTTCACCACCGGCGGCACGCCCGGCGCCCCGCCGCTGCAGGCCAGGACCGTGGCCGTGCAGCAGTACACGGTGATCACCGGGGGCGGCGTGCCCGATCTGGGGTCCGGCGCCGCGATGGGGGTGGTGGTGACCCTGATCACCATCGTGCTGATCGTCCTGGTGCGCCGCATCACCCGCCGAGAGAGCGTGGAGCTGTCATGACGACCGTCCCGGTGAGGCGTCCGCTGGCCCGGCTGCTGGGCGACCTGCTGCTGCCCCGGCTGACCGCCGTGGCCCTGTGGGCGTGGGTGGTCTTCAACCTGGCCCTGGTCGCCTGGGTCGGCCTGCAGTCGCTGAAGTCCTCCGGCGAGGTGTGGCTGCACCCGTTCGCGCTGCCCGACTCCCCCGCCTGGGAGAACTACGACTCGGCCTGGCAGGCCGGCCAGTTCTCGATCGCCGCGCTCAACAGCGTCGGGCTGACCGCGCTCGGCGCGTTCCTCATCGTCGCGATCGCGGCGCCCGCCGCCTACGCGCTGTCGCGGTCGTCGCGGCGGATCGCCGGGCCGATCACCGGGTTCTTCGCCGTCGGGCTGAGCATCCCGCTGCAGACCATGGCGATCCCGATCGTGGTGGCCAAGCTGTCGGTCTACACGTTCATGGAGGACTGGGTCACCGGCTGGTGGGACAACCGCATCACGCTGCTGGTGTTCGAGGTCGTCCTGTCGCTGCCGTTCGCGGTGTTCGTCCTGACCGGCTACTTCCGGTCGCTGCCCAGGGAGGTCGAGGAGGCCGCCGAGCTCGACGGCGCCGGTCCGCTGACGGCGTTCGTCCGCGTGATCGCGCCGCTGGCCCGGCCGGGCCTGACCACCGTGCTCGTGCTCAACGTGATCGGCCTGTGGAACTCCACCCTGCTGGTCCTGCTCATCACCCCGTTGCCCGAGGAGCGCACGCTCCCGGCGGCCCTGCTCAACCTGTACTCGACCATGCAGTACAGCTCCGACTGGGGCGGCCTGTTCGCCGGGATCGTGATCCTCATCTATCCGATGGTCATCCTCTACATCTGGCTCGGCCGGCGGGTCGTCGAAGGCATGACGGCCGGTATCGGCAAATGACCTGGAAAGGACGCCCGCTCTTGCGCGTCATCGTCACCGCTTTAACGTTGTTCGCCGGACTCCTGGCCGCCACCCCCGCGCAGGCCGCGACCGGCACCACCTACTACGTCGACGCCTCGGCCGGCGACGACGCCGCCGACGGGTCGAGCCCGGCCACCGCCTGGCGGAGCCTGGACAAGGCGAGCGAGCTGCGGCTCGGCCCCGGCGACCGGCTGCTGTTCCGGGCCGGGCAGCGCTGGACCGGCCGGCTCACCCTGAAGGGCGCCGGCGCGCCCGGCGACCCGGCGACGGTCGGCTCCTACGGCCAGGGCGCCAAGCCGCTGATCGAGGGCGGCGGGCTCGACGGCGCCGCCGTCACGATCGCCGACGTGCACGACTTCGTCGTGGACGGCCTCCAGGTGACCAACAGCGACGGCCGGGCCGTCTACCGCACCGGCGTCAACCTGTACGCCAAGGACTCCGGCAAGCTGGCCAACGTCACCCTGCGCAACCTCGACATCCACGACGTGGACGGCGCCGGCGGCCACAGCGTCGCCACCGCCGGGCTGCTGATCTCGATCAGGGGCAACCGGACGCCGACCTGGTTCGACCGGCTGGTCATCGAGGACAACGAGATCTCCAAGATCGGCTCCTACGGGATCATCATGTGGTCCACCTGGTCCCGCCGCAACGGCATGACCAGCCTCTACCCGGTCGAGACCGGCATCCCCGACAGCGAGGTGGTCGCCTGGACGCCGAGCACGGGCGTCGCCATCCGCGGCAACCACGTCCACGACGTGACCGGCGGATGGCATCACCCCGATGCACACCAAGGGCGCGCTGGTCGAGGGCAACAAGGTCGAGCGGGCGGTGACCGGCCGCACCAAGCCGACCGGCGGCAACGTCGGCATCTGGTGGCAGGGCAACGACGACCTCGTCGTCCAGCGCAACGAGGTCAGCGGCACCGGGTTCAACGGGCCGGGCTCCGACGGGCACGGCTTCGACTCCGACGCCGACAACAACCGCAGCATCGTGCAGTACAACTACAGCCACCACAACGACGGCGGCTTCTTCATCGCGGTGTCCTTCGCCGGCGCGCCCACCCGCGACACCGTGGTCCGCTACAACGTCAGCGAGAGCGACGGCTACGAGGTGTTCGGGCTGTCCACGGCCACCCATGGCACCGACATCCACCACAACACCGTCTACGCCGACGGCCGGGTGGTCGAGGTGAAGCCGCCGCTGGCCGGGGCCGGCAAGTATCCCCTGGGCAAGGTCGTGCGGATCTACAACGACGCCGCGGGCGTCACGGTGCGCGACAACGTGTTCCTCAACGCGGCCGGCGCCGGGTTCGACGGCAAGAACGGCGCGATCTACGACCACAACCTGTACTGGGGCACGCCGCAGCCGCCGACGGGGCCCGACCACAAGGCGATCGTGGCCGACCCCCGGCTGGCCTCGCCCGGCTCCGGCGGCCTGGCCGGTTACCGCCCGCTCGACGGCTCGCCGGTGTTCGACGCGGGCGTGAGCGTGCCCGCCGTCTCCGACCTGGCCGGCACGCCCGTCCCGGACGCGGCGCCCGACCTCGGGGCCTACCAGCGGGCCGTCCCGCTCCCCGAGGTGAGCAGCACGTTCACGCCCAAGGGCCATCTGGAGCGGCTGGCCGACCGTGACCCGGACACCTTCTGGCAGAGCGTGCCCAAGCCGCGGTTCCCCGGCACCGTCGACCTGACCTACGCCGTGCCGCGCACCTTCGGCCGCGTCGAGGTGAGCGGCTCGCCGGACATCGCGTTCGACGTCCAGACCTCCGCGGACGGCCGTACCTGGCAGACCAGGGCGAGCGGCGCCAAGCAGGCGGTGACGCTGCCCGAGCAGGTCACCACGCGCCGGGTGCGGCTGGTCGTCACCGGCGAGGGCCGCTTCCGGATCGGCGAGGTGCGGCTGAGCGTGCCCGCCGCCGCCGAGCCGTACCTGCCGCCCGGCGGCGTGCCGGTGGCCACCTCGTCGTTCGTGTCGGCGTCCGCGCTGGAGAACCTGATCGACGGCGACCCCGGCACGCCGTGGGCCTCGGCCTCGACCGGGGTGACCTTCCCCGGCGACGTCACCGTCGACTACCGCACGCCGCGGACCGTCTCCGAGGTCACCCTGCACACCGCCTGGGCCAAGGGCCAGGGCATCACGGACGTCTCGCTCCAGACCTGGGACGGCGACTCCTGGGTCACCCGGGTCGACCACCATCTCATCGACTGGCCGTCCAGCAGCGCCACCGTCGAGACCAGCACGATGCGGCTGCCCGCGCCGGTGTCCACGCAGAAGATCCGGCTGATCGTCCACAAGGCGAACCTCGAATGGGGCAACCTCGCCCTCTACGAGATCGTCACCCGCTGACCAGATCAGGAGAATGAAGGCATGACTCAGGTGCTGTCGGGAGCGACGCATTACTTCCGGGTCCTTCCGGAGCAGTGGCGGCAGCGCCTGGCCATGCTGCGGGCCATGGGCCTGGACACCGTCGAGACGTACGTGGCCTGGAACCTGCACGAGCCGCGACCCGGCCACTTCGACTTCACCGGCCGGGCCGACCTGGGCCGCTTCCTGGACCTGGCGGCCGAGGAGGGGCTGCGGGCGATCGTGCGGCCGGGGCCCTACATCTGCGCCGAGTGGGACAACGGCGGCCTGCCCTGGTGGCTGCTCACCGACCGGGACGCCCCGCTGCGCTGCCACGACGAGACCTTCCTCGGCCACGTCGGGCGCTTCTTCGACGAGGTGATCCCGATCGTCGCCGCCCGGCAGGTCACCCGCGGCGGCAACGTGATCATGGTCCAGGTCGAGAACGAGTACGGCTCCTACGGCTCCGACCGGCGCTACCTGGCCTGGCTGGCCGACGGGCTGCGGGAGCGCGGCCTGGACGTCCCGCTGTTCACCTCCGACGGCGCGATCGACCACATGCTGTCCGGCGGCACCCTGCCGGGCGTGCGGGCGACGGTGAACTTCGGCTCCGACCCCGAAGGCTCCTTCGCCGAGCTGGCCCGCTTCCGGCCCGAGGACCCGCCGGCGTGCATGGAGTTCTGGAACGGCTGGTTCGACCACTGGGGCGACACCCACACCACCCGGGACGCCGCCGAGGTGGCCGGCATCCTGGAGCGCATGCTCGCCGCGGGCGCGTCGGTCAACCTCTACATGGCCCACGGCGGCACCAACTTCGGCACCTGGGCCGGCGCCAACCTGGGCGGCGACCTGCAGGACGGCGCGTACCAGCCGACCGTCACCTCCTACGACTACGACGCCCCGATCGACGAGCGGGGCGCGCCGACCGAGAAGTTCTGGGCCTTCAGGAAGGTGCTGGCCGCCCACCGGGAGGGCCAGGTGCCCGAGCCGGAGCCGCTGCCGCCGACGCTGCCGCCCGGCGCCGTCGAGCTGACGCAGTCGGTGCGGCTGTTCGACGCGCTCCCGCCGGTCGCGGCCCGCTCGGCGCGCCCGCCGACGTTCGAGGAGCTCGGGCTGGCCCACGGCCTGGTGCTGTACCGGGCCACCGTGCACGGGCCGCGGGGTCCGTACGAGCTGCACGTCGACGGCCTGGCCGACCGGGCCCACCTGTTCGTGGACGGCGAGCCGGTGGCGGTGCTCGAACGGGACCGGCTGACCGGCGTGCCCATCGCGGTGCCCGGCCCGTCGGCGGTGGTGGAGCTGCTGGTCGAGTCGATGGGCCGGGTCAACTACGGCCCCCGGCTGGGCGACCGCAAGGGCATCGTCGGCGGCGTGCGGCACGAACGGCAGTACGTGCACGACTGGGAGGCCGTGCCCATCCCGCTGGACGACGTGTCCGGGCTGCCGTGGGGCCGTACCGGCGCGACGACCGGGCCGGTCTTCCACCGCGGCACGCTCACCGTGGCCGAGCCGCGCGACGCCTACCTCGCCCTGCCCGGCTGGACCAAGGGGTACGTCTGGGTCAACGGGTTCTGCCTGGGCCGCTACTGGGACCGGGGCCCCCAGCGCACCCTCTACCTGCCGTGGCCGCTGCTGCGGGCGGGCGGCAACGAGCTGGTCGTCCTCGAACTGGACGGCTGCCGGGAGCCGGTCGTGGAGATCCGCGAGGAGGCCGGCCTTGGCTAACCCGTGCCCGGTCGTCGTGCCCCGCCTGCAGCAGTGGGACGGCGGCGCCGGCGTGCTCCCCCGGGCCGCGCTGGCCAGGGTCGTGAGCGGCGAGAACGCCCTGCGTGACCGGCTCGTCCGGGAGATCGGGCAGGTCACCGGCCTGACCCTGGCCGCGGCCGGCGGGCCGGCGGGCGCCGGTGACGTCGTCCTGACCCTCGACCCGGCGCTGACGTGCGAGGCGGGCGGCGCCCGCTTCGCCGAGGAGGGCTACCTGCTGGCCGTCACCGGCGAGCAGGTCCGGATCTCCGCGCCCACGCCCACCGGCCTGTTCTACGGCACGCGCAGCCTGCTGCAGATCCTGCGCACCACCGCCGAGCTGCCGGTGGGCGCCGCCGCCGACTGGCCCGACTACCCGGTGCGCGGCTTCATGCTGGACGTGGGCCGCCGCTTCTTCACGCCCGGCTTCGTCCGCGAGCAGCTGGCCGTCATGGGCTGGTTCAAGCTCAACGAGCTGCAGCTCCACCTCAACGACAACGGCTTCCTGGCCCCGGACGGAACCTGGGCGGAGGTGCAGGCGGGCTTCCGCCTGGTGCCGGAAGATCCCGCGCTGGCCGGGCTGGCCTCGGCCGACGGCGCCTACGACCGGGCGGACTGGGACTCCTTCGAGGAGGCGGCGGCGGCCGAAGGCGTCACCCTCGTCCCCGAGATCGACGCGCCCGCCCACTCTCTGGCGTTCGTCCGGTTCCGTCCCTCGCTCGGGCTGGGCGACGACCACCTGGACCTGTCGAAGCCGGAGGCCACGCAGTTCGTCAAGGACGTGTTCACCGAGTTCGTCCCCTGGTTCCGCGGCCCGCACGCGCACTTCGGCGCCGACGAGTACCTGGCCGACGAGCCGCGTTACCGGGAGTTCTTCAACGCGATGGCGGCCCACCTGCGGGCGCTGGGCAAACGTCCGCGCGCGTGGGGCAGCCTGACCAGGATGGCGGGCGGCGTCCCCGAGGGCTACGACCGGGACGTGGTGATCAACTGCTGGGCCACCGTCTGGTACGGCCCGCACGAGGCCGGGCGGGACGGCTACTCCTTCGTCAACACCAGCGACTCCCTGCTCTACATCGTCCCGGCCGCCACCTACTACCACCCCGACGGCCTGGACGGCGAGTACCTGTACGACCACTGGGCGCCGCACGTCTTCCCCGACGGCCAGAGCGTGGCCCCCGGCGATCCGCGGCTGCTGGGCGCCATGTCGGCGGTGTGGAACGACATCACCGCGGCGCCCTACACCGAGGACGACGTGCGCGACCTGGTCGAGCCCACCTTCGCCGTGCTGGCCCAGAAGATGTGGAGCGGCGCGGGCGGCCTGCCGTACGACGCCTTCATGGACGCCGTGCGGGAGGCCGGCGGACCGGTGGGCGGGTAGTTCCGTCAGGGGCGGAGGGCGGACACGATGCGCCAGTCGCGCTGGAAGACGAGGTTGTGCAGGTCGGCGGCGGCGATGGCCCTCAGGACGGGGACCAGCTCCGCCGCCTGCTCCGCGTCCGCGACGTTGAGCGGCCACTCCCCCACGGTGGCGCCCCGCAGGTGCGGATGGTGGAATCCGGCGCCGTAGTGGGCGGTCAGGGTGATCGGCGCGAGGCCCGCCGCCCGCTGCGCCGGCCACGACAGCGTCCAGACGGCGAAGCTGCCGCCCGCGGCGTCGGCCCGCGTGCCGGTGGCCTCGACGGCGCCGGCGCCCAGCAGGAGGTGCCGGTCGAACTCGGCCAGCACCTGCCGTGCGGGCGCGTCGAGGAGCGCGACGGCCCGCCGGAAGGCGTCCTGCTTGCCCCGGCGGGTGACGTGCCCGGCGTGGGTGCCGTCCCGCAGGTCGGCGAAGTGGCGGACGAGCGCCTCAAGGGGGGCGGGGGGAACGTTCATCGGTGGTCCTCTCGATGGTCGGACGGGTCCGGCCCGCGCAGAGCCCGCGCGAGCAGCCGGAGAAGGGGACGGCCGGGGCGCAGCACGTCGCCGTGGACGGCGCCCGGCGGGCGGAGCAGCCGCGCCGGGACGCCGTCGGCGCGCAGCCGCCGCGCGTAGGACTCGACGTCGTCGTGCACGGGGTCGTCGCGGCCGACGGCGAGCACGGCGGGGGCCACCCCGGCCAGGGTGGGCGCCTCCCAGTGCGTGGTGTACAGGCGGGTGCCGTCGGCGTCGCGGACGGCGGCCGGCCGGTCGCCGCGCCAGGCGTGCCAGGCCCGGCGCAGCGGCTCCGCCTGCGGGAACGCCGGCGGCGAGCGGTGGTAGGAGGCGCCGGCGCAGGCCGGGTCGAACGGCGGGTAGGCCAGCACCTGCGCGGCCAGCGGCAGCCCTCGGTCGCGGGCGGCCAGGGCGGCGACGGCGGCGAGCGTGCCGCCCGCGCTGTCGCCGCCCACCGCGAGCGGCATCCCGGCCGCCTGGCCGTGGGCCCAGGCGAGGGCGGCGAGGACGTCCTGCACGGCGCCGGGATGGCGATGGCGCGGCGCGAGCCGGTAGTCGACGCTGATCACCGCCCAGCCGGACCAGGCGGCCAGCGCCGCGGTGGCGTCGTGCCAGCCGGCGGCCGAGCCGCGCTGCCAGCTACCGCCGTGCGCCCAGACCAGCAGCCCGGCGGGCGGCGGGCCCTGCGGCCGATGGATGCGGACCGGCACGGGAGGCGAGCCGGGAAGGACGAGACGTGACCACGACGGCTCCCGGCGTCCGCCGGTCACGGCGATCACCGCGCCACTGGGCTGAGGATCCATGAGGTGCTCCGCGACGAGAGAGGGATGGCGGGTCAGGCGTGCGCGCGGTCGCGCCGGCCGCGCAGGAAGATCGCCGCGACCAGGACGCCGAGCAGCACGAGCGCGGCGTTGACCGCGATCGCGACGGTGACGCCGTGCAGGACGGCCGCGCCGGTCACGGCCCCGGCCGTCGCGGCGGTGACGATCGCGGACATGATCGGCGTGCCCATGGTGATGCCGATCTGCTGGGACATCGAGGCCAGACCGGTGGCCAGGCCCTGCTCGCGGTCGGGCAGGCCGGTGGTGGCGGTGACCATGAAGCCGACGATGACCAGCATGTTCCCCACGCCGCCCAGGAAGGTGGCGGGCAGCAGCAACGCCATCGAGCCCGAGGTGCCGCCGAGGAGCAGCAGCGCGCCGGTGCTGACCGCCTGCAGCAGCCCGCCGCCGACCAGCACGGTCACGGTGGAGGTGCGGGCGATCGCCTTCGGGGCGAGCAGGCCGCCGGCCACGGTGCCGAGACCGAGCACGCCGAACGACAGGCCGGCGGCCAGGGCGGTGAAGCCGAGGGTCTTCTGCAGGTAGAGGGTGAGCAGGTACACCAGGGACGTCTCGGTGACGAAGGCCAGCAGGCCGAGCAGGTTGCCCCAGGCCACGGTCGGCTTGCGCAGGACGTGCAGCGGCACGAGCGGCGCGGCGGCGCGCCGCTCGACCAGGTGGAACAGGCCGAGCAGGACGGCTCCGCCCAGCAGCCCGGCCAGGGCGAGGGGGTGGGTCCAGCCGTGCTCACCGGCCTGCGTCAGGCCGTAGACGACGCCGAGCAGCCCGAGGGTCACGCTGAGCGCGCCGGGCAGGTCGAGCCGGGGACGGTCGGCGGGCCGGGACTCGGCGATGACGGCGGGCGCGACGATGAGCACGGCGAGGGCGACGGGCACGTTGACGAAGAACGCCCAGCGCCAGGAGAGCAGGTCGGTCAGGACGCCGCCGAGCACGGCCCCCGCGGTGAACCCGGCCGACATCAGGGCTCCGTTGAGGCCGAGCGCCTTCTGCCGCAGCGGCCCTTCGGGGAAGGACGTGGTGAGCAGGGCGAGCCCGGCCGGGGTGGCCGCGGCCGTCGCGAGGCCCTGGGCGATGCGGGCCACGATGAGGACGTCGGGGGTGGGGGCGAGCCCGCCGGCGAGCGAGGCGGCGCCGAGCAGCGCCAGGCTGCCGAGGAAGATGCGCTTGCGGCCGACCAGGTCGCCGATGCGGCCGAAGAAGAGCGTGAAACCGGCCGCGCACAGGGCGAAGGCGGTGGCGATCCACTGAAGGCCGGACAGGGAGAAGCCGAGGTCGTCGCCGATGGCGGGCAGGGCCACGTTGAGGATCGAGAAGTCGACGGCCAGCATGAACTGGGCGACCAGGAGCACCGCGAGGACGAGGCGCAGGCGGCCGGTCAGGCGCCGTGGCGGGGCCTGGGCGGCGGACGTGGGCAGGGGTGTGGTGGTGGTCATGGCAGGGCTTTCTCTCGGGCGTGCCGGTCGGCATGCCGCCGCAAACGGTTCTTTGGTTCCGTTAAGATGCGAGAACAGTAGCACCGGAACCGACGTTAAGGGAACTGTGGTTCCGATAAGGGTTCGAACGAGGGGAGTCCGTATGGCCGCCGTGCCACCGCCGGGTGCCGTCCGTCCTGGTGGGCGTACCGCCCGCGTCCGCGAGGCCGTTCTGCGGGCCGCCGGCGACACCCTGGTCGAGAAGGGCTTCGCCGGGCTCGACCTCGCCGACATCGCCCGCCTCGCGGAGGTCGGCAAGACCACCGTCTACCGCCGCTGGGGCACGCCCGGCGCGCTCGCCGCCGACCTCCTCAAGGACATGGCGGAGACCTCGCTGCCCCGCGCCCGCAACGGCGACGTGCGGGCCGACCTGCGCGACAACGCCCGCCTGGTGGTGAAGACCCTCACCGACCCCCGCCAGGGACGCCTGTTCAAGGCGCTGATCGCCGCCTCGCTCTGCGACGGGGAGGCCGCGCGGGCGCTGCACCGTTTCTACGCCGTCCGCATCGAGGAGTGGGCGGGCTGCGTCACCGACGCGATCCGGCGCGGCGAGCTGCCGCCCGGCACCGACCCGCGCCGGGTGATCGCCGCCGTGTCCGCGCCCCTGTACTACGCGCTGCTCAACACCGGGGAGGCCCTCGACGAGGCCGCCGCCGACCGGGCCGCCGCGGCGGCGCTGGCCGCGGCCCGCGCCGGAGCCCTGTGAGCCCTGTGAGCCCTGTGAGCCCTGTGAGCCCTGTCAGATCTTGAGCTCGGCGTAGACGGTGTCGAGGTAGCCGGTGAAGTCCGCGGTGTACTCCCGGTACCGTCTCCGCCAGCGCTCCAGGTCGGCGGCCGACACCGAGGAGCCGAGCACCGCCGTCAGGTGGGCGATGAGGAAGGTGTCGTCCTGGCCCGCCTCGAACCGCACCCGGCTCTCGACGATCTCGAACCTGCGCATGAGGTCGAGGCGGAGCAACTGGTAGAGGAAGGACTCGGCGGCGAACCTGAGGGACTCCGGCATCTCCTTGGAGATCGACTGCGGGCCGTGGTACCAGGACAGGTAGATGGCGTCGTCGAAGATCTCGAACCGGTAGGTCGCGGTGTCCTCGATGTAGGCCAGGTCCACCGGGCAGATGTGCCGGTAGTCGAACAGCGCGACCGTGCTCATGACGAGCTCCTCGCGCAGCTCCTCCGACAGGGTGGAGTTGTCCTTGCCCGCCAGCCTGGCCCAGCTGGTGCGGTCGGTGGCGCGGCGCGAGATGGCCAGCTTGTCGCCGGGGTTGAGCATCGCGACCCGGACCTGGTGGGGGAAGTGGCGGGACCTGGTCAGCCGGGCCGACACGTAGCGGGCGCTCGGGCCGCAGAAGGCGTAGAACCCGGTGGCCTCCAGGCTCGCGGTCACGTCCTTGTTGAAGGCGTCCCCGTACGTGCCGTCCACCGGGTCGAAGGACGGGTAGACGGCCGTCGGCATGAACCCCTTGTGCATCGAGGCCACCTCGGCGCGCAGCCCCGTGGCCAGGTCGTCCAGGTGCTGGGCGACGTTCTCCTCCATGCTGCGCTGCTGCACCTGGGAGCTCAGGACGGAGAACACGACGGCGAAGGCCACGGACGCGATCAGGTTGAGGCCGATCGAGGAGAGCACCGCCGCCCTGGTGAGGTGCGGGTCGAAGAACAGCATGAGGACCGCGGCGAGCAGCGTCACCGCGCATGAGAGGCCGAAGGCATACCAGCTCAGGGTGTTGCGGAGCTTGCGCGGGGGCGTAGGCATGCACAGATCTCGCTTCGTCGCCGAGTGTCGCCACGATCCCCGATCCCGTTCCATGCTAACCGCACCGTCGGCGCCGTGTCGTAATCACGACATGGCAGACAAACGGCACGGGTGACACCTGGCGCGCCGCGCGTCCGATCACCCACTCTCGTGTGCACTGATTGTTGCTACGAGAGGTTTCACCCCCATGCACTGGTCCGCCCATGTGACGGTGGCAGGAGTCACCACCGCCGCCCTGTTGAGCTCCCCGTTATCGGCGGCCTCGGCCGCGGCCGAGCCCGCCGGCGGGAGCGTCCACCGCGTCACGCTGATCACCGGGGACGTGGTGACCGTCAGGCAGGCCGAGCCGGGCAGGCAGGCGGTGGAGGTGAAGCCGGGGCCCGGCCGTGAGCGGATGGCGTTCAGCACCACCGAGGAGAACGGCGAGCTGCGCGTCCTGCCCAAGGACGTCGTCCCCCTCCTGGCGGCCAGGCGGCTGGACCCGGCCCTGTTCTCGGTCACCCGGCTGATCGCCCAGGGGTACGACGACGCCAGGTCGGACAAGCTGCCGCTGCTGTTCCTCTACGACGGCGCCGCGCCGAAGAGCGCGTCCGCGCCCGAGCTGGAGAGCGTCAACGGCCGGGTGGTCGCCGCCGACAAACGCACGATCGGCGGGTTGTGGAAGTCGCTCGACGGGCAGCGGGCCACGCTGTCGCAGGGCGTGTCGAAGATCTGGCTGGACGCCAAGGTCAAGGCCACCCTCGACCACAGCGTCCCGCAGGTGGGCGCGCCGGAGGCGTGGCAGGCCGGGTTCGACGGCAAGGGCGTCAAGGTCGCCGTGCTGGACACCGGCGTCGACGCCACCCACCCCGACCTGGCCGGACGCGTCAAGCAGAGCAAGGTGTTCACCGGCGAGCCGAGCGTCCAGGACGGCAACGGGCACGGCACCCACGTCGCCGCCACCATCGCCGGCGGCGACGGCAGGAAGGGCGTCGCCCCCGGCGCCGAGCTGATGGTCGGCAAGGTGCTCGGCGACGACGGCTCGGGCACCCTGTCCGGCGTCATCGAGGGCATGGAGTGGGCCGCCGCCGAAGGCGCGTCGGTGATCAGCATGAGCCTCGGCGGCAGCCCGACCGACGGCACCGACCCGCTCAGCGAGGCCGTGAACACCCTCACCGAGCGCACCGGCGCCCTGTTCGTGGTCGCGGCGGGCAACGACGGCGCGTCCTACTCCATCGGCACGCCCGGCGCGGCGACCTCGGCGCTGACCGTCGGCGCGGTCGACGGCAAGGACGCGCTCGCGGAGTTCTCCAGCCGCGGCCCGCGCCTGGACGACGCGCCCAAGCCCGACCTGACCGCGCCCGGCGTGGCCATCGTCGCGGCCCGCGCGGCGGGCACCAGCATGGGCGAGCCGGTGGACGAGCGTTACACGGCCGCCTCCGGCACCTCGATGGCCACGCCGCACGTGGCCGGGGCCGCCGCGATCGTCAAGCAGCGCCACCCCGCCTGGACGGCCAGGCAGATCAAGGACGCGCTGATCGGCTCGGCCAAGCCCATTCCCGGCCAGCAGATCGACGACGCCGGCGCCGGCCGCCTGGACGTGGCCCGCGCGGTGCGCCAGGGCGTGACCGCGACCGGCGTGGTCGACCTCGGCAAGCACCAGCAGGACCAGGGCCCGGCCACGGCCGAGGGCACCATCACCTACGCCAACGGCACGGCCGCCCCGGTCACGCTGCAGCTGGCCGCCACCCTGGACAAGGCCGAGCTCAGCGCCGCGTCCGTGACGGTCCCGGCGGGCGGGACCGCCGACGTCAAGGTCACGGTGGACCTGGCCGAGCTCTCCTTCGGCCGGTACGGCGGGCTGGTCACCGCCACGGCGGGCACGGAGCAGGTGCACACCACGCTGGCGCTGACCTGGAAGGGACCGCAGCACAAGGTCCGCTTCACCGCCGTCGACGCCGCGGGCAGGCCGACCGGCGCCGACACGCTGTCGATGTTCGGCGCCTCGCAGCAGGACGACCTGTTCACCTGGCTGCCCGAGGAAGGGCTGACCGTGGAGGTGTCCGAGGGCACCTACATGACGCAGTCGCTCAACCTGGGCGGCGGCTGGGGCCGCACCCACCCGCGGGACGGCATGGTCGTCATCCCCGAGCTCAAGGTCGACCGCGACCTGGACGTGGTGCTCGACTTCCGCAAGACCACCCCGGTGACCATCAGGACCAAGGAACCCGCCGAACAGGTGGGCATCTACACCTACTTCACCTATCGCGCGTTCGGCTCGCGCAAGATCTCCCAGGGCGTCATGAACTTCGACGTCATCGAGGGGCTCAACGTCTCGCCGACCCAGCCCGTGCGGGACGGCTCGTTCGAGTTCGCCTCGCGCTGGCAGCTCGTCGCGCCGAAGCTCACCGCCCGCGTGCCCGGCTCGGGCGAGCCGTACCCGATGGGCTTCCTGGGCCGGTCGCCGGGCGTGGACGGGCGGCACATGTGGCGGCTCGCCGACGGGGCCGCCGGGTCCAAGGGCAAGGCCGCGGTCATCCGCAGCGACGACATCGACTGGTCCGACCCGTCCGGGGCCGCGGTCAAGGCGGGCGCGGTCGCCGTGATCCTGGTGCTCTCCCCCGACGACGCGTTCGGCCACGGCTGGAAGCCGGTCGGCGCCGACCTGCCCATCCCGGCGCTGGTGGTCGCCAGCGACGACGGGCAGCGGATGCTGGAGCGGATGAAGAAGGGCAACGCCAAGCTGGAGGTCACGGGGCAGATGGACTCGCCCTACCTCTACGACGTCATGCAGGTCTCCGACGGCCGGGTGCCGGACAAGATCGTGCATGAGGTGAACGACGGCAACACCGCCCGGGTCACCACGACCTATGCCGACAACGGCGGCTTCGGCTGGGCCAAGGAGCAGCGCTTCGGCTGGCGTCCCTGGCAGTCGTACGCGCTGGGCCAGCAGATGGAGACCCAGCGGATCGTCAGGACGCCGCTGCGCCGCACCGAGTACGTCAGCGCCGACGGCTCCTACTGGCAGCACCTCGTCAACCACCAGTACGTCTGGGACGAGATGGGCCGGCTGCTCGACGGCATGACCGAGCAGCCGCGCACCTACCAGCCCGGCGCGCGGATCAGCGAGAGCTGGCACGCCCCGGTGGTCCGCCCGGCGATCCCCGGCTGGCTGAAGCCGTCCACCCGGGAGGGCGACACGATGGAGATCCGCGTCCCCGAGTTCGTGGACTCCTCCGGGCACGTCTCCCGCGCGGGCGTCGACAACGACACCGCCTCGGCCCGGTTCTTCCGCGACGGCACGCTGGTGGCCGAGCGCGACGCCGCCTGGGGCGCGTTCCCCGCGGCGCCGCAGGAGGCCGCCTACCGGCTGGAGCTGTCCACCAGGCGCACCTCGGAGGAGTGGACCACGGCCACCGCCACCGAGACGGCCTGGACGTTCCGCTCCAAGCCGGGCGACCGGGTGCTGCCGTTGCTGCAGGTCGACTATGACGTGCGCCCGGAGCGCCCCGGTCTGGTGGGCTTCGCCGTACGGCATCAGGAGGGCGTGACCGGGGCGCGCGCGAAGGACCTGAAGCTGGAGCTGTCCTACGACGACGGCGTGACGTGGCGGCGGCAGCCGGTGATCCCGCTCGGCGGCGGCCGCTACGACGCGATCGTGCTGCGCCCGCACCCGTCGCTGCGGGTCACCGCCACCGACTCGGCCGGCAACACGGTCCAGCAGACGGTGATCAGGGCCTACTGATCGGTCAGAGCCAGTTCTCGCGGGCGGCGTGCCAGGCCAGTTGCATCCGGGTCTGCGCACCCGCCCGCTCCATCAGGTAGGCGATCCTGCGCTGCACCGTCCGCTGGGAGATCTTGAGCTGGGTGGCGATCGACTTGTCCGGCACGCCCGCGACCAGCAGCGACAGCAGGTAGAGATGGTCGGCGTCGAGCGGGCTGCCCGGGTTGGTGAGGCTGACCGGGGTGGCCCGCTCCCACAGGCTCTCGAACAGGGCCTTGAGGGCGTCGAGCAGGCTGCTGGGCCGGATCAGCGCGGCGGTGAGCTGGGTCAGGCCGTCGGTGTGCTGGATGAGCGGGAGCACGCCGAGCTCGCCGTCCGCGATGATCATCCGTACCGGCAGGACGGGCAGCGCGCGGGCCTGCTCCCCCAGCGTGATGCCGTCGGCGAGGTTGACCAGCATGCCGGGTTCCTCCAGCAACGCCCCTTCGTAGATGACGCGGTAGCCGACGCCGCGCCGCAGCGCCGCGAGCTCCTCGCCGTTCTCCTGCGAGCTCATCGCCACATGCCCGGCCCGGCACAGGCTGAGCACCTCGTGCCGGGCGCCGTCCTGGAGCAGCCGGAGCTGCTCGCGCAGCGCCGCCCGGCTGGTGATCACCTCGATGAGCTGCGCGGCCTCGCGCCGCCTGGCGTGCGCCAGGTACTCCCCCGTGAGCTGCTCCATGGCGTGCCGCGCCCGGTCGACCTCGGCCTGCCGCCGGTGCAGCCGGGCCGCGAGCGCGACGTCGGGGGCGACCGCCGTGAACCGGCCGGGCTCGCCCGCGACGGCGCGCGCCAGGCCCTTGGCCAGCAGTGAGCCGAGCGCCTGCCGCGCCACCTCGGCCGGCACGCCCAGCTCCTCGGCCAGGGCGTCGGACTCCACCTCGGTGGTCCTGACCAGCAGCCGGTAGGCGGCCTCCTCCTCCGCGCCCAGCCCCGCCGCGCTCAGCACGTGCCGCACACGGCCCGATCCAGATTCACCCGGCCATTGTAGAGAGCGGCCGCCGGGGCGGCGGCCGGGCCTGTCACGTCACGAGCTCGGTGCGCAGTTCGTGGCTGTCGTCGGGGAGCCGGGCCTCGTAGAAGACGCGGTGGGCGCCGTCGGGGAGCGGGAGCACGTCGAGGTAGCGGACGTCGGCCACCGGCGGCCCGTCCACCGGCGTCAGCAGCGGCGCTTCTCCGGCCCCGGCCGCGCCGGCGGGCGTGGCGAGGCCGGTGCGTTCGCGCCAGTTCTCCGCCGCCGAGGCGCGCCCGTCGTAGCAGGCCCGGCCGTCGGGCAGGACGCTGGTCAGCCGGGCCCCGCGGGCGTCCCACGAGCCGGGGCGGCCGGTGAGGACGGTGCCGCGCGGCCGCCAGTTCAGCCCGTCGTGGCTGGTGGCGTACGCGGTGCTCATCCGGTCCTCCGCGCCGGGCGTCTCCAGCGGGTGGCAGCAGATCCAGGCCCGCCATCCGGTGCCGTCGTACCGGATCACCGGGTCCTTGACGCCGGTCCGGGCGTCGCCGGTGAGCACCGGCCGGACGTCCGCCCCGGCCAGGCCCTCCGGGGACGCCGCCTCCACGACGCCGATCCACCAGTGCCTGGTCCCCGGCGTGGCGCAGCTGACGTACAACCGCCATCGGCCGGACGGCAGGCGTACCAGGGCGGGGCGTTCCACCATCGCGGCGCCGAAGCGGCCGCGCGGCAGGACGGCGACCGTGGTGAACCGTTCGCCGTCCGTGGAGCGGGCCACCGCGTTGTGGTCCTCGCCGCCGGCGCGTACGCGGTAGGCCAGGACGTACGTGCCGTCGGCGTCGAGCGTGGCGCTCGGCGCGCCGGCCCAGTGCTGCGGTCCGCGACCGGGCGCCGGAACGGCGACGGCGTGACGCTCCTTGCCCAGGCCGGGCAGCGGGAAGGAGGGCACGAGCGGAGAACGGGGGTACGCGCTTGCGGTCATGGTCCGAGTCTGCGCGGGAGGGGGATCGCCAGGCAGTGGCAGTACTGCTCATATACGGGAATTTCCTGCCATACTCGGTGACCGGGATCCGGCACCCCTGACGAAAGGGCGACATGACGGCACGATCGGCACGACAGCCCGCTCCTGCCCGCGCGGGCAGAGCGGCGGACAGGCCGGTTCCGCCCGGCTGCCGCCTCCCCACGGCGGGCGCGTCCGCCGGGCGCGGACGGTCGGCGTGACCGCGGGCCTCGACGTGCCCGACCGGCGTGGCCGTACCGGCCTGGACCAGGCGGGACGCGACCTGACCGGCAACCCCCGGGTGCGGGTGCGCGACGTGCGGCTGCTGGCCTGCAACTGGTACGTCCTGCGCACCACCACCTTCGACTACCAGCACGCCGACGGCCGCTGGAGCACCCAGCAGCGGGAGACCTACGACCGCGGCAACGGCGCCACCGTGCTGCTGTACGACCCCGCCCGCCGCACCGTCCTGCTGACCCGGCAGTTCCGCTACCCCGCCTACGTCAACGGGCACCCCGACGGGATGCTCCTGGAGACCGCGGCCGGGCTGCTGGACGACGACGCGCCGGAGGAGGCGATCCGGCGCGAGGCCGCCGAGGAGACCGGCCACACCGTCGGCGAGGTCGAGCTGGTCTTCTCCGTCTACATGAGCCCGGGGTCGGTGACCGAACGCCTGCACTTCTACGCCGCGCCGTACAGCGCCGCGACCCGCACCTCGGCGGGCGGCGGGGTCGCGGCGGAGGGCGAGGACATCGAGGTCGTGGAGCTCGACTTCGACCACGCCCTCGACCTGATCCGGCGGGGCGAGATCGCCGACGCCAAAACGATCATGCTGCTGCAGTGGGCGGCGTTGAACGGCCCCTTCTCCCCCGCCCGCACGCCGGACCGGCCCGTGGCGCGGCCGTAGGGGCCGTCGCCGAGGTGCGCGGCCCGGCGTCACGGAAGGCGGCGGAAGGCGCGGCGGTAGGCGGCGGGGGCGACGCCGCGCCGGGCGGCGAAGTGGTGGCGCAGGGTGTCGGCGCCGCCGAACCCGGCTCGGACGGCCACGGCCTCCACGCTCAGATCGGTGGTCTCCAGCAGCTCCTCGGCCAGCTGGAGGCGGCGTTCGAGCAGCCAGCGGTGCGGGGTGGTGCCCGTCAGGTCCTTGAACCGCCGGGCGAACGTGCGCGGCGACATGGCCGCGCGCGTCGCGAGCGCCTCCACCGTCAGCGGCCGGTCCAGGTGCTCCTGGATCCAGTCGAGCAGCTCCGCCAGTTCGTACGGGGTGCGCCGCGGCGGCATGGGCGCCTCGACGTACTGGGCCTGCCCACCGGCGCGATGGGCCGGTACGACCAGGCGCCGGGCCAGGGCGTTGGCCGTGGCGGCCCCGTACTCCAGCCGGATGAGGTGCAGGCAGGCGTCGATCCCGGCCGCGGCTCCGGCGCTGCTGAGCACGGGGCCGTCCTCGACGTACAGGACGCCGGGCTCGACGGTGATCCGCGGATGGCGGCGGGCGAGCAGGTCGGCGAACTGCCAGTGGGTGGTGGCGCGCCGGCCGTCGAGCAGCCCGGCGGCGGCCGGCAGGAACGCGCCGGTGCAGACGGTCAGCACCCTGGCGCCGCGCCCGACCGCCTCCCGCAGCGCCGCCAGCAGGGCGGCGGGGACGGGCGCGTCGAGCCGCGGCCAGGCCGGGACGGCCACCAGGTCCGCCTCGGCGAGCCGGTCGAGCCCGTGCTCGACGTGGACGGCGAACCCCGAGGTCGTGGGGATGGCGCCGGGCTCGGCCGCGCAGACCGCGAAGTCGTGCGCGGGCAGCCCGTCGTCGGTGCGGTCCAGCCCGAACACCTGGCAGACGATCCCGAGCTCGAACGCGGCGACCATGTCCCCGACCACGGCCGCGACCCTGCGCATCACGCCCGCCAGTATGGCAGGAACTTCCCGGACCCGGGCATTTCCGCCGCGCGGTCAGGGTGAGTGCCCGGACAGGGCCGCCGGAACCACCGGCGGACCCCGCCGTCGGCGGGCGGCCTCGCGTTTGCGGCGTGCTTCTTCGGGCATGGCGTGCTGACCCAGGAGAACGTGAGTTCGAGGAGAGTCAGCATGAGTCACGGACCGGTGGAGAAGGACCCCGACGAGTGGACGACCGGCGACGAGCCCATGACCGGCCCGCAGGAGTCCTACCTGCACACCCTGGCCAGGGAGGCGGGCAGGGAGGTGCCCGGCGGGCTGAGCAAGGCCGAGGCGTCCCGGTTGATCGACGAGCTCCAGGAGAACAGCGAGCGCCTGCGCGCGTCCGGCGCCCCGCCGCAGGGCGCCGGCTGATCCGCCGGGCGCTGGCCCGCGAAGGGGAGGCGGTTCCCCCTCGGGAGGGAGATCGCCGGCGGGCCGCGCGGCCTACCGTGGGCGGCCATGAGATCACTCACACGGCCCGCGCTGCTGGCCGCGGGCTGGACGGCGGCGGCCGCGCTCGTGCTGGTGGCGCCGGGGAACCTGGTCATGCGGCTGGCGTTCGGCAAGTTCGACGACCCCGCGCTGGCCCGGCAGTCGCTGTTCGCCGCGCTGGGGGTGCTGCTGGCGCTGGCGGCCGTCCGCTTCGGGACGCGTACCGCCGCGCGGCCGCACCGGCGGCGGGCCGACGGGACGGTCCGGCCCGCCCGCTGGGCCAGGGCGGCGACCTGGACGGCGGCCGTCCTGCCGATGCTGGGCTTCTCGGTGCCGCACCTGCTGTGGGGGCTGGGCCTGCCGCTGGGTGTGGCGGAGGGCTCCCGCGCGGGCCTGGCCGGGCTGGGCGGCTCGGCGGTGTTCTGGGCGCTGCTCGTCGCCGGGCCGGTGGCCGGGGGCCTGCTCACCCTGGGACTGATCGCCCCATGGGGACAGATCGTCCCGCGCTGGGTGCCCCTGGCGGGAGGACGGCGGGTGCCGCGCGCGCTCGCGGCGGTCCCGGCGGCGGCCGTGGGCATGCTGGTCGGCCAGTACGGCGCGATGATGACGAGCTGCCTCGCGTTCGGCGTCACCCGCGGGTGCGCGCCCGGCGGCGGCGCCGAGGTCCTGGACGGGAGCTGGGGATTCGCCGGGACCTACCCGGTCTTCCTGCTCTGGGGGACCTCGCTGCTGGCCGCCGCCGCCGGTTACCTGCACACGACCGCGCGGACGCCGGTCAGCGGCTCATCCAGTGGCTCATTCAGTGGCTCATGACGTGCCGGCGCTTCGGGGGCTTGCCGTAGCCGAGCAGGCCCATCATGCCCTGCTCCTGGTGGTAGAGGTTGTGGCAGTGGAACATCCACTCGCCGGGGTTGTCGGCGTGCACGTCGATGCTGATCCGCTTGTACGGCATGACGTTCACGGTGTCCTTCCGCGGCCCGCCGCGCTCGGTGGTCCGGACCTGGAAGGTGTGGCCGTGCAGGTGCATCGGGTGCCACATGTGCGTGTCGTTGTGCATGACGATCCTGATCGTCTCGCCCCGGTCGACCCGCAGGCGCAGCGGGTCGTCGGCGAGGTGCCCGTTGAGCGGCCACTCGCTGCCCGAGGTGCCCTGACGCCAGCCGAGCGTGACGGTGACCGTCCTGGACGGCGGGCGCAGCTGGTCGCGGCGGCGCGCCTGGAGGTCCTGGTAGGCGAGCTGCCGCCGCTGGAGCTCCGGCACGGCGCCGTCCGGTGACGGCGTACGGGCGCTGGGCGAGGTGCGCACCACCGCGAACGCCCGCCCGGCCTTGCCCTCCGCCATCGCCATCAGCGGGAACGCCCCCGCGTCGAGCGTGACGACGAAGTCGTAGCGCTCCCCCATGCCGATCACGACCGTGTCCACGGTGACCGGCTTGACCGGGAAACCGTCGGTGTGGGTGATGGTCAGGCGGTGGCCGCCGAGCGCCACCCGGAAGGCGGTGTCGGCGGCCGCGTTGATCACCCGGAACCTGGCGCGCACGCGGGGACGGCTCATGAAGATGGTGGGCTCGTCGGCGGTACGGCCGTTGACCAGGTAGTACGGGTAGCGGGCGTGCCCGGACGTGCCGCCGAGGACGTGGCTGCTCAGGGTGTCGTCGTGCGGGGTGGTGTTCAGCGCGCGCAGCGTGTCGTCGGGCGTGCCGTTGACGCCGTCCTGCCAGTCGTCGAGGACGACCGTGAACTCCTGGTCGTACCCGAGCGGCTCGTACGGGTCCTCCACGATCAGCGGGCCGTACAGGCCGCGGTCGCTCTGCATGCCCACGTGGGAGTGGTAGAAGTAGGTGCCCGGGTCGGGGACGGTGAACACGTAGTCGAACGTCCCGCCGGGCCGGGTCGGCCGCTGCGAGAGGCCGGGCGCGCCGTCCATGTCGGCGGCGATCCTGATGCCGTGCCAGTGCACGGTGGTCGGCGCGGGCAGGTCGTTGACGAGCCTGGCCCGTACGGTGCCGCCGGCCGTGGCCCGGATGGTCGGGCCGGGCAGCAGGCCGTCGTAGGCCCAGGTGGACACCGTCCGTCCGCCGAGGGACACGGTGGCGGGCGCGGCCCGCAGCACCCTCCTGCCGGCCGTCTCGGCGGCCCTCCCCGCCGACGGCCCCGCGGACGCGCCGGCGGCGGCCGACGGAACGGCGCCCAGGGCGGCGAACATGCCGCTGACGAACAACCTGCGGGACACGGTCCCACGCGAATCAGTCACTACGGATCCCCCTCGTCCATCTCGCAAAATAACGGAGAGTCACCGCGGAAGGACGACGCCACGCGCGTCGGGCGGTTCAAGATCGCCGTACTCCGGCCGGGGACGGCCCGCACCCCGGACCCGGCGCCGTCGCGACGCCGCGATCCCGGCATACTGGGCCATCGGATCATCACGTCCAGGGAGATCATGCGCATGAGCACGCCGTCGTCACAGCCGGGGGCCGGGCGGGCCGGCGGGCCGTCCGTCCGGATCGGCGCGCTCGTCCCGCTCACCCCGCCCGGCTGGGTCGAGGCGGGCCGCCACCTGCTGGCCGGGCTGGAGCTGGCCGTCCGGGACGTCAACGACGCCGGCGGCATCGGCGGCCGGCCGCTGGAGCTGGTGGTCCGGGACACCGCCGCCGATCCGCGGAAGGCGGCGGCGGCCGTGGACGAGCTGGCCCGGCTCGGGGTGGCCGCGCTGACCGGCGAGTACCACAGCGTGGTCGCCCGTGCCTCCGCCGCCCGCGCCGAGGCCGTCGGCCTGCCGTTCCTCTGCTCCTCGGCGGTCCTCGACGCGCTCACCGAACAGCCCGCGACGTGGGTCGCGCGCCTGGCCCCCGCGCAGTCGCGCGGGTGGCGGATCTTCGCCGACTTCCTTCTGGGCGCGGGCCACGAGCGCGTCGCGGTGGCCACGCAGCCGAGCGTCTACTGGGCGTCGGGGCTCGGCGTCCTGCGCGACCGCCTCACCGCGCGCGGCGGCACGGTCACCGAGCTGGACATGACCGCGCTCACCCCCGCGGCCGTGTGCGACGAACTCGCCCGCGACGGCGCGACGGCGCTGCTTCTCCTGGTGGGCCACCCGGAGCCGGCGGTGCCGATCGTGCGGGCCGTGCGCCGCGACCGGCGCCTGGCCGGGACCCTGATCGGCGCGCCGGCCGGACAGCCGGAGTTCCCGGGGTGGGCCGAGTCGCTGGGCGACGACGGCGCCGCGATCCCGTTCCTGCGCTACCTGCCCGAGAGCCTGAGCCCTCTGGGCGTACGGGTGGCGGCGGCCCTTGGCGAGCGGCTGGCCGCGACGCCGTCGTTCGTCGCCTTCGAGGGCTACGACACGGTCACCGTGGTGGCCGAGGCGCTGCGGTCGCACGGCGTGGACCGGGCGGCCGTCGCCGGATCCTGGCCGCACGTCGCGGTCGAGGGCACCCGGGGGCCGATCCGGTTCTCCCGCGCGCCGGGCATCGGCGTCTGGCAGTGGGCCTGGCCCCCGATCCAGGTCGCCGACCGCGACCCGGCGAACCCGGCGCACTTCCGCACCCTGCACACCGCCTGACCGCCGCGCGGGACGCCTCAGGAGGGGTGGCGGGACACGTCGTGTCTCTCCGTCAGCCGTTCGAGGCCGGCCGACCGGTAGGTGGCGACGGCACCGGCGTTGGAGCTCGGGCAGCACACGAGCACGCTGGACGAGCCGGCCTCCCGCAGCGCGCGCGCCGCGGCGACCGTGATCGCCCGGCCGTGCCCGCGCCCCCGGTGGTCCCGGTGCACCCCCATCGGCTCGATCAGCCCCGGCCTGCCCGCACCGGCCGACCACACCGCCACGGCCGCCACCGCCGCGCCCTGGTCGTCGCGGGCGAGCAGGCACCGCGCGCCGGCGTACGGGACGCCCGCCGCCATCGCGTGCCAGCGCTCCTCGGTGAAGGTCGAGCCGTCGAACGACGCCCGGATGACGGCGGCCCACTCGGGCGCCTGCTCCGGCCCCACCGCCTCGACGTGCACGCCGGGATCCGGGACGGGCGCGCCGAGGTCGCGCCCGAGGACCGTCCACGGGTCGTCGGCCGCCCAGCCGTCCTTCAGCAACAGGTCCCGCACCAGCGCGCCCGGCGGCGACTCGACGTACGCCCGCCCCTCGGGCAGCACCCCGCGTCCGGGCTCCGACACGTCGCCGGCCACCCGGCGGGCCAGCTCCTCGTCCTGCGACGCCCCCGGCGCGAACGCCAGCCGCAGCAGGTCGGCGCCGTCCAGCAGCCCGGCCGCGACGACCTGCCCGGCCCGGCTCCAGGTCAGGGTGGCCGCCGCCGTGCGTCCCGGGCCGAACCGCCAGAACCATCCCAGGTCGCCCGGATGCAGTTGCACGGGCTCTCCTTCGCGCTGCCACTCCCCCAGCAGCCGCACCACGTCGCCGAGCCCGTCGATCCCCGGCCTGCCCGTCTCGATCGTCATCCCCCGATCACACACCACCCCGCCCGCCGCCCGCACCCGGATTTCCCGCGGGCCGCGAGGGCGGCCAGGGCGGCGGCATCGCGCTCGGCCCGAACACGCGTCGCGCGCCGCGACATGGCGTCGCGGCGCGCGATGGGAGGGCGGTTCTGCTGGCTCAGGCCACGTCGGGGTGCACGCGGAAGCGGTCCCAGACCCGGTGCAGGGGCAGCAGGGCGAGCACGTCGCGCAGCACCCCCTCGCCGTCCTGGCCGGTGACGACGCCCGGCGCCTGCGCGGGGATCCCCGCGGCCTGCAGCGCCTGCGCGGCCGTGCCCCAGCCGCCCACCGCCTTGGCGTGCCGGTACGCCTCGCCGACCAGGAGCAGCACGCGCGGGTCGACCGGGGTGCCGCCGTCGCCGGCCTTGGCGTCGCGGGCGCCGTACGCGTCGTCGCCCGGGGCGGGCGCCCCGGCCAGCAGCACGGCGTCGAACTCGACGGAGCGGGCCGTGGCGAAGGTGCGCTGGACGGCCAGCGTGCCGCCCAGCATGCCGCCCTTGGGCGCGATGACGAGCGGCGTCATCCCGCCGTCGAGCACGGCCTGGCGGACGGCGCCCACGACGCCGAGGTCGCTGGTCTCGTCCGCGACGATGCCGATGATCCGGCCGTCCAGCGGCCACTCCCGGCCGACCTGCGACAGCGCCGGGCTCGGCGCCGGGTCGGCGAGCGGCACGGTGGGCTCGGGGGCGGGCAGCCCGAGGCCGTCGGCGACCTCCCGGCACAGGACCGGGTCGATGTTGGCCAGCACCCGGAGCTGGCGTTCCTTGACCGCCTGCTCGTAACACTTGCCCAGCTCGAAGGTGTAGGCGCTGATCAGGTGCTCGCGCTCGACCGGGGACAGGCTCAGCCAGAACAGCCGCGGCTGGCTGTAGTGGTCGGAGAAGGTCGCGGGCGCCTCGCGCACCTTGCGTCCGGCGACCTCCAGCGGCACCTCGACGTAGGCGCCCTGCTCGGCGCCGGCCTGGAAGGGGCAGCCGCCGTCCAGGGAGTTCGGCCGGTACGGGGCCACCCCGCGGTGGACGGCCGTCTGGTGGAAGCCGTCGCGCAGCATGTCGTTGACCGGCGCGTGCGGCCGGTTGATGGGGATCTGTGCGAAGTTCGGGCCGCCCAGGCGGGTGATCTGCGTGTCGAGGTAGGAGAACAGCCGCGCCGCCAGCAGCGGGTCGTCGGTGATGTCGATGCCCGGCACGAGGTGCCCGACGTGGAAGGCGACCTGCTCGGTCTCGGCGAAGAAGTTCGACGGGTTGGCGTTGAGCGTCATCAGGCCGACCGGGTGGACGGGGGCCAGCTCCTCGGGCACGATCTTCGTCGGGTCCAGCAGGTCGATGCCCTCGAACATCTGCTCCGGCGTGTCCGGGAAGACCTGGATGCCCAGCTCCCACTGCGGGTGCGCGCCGGCCTCGATGGCGTCGGCGAGGTCGCGCCGGTGGAAGTCGGGGTCGACGCCGCCGGCGATCTGGGCCTCCTCCCAGGTCAGCGAGTGCACGCCGAGCTTGGGCTTCCAGTGCCACTTGGCCAGCGTCGTCTCCCCCGCCGCGTTGACCAGGCGGAAGGTGTGCACGCCGAAGCCTTCCATCATGCGGAACGAGCGCGGGATGCCGCGGTCGGACATGTTCCACATCGTGTGGAAGGTGGCCTCGGTGTGCAGGGAGACGAAGTCCCAGAACGTGTCGTGCGCGCTCTGCGCCTGCGGGATCTCCCGGTCGGGATGCGGCTTGCCGGCGTGGATGACGTCGGGGAACTTGATGCCGTCCTGGATGAAGAAGACCGGGATGTTGTTGCCGACCAGGTCGAACACGCCCTCGGCGGTGTAGAACTTGGTGGCGAAGCCGCGGGTGTCGCGGACGGTGTCGGCCGAGCCGCGCGAGCCGAGCACGGTGGAGAAGCGGACGAAGACCTGGGTCCTGACGCCCTCGGCGAGGAAGGCCGCCTTGGTGATGTTCGAGGCGGTGCCGTACGCCTGGAACACGCCGTGGGCGGCGGCGCCGCGGGCGTGCACCACCCGCTCGGGGATGCGCTCGTGGTCGAAGTGCATGACCTTCTCGCGCAGGTGGTGGTCCTGCAGCAGCACCGGGCCGCGCGGGCCGGCCTTCAGCGAGTGGTCGGTGTCGCGCAGCCGCACCCCCTGGGCGGTGGTCAGGTACTCGCCACCCTGCGCCATCTGGTCCTGCGAGGCGCCGGTCGGCTGCCCGGTGGGCGAGACGGTCTCGGGCCCGGTCTGGTCCGGCTTGGGCGGCAGCGGTTCCCGCGGCTCGGTCGGCTCCTCAAGCTGGGGCGGCAGGCTGTTGGGCACGCCGGGGATCTCGGCCGCCTGCACGGCGTCGTGGTCGGTGACGGCGCCGACGACCTTCTCCACGGCGGACTTGAGCGGGTGCGACTCGTTCATGCTTGGTTCCTTAGGAAGGGCCACAACGGATTGACCAGGTCTGGCGCCTCCCTACCCATGCTCAGCCGTATAACGCGAATAGTCGCACTTCAGGGCGGTTCGCGACCGCGCGCGAACACGCTCGGAGCGCTTCGGGAGCAGCGCGGGACGCCGATCCCCTTTTCACGTTCTTTGCCCTGCGTTGGGGTGTTCCTGGTTTGGCGGAGGCCGTCCGGGTAGCCACAGGCGGCATCAATCCCACGAGGAGGGCACCCATGAGTGAATACCCGACGGGGACCGGCCGGGAGGGAACGCTCCATCAGGGCAAGGCCGCCGCGCAGGAGGTCGCCGGGACCGCCAAGGAGGCCGGCGTCCAGGTGGCCGGCGAGGCCAGGGCCCAGGCCAGGAACGCCGTCGACGAGCTGCGCGACCGGGTGCGCGCCCAGTCCGAGCAGCAGAGCCGGCGTGCCGCGCAGAGCCTGCGGGAGTGGTCGGAGGACCTGTCGGCCATGCACGAGCAGGCCAAGCCCGACTCGCCGGTGACCAACGTCGTACGCCAGGCCGCCGACCAGGGCCGGCGTGCGGCCGACTACCTCGACAGGCACGGCCTGGCCGGGGTCGTCGGCGAGGTGCAGAGCTTCGCCCGCCGCCGCCCGGCCGCGTTCCTGGCCGGCGCCCTGGCCGCGGGCTTCCTGGTGGGCCGCGTCATCAAGGCCTCCGGCGACAGCTCAGGGACGGCCTCCCAGCCCGCGGTCCCGCCGCCGCCCGCCGACCCCACCCTGCCGAGCGTCGCGCAACCCGGCACGGCGCCGCCGCAACCGCTGCACCGGCCGCTCGGCGACCCCCTCGGGCAGGACGACACCCGCCCCGTGCCGCCGCTCACCACGCCACCGGCCGCCCCGGCCGCTCCCGCGGCGCCCGCCTACGGCGCCGGGAGTGACCTGCCATGACCGCGCAGCCCGAGGAACCGACGCTCGGCCAGCTGGTCGGCGAGATCGGCGAGGACATCTCCAAACTGTTCCGCCAGGAGGTGGAGCTGGCCAAGATCGAGCTCCGCCAGGAGGCGACCAAGGCGGGCAAGGCGGCCGGGATGCTCGGCGGCGCCGGCTTCGCCGGTTACATGATCGCGCTGCTGGTGACCCTGGCCGTCATGTTCGGCCTGGGCGAGATGATGGGCCTGGGCTGGGCCGCGCTCGTTCTCGCGGTCGTCTGGGCGGTCATCGGCGGAGTGCTGTACGTCAACGGGCGCAACCGGCTGCGCGAGATCAACCCCAGACCCGAGCAGACCATCGAGACGCTCAAGGAGGACGCGCAATGGGCACGCGACCTGAGGAAGTGAGAAACGAGATCGCCGCCACGAGGGCCGAACTCGCGGCCGACGTGGACCGGCTGGCCGACCGGACGAGCCCGGCGCGGATCGCGCGCCGCCGTACCGAACGGGTGCGGGAGGCGGCGCGATCGTTGCGGGAGCGGGTGATGGGAACCCCCTCCCATGGCGCGTCCCATGCCGCCGGACGGGCGCGGCACGGCGTCGCCGCCACCGCCGGCTCGGTGGGCGAGGGGGCGCACCAGGCCGGCCACGCGGTGCTGGAGGGCGCCCACCAGGCGGCCGGCACCGTGCGGCACGGCGCCCACGTGGCCGCCGAGACCGTACGGGCCGCGCCGGAGCAGGCCAGGCGGGGCACCCAGGGCAACCCCCTGGCGGCCGGGCTGATCGCCTTCGGCGCCGGTCTGCTGGCCGCCACGCTCATCCCCGCCACCGAGGCGGAGGAGCAGGCCGTCGGCCAGCTCCGCGAGCAGGTCGGCGACGTGCTGGAGCCGGTCGTGGAAGCCGGCCGCGAGTCGGCGCAGCAGCTCGGCCAGGACGCCAGGGAGCTGGCCGGGCAGGCCGTCCAGCAGGTCAAGGACAGCGCGTCGGAGGCGGCCGCCGCCACCGCCGACCAGGCCCGCGAGCAGGCCCGCCAGGTGGGCGGACACCGCTCCGGCTGACGCCCGCCCGGACGTGCCGAGGCCCTCACCGCCGCGTCAGGCCGTGAGGGCCTGCGCCGTTGTCCGGCGGGTCACCTGGCGTCCCCGGCCTCCTCCGTGGCTCCGGTGTCCGGGGGCTCGAAGGACAGGGGCGGGCCCAGTCCGGTCTGCGCGACGGTCGCGCACCGCCAAACGGTCGTCAGCAGCGGCTCATGGATGGGTGGCCGCCGCCGGGGCGGCGGGCGTCCGGAGGGTGCGCAGCTCGCCGAGCAGGTCGCGGATCAGCGCGGAGCCGGCCAGTTCGCGGGTGGTGACGTAGCCCACCCGGCGGCGGGGGGCGCCCTCGCCGAGCTCGGCCGTGGCGACCCTGGCCGGGGCGTCCACCGTGGACAGGCGGGGCACGATCGCCGCGCCGAGCCCGTGCCCGACCATCGACATGACGACGCCGTCGTCCTCGGCCGTGATGTCGCCGGGCGGGATCCACTCCTGCGCGGCCAGCCAGCGCCGGGTCTCGCCCGAGCAGTTCTCGTGCCAATCGATCATGGGGAGCGACCGCGGGTCCGGATGCCCCAGCGGATGGGCCAGCACGTACGGCTCCTCGTACAGCTCCTTGCAGACCAGGCCGTCCACGTGCATCGGCAGGGTCAGGACGCCCACGTCGGCCCGGCCGTCGGCCACCTCGCCGGCGATGCCCCTGCCCAGGTCCGGCACGACGCGCACGTCCACGGTGACCTTGGGGTGCCGCCGGCCGAACCGGACCAGCACGCGCGGCAGCAGGTGGAAGGCGGCGCTGCGGAAGGCGGCCAGCCGGATGGTCCCGGTGGCCTCGCCGCGGGCGGCGGTGCGCGTGTCGGCCCGCATGACCTCCATGAGCCGCAGGATGTGCCGGGCGTGCCCGACCGCGGCCCGCCCCGCCGCGGTGGCCCGCGCGCCGGCGCGGCCCCGCTGGAACAGCACGGCTCCCATCTTCCGCTCGGCCGCGCGCAGGGCGTGGGAGACGGCCGACTGGGTCAGCCCCAGCCGTACGCCGGCCGCCGTGACGCTGCCCTCGCCGTCGACGGCGACCAGGACGCGGAGTTCCGCGGGGGTGAGATCGTCCACGGCGGCGACAACGGATGAAGACCTCTCATGCATTCCGCGACCGCTGAGGAAGGCCGCCGGTCCGGGCTAGGCGATCAGCAGGCGGAGGCCGAGCTCGGCCTCGTCGAGTTCGAGCAGGTCCCGGTTGCGCGCGGCCCACCGGCCGGAGGCGAGGTCGGCACGCAGGTCGCGCACCGCGCGCCGCTCGACGTCCGGCCCGAGCCTGGCCCAGACCGACATCCCGCGGCGGACGTCCTCCTCCAGGTACGCCTCCGGCCGGCGCCAGAAGGCCTCGAACAGGCCGTCGGCGCAGTCCCACGGGATGGGCACGGGTTCCAGCCGGGCCCCGATCGCCGCCGCCAGCTCGGTCACCGAGGGCCGGCCTGCCACGAGGCCGGCGACCTCGGGCAGGTAGTCGCGGGACAGCCAGAACCGGTCGCGCCAGCCGGCGTCGCCGGTGTCGTGGGTGAACACCACCACGCGCCGGGCGACCCGCCGCATCTCGCGCAGCCCGCCGAGCACGTCCGGCCAGTGGTGGACCGACGAGACGGCCATGGCGGCGTCGAAGGCCCCGTCGTCGAACGGCAGACGCTCGGCGGACCCGGCCAGGCACGGCGCCGCCTCCGCCGGGCGCTGCGAGCGCATGAGCGCCGACGGCTCCACGGCCAGGACGTAACGGCCGGGCGGCTCGTAGGACCCGGTGCCCGCGCCGACGTTCAGCACGGTCCGGGCGTCGCCGAGCGCGGCCCAGATGCGCGCGGCGATGCGCGGATCGGTGCGCCGCGTCGCGGTGTAGGCCGCTCCGATGGTGTCGTACAACGGCGCTCCGGACATCCGGCACCGCCTTCCCGGCCGTCACCGTCCGACGGGAGGCCGCTTGATCGTTGTTTTCGGATCGATCGGCAGGTGAAACCTCTTCACGGCCCTGGCTCGGACGTCGTCACAACCGCCGGACGCGCAACACGGCGGTCAGCATCGGCAGGGTGAACTCGCCGTCGGCGGTCTCGGGCCGGCCGGCGAGGTAGGCGCGGATCCGGCCGAGCCGGGCCGCGCGTTCCCCTGCGGGCATGACGAGCATGCCCGCCCTGGTCGCGAGCGTCTCGGCGAGGGAGTCCGCGGTGCGGCGCTGGCCGTGCGGGAACTGCTCCTGCTCCGGCGTCCCGAACCGCGGCGCGCCCGACCTGGGCAGGTGCATCCCTGCCGTCTCTGCGCGCCAGGCGGCGGGCGTGTCGCGCGGGCCGACCGCCTCGCCGCCGCCGGCCCGCGCGAGCCCGGCCACCCAGTCGACGCCGTCGTCGAGCACGTTCCACAGGCCGGCCAGGACGCCGCCGGGAGCCAGGACCCTGGCGATCTCGGGCCCCGCGACGGCCATGTCGAACCAGTGCATGGCGTTGCCGGCCAGCACCGCGTCGACGGACGCGGCCGGCAGCGGGATCGCCTCGGCGCTGCCCGGCAGGGCGCGGACGTCCGGCAGCGCCCGGCGCAGCTCGGCCAGCATCGCCGGGTCGGGCTCGACCGCGACGACCTCGACGCCCAGCTCGACCAGCGTCGCGGTCAGCTTGCCGGTGCCGGCCCCGAGGTCGAGCACCCGAAGCCCGGGCGCCGTCTCCAGCGCCCAGCGCACGGCGGCGTGCGCGTAATCCGGCCGGTGCTCGGCGTACGCGGCCGCCGCGGCTCCGAATGACGAGCTGTGACGTAGCCGTTCGTCCGGCTCCACGCGCTCTCCTTCCCCGCCCCGCCGCCCGGCGGCGCCCTGAGTCACCCGCATCCTAAGATCACCGATCCCGGAACGCGCGGCGGCGTCTAGGAGCGGGCGGGATCGGTGGCGCCGGTGTAGGCGGGGACGGGCAGCGGGCGGTCGAGGAGGAAGGCGCGGATCAGGCCGCGGTAGAGGTCGGGACGGCCGTTGGCGATCGAGTGGCCGGCACCCGGGACGTATACCAGGGTCGAGTCCGGCAGGGTGCGCCGGTAGTCGTAGGTGACCTCCCACTTCAGGTAGTCGCACTGCCCGCGCATGATGAGCACCGGCACCCGTACCCCGCGCAGCCGGGGCCGCGGGTCGGGGACGGCGGCGGCGTCCTCGGCGGTGACCTGGTTGCTGTAGAAGCCGGGCAGGTTCCCGTGCACGGGGGCGGGTTTCGCGTCCGCGCAGCCCGTGGCGTCCTTGGCCACCAGCAGCAGCGCGCGCATCCGGGCGTCGGCCTCGGCGTCGGGCACCAGCGCCCGTGCCGCGGCCGGGTTCACGCCCAGGAGCAACGACTGGACCAGCATGCGCGGGGAGCTCGTCAGCGCGTCGGCCTGGGCCTGGAGGGGGGCGGGCAGGCCGTCCCACGGGCTGCCGACGCCGCCGGGGAAGGCGGGCTCCCAGATCGCGCCCGGCGAGGTGAGCACGGCCTTGGCCACCCGGTCGGGGTGGGCGGCGAGGTAGGCGGCCGACAGGGTGCCGCCCCACGACCTGCCCACCAGGACGATCTTCGGGGCGCCGATGGCCTGGCGGACGGCCTCCAGGTCGGCGACGTGGCGGGCGACCGTGTACCCGGCCGGGTCGGCCAGCCGGGTCGAACGGCCGGCGCCGACCTGGTCGTAGGCGTAGACGTCGAACCCGGCGGCGGCCAGCTCCTCGCTGCCCTCCGGCAGCCCCTCCCCCGGCGTGCCCGGCCCGCCGTGCAGGAAGATCACGGGCGGGCGGCCGGCCGTGCCGGATCCGGCGAGCTTGACGTAGGCGAGCCGGGAGCCCGTCGGGAGCTGCCAGTACGCGACCCCGGCGGGCGCCGCGGCCGGCGGCGGGACGGGGAAGGGCCGGAAGGCCGCCAGCCCGGCGAGGGCGGTGACCGCCACGGTGTTCACCACCACGTAGGGCGGCACCAGCCGGGGCAGCCCCAGCAGGCGGAGTGCGGGACGTCCGAGCAGCCAGGAGACGGCGGCGACGGCGAGCACCCCCGCCCCCGCGAACAGCGGCACGACGGCCGTCACGGCCGCCACGAGCAGGAAGACCAGAGCCCCGGCGGCGACCGCGGCGATCTCGGCGCCCACCAGCAGGATCGCGCCTGACACACGTTTCATGTGCCACAACGTTAGGAACGCGCGCGCCGCGTCTCCTCCTGCCGGCGACCGAACCGTGCCCCCGCCACGCGGCGGGGGTCAGCCGGCCCCGGGACGGATCAGGCCGGACTCGTAGGCGTGGATGGTCGCGTGCAGCCGGTCGCGCACGCCCAGCTTGGCCAGGATCGCCGCCACGTGGTCTTTGACCGTGGCCGGGCTGAGCGCCAGGACGGCGGCGATCTCGGCGTTGGACAGCCCGCGCGCGACGTGCCCGAGCACCTCGCGCTCGCGGGCGGTGAGCCCGTCGGGCCGCGCGGGCGGGCCGGGGTCGGCGGCCGCGGCGAAGCGTTCGAGCAGCCGCCGGGTGATCACCGGGTCGAGCAGCGCGTCGCCGCGCGCGATCACCCGCACCGCGTCCACGACGCGCGCCGGCTCGGCGTCCTTGAGCAGGAACCCGGACGCGCCGGCGCGCAGCGCGCCGAACACGTACTCCTCCAGGCCGAACGTGGTCAGCACGACGATCCGGGTGCCCGGCGTGCCGGCGGTGATCCGGGCGGTGGCGGCGAGCCCGTCGAGGCCGGGCATCCGGACGTCCATGAGCGCCACGTCCGGGCGCAGCTCGGCGGCGAGCGCCACGGCGGACTCGCCGTCGGCGGCCTGCCCGACCACGTCGAGGTCGGGTTCGGCGGCCAGCACCGCGGCGATCCCGACCCGGACCACCGCCTGGTCGTCGACGACGATCACCCTGATCATCTGGGCAACCATACCCGCACGTCGTCCGGGCCGCCGGTGGCCAGCGTCCCGCCGTACCCGTCGGCCAAAGTGCGCAGCCGGCGGCGGGCGCGCCGGGCCGCCGCGCCTTCGACGAGCACGCCGTCGGGCAGGTACGACACGGTGATCCGGTCCCCGGCCAGCTCCTCGACGGCCCGGAACACGCCGACCTCCAGCTCCGGCGTCAGGCCGCCGGGGTCGCCGAGGTGGCGGACGCCCGACTGCCGCCGGGCGGCCAGCAGCTCCAGCCCGGCGAGCGTCGGCGGCGGGCCGTCGGATCCGGCGGGGCGGCGCAGCTCGTCCAGCAGCCTCCGGAGCGCGTCGATCGCGGCGCGGGCGGCGTCGCGCACCGCCGTCAGGTCGCCCTTCCCGGCCGCCGCGACGACCGCGTCCGCGTGCCGGGCCGCCGTGCTGCGCAGACCCTCGACGATTCGTTCTCGTTCGCCGCGCGCCACGTCCGCCAGCCGGCCGGCCAGCAGGTCGCGTTCGGCGGTCGCGGCCGCCCGCCGCCGCGCCCGCGCCCGGCCGACCAGGACGCCCGCCGCCCACGCCGGAGCCGACAGGAGCGCCACGGCCGTGGCGAGCACCGCCCAGGCGGCCGTCGGGTCGCCGGCGATGTCCGGCCCGAGGGCCAGCGCGAGGCCGCCCACCAGGCCGACGGCGAGGATCGCGAGCACGCCCCGGCGCCTGGGGTGGTGGGCGCCGAAGGCGTAGAGCTGGGCCAGCTCCACCCACCACGCCCAGAGGAACAGGTCGCCCGCGGGGGTCGGGGTCAGGCCCGCCATCGCCACCGGATGGATCGACAACATCGCGGCGAGGCTCCACGCGGGCCGCCGCACCCGCCACCACAGAGGCAGGGCGTGCAGGACGAAGAGGGGGCCGAGCACGAGGAACTCCCGCGGCGCCGGAGTGCCTCCCGGCAGCAGGCTCGCCCCCATCGTCAACGCGACGGCGAGCCCGGCCAGCGCCGCGTCCCAGGCCCGCCGCCCGCGCCACCACGTCCGCCGGAACGGGGGCGGCCCGGCGGGGGCGGGGAAGGCGGCCCGGACCGTCCAGCCGCCGGCGTCCGGGCCCGCCGTGAGCGTGCCGCCGCAGGCCGCCACGGTCGTGGCCAGCCCGGACAGGCCGTGGCCGGTGCCCAGGTCGTCGTGCTCCCGCGCGCCGCCGGTGTCGCGCACCTCGACGGTCAGCCGGCCGGGTCCGCCGAGGACGGCGACGTCCACCCGGGCGCCGCCCGCGTACCGCGCGGCGTTGGTGAGGCCCTCCTGGACCACCCGGTAGGCGGCCGCCGCGACCTCGGGCGGCGCGGCGGCGGCCGTCCTGCGGTAGCCGACCCGGCCGGGGTCCGCGCCTGGCCCATGCCGGTCGGCGACCAGGGCGTCGATCGCCGGCAGGTCGCGGACGGCCTCCCGCGCGCCCGCCAGTTCGGCGCGGGCCAGGCGGGCGGCGTCCCCGGCGTGGCGCAGGGCGGACTCCCGCATCGCCGGGTCGGCCACGTGCAGCGCGGACGCCGCGGCCACCGCGATGCCGGTGAGCCGGTGGGCGGCGGTGTCGTGCAGTTCGGCGGCCATCCTGAGGCGCACGGCGTCCGCCACGGCCGCGGCCGCCCGCGATCGCGCCGCCCGGTGCGCGGCCAGGGCCGCCCGCCGCGTCCGGCCCCGCCGGTGCGCCCGCCCGAACGCCCAGACGACCGCGCCCACGCCGCCCGCCACCAGCGCCACGCCCGCCAGCGCCTGCGGCGGCCAGCCGCGGGCCGCCGCGACGGCCGTCGCCGCCGCCACCAGGGCCGCGGCGACCGCGATCGTGATCCCGGCCGTGCCGCGGACGGCCGCGCCGTACAGGAGGGCGACGCCGACGAGCGCGCACCACAGCAGAACGGAGCTCACGGCGTCAGGCTAGCTTCCGCGGATCGGCCGCGCCCATGCGCGCGTTCGTCGGCCCCCCGTCGGGGCACGATCCCGTCGCCGGACAGGGGCGGTGTTCCGCGGGGACCTCGCGCGGATCGGCGGCCGCGACTAGCGGCGCACCTTGTACCGCAGGTGCAGCACCCCCTCGCCCTGGACGACCACGTGCGGGTCCGCCAGGAGGTGCTGCCCGGCGACGCGGCCGAAGTAGGGCTTGCCGGAGCCGAACACCACCGGCACGACGTCCATCGCCACCTCGTCCACCAGACCGGCCGCGAGCAGCTGGCCGCCGACGTCGCCGGCGTTCACGCTGACGACCCGGTCCCCGGCGAGCTCCTGGGCCCGGGCGACGGCGGCCGTCACGTCGGCGGCGAAATGGTAGGACGCCTCGGGGTGCCAGCCCTCGGGCTTGGGCCGGTGGGACACCACGACCACATGCTCCCCCGCGGGCGGCCGTCCTTCCCAGCCGTTCACCAGGTCGAACAGGGTGCGGCCCATGATGATCACGCCGACCGACTCCCAGATCGGCCGGACGTACTCCGCCGACGCCTTGGAGACCCTGAAGCGGCCGCCCGCGCCGGAATGGTCGTAGTCCGGGTCGTCGCCCAGCGTGAGCGGGGTGTCGCCGTTCCAGTACCAGTCGTGCAGGGGGCCGACGTCGTCGTTGCCGTCGGCGATGAAGCCGTCCACCGACACCGCGCTGTTCATGATCACTGCGCCCACGGGGTCTCCTCGGTCCTCGTCAGAAGTACGCCTGCGATCCTGCCGTCCCGGCAGGCTGCCGGGCTTGTAGAAAATCAATCGGCGGGCATCGGGCCGTCGTCCGGCGGGAAGCCCCGCTCGGCGGGGAAGCGGCGCCGCAGGGCCAGGTACCCGGTCGGGGTGTGGCCGGTGAAGTCCTTGAACTCCCTGCTGAAGTGGGCCTGGTCGAAGTAGCCCACCGTGTGGGCGAGCGCCGTCCAGTCGACCGGGCGCGACGCGTCCACGGACAGGATCAGCCGGGCGAAGCGGTAGATCCGGGCCACCCGCTTCGGAGTGACGCCGACATGGGACTTGAACTGCGCGGCCAGGTGGTTGCCGCTCACCCCGGCGGCGTCGGCCAGCGCGCCGACCGGGACCGCGCCGTACGTGGCCGCCAGGCGGCCGCCCGCGTGCCGGATCAGGTCGAGATTGCGCGACGCCGTCCCCGCGAACCGCGCCCGCAGCTCCTCCTCCACCACCCGCAGGACGCCGGCGGCCGAGGCGAGGTCGCCGGCCCGGTCGCGGATCCGGTCCAGGGACCGCTGCCAGAGGGCGTCGGCCGGCACCCACCGGTCGCGCAGCTCGCCCGCCGGCACGCCGACGAACGGCGTCATCCCCCACGGCTTGAAGTGCACCCCGACCAGCCGCACCCGGGCGGGGTACTCGTAGCGGAACCGCCTGGTCCACATCCCCATGAACCAGCCGTCGGCGAACACCGCCGGCGGCACGGCAGGGTCGGAGTCCCACAGGCGGGCGGGGTCGCCCAGGTTGACGAACAGGTGTCCCGACGGCATCGGCGGGACGTTCATCAACCGGTGTCGCGGCACCCCGGTCAGGCAGTAGATGTCGTCGATGAACCGGTCGAGCGGCGGCGCGGGCACCCGTCCGACGTATTCCATGGGACCAGTGTGGCCGAGGTGATCGGGGCCGTGCACCGAATCTTCACCTCGGGTGCGCATCGACCGCAAACCGGTCTGCTTCGATGTCGGCGTGACCGATCGGAGCGGGCCGTCGTCCGGGGCCGGGGATGTTCGCCGGGCCTTCGGCTGCGCGTTCCCGGCCGTCGCTGCGATCGCGTGCGCGGCGGCTGCCGTGGGCGGCCCGGCGGCTGTGGCCGCAGCTCCTCCTGACGGTGCTCGCCCTCGCCGTCACGGTCTCCGGGCCGGTCGCGCTGACCCTGTACGACGTGGCCACCCAGGGCACCCCCGGCGACTGCGTCCTGCCCTGGTGGCCTGCGTGGCTGCCCACGTAGGGACGGTCTCCGGGGCTCGGCGGGCCGGGCCGCCCGCCTAGGGTAGGGGCTTGTGCTCTACGGCAGATCTGCGGAAATCAGCGTTCTCGACGAGGTGATCGCGCGCGCCCGCGACGGCGCCGGCGGCGCGGCGGTGTTGCGCGGCGAGGCGGGGGCGGGCAAGACGGCCCTGCTCGACGCGGCGGCCGCGCGCGGCGGCGCGATGCGGGTGTTGCGGCTCACCGGCGTCGAGTCGGAGTCCGACCTGGCGTTCGCGGCGCTGCACCAGCTTCTGTGGCCGGTGGCCGGTTCGCCCGGCGCGCTCGACGCGCTGCCCGAGCCGCAGCGCCTCGCCGTCCGCGCGGCGCTGGGGCTGGCGGCCGGGGGCGCCGGTGACCGGTTCCTGCTGGCGGCCGGCGTGCTCTCGCTGCTGGTCGAGGCCGCCGCGCCGGACGGGCTGGTCTGCGTGGTGGACGACTTCCAGTGGGTCGACCGGGCCTCGGCCGACGCGCTGCTGTTCGCCGCCAGGCGGCTCGCGACCGAACGCGTCGCGATGCTGCTCGCGGTGCGCGGGGACGCCGCGGTCAAGGGCGTGCCGCTGACGGTGGAGGTGCGCGGCCTGGCCGAGGCCGCCGCGGACGAGCTGCTGGCGTCCCGCCACGGCACGCTGCCCGTCCAGGTGCGGCGCGAGCTGGTCACGCTGACCGGCGCGAACCCGCTCGCCCTGCGCGAGATCGCCGCCCGTCTGACGCCCGCCCAGCTCGCCGGACGCGAACCGCTGCCCGACCCGCTGCCCGGCGGCGCCCGGCTGTTCGGCGACCGGGTGGCCGCGTTGTCCGCCGCCGCCCGGCTGGCCGCCCTGGTCGCCGCCGTCGAGGGCGACCTCGACGTGGTCCTGCGCGCCACCGGCCGGCTCCTCGCCGAACGCGCGGAGTCTGAGCCGGAGGCCGGGCGGGCGGCGTTGGCCGAGTTGGAGGAGGGCGGGCTGGCGGAGGTGTCGGGCGCCGGCGTGCGCTTCCGCCACCCGCTGATCCGTTCCGCGGTGCACGAGGCGGCCGCTCCGGCCGAGGTGCGCCGGGCGCACGCCGTCCTGGCGGAGCTGACCGCCGACGACCGCCGCGCCTGGCACCTGGCCGGAGCCGCCCTGGGCCAGGACGAGGAGGTCGCCGCCGCGCTGGTGGCCGCCGCCGGCCGGGCCCGCGACCGCGGCGGGTACGGCGCCGCCGCCACCGCCCTGGCCAGAGCCGCCGAGCTGACCCCCGAGCCGCGCGAACGCGCCGTCCGGCTGAAGGACGCCGCCGTCGCGGCCTGGCTCGGCGGCCGTCCCGGCCAGGCGGAGTCGCTGCTGGCCGAGGCGCGCGAACGGGCCGGCGGCGACGTCGCCGTGACCATGGAGATCGCCCAGCTCCGCGGCCGGTTCGAGCTGAACTCGGGCAACGCCGCCGAGGCCGTGCGGATCCTGGCGGCGGGCGACAGCCTGGACATGCTGGCCGACGCCTCCGAGGCGGCCGCGTACGTCGGCGACACCGCGATGATCGTCGAGCTCGGCCGCCGGGCCGCCGCGCACCCGGAGGGTTTCCTGCGGGACACGGTGGCCGGCATCGGCCTGACCCTGGGCGGCGACGCCGCCGGGCCCGGACTGCTGCGCCGCGCGCTGGCGCGGGCCGGTGAGCTGAAGGACCCGGCGGGCCACCTGTGGGCGGCGGCCGCGGCCAGCCAGCTCGGCGAGACGGACCTGGCCGCCGAGCTCAGCGACCGGGCCGGGCAGGTGGCCAGGGTGTCGGGCATGGCGGGGCAGTTGCCGGTCGTGCTGGAGTTCGTGGCGACCGCCGAACGGCTGGCCGGGCGGCTGGCGCGCAGCCAGGCCCTCTCGGAGGAGGGCCTGGAGCTGGCCCGCGAGGCCGGTTACGAGAACACGGTGGCCGCGCACCTGGCCAACCTGGCGGTCGTGGCGGCGCTGCGCGGCGAGGAGGAGGACTGCGAGCGGCAGGCCCGCGCGGCGCTGGCCATCGCCGTCCCCCATCGGGTGGGGCTGCGCGCGGGGGTGGCGGCGTACGCGCGGGCGATGCTCGACCTGTGCCTGGGCCGGCACGCGGCGGCGCGCGACCGGTTCGCGGCCATCGCCGCGGCCGGGCCGGGCACCGGGCATCCGGCGATCGTCTGGCGGACGACCCCCGACCGCGTCGAGGCCGCCGTCGGAGCGGGCGACGAGGAGGGCGCGCGGGCGGCGCTGGAGGCGTACGAACGGGGGTCGCGGCACGCGGCGACGCCGGAGTCCCGCGCGCTGCTGGCGCGCTGCCGCGGCCTGGCCGAATCGCGCGAGGACGCCTTCGACGAGGCGCTGCGGCTGCACACCAACCCCTTCGAGGCGGCCAGGACGGCCCTGCTGCTGGGCGAGCGGTTGCGCCGCGGGCAACGTCCGGGCGAGGCACGGGCGCATCTGCGGATGGCGTGGGAGACGTTCGAACGGGCGGGCGCGCGGCCGTGGGCGCGGCGCGCGCAGGAGGAGCTGCGGGCCGCGGGCGAGAGCGGGCAGGCGCCGCCCACGGCCGTGCTCGACGCGCTGACCCCGCAGGAGTTGCGCATCGCGGGCCTGGTAGCCGACGGGTTGTCGAGCAAGCAGATCGCCGCCCGGCTCTTCCTGAGCCCGCGGACGGTCGAGTACCACCTGTACAAGATTTATCCGAAGCTCGGCATCGGCTCCCGTACTGATCTGGCGCGGCTAGTAGTTCTACAGAAGGCGCCCGTAGCCGGGCCGGGCAAGCTGTGAGGCATGCAAAACGTGAACATCTGGAGTGAAGAGTTCGGCGCCGCCACCGACGAGCCGATCCTGCTGATCATGGGTTCGATGTCGCAGGGCGTCCTGTGGCCGGACGAGTTCGTCGGGCTGCTGACCGCGGGCGGCCGCCGGGTGATCCGGTACGACCACCGTGACACCGGCATGTCGGACACGGTCGACTTCGCGGCGCACCCGTACACGTGGGACGACATCAAGGACGACGTCTACCGGGTGATGGACGCGCACGGCCTGGACAGCGCGCATCTGGTCTGCCACTCGGCGGGCGGGCTGCTGGGGCAGTTCGTCGCGGTGGAGCGGCCGGAGCGGGTGCGGTCGCTGACGGTCATCGGCTCCTCGCCGCTGGGCGGCGGCGAAGGGAAGGTCATCATGCGGGCGCTGCTGGGCCAGCCGCAGCCGGAGGGCAGCCTGCCGGTGCCGCTGCCGGAGTTCGTGGCCTTCTACCAGGCCCTGATCGCGTCGCCGCCGCCGCAGGACCGGCGGGCGGCGATCGAGGGCATGATCGCCGAGCAGCGTCTGCTGCACGGGACCGGGCTGCCGTTCGACGAGGACGCGGCGCGCCGGTTGCAGGAGCGCATCTACGACCGGGCGCGCGACCTGTCGGCGACGGTCAACCATCGGCTGGCGGCGGGCGCCAAGCCCGATTTCGAGCCGGTGGGCGTGCTGCACCAGGTCAAGGCGCCGACGCTGGTGATCGAGGGCACCCACGAGGTGGCCAAGCCGGGTCATGGCGCGCTCATCGCCGAGCAGGTGCCGGGGGCGCGGCTGATGATGGTGGAGGGCCTGGGGCACACGCTGCCGCCGGAGGTGCACGAGGAACTGGCCACCGCCGTCCTCGCGCACACGGCCCCTCGCGATCGTTGACTCCGTGGTCCCCGCCGGGTCGGTTCGCCGGCCCGGCGGGCGGGTTTCGGATGGCCTGAACTGCTCGTTTTCCGTCCGTAAAGAGATTTAGTACGGTAGGCGTCCACGTTACAGCTGCGGCACAAGTCGCCCCTGGTACGAGAGGTACGCCGTTTGAGCGACGAGTTCGGGCTGACAGTCGAAGCGTTGGCCAGGGAGTACAACCGGCAGGCCCGCGAGCTGCGGACGGCGTACGGCAAGCTGTCGGAGCTGGTGGCGACCGCGCAGAGCCGCGACGGCCTGGTCAGCGTGACGGTGGGGCCGCGCGGTCAGGTGCAGGACATCGCGCTGGACCCCCGGGTGTACCGCAGGCTCGCGCCGTCGCAGCTCGCCCGCTCGATCATGGAGCAGATCGGCGCCGCCACCGAGCAGGTGGCGGACCGGACGAAGGAGCTCATGACGCCGTTCATGCCGCAGGGGCTGCCTCTGGAGGAGGTGCTGGGCGAGGGGACGGGCATCGAGTCGTTCCTGCCGAAGCCCGTGCGGCTTCCGCCGGAGGACGGCGCGGCGCATGAGTGACACCCGCGGCCAGGGATACAAGGCGGTCTTCAGCGGCCTGCGGCAGCGATCCGCGCAGGCCGACGCCAGCGCCACCGCCCTGCGGGACCTGTACAGCGCGCTGGGCGCCGTCTTCTACCGCGAGGGCAACCCGCTGGGCGACGACCACTACGGCAGGGAGCTGGCGAAGAACCAGTACAGGATCGAGAGCACCGTCCTGCTCGCCTTCGACGCCTACATCCAGGCGGTGGAGGCCGTTCGGGACGGGCTCCGGGGCAACGCGCGGAACTACGAGGACGCCGAAGGCCCGGACACCCACGACGCCGGGTATCAGGCCCCGCCCCTCGACGGCCAGGCGCCGTCTCCGCCGAGTCTGCCGGGGACGTGAGCTTGGGGTTCGACGGTTTCCTCGTCCCTGACTGGGCGAAGCCGTTCGTCGGCTACGCCGTCGGCATGGACTGGCCCGAAGGTGACGAGGACGGCTGTTTCCGGCTCGCCGACGCGTGCGCGTCCACCGCGCGGGGCGTCCTGGAGGCGCGGGGCGTGGCGGTCTACACCCGGCTGGGCGACGACTGGGACGGCGACGCGCTGCGGGAGTTCGTCACGTACGTCCAGGAGGGGCCCGATCAGATGCTGGCCGAGCTCGTCAAGGAGCTCGTCTCGGCCGCCCTCCACTACAACGAGCTCGGCGTCCAGGTGCAGTACACCAAGCGGATGATCGAGGTCTCGGTCTGGTTCCTGATCCTTCAGCTCATCTGGCTGCTGGCCGCGGCGGCCGGCCCCTGGGGACCGGCCGCCATGGCCGTGGCCGGCTCGCGGATCCAGCTCACCCGGCTGGCCATCGCCCAGCTCGGCAAACGGCTGCTGATCAACATCGGGCTGTTCGGCGGCCTGATGGGCGGCATGGACCTCGGGGTGCAGGCCACGCAGTCCCGGCGCGATCACGTGGACTGGGACCAGGTCATGACGTCGGCCGGCACGGGCGCCCTCCTGGGCGCCTTCCTGACGGGCTTCACGGGCATCCTGCCCCCTCGGTCGATGCTCGGGTTGATGGGCCGTTCGGGCCTGGCCGGCGTGGCCACGGACGTGGCCACGCAGATCTACGGCGGGCAGCCGTTCGACCCGGACAGGCTGCTCAAGAGCCTCACCTCCGGCGTGCTGGGCGGCGCGGACGCGCACTGGGCGAGCTGGAGCCCGGGAGCGCACGTCAAGCCTGACGCCGGCCCGCCGGCGCACTCCCCGGTGAATTCGGCGGTGAAGTCGGCGGCGAAGTCGGCGGTGAAGTCCGGCGTGGACCCGGGTTCCGCCGCCACGCTTCCCCCCGAGTGGCTGAACGGCGCGTACCACTCCTACGACCACCAGCCCACGTCGTCGTCGTACTACGCGGACGGTTCGGCGGGGCTTCCGTCCGGGCCCTGGCCGGAGAGCACCACGCTGGCCGGCGCGGCCGCCAAGCAGGACCCGTCCTTCGGCGGCGGGCACGACTTCGACGCCCTCCTCAACGACGTGCGGGCCGCGGACGGGCCCGCCGCCTCCCACGCGGGCGGGGGCGTCCTGCCCGGCGGCGCCGCCAAGCCGCAGGGACCGTTCCGGATCCTGGAGAACCCCGGCAAGTCCGGCGACGGCTACGTGAGCGGCGGCCAATGGGGCAAGTACGGCGCGGCGGGCGTGCTGATCCGGGGCATCGACCCGCACGGCGAGCCGCGTTACCTGCTCATGCAGCAGAGCGAGCTGGTCTCCAACGCCGGCAAGTGGCAGCTGCCCGGCGGCGCGCTCGACAGCCTGGAGAGCCCCGTGCACGGCGCGGCCCGGGAGATCAGCGAGGAGCTGGGCGTCGACCAGGTGTACCTGGACGAGCTGCGGCTCAAGGGCGAGCACGCCGTGCACGTCGGGGACGACGGCTGGACGTACACCAATCTGGCCGCCGACGGGCCGATGTTCGCTCCGAAGCTCGACACGTTCGAGACCAGCGGCGCCCAGTGGTTCACGCTGAGAGAGCTCACCTCGATGGCGAACGGCGACAAGCTGCACCCCGCGCTGGCCAAGGCCCTGCCGGACATCCTGGGCCTCTACCACCAGGACGCGGGACCGGCCGCCGCCCCGCCGAAGGACCACTACACCGCGCCGGACACGGCCGGCCGGGTCAAGCCCCCGGTGGACTTCGACGCGCGCTCCGGCGACCTGTCCCCGTCCGCCCTGCCCCATGGCAAGGGCGGCGCGCCGCCCGCGTACTCGGGGCTGGTCGCCGACGGGCCGAACCCGTCGCTGGGGCAGACGATCCGCCGTACCGAATCGGGTCTGTACTACACCGCGCCCGCGCCGCACGTCCCCGTGGACGCGCCCTTCGGCTCCCGCATGGTCTCGGCCTCGTTCGGCGAGGCCGTCTGGTCGGACGTGTCCGCCGGGCTGTCCCAGGCCGAGCGCGCGGCGGCCAAGGAGTACTCCGAGGGCGGCTACCTGGGGATGAACGACTACCTGCGGTACGGCGACTCCTCCATCGAGGGCCTGACGCCCGAGGAGGTCGCCAGGAACAAGGCACGTATCATCGCGGAGATCGAGCTGCTGCAGGAGATCATGGAACGCCGGCCGGTCCCCGAGACGATCGACGTGTTCCGGACGCTGCGGCTGACCCCGAAATTGTTCACCGTGCCCGTCGAGGAGCTGGCGGGAACCGTGCAACGCGACCCCGCCTTCTTCTCGACGAGCATCGGCGACGGGCCCGCCTCCCCCGGGGCCGGGCACGTGGAACTGCACCTGCGCGTGCCCGAAGGCACCCCCGCCTTCTACCTGGACCTGCTCAGCCGGCACCAGGAGAGGGAATTGCTGCTCGGCACTGGTTTGTCATGGTTCGCCGAGGACGTGCAGCGCAAGGACGGCCGATGGCACGTCTACGGCTGGGTGCTGCCGCCCGAGGCCGACGGCTGACGGGAAGGACGAAGAGGTGTCGCTGAAGGACCAGCCCGAGTTCCGGACCGTCCACGCCCCGGACGCCTACCCCCGCACGACGACGGCCGCGGTCCGCTACGTCCCGGTGCTCAAGGACGGCGCCGTGATCGGCTACCTGTGGGCCGCCGCCACGGACGACGCTGCCCGGTACGTGCCGCGCGAGCAGGCCGGTGACGCCGCCTTCGACGCCGCCGTGGTCTGGACCCGGCGGCTGCGCTGGGCCAAGGCCAACGGCGTCACCCCGCTGGAGGCGCTGCGGCACTGGGCGGGCGAGGCCGAGGACGCCCGCGCCGGGCAGGTTCCGGTGCGGCAGCCGTTCGAGCTGCCGTCCCTGCGCGCGCTGGAGGAGCTGGCCGCGGCCGCATGACGTCCCGCCGCGGGGGCCGCCCGCGGACCGGGCCTCACCGAGCAGGCGCCGCGGGAGCGCCGGCGGGCAGGGCGCGGCGCGCCAGCGTGACGTAGAAGTCCGTCCCCGTCCGCAGGACGGCGTCGTTGAAGTCGTACTCCCTGCTGTGCAGCGGGTCGCCGCCCCGGCCGGGTTCGGTGCCGTTGCCGAGGAAGGCGAAGCAGGCCGGCACGGCCCCGGCGAACACGCCGAAGTCCTCGCTCGGCATGACGGGCGCGCAGTCGGGGTCGACGCCGTCCTCGCCGGCGACCGCGACGGCCGCCTCGACCGCCGCGGCGACGCAGGCGGGGTCGTTGACGGTGGGCGCGAACTCGTGGGTGTAGGTGACGGCGCACGTCGCGCCGTGGGCGGCGCCGATGCCCTCGCAGAGCCGCCGGACCCGGTCCTCCAGGAGTGCGGCGACGGCGGGGTCGAAGCTGCGGGTGTCCCCTCTGATGACGACCTCGCCGGGGATGGCGTTGCGCGTGCCGTCGGTGCTGATGTCGGTGCAGGACACCACGGCGGGCAGCGCGGGGTCGACGTTGCGGGCGACGACCGTCTGCAGGGCCAGGACGATCTCCGCGGCCACCACGATGGGGTCGACGACCATGTGCGGGCGGGCGGCGTGCCCGCCGCGGCCCCGGATGCGGATCTCGAAGTTGTCCTCGCCGGCCATGATGCTCCCGGCGCGGGTCAGGAAGTGGCCGGCGGGGACGCCGGGCCAGTTGTGCAGCCCGTACATGGCCTGGACGGGGAAGCGGGCGAGCAGGCCGTCGTCGAGCATGGCCCGCGCGCCGCGGCCGGGCTCCTCGGCGGGCTGGAAGACGAACCGGACGGTTCCCTCGAAGCCGCCCTCGGCGGCCAGGACGGCGGCGGCGCCGAGCAGCATCGCCATGTGCCCGTCATGGCCGCAGGCGTGCATGAAGCCGGGGTTGCGGGAGACGTGGGCGTGCGTGCCCGGCTCGTCGAGCGGCAGGCAGTCCATGTCGGCCCGCAGCCCGACGGCCCGGCCGGTGCCGCCCCTGGTCAGGGAGGCGACGACGCCGGTGCCGCCGACGCCGGTGACGACGTCGAGGCCCGCCGCCTCCAGCGCCGCGGCGAGGTAGGCGCTCGTCGCGTGCTCGGCGAAGGCCGGCTCGGGCCGCCGGTGCAGGTCGTGCCGCCAGGCGCGCAGCCGGGAGTCGAGATCGGTCACGAGCGGGTCCTTCCGTGCCGGTGGGGCACCATGATGGACGCGTCCGGCCGCCCGATCAATGCGGGGCGGGCCGCAGGTGCTCGTCGAGCCAGTTCAGCACCTTGGAGACGAGGCTGATGCGGTTGGCGCGGTTGCGGATCTCGTGGCCTTCGTCCTCGAAGAGCAGCAGGTCGCAGGGCACGCCGCGGGCGCGGGCCGCCCCGAACGCCTGCCGGGCCTCGTGCACCGGCACGTTGGTGTCCTGCGCCCCGTGCACGACCAGGAGCGGGGCGGCCAGCCGGTCGAAGGCGCGCAGCGGGGACAGGGCGTGCAGCAGGTCGCGGTCCGCCTCCGGGTGCCCGTACTCGGACACCGCCGCGGCGGCGATCCACGGTTCGGTACGGGCGTAGAAGGTGGCGAAATCGGCGATGCCGCTCATGTTCACGCCCGCGCGGAAGAGGTGCGGATGGGTGACGAGGGCGGCCAGGGTCAGGTAGCCGCCGTACGACCAGCCCATGCAGGCGAGCCTGGACGGGTCCGCCGCGCCCGTCCGCACCAGCGCGGCGGCGCAGTCGGCGACGTCCTCGACCGCGCGGAAGCGCAGCGCCAGGTCGTCGGCCTGGCGGAAGGCCCGCCCGTACCCGCCCGAACCGCGCACGTTGGGCGCCAGCACCCCGATCCCGGCGGCCAGGAGGTTCTGGTAGAGCGGGTTGAAGGTGGGGCGTTCCTGGTCCTCCGGCCCTCCGTGCAGCGACACCACGAACGGCGCGGGCCCGTGGACGTGCGCCGGGCGGTAGAGCCAGGCGGCCAGCTCCAGCCCGTCGCGGGCGGGGAAGCGCAGCAGCTCGGCGCCGGTCGCGACCGGGAGCCGCCCGGCCCCGGCGGCGTATCGGTACGTCCCGGAGGTCAGGTCGCACAGCAGCACGTGCGAGGGCTCCTCGGGGCTCTCGGCGGCGAGCACCGCCGTGCGGCCGTCCCAGGCGACCCGGACCGAGGTGACCACGTCGGCGGGCGGCGGCGGAAGCGACCTGACGTGCGCGGCGGGCAGTTCCACGACGTCCAGCGCCGAGCGGCCGTGCTCGTTCCACAGCAGGACGCCGCGGCGGCCGTCGGCGCTGAGCGCGAACCGGTCCAGCTCGGCGTCCGGCCGCTCGGCCAGCACGACGGGATAGGCGTTGCGCCGCACCGCCAGCAGCGCGGCCCGGTCGCGGCCCGCGTCCGACACCAGGTAGGCGATCTCGCCGTCGGGCGACAGGGCCCCCTGGTCGGTCGAGCCGGGCAGGCCGGGCAGCAGGTCGCGCTCGCCGCCCGGCGGGTGACCCGGGACGGCGTCGGCCGCGTACATCCGGCGCAGGCCGCGCGGCCCGCGCCGGAGCAGCATGCGCGCGTGGTCGCGGCTGACCGCGGCCGGCCACAGCAGCTCGCCTGCGGCGATGACCTGGCGCGCGCCGGTGACGGCGTCGGCCAGCTCGGCCCTGGTCAGGCCGGCGGCGGAGGTCTCGGCCACCAGGACCGACTCGCCCCGGCCGGTCCAGCGGACGAGCGCGGCCGACCCGTGCGGCGGAACGGCGAGCGGCCGCAGCTCGCCGCCGTGCGGGCGCACGGTCCACACCTGCGTGTGCTCGCCGCCGTCCGGCGCCACCAGGACCGCCAGATGTTCCCCCGTGGGCCCCCAGCTCACGTCCACGACCGGGTGGTGGCCGGTGTCGACCGGCCACGCGTCCAGATCCGCGCCGAGCGGCTGGACCCACACCCGGGGCACGCCGTCCTGGTCGCCGACGAAGGCCACGGCGCTGTTGTCGGGCGCCAGCGCGGGCCGGCGGCAGTTCCAGGCGCGCAGCGCGGCGGCCGACGGCAGGTGCGACAGGTCGCCGAGGATGTCCGGCATCACATCTGGTGGGCCTGGAGCCACAGTTCGAGCAGGCCGATCTGCCACAGCGTGTTGACGCCGGTCGTCGCCCTGTCGGACTCGGGGTCGGCCAGCAGCCGCCGCACGAACTCCGGACGGAACAGGCCCCGCGCGCGGGCGGCCCCGCTGGTGAGGGCGTCCCGGACGAGGTCGAGCAGGGGCCCTTCGACGTGCCGGACGGCGGGCACCGGGAAGTAGCCCTTCGGCCGGTCGACGATCTGCGCGGGCAGCAGCCGGCGGGCGGCGTCCTTGAGCACGCCCTTGCCGCCGTGGGCCAGTTTGAGCCCGTCGGGGCAGGCGGCGGCCAGCTCGACCAGGTCGTGGTCGAGGAACGGCGTGCGGGCCTCCAGCCCGTGGGCCATGGTCATGTTGTCGACGCGTTTGACCGGGTCGTCGATCAGCATGGCCGTGGTCTCCAGGCGCAGCACGGCGTCGAGCGCGGTGTCGGCGCCCGGCCGCGCCACGTGCTCCCGGACGAAGTCGCCGCTGACGTCCCGGTCCAGCAGGTAGCCGGGGGCCAGCACGCCGGACAGCTCCTGGTGCGGGCGGTCGGCGAACTCCCTGCGGTAGACCTCGGCCGCCCGCTCGCGCGGCACGCCCGCCAGCGGCGGGAACCAGCTGTAACCGGCGAACACCTCGTCGGCGCCCTGGCCCGACTGCACGACCTTCACGTGCCGGGCGACCTCCTGCGACAGCAGGTAGAAGGCGACGCAGTCGTGGCTGGCCATCGGCTCGCTCATGGCGCCCACCGCGCGTTCCAGCCCGTCCAGCAGGCGGTCGCCGGGGATCCGGATGCGGTGGTGGTCGGTGCCGAACCGGCCGGCGACCAGGTCGGAGTAGGCGAACTCGTCCCCCTGCTCGCCGCCGGCCGCCTCGAAGCCGATGCTGAACGTGGTCAGGCCGCTCTGCCCCTCCTCGGCCAGCAGCGCCACGATGAGGCTGGAGTCCAGGCCGCCGGAGAGCAGCACGCCGACCGGCACGTCGGCGACCATCCGGCGGCGCACCGCCGTGCGCAGGGCGTCCAGGGTGGCCCGGCGCCACTCCTGCTCGCTCAGCCCCGCGTGCTCGGGCATCGCGGAGCGGGTGTAGGGCGGGTCCCAGTAGCGGTGGTCGGTGCTCGTCCCGTCCGCCTCGACGACCCGCACGGTGGCCGCCGGCAGCTTGCGCACGCCCGCGAGGATCGTGCGCTCGCCGGGCACGAGCGAGTGGAAGGTCATGTAGTGGTGCAGCGCCACCCGGTCGATGCCGGTGTCCAGGCCGCCGCCCGCGGCCAGGGCGGGCAGCGTCGAGGCGAAGCGCAGGCGGCGGGCGTCGCGGCTGACGTACATGGGCTTGATGCCGAGCCGGTCGCGGCCGAGCACCAGCCGGCCGCTGTCCCGCTCGTGGATCGCGAAGGCGAACATGCCCTTGAAGTGCCCGACGCACCCGGCGCCCCACCGGTGGTACGCCTTGAGCAGCACCTCGGTGTCGGAGGTGGAGTAGAACCGGTAGCCCGCGCCGCGCAACTCCTCGCGCAGCTCGCGGTAGTTGTACAGGCAGCCGTTGAACACCACCGCCAGGCCGAGCCCGGCGTCCACCATCGGCTGGGCCGCCTTCTCCGACAGGTCGATGATCTTGAGCCGCCGGTGGCCCATCGCGACGGCCCCCTGCGCCCACAGGCCGGAGCCGTCCGGCCCGCGGTCGTGCATGGCGTCGGTCATCCGGCCCACCGCGCCGATGTCGGCCTCCGCGCCGTCGAACCTGAACTCGCCGCTCAGCCCGCACATGCCAGCACCCCCGTCTCGCCGAGGCCGGCCATCAGGCCGCCGGCCGGCACGAAGGGAGGTCGTGGTCGCCCGTCGGCCGGTCCCACTCGCAGGTGCGGGTCTCGCTGAGCACCAGGTCGACCACGTCCGCCAGGCTGCCCCGCTCGGCGTACGCCGCCCGCTGGCGGGCCGCCGACGTGCCCGTCTGCAGGACCTGCCGGGTCAGCCCGGTCACCAGCTCCCAGTCGCCGGCCGCCTCCAGTTGCGGGCGCAGGCCCGTCACCAGGTCCTCGACCACCTCCTTGGCCGGGCGCGGCACGCCCTCCACCGGATCGACCAGGTCGCCCTCCAGCCCCCATCGGGCCGCCTGCCAGGTCGCCGCGCGCGCCGCCTCCACCTGCACCTCCGGCCCGGGGCCGCGGCGCGCCGCGGCCACCTCCCTGGCCACCAGCGCCCGGAACAGCCCGGCGATCAGCACGACGTCCTCCACCCGGGGGCAGGCGTCACAGATGCGCAGCTCCACCGTCGGCACATGTTGCGAGGGCCGGACGTCGAAATAGAGCATCCCCGCGTCGCTGATCACCCCGGACCGGATCAAACCCCGCACCATCTCCTGGTACTCGGCCGCCGAGCCGAACTTGCCGATCGGCCCCGTCGTCGGCCACCGCTGCCACACCAGCGTGCGGTAGCTGGCGTAGCCGGTGTCGGCCCCGTCCCAGAACGGCGAGCTGGCGCTGAGTGCCAGCAACGGCGCCAGCCAGGGCGTCAGCCGGTGCGCCACCGCGACCGCCAGGTCCGGGTCGGGCACCTCGGCGTGCACGTGCGTGCCGCAGATGAGCTGCTCACGGGTCAGCACCTGGAAGTCGCTGAGCATCTTCTCGTATCGCTGGTCGGGGAAGACCTTCACCTCGTCGAGGTCGGCCAGCTGCGGCGTGCCGACCGCCGCGATCCCCAGCCCCAGCTCGTCGGCGGTGGAGATCAGCTTGCGGCGCAGGCGGCACACGTCGCGGGCCAGGTCGTCCAGGGCCAGGAACGGCGCGCTGTTGGCCTCGACCATCGACCGCTGCAGCTCGTGCGTGAAGCTCTCCTCGGGCAGCGCGCTCAGCAGCGCCCCCGCCCGCGCGGTCACCCGGCGTGTGGTCGCGTCGACGATGTGGTACTCCTCCTCCACACCGACCCGGATCGCTCCCCCGGACCCCTCCACGGTCACCACTCCCATCATCAGGCGTTCGAAGCCACCCCCTTCTCCCCCGAAAACGCGCTTCAGCACCTCTTGACCTCCACAAATGAAGGTCAGGCCGCGAATACGGCCTGTCGGATGCTCAGTGAGAGTGCCGGTGGGGGTCGGCGTGGATGTGGGTGCGCATGCCCTGGGGGTCGAACAGGATGAGCAGCTCGACCGTGCCGCCGTCGGCGCTGCCCAGCCAGTGGGGCATGGACGTGTCGAACTCGGCCGCCTCGCCGACCGGCAGCGTGAGGTCACGGTCGCCGAGGACGAGCCGCAGGCGTCCGGTGAGGACGTAGAGCCATTCGAAGCCGTCGTGGGTCTGCGGGGCCGGTTCGAGCGGTTCCGGCCGCGCGGGGATGATCATTTTGAACGCGTGGACCCCGCCCGGCCGCCGGGACAGCGGCACGAACGTCATCCCGAACCGGGTGATCGGCTTGAGGTGGATCCGGGGGTCGCCGGTGCGCGGGGCGCCGACCAGGTCGTCGAGCGGGACGTCGTAGACGCGGGCCAGCGGCAGCAGCAGCTCCAGCGTGGCCCGGCGCTGCCCGCTCTCCAGCCGGGACAGCGTGCTCTCCGAGACGCCGGTCGTGGTGGCGAGCTCGGCCAGGGTGATGCCGCGGTGACGACGCAGGGCCCGAAGACGCGGCCCCACCGCGCCCAGCACCTCGTCCATGTCGTCGTGCACGACGGCCATCTTGCCATAACCGCAAGTTTTCGTGCCAGATCGGCGGGCTGCTGGTCGGATTGATCCCACACCGATCGACGGCAGCACCGGCCGTCGACCCCGCCACTCTCCTCAGGACAGGACCACATGACCACCGCTCCACGGCCGTCGCCGGGCCGTCTCGCCCGATCCGCGCGCACGGCCGCGACCGTCGCGCTCGCCCTCCTGCTCCCGCTCGGCGCCACGGCCTGTTCGACGCCCGCCGCCGCTCCCCCGCCCGCCGCCTCCTACACCACCGCCACCCAGGACGACCCGCGCTTCGGCACGACGTTCCGGCACGAGTTCGCCGACGTGGACGGCGTGCGCATGCACTACGTGAAGGGCGGGACCGGCACGCCGGTGGTGCTGATCCACGGCTGGCCCCAGACCTGGTACGGCTGGTGGCCGATCATGCCGGACCTGGCCCGGCACCACACCGTCTACGCCGTGGACCTGCCGGGGCTGGGCGACAGCGAAGGCTCGCCCACCGGCTACGACAAGGCCACGCTGGCGCGGTACGTGCACCAGCTGATCGCCGGGCGGCTCGGGATCCGGGACGCCGCCGTCGTCGGCCACGACTTCGGCGCCGCGGTGGCGTTCCAGTACGCGAGCCGGTTCCCCGCCGACACCGCCCGCCTCGGCTACCTGGACCTGCCGCTGCCCGGCCCGGCCGTCGACGCGGCCACGTACCGGTCGCTGAGCTGGCACATCGCCTTCCACTCCCAGCGCCGGGTGCCCGAGGCGGTGGTGGGCGACGACGTCCGCGAGTACCTGGCGCTGTTCTACCCCCAGGTCTCCTACGGCGGAACGGCGTTCGGCGGCACCTCTCAGCGGTCCCCGTTCACCGACGCCGAGATCACCGAGTACGCCCGCACCTACAGCCGGCCGCAGGCCCTGTCGGGCGGCTTCGAGCTCTACCGCGCCCTGGACCAGGACGTGCGCGACACGACGGCGGCGGCGCCGGTACGCGTCCCGGCGCTGCTCATGACCGCCCAGGGGCAGCTCGACGCGATCCGGTCCACGGTGTCACCGCGCCTGACCAGGATCGTCCGCGCGGTGGACGTCCCGCGCGCCGGGCACTGGCTCGTCGAGGAGAACCCCGGTTTCGTCACCGCCGAGCTGGAGCGGTTCCTCGACGGCTGACCCGGCCGACGACCAGGACGGCGGGTCCACCCGTTCCAGCTTGCTCCAGCCGGTCCAGCCCCGCCGGCGCAGCAGCTCGATCAGCCGGCGGGCGGGCGGGACGGCGTCGAACGCCAGGGCGTCCATCAACCGGACGAACTGCGGTTCCACGTCGAGGTCGTCGACGTAGCCCTCGTCCCGCTCGCCGGTCAGCCGCGTGAGGCAGGCCGCCAGCTCGTCGGCCAGCTCCTCCAGCCGCGGGTCGTCGGCGGACCGGGTGAGGGCCTGGCCCAGGTTGCGGAAGAAGCCGACGAAGTCCGGGTCGTCGAGCTGCTCGCGTTTGCGGGCCATCCACTCCGGCACGCGTCCGGGCGAGTGCGCCGCCAGCAGGATCCAGCCGTCGCGTTCGGCCTGGACGATATGGTCGTCCACGCCGAGTGCCCGCAGCCGGTCGAGGTAGCCGACCACCTCCGGCGGCAGCGCCAGGCCGTCCCCGGCGGCCAGCCGGGCGATCCGGGCCCGGTGGCGCTGCTGCCGCCGGATCTCCGCGCGCAGCCGCCGGTCGATGTCGGCGAGCGCGGCGGCGAACTCCTCCTCGCCGGCCCGCAGCAGCTCCCGCACCCGCGCGAGCGGCACCCCGGCCTCGGCGAGGGTGCGGATCCTGATCAGCTCGACCGCCGCGGCGGCGTCGTACCTGCGGTAGCCGTGGCGGTCGCGCTCGGGCTCCGGCAGCAGTCCCTTGGCGTGGTAGTGCCGCACCGCCCGCACGGTCACCCCCGCGTACGAGGCCAGTTCGCCGATGGTCAGCATGGGACCAGCCTTCCAGAGGTCGTCAAGAAGCCGCCTGCCGGATGATCCGGGCGATCTCGGTGGCGTGCGTGAAGACCAGCCCGTGGTCGGCGTCGAGCCACGTCGTGGCGATGCGCGGCTGCCGCCGGACGAGCCGCTCGATCCCGGCCCGCCAGTTGCGGTTGAACCGCGCGGCGGGGCCGCCCTCGCCGGCCATCGAGGTCGACATGATCATGCTGATCGGCCGGTCGATCAGTGGGTACCGGGACAGGATCTCGGACCGCACCACGTCGACCTCGACGTTCAGGTCGAGGATCTGGCGCGCGGTGAGCAGCACCTGGCGCGGGGTGCCGCGCCGGGCCTGCTGCTGCGCGGCCAGCTCCGTCCACATCGCCCGGAACGCCGGCAGGACGTCCTCGGTGAGGAACGGCTCGGGAACCGGGTTCGCCCCGTCGATCAGGACGAGCCCGGCGACGCCCCCGGGATGCCGGGCGGCGTGATGGACGGCCAGGTCGGCCCCCAGCGAGTACCCCACGAGCACGGGGGGCTCGCCGAGGCCGAGCCGGCCCACCCGGGCCATCACGGCGTCCAGGTCGCCGAGGAACGCCTCGAAGGAGTACCGGTCCGCGGCCGGGGTGCGGCCGTGGCCGCGCAGGTCGAAGGTGACCACGTCGTGGTCGCGCCGCAGCAGCTCGATCAGCTCGCCGAGGTCGGCCTGGGTCGCGTTCAGCCCGGGGCACAACACCAGCGGGCGGCCCTGCCCGCCGCGGGACAGCGGGATCGTGAGGCCGTCGTGGTGGGCGGTCAGCTCGCCGGACGGCGGGCGGTTCGTACTGGTCGGAGAGGTCATGCCCCCATGCTGGGACATTGACCCTGCGTCAGGGGAAGAGCGCCGGACGCGGCCCGGGAACGTGAGTTCTCCCGGTTCGGCATGATCCTGCTAGCCTGATCGCCGTTTCTGCCGGAGCGCGGGAGCCGAGCCGCTCGGCCCGCGCCGCCATGGAGTCTGGGGCCGACTGACGATGAGCGCGGAAGAGGATTTCCTGCAGGTCGGCGCCGAGCTGGCCGACCTGGGGGTGCGGGTCTCCAGGATGATGGGGAGGCCGGCGCTCAAGGATCAGGCGGGCAAGGTGTTCGCCAGCCTGCAGCGTGACGGCGCGATGGTGTTCCGGCTGGTCAGGGACACCCCTGAGCACGCGGCCGCGCTGGAGCTGGCCGGGGCGTGCCTGTTCGATCCCTCGGGCACGGGCAGGGTGGTCAAGGACTGGGTGGTCGTGCCGCACTCCTCGGCCGAGCAGTGGACGGATCTGGCCGAGGCCGCCCTCAGCCGGCCCCGCTGACCGGCGGGCGCCCCTACGACGGGTGTGCCCGGCGCCTCGACTCCCAGGCCCAACCGGCCGTGAGCACCAGGACGGACGTGATCACGATCAACGGGATCACCCAGATCCGGTCGCCACGCCCGACGTCGGCCATGGCCAGGAACACGGCGATGCCGTCGAAGGCGAGCGCCACGGCGCCGATCCCGGCGAGAAACCCGGCGGCGCCCCCGGCGACCGCGACGGTCGTACCGGTGAGCGGCCTCAGGAACCGGGCGACCCGGGCGCACAGCAGGCCGGCCAGACCGGCGTCCAGGACGAGGACGGCGGCCAGGGCGGCGCCCCAACGGTGTCCCGTCACCAGCGAGCTCATGTAATCCCAGGGGTCGTCGGCTTCGACGAGGCCGAGCACCTTCGTGAGGCCGAGCACCGCCAGTACGCCGACGGCCGCCGTCATCACCGTGACGGCCCTGCGCTGCCACCCCCGCACGGGGACCTCGGCGGGCGGCAGAACCTTGGTGCGGTCCCCGGCATCGCGCCGGCCCGGCTGCTGCCCGCCGAGCAGGGCCGGCGCCTCCTCGGCGGTCGGCCTGCCGTGCGGCTCCTTGTCGAGCAGCCGGGCGATGAGCGGCGCGAGCCGGCCGGCCCGGCGTGGCGGCGGCGGCTCCGCCAGCAGGACGGCGGTCAGCGTCGCCGGCTGGGTGTCGCGACGGAACGGCGAGACGCCCTCGACGGCCTGGTAGAGGGTCACACCGAGGGAGAACAGGTCACTGGCCGGGAGCCCGTCGGTGCCGCGTAACCGTTCGGGAGCCGTGTACTCGGGCGAGCCGACGAGCATCCCGGCGGTCGTCAGGGCGGTGTCGGCGGTGTGGACGGCGATGCCGAAGTCGGTGAGCAACACCTTGCCGTCCGTGGCGAGCATGACGTTGGCCGGCTTGACGTCGCGGTGCACGATGCCGGCCCGGTGCGCCGCGCCGAGCGCCGCCAGCAGCCCCGCGGCCAGCTGTGCGGCGCGGTCCACCGGCAACGGCCCGTGCGTGTCGAGGTGCTCCTGCAGTGACCGACCCTCGACCAGCTCCATCACGATCCAGGGCAGCCCGTCCTGGACGATGTCGTGGACGGCGACGACGTTCTCGTGCGCCCGCAGCCGGACGGCGTTGCGCGCCTCGCGCGCGGTGCGCTCCAGCCGCCTGTCCTGCTCCGCCTGCGGCAGACCGGGCGGCAGGCGCAGTTCCTTGATCGCCACCTCGACGTCCAGGACCTGGTCGTGGGCGCGCCAGACCTGCCCGAACCCGCCGGTGCCAAGAAGGGCGACCAGCCGGTAACGTCCGCCGACCAGGTGACCAGGCTGCGCCGATGTCATGACCGTCCGCCCTCTTGCCCTGCATGTCGATGATCACAATAGCCACCGGACGGGGTGGCCGGCGGGTCACAGGACGATCAGAGGCCGCCGGGGTCGAGGCGGGCGCGCAGGGTGCTGGGCGTCTCGGCGAGGTGCTTGCGGACCGTCCGGGTCAGGTGCGCGTGGTCGGCGAAGCCGTACATGGTGGCCAGCTCGGCGAGCTGGGCGCCGCCGTCGGCCAGGTGCTCCAGCACGGCCCGCACCCTCAGTTCGTTGCGGTACTCGCTGATCGTGCGCCCGGTGACGTGGCGGAAGATCCTGCCGACGTGCTTGGGCGAGGCGCCGACCAGCCGCGCCAGGTCCTCGGCTCCGTCGTTGAGATGACCGCAGGAGAGCGCTTCCTGCACGGCCAGGGCCATGCGGCGGTGGATCACCCGCGTCGTGGGCGGCGCGCCGGGGCCGGGCCGCTCGGTCCGGGGCGGAAGAGCCGCCAGCAGGCTCCGCACCCGTTCACCCACCTCCAGGGGGTCGGCGCCCTTCCTGCAGGCGGACAGCAGCTCGCGATGGCGCAGGTCGAGCAGGGCGCTGATCGCCAGCATCCAGCCCGGGGCGCCCTGGACGCCCGCGACGTGCTCGTCGTAGGCGTCAGGGGTCAACGCGATCCAGGTGTAGCGGATCTCGCCCGCCGACGGATAGGCGAAGCGCTCCTCCAGCCCTTCGCTGGTCACGTAGCCGCCGGCCGCGTCGAGGAAGGAGTCCTGCCCCGAGGCGTGCCGGCGGAAGCCGCCCATCCGCATCAGCACCACGGCGTGGCCGACGTCCGGAGCCCACGGCGACCAGCCCTTGACCTGCCCTCCCGTGCGCATGTCATGGACGGACACGCCCGAGCCGGGATCCTTGCCGAGCTCCTGTCGCCACATGACATCCAGACTCGCCGCCCGATCGCCCTCACCGGCGCCGCGTTCATCGCAATTCGGCAACACCTGGGCCGGTGGCGCGATCGTCCGGCGTAGCGCGACGCCGGCGACGGGGCTCTGACGGCGGGCGACCGGCGTCAGCGAATCGGCTGGATCAGCTGGGTGCGCCAGGTCTCCGGGGCCGGCCAGCTCGCCGGATCGGGTCGCGCGCCGAGGTCGAACCAGTGGTAGACCTCCCACGCCCCGCCGTCGGGCTCGTGGTCGTGCTTCCTGAGCCATGCGTCCAGCATGGCGTAGGTCTCGCCCAGACTGTCGTGCGATCCGAGGTGCCAGGTGGCGACGGCCGTGCCGCCCGGCAGTTCGGCGGCGGCGACCCGTCCCGCGCCGAGCGGGCGTCCGGCCACGGGCACGCCGACCTCCACGTCCGTCTCGTCCCCCGCGAAGGTGTGGTACCTGACGAAGGGCTGCCCCTCCACTCGCACGCCGGACTCCTGGGTGTACCTCCACAGTTCCGCGAACCCCGCACCCTGGGCCTCCGCAAGGCGGGCGATCGCGACCGTCGTCCTGATGCTCACCGTGGTCCGGGGATCGCGGTGGAGGGTCTCGAACGTGGGGTCGTGCGGCTGTCGCGTCATCGTCGTCCTTTCCTGGCCGGCAGATCGCGTCTCATCCTGTCCGAACCGGTCGGGGCAAGGCTTGAACATCGGTGCGCGACCGGCCTCCGTATGCTGTACGGTACGTTGTACGACTTGGGGAGGAGCAGCATGTACCAGCCGAGCGCCGAGGAACTGAAGAACATCGACGATTGGTTCGCCGCCTACGACGCGCTGGCCGAGGAGGGCGCGATCGAGCAGCTCGCCGATCTGGCGGTCTTCCCGATGAACGTGGCCACCGACGTGCCCGGCGGCCACGCGAGCGTCCGCCAGTGGACGCGGGCCGAGTACGTCGAGAGCATGAAGCAGTCCATGGGCGGCGGAACCGCCGGGCTCGACCTGCGCTCCACGCGCACCCCGCGCTTCGTCAGCCAGAACCTGGTGGTCGTGGAGACCGAGGCGACGATGACGATCGAGGGCGAGGAGCACCGCATGCACTACGCCGACCTGCTGGTGCGCACCGAGGACGGGTGGGCGTTCCAGACCATGGTCCAGGGCGGCTGGGGGCACGACTGGCCGTCCGCCAGGCGCGGCTGACCCCGCCGCCCCCCGGTCAGGGCGCACCCGACCGGGCGCTACCGGACGCCGCCGCGGGTCATCCGCGCGGCGGCGCCCCGGAGCAGCCCGGGAGCCAGCCGGCGATGGATCGCCGACAGGGGCGGCCACACGACGCGCCCGAGGCGCCGGTCATAGCGCAGGAGGGTGGTCAGCGACACCCGCCCGTCCGCCGCCCGGACGACGAGGTTGGCGGTCAGGAACCAGGACGCGGTCTCCAGCCGGATCCAGTCGTCGCCACGCGCGGCGATCCGCCACCCGGCCACGGTGGCGGGCGATCGGCCGCGGGCGAGCCGGAGCCCCAGGAGACCCCGCCAGATGAACCGCTCCCCCGCGCTGGGCACGTCGCCGAACATCGCCCGCGCCCACCGCTCCGCCGTCGCCCCGGCCTCGGTGGCGACGGCGTTCACGGTGAGGGCGAAGTGGTCGGCGTAGTCGACGACGGGCAAGGAGCTCAGCGCGCGGACGGACGGCGGGATGCCGCCCGTCCCGACGGCGGACTCCAGGACGCCCGCGTCGCGCTCGCGCCAGGCCCGCTCCAGCCGCCGGACGAAGGCCGGCAGGACGAGGGTGCGGCGGAACGGCATGATGGCGGCCATGTAGCAGCGTCCCAGCAGGCCGTTGGGGCGCACGAGGACGGCCATGCGCAGCTCGTGCCCGCCGCCGGCGGCCGGCGCCCATGCCAGGTGCATCACCGCGTGCACGGTGCGGTTCGCCAGCTCCAGCGCGCATTCGTCGTCCAGGGCGTAGACCGGGGAGAAGGGCGCCAGGCCGGCGTCGGAGTCGTGCGGTGCCCGGCGCAGGTCGGCGGGCAGGCGCTCGCACAACGACGGGACGCGCCTTCCGAGGCCCGCCGACGCCCTGTCCCAGCCGAACAGGGCGCCCAGCTTCCAGCGCGCCGCGAGCAGCAGCCGCAGCGGCAGGGGGCCGCCGCTGGAGTCGCGCATCGCGGCGAGCACCGCGGAGAAGTCCTCCCGTCCGGCGCTGGGGGTGCGGATCACCCACACGTCCTCCAGCTCGAAATCTCCGGCGATGTCGTGGATGCGCCATGGCCGTCCGGTGTGGGCGGCGTTCGCCAGCCTCATGATCCCTCCCTGTCTATACGCTGCCGTATATACTGAGGTTAACCACGGTTATACGGTGGCGTATACATATGTTCCGAGTGAGGTGGCACACACTGTGGGCGCGGTCCGTACGACACGGGAGGGGTGGATCGAGGAGGGGTTGCGGGCGCTGGCCGCCGGCGGCCCCGACGCGGTGCGCGTGGAGGCGCTGGCCAAGCGGCTCGGCGTCACCAAGGGCGGGTTCTACGGGTACTTCGCCGACCGGGAGGCGCTGCTCGAGGCGATGCTGGACACCTGGGAGCGGGAGAGCACCGACGAGGTGATCGAGCGCGTCGAACGCGAGGGCGGCGACCCGCGAACCAAGATCCAGCGCGCCGGCGTGCTCACCTTCTCCGACGACCGCCTGCTGCCCATCGACCTCGCCGTCCGCGACTGGGCCAGGCGTGACGAGGCGGTCGCCGAACGCCTTCGGCGGGTGGACAACCGGCGCATGGCGCTGCTGCGCGAGATGATCGGCAGCTTCTGCTCCGACCCCGAGGAGGTCGAGGCCCGCAGCCTGCTGGCCTTCTGCGTGGCGATCGGCGAACACTTCCTGGCCGCCGACCACGGCGGCCGCACCCGGGCCCAGGTGCTCACCCGGGCGGCCGCCCTGCTGCTCGACAGGACGGACGACCAGCCGGGGCCGGCGGACGGGCCGCATCTCCGCGCTCCCGGGACATGCGGGCCAGAATGACCCCTATGACGACCATGCCCGAGAACCGCGTCGCGGACTCGCCCGAGAGCAACGCCTACGACGCGATCGCCGAAGGTTACACGGCCGAGAACGAGACCAGCCTGGCGAACGCGTACTACGAGCGGCCCGCGATGCTGGAGCTCGCCGGGGACGTGACCGGCCGGCGCATCCTCGACGCCGGGTGCGGCTCGGGCCCCCTGTTCGCCGAGCTGCGCGATCGGGGCGCCGTCGTGACCGGCGTCGACGCGAGCGCCGGGATGCTGGAGATGGCCCGGCGGAGGCTGGGCCCCGAGGCGGACCTGCGGGTCGCCGACCTGGCCGGCCCGCTGCCCTTCCCCGACGAGGCGTTCGACGACGTCATCGCGTCGCTGGTGCTGCACTACCTGGAGGACTGGGGGGCCGGCCCTGGCCGAGCTGCGGCGCGTGCTGCGGCCCGGCAGCCGGCTCCTCGTCTCGGTCGAGCATCCCTTCGTCATCACCCTCATGCAGCACAAGGCCGGGGAGAGGCCCGGTTACTTCGGAACCCGCAACCGGATCGAGGAGTGGACCATGGGCGGGCAGACCAGCCGGCTGAGCTTCTGGGACCGGCCGCTGCACGCGATGACCGAAGCCTTCACCGCGGCGGGCTTCCGCATCAGCGTGATCAGTGAACCGCCGTACGCGCCGGAGGCCCGCGAGCTGTTCCCCGATGAGCTCCGCGAGATCTCCGGCGCGAGGTTCCTGTGCTTCCTGTTCTTCGTCCTGGAAGCCGGCTGAAGCCCCCGGCGTCAGGACGTCGCGCGGGCCGCTAGCGGACGGTGACCACGTGAGTGGTGCGCGCCGGCCCCACATCCGAGTTGCCCGCCAGGTCGACGGTGTAGGTGTGCTCACCGGCCGCGGCCGGCGTGTCGGAGAAGCTGAACGTCCCGTCGGGGGTGGGGACCAGTTTCGCCACGTTCTTCGAGGTGACGGCGCCGTCCGGGCCGACGACCTGCAGCGAGACGGTGATGGTCGTCCGCGGGAAGGTGATGCCGCCGGCGCCGAAGGTGCCGCTGAACGCGAGGCGCGTGCCGACGTGGCCCGTCGCCGGTCCGGTCACGGTGAGCGTCGGCTCGTACGGGCCCACCGTGACGGTCACCGAGGAGCCGCTCCCCCGGAACCATGAGTTGCCCGGCCAGTACACCTGATACTTGTACGCCCCGGTGGACGGCGGCGTGTCGGTGAACCGGTAGGTCCCGTCCGCCGCCGTGGTGACCTCCTCGAACGGCCTGGAGGTGCCGTCGGGGAGCCAGCGGTACAGTTCGAGCGTCTGCACGCCGGGCGGCAGTCCGCTGCTCAGCGTGACCCGTCCGGTGAAGGCCGACTCCTGGAGCGTGGTCACCTTGGCGGGAGCCGTCAGGGTGAGCGTGGAGGAGTGGTAGGGCGAGGGCGGCAGCCGCCAGAGGTGCATGCGGCCGGTGCCGGGCTCCTTCAGGACCGCGAAGGTGACTGTGCCGTAGAACGCGACGCTGCCCGCCACCACGGTCTTCCCCTGGTGGACGGCCGTGTAGATGACCTCCGAGGTGGTCGCGTCGTACACCACGAGCTCGGCCGCGTCGCCTGCCTGGGAGTTCCAGCCGCCCACGACGTAGGCGTCGTTCGGGCTGGCCCCGACGGTGACGGGGACGCCCTGGTCGCCGAATCCGTTGGTGTCGTAGGCGCGGCCCCGCGTCAGGGCCGCCGTGTCCCAGGCGTCGAACCGGCGGGTGTCGTGCAGCGCCGACAACGCCGTCGCGCCGTGCTCGGCGAGCGCGAGATCACGCAGGGCCGGCAGGCCGTTCGCCTCCCCCCGGATCTCGCCGCTCGACGTGGGCGGCGTGGTGCTGATGTCGTACACCCTGACCGTGGCGGGGCTGACCCCGGACTCCCCGGCCACCAGCGTGTTCCCGGCGACGGCGACGAGCGGGGCACCGGTCGTGGCCGGCCCGACCCGGACGAGGGTGGGGGTCGCCGCCGACGTGACGAGGCCGAGGACGCCTCCCCCGCCCGCTCCGCCGCAGCCGAACCCGATCCACAGCCGGTCGTACTCCTGCGCCAGGCTCGACGGGCACGGGTACGCGGTGAGGTCGATGCGCCTGCTGATGGCGAGGGTGGTGCTGTCGATCTCGATCACTTCGTTCGAGCCGCGCAGCGCCGCGTACACCTTCCTGCCGTCCTCCGGCGAGGCCAGGGCGACGGCGCCGGACAGGCCGGGGATCGTGCCGACGACCTTGCCGTCTGTGGAGGCGACCACGATCCGGTCGCCGGCGGCGACGAAGACCTTTCTGTTGCGCGCCACCACGTCGCCGCCCTCCCCGGCGACGCCGAGGTCGGAGACGGTCGCGGCGTCCGCGGCGGTCGCGGCGGTGGGCGTCTGGGTGACGAGCAGGGCCGCCGCCAGGAGCAGGGGCCCGGCCCACGCGACTAATCGGCGGGGCAGAGGAGCACGGGCAGAGGTCGATGTGCGCACAGGCACTCCGTTCTGGAGACGTCCCGGCATGACTGCGGGGCTCGCCTCCGTTGACGATCTTCAATAATCGAACACATATTCGCATATTGGTGGGGTGTCGTCCAGAGCGCCGCGATCACGGAGCTCCTCGAAGCAGGCGCTTGACTTACCAGGGCGCGCGTCGGTTACTGGACATGACAACGGCGAGCGCGGGTGCGTCAGGCGGGAAGTCGATGAGCGCCGTCCGGGCCAGGCAAGGGGAAGGAACACCGTCATGACGGCCGCCCCCGATCAGGACATGTCCGGCTCGTTGCCCGAGTTCCCCGGCGTCAGGGCGGCGGCGTGCCCGTTCGACCCGCCGCCGGCCCTGCAGGCGCTCCGGCAGGACGCGCCGCTGACCCGGGCGCGGCTGCGCGGCGGCGGCACCGTGTGGCTGGTCACCGGCTACGCCGAGCAGAAGGCGGTGCTGAGCCATCCGCAGGTCAGCTCCGACGTCACCCGGCCCGGCTACCCGCTGCCGGTCCTGGCGCCCAACCGGCCCGACAGCGCGATCAGCTTCGTCTTCATGGACGATCCCGAGCACCACCGGCTGCGCCGCATGGTGCAAGGGGCGTTCACCGTCAAGCGGGTCGAGAGCATGCGCCCGGCCGTGCAGCGCATCGTCGACCGTCTCATCGACGACCTGCTGGCGGGGCCGAGGCCGGTGGACCTTGTGGAGGCGTTCGCGCTGCCGGTGCCGTCGCTGGTGATCTGCGAGCTGCTCGGCGTCCCGTACGCCGACCACGGCTTCTTCCAGGACAACAGCCAGATCATCGTCAAGCGGGACGTGTCGGTCGAGGACCGGACGGCCGCGGGCGGGCGGCTGCGGCAGTACCTGGACGGGCTCGTCGGCGACAAGCTCGTCCGCCCCGGCGACGACCTGCTGTCCCAGGTGGCCGCCCGGGTCACGGCCGGTGAGCTGACCAGGCAGGAGGCGGCCCAGATGGGCGTCCTGCTGCTCGTGGCCGGCCACGAGACCACCGCCAACATGATCGCCCTCGGCACCCTCGCGCTGCTCCGCCATCCCGGCCAGCTCGCCCTGCTGCGCGGGAGCGACGACCCCGCGCTGATCGCGGGCGCGGTGGAGGAGCTGCTGCGCTACCTGAACATCACCCACGGCGGACGCCGCCGGGTGGCCAAGGAGGACATCGAGATCGGCGGCCAGGTCATCCGCGCGGGCGAGGGCATCATCGTGGCCAACGACATCGGCAACCGCGACCCCGGGATCTTCCCCGCCCCGGACGAACTGGACGTGCGCCGCGACGCCCGCCGGCACGTGGCCTTCGGCTTCGGCGTCCACCAGTGCCTGGGCCAGCCCCTGGCCCGGCTGGAGCTGCAGGTCGCCTACGGCACGCTCTACAGGCGCATCCCCACCCTGGCCCTGGCCACCGAGTTCGAGAAGATCCCCTTCAAGCACGACGGCCAGGTGTACGGGGTGTACGAGCTCCCCGTGACCTGGTGACCGCACCAGCTCCGCAAATCCGGCGCGCCTGAGCGGACGGAGCTGCCGGCGGCGCCTCGGGGCTCGTGGGCGAGCGACGTCGCCTGCCGAAGACCCCTGCTCAGGGCCGGGTTCACGCTCACGGACGGCCCCGCTCAGCACGTCCTTCCCGACGGGCTGCTGATCAGCAGCCTGTGATTCCGGAGCGGCCCGGGGCCCTTCCCTGCCCGGTACGCCTGAGGGCGGAGGACGTCGAGAGCCGACCGCCACCCCGCCGTGGAAGGGCGTCAGCCCTTGCGTCCTCAGGAACGAGACCTCACGGCCGACAGGCCACCTCGCAGGGCGACGGCCAGGAGCACGGTGGCGGCGACGTACAGGCAGAGCTCCACGGTCGAACGGAGGCCGGCAGCCGTTCCCATGACTCCACCGGCTGCCGCTCCGATCGCCGTGCCGAGCTCAAGAACGAGGGCGCCGACGGCCATTGATCTCGCGACCGCGTCCGACGGGACGGATACGGGTATCGCCGACATCATGAGGACGACGAAGACGCTGCCGCCGACGCTGCCGACCAGTTCGTAGGCACCGCAGCCCAGCGCCCCGGACAAGCCCTTGTCGGCGAACACGAGGAATCCCGTCGCCCCCGTGGCCAGAGCGCCCGCCACGAACGCCGCCCGGTTCCTGCCGAGCTTCGTCTCCCAGAAGGAGGCGGTGGCGGATCCGATGAGGCCGCCCGCCGCGCCGGTGGCCAGGATGACCGCGTACGCGTCGGCCGACAGGCCGAGATCACGCGTCGCGTACAAGGGGAGCAGGGCGATGACGGCACCGTTGATCAGGCAGATGAGCGCGGCACCTGCCATATAGATCCGGATGTCCCCACGGAACACGTGCCGGAAGCCTCGAAGGCCCCGGTCCGGCGCTCTCGCCTGGGTGCGTGACAGGGCCCGCCGACGGAGCGGCAGGATCAGAAGGCCCGACACGAAATAGCTGAGCGCGTCCACGACCAGCACCAAGGGCATCGCCAGGAACTGGAGGAGAAAACCGAAGATCCCGGGTCCGGCGATGGTGGAGAGGTGCGCGACCCCGGCCATCGCCCCGTTGGCCTTGGTCAGCCGGCCGGGATCGACGAGATCCAGGACCACAGGCGCGGAGAAGGACCCGAACGCCCCGGACAACCCGGCGATGATCGAGACCAGGGCGATGAGCCCCGGAATCGACAGGTCGTGGGAGACGGCCCGGAGAGTGACGGCGACGACGCACAGACCGGACGTCACCTCCATGGCCGCCAGGGCAGTGACACGCGAGCGTGAGCGCTCAACCAGGACGGCCGCCAGGAGCCGTCCGGCGACCCGTGAGACGAACGGGACGGCGACCAGCAGCCCCATCTGTGTGGCGCTCGCCCCCATCCACGTCGCGGCGATGAGCGGGGTGGCCGTCGCCGTGATGGACGAACCGATCTGCGATTGCGCCCGGGCGGCGAGATAACCAAGGAATGGCAGGTTCCTGGTAAGAGGTGCGGAGCCTTGGGACCTTTCGCCTTGAGCCGGGTCATCGGAAAGGGTCATGCCGGCTTCGATTCTCTTTCGCGACTCCTGGTCACGGCCAGGCGGATCACCGGCTCCGGACCGGCAGGCTGAGGACTCTGCACTGATCGAAGCTCAGCACGCAGCAGTCACCGTCGATGTCCTCGTCGTTGACACCGTCGGGATGCGGTGTCCCGTCATCCGCCGGTCTCGACAGATCGATCTCACTTCCGTCGTCCAGAGTGACGATGCCGCCCGTCGCGATGAGATCGAAATGAACGTCGCAGCGGTAGTCGACGATCTGGAACGGCTGATTGTGTTCTCCGAAGCCGACATGAACGCCAGGAAAACGTTCGTTGATGTGGGAGTTGAGCGGAACGAGCCGGTCGATGCCGGCGTTGGTGCCGAAGCCCAGCTCCCCCACGCGGCGCGCGTGCGGAACGGCCCAGCACATCTCGATCAGTTCGGCGACCTGGGCATCGTCGCACGAAAAGTCCACAGCCCGCCCTTCCACGATGTCGACGGTCACGGGACGGGCGCCGAGGCGTGCATCCAGCGTCGTGTAAATGTTGGCGTTGAAGGCGGCGTCGGCGACCAGGCGTCCATTGATGCGGGCCGGATAGGTGGCGAGCTCGCCGGCGGGCAGCACCAGAAAGGCGCCCTTCCTGAGGGTGCCCCGGTTACTGGTCCAGGTGAAACGTTCCTGATCGAGTTCGATTTCCAGGTGCGTGCCACGCGAGGTCCGGATGGTGACCTTCCGCGCCTTCCGCAGACGCCCGTACAGCGAGGCGTTGTACGCGCTCAGCTCCGCGGGCGTGGTGTTGAAGGCATGGGAGAAAAGCTCGGGACCGGCGTTGGTGACGCGTACGACATCGCATCGGTCGTCGCCGAGCAGGTCCTGGGCTTCCCGCAGAACGGCGAAGTGGGACACGCTGTTCTTCTCCAGCGTGAGAATCACCACCCTGTTGGACCGGCGCATCGAGGGAAGCAGCGCCTCGCGCAGGCGGGGGACCAGAGAGGGGTCCTCCATGGGCCGCATGGCGAGCGCGACGGGCGACAGCCCCCGTTCCTCCGCCGCGACCATGATCCAGGCCGCGGGCGGGCGGCATTCGGCCGTGTACAGAATCACCAGCTGATCGCCGGCCGAGATTCGCAGATAGGAGTCCAGAAGCGCCGACACGCCGGCCCATGCCTCCGCAGTGACTACCGCAGCCACCGAGGCCACCTCCGTAGTGAGTGAACTGCACTTGTTGACGGTCGGCCGAGCAGGCAGGGCACCTCTCGGGCCGGTCGGGGGACCGGCCCGAGAGAGCTACGCGCGCAGGCTCGGCGAAAGAGCGAAGGCGAAAGCGAAAGCGCCTGCCCGGCTCACCGGCTACGCGGCGGAATGGCGATGTTGTAGGTCGCGAGCGGGAAGCCGGCGCTCCCCGAGAAAACGGCCTGCTCGGAGCTCTCCGGCTCTTCGAGCCGCAGCAGAGCATCCTGGATCTGGACTGTACGGTTGCTCATCATGTGAAGCCTTTCTCTTCCATGGAGAGGAATCCGGAAGCGCCGGCACGCCGGCCCGCGCCTCCGCAGTGACTACCGCAGCCACCGAGGCCACCTCCGTAGTGAATGAACTGCACTTGTTGACGGTCGGCCGAGCAGGCAGGGCATCTCTCGGCTCGGCGAGAAAGCGAAAGCGCCTGCCCGGCTCACCGGCTACGCGGCGGAATGGCGATGTTGTAGGTCGCGAGCGGGAAGCCGGCGCTCCCCGAGAAAACGGCCTGCTCGGAGCTCTCCGGCTCTTCGAGCCGCAGCAGAGCATCCTGGATCTGGACCGTACGGTTGGTCATCATGTGAAACCTCTCTCTTCAATCGGTTGCGGGTTGTTCGGTCATCAGGCAAAGGGACGCTGTCAGCGGTTCAACCGCCTGACCACCGTCGCCCTTATGCTTTCCAGCGGTATGAAGCCGAGCTGCCGCGAATCCATGCTGTGCGCGGGATTGTCGCCCAATATGAGCGTGTGCCCTTCAGGCACGATCTCGCCCGGCAGAATGACCTGGTTCTTCGGTATGACGTCACAGCGGATCCCGTCGGGCACGACGTCACCCGCCACGGCGACGACGCGCTTGACCAGCCAGCCCGTGTCCACCTCCGGACGCGGATGCCGCAGGACGACGACCTGGCCCGCCTGAAGTGCGTCCTGCGGACGCCGGCGACGTGCGAGCAGCCGGTCTCCCGGCCGGTAGCTCGGCAACATGCTGACCCCGGACACGACCGCGATCATTCGATGCCGCCGTAACAGCACGTAGCCGAGAACGAAGGACAGTCCTGCCAGGACCGCCACGGCAAGGACGATCATCCGGGTACCGTCTCGTGGTAACCCGCGGCCTGCAGGTTGAACAGGCGGGCGTAGATGCCGTCCAGGCTGATCAGCTCGCTGTGCGTCCCGCACTCGGCGATGCCGCCATCGGCCAGCACCGCGAGCATGTCCGCGTCGCGAACCGCGCTCAGGCGATGCGAGATCAGGATGCTGGTGGATCCCTTGCGGTACTCCCGGAGGCCGGCGTGGATGTCGTGTTCCGCCGCCGCGTCGAGGCCCGAGCTCGGTTCGTCGAGAATGAGCAGGTCCCGGCCTTCTCGCACCAGCGACCGGGCGACCGCGACGCGTTGTGCCTGGCCACCGGAAAGACGTACGCCCTCCGAGTCGTCGGAGGCGAGGAAGAATCGTGTGAGCAGGTTGTCGTAACCCTTCGGCAGGGCGGCCAGCGTCTGGTGAACGCCCGCTCGCCTGGCCGACTCCTCGATCAGCGCACGGTCATCGATCTTCTCGATGTCCCCGACGCCTATGTTCTCGGCAGCCGAGAGGTCATATTCCATGAAGTCCTGGAAGACGGCCGAGATTCTGGAACGCAGGCTCTTCACGTCGATCTCGCGGGTGTCGACGCCGTTCCACAGAATCGTGCCTTCGGTGGGCTCGTAGAACCTGCACAGCAGCTTGACCAAGGTGCTCTTTCCGGAGCCGTTCTCGCCCACCAGCCCGAGGCTGCTGCCGAAGGGAATGGTCAGGTTGATGCCGCGAAGCACCCACGGATGGTCAGGGCCGTACCGGAACCACACGTCTTTGAATTCGATGCGATCAAAGGCGGCCGGCAAGTTCCTGATCTCGGCCTGAGATTCCGCCGGAAGGGAGACGATCTCCCGGTAGTGCCCGAAGAGGGTCAGCTGCTGGTACGCGGAGGCGATCAGCGACACGAGGGCGGAAAGGCCTGCCTGCACGCCGGCCATGGAGGCGACGTACATGGTGATGTCGCCGAGGGTGAGCCGTCCGTTCAGTGCTTGCGCGGCCGTCCACACCAGCCCCGCTCCGGCGGTCACTGCCCCCAGGACTCCGAGCCCGAACTGAACCCGAAGGGTCGCCCTGTCCATGCGCCTTTTCTCTTCGTCGATCGCCCGCCGCTCGTTGAGCATCCTCATGTGGAAGAAGTCACCCAGGCCGAACAGGCGGACCTCCTTCGCCGCCGCGGTGGTGGAGATCAACTGGCTGTAGGCGATCTCCCGCCTCTCGGTGGGGCTCATCCGCCAGATCCGGACGGCATGCCGCTTGGCCAGCGAGATCTCCGCCAGCAACATGGGCACGGCTCCGACGATCGTCGCCGCGGCCATCATCGGGCTGATCAGCAGCAGGGACACGGCGAACCCGCCGATGGTGAGCGATCCGGCGAACAGTCCGAGCGCCGCCTGGAACACCTGGCTCGGCGTGTTCCCGCCGGCCTGCGCCGCGAGCCGGAGCTGATCGAGGAACTTGGGGTCCTCGAACTTGGAGAGCCCGGAGATGTTGTTCACCGCACGATGGATGGTGTCCTGTGCGTACAGGTTGACCCTTCTGTCGTGCTCAGCGTCGCAGTACCGGCGCAGCGCCGCGGATCCGGATATCAGCAGACCGAGGAACGCGAGGAACCCGGCCAGAAGGAGCACCGTCGACAACTGAGCCCCGTGGGTCAGCCGGTCGAGCAGCAGCTTGGTCAGCCAGGCCATCGAGATGGGGATGAGGGCTGAGAGTAGGGCGAGAACGGTGATCGAGGTCGCCCAGGGCGCTCCCGCCCGCCAGGCGAGGGAAATGGCCGGCAGGGCGTTTCGCACGGGCGTTCCGTTGCTCATCTTCTTCCACATGTGCCTAGCCCAGAGCGCCTTCCGCGACTTGGGGAAGGCCGAAGTCGGCGATCTTCCCGCTGACCACAGTGATGAAAGTGGGCGTGCTGGTGACCCCGAAAGCGGTGGAGATCGCCCCTTGAACGGGCTCGACGGCCACGTCGCCGACGGACTCGAGCCGGCCCAGGTCTTCGACGGCGTCGGCGTCCGTCGTCAGCATGACGGTCAGCGTCGGGGTCTGCGAGGAGCTCGCGAACTCCATATAGGTCGGCAGAATTTCTTTACAGGGTCCACAGGTCGGCGACATGAAGGCGACCACCGTGCCGTCCTGCAGGGAGCCGGCGGTCACCACCTTGTTCCGGGTGGTCATCGCGGAGAAGTCGTCGATCGTGTCGCCCACCGCGAGACGCGCCGGCTGTTGCGCGGACTCGGAAAGCTGCCGCAGGCGCCGAATAACCCCGAAGACAAGAAGGAGGTTGAACAGAGAAAGAGCACTCAGGAGGCCAATGGCCACGGTTGTGTAAAGCAAGTTCCAGCTCTCCTGTGAAGTGCGGCCGCCGGGGCGGCCTGTGCAATCTGGGCCCGCGGTCAGATCCGCCGGGAAGGGCGGCTCCGTCGGCCCTGACGGAGGTTCCGTCAGAGCCGACGGCGCTCACCGATCGTGCCGGCGGCTATCGGATCCTCAGCAGTCCCAGCCGCACTGGCGACCGCCCACGCTGATCATGCAGCAGGTCCGGTACCCGCAGTTGTTGCCTTCGCCGCAGATGGGGACCTGCTCGCAGATCCGGGGACATCCCGCGTGGACAGTGGTCCGAGGAACGAACAGTACAAGCAGCTTGTCGCTCAGCTTCTGTATGACTTTGGTCATGACATTCCTCCAGATTGAGATGCGAGTCATGCGCCAGACTTTTTTCTGACACACCTGACCGGCCGGCGATCGCCTTGCCTTTTCACCTCGCCGCACGGCGATTCATCAGCACAAAGGCTGAGGCTTTCGCCAGATGTCGGCGATCGTCATGAGTCCGAGCGGATGTGCGCTGCGGAAGCGGCCCGATGGAGTGGCTTGACGTTCATCACCTTGCCGCACGCACGAAGTGCGGGTCATTGGCCGGGCCTGCAGACATCCTTGGCAAATCCTGCAGCAGCCTCGACTTACCGGGGTCGGGCGAGATCAGCTCTCCCTGTGTGACAGGCGGCGATAGTAGCCAGGCGGCACGCCGTAGGCGGCGCGGAAAGCGCGGCTGAAGGTGGTCGGATCGGTGAAGCCCCAGCGTGCGGCGATGGTGTGGACGGGATAGCCGCGCAGTCTCGGGTCGGCCAGGTCCCGGCGGCAGCGTTCCAGGCGAAGGTGCCGGATCCAGGCCGCCGGGGTCCGGTCGTACTCGGCGAACAGCTCGTACAACTGCCGTACCGAGATCTGTGCGGCGGCGGCGACGGCCTCGGCGCCGAGCGCCGGATCGGCGAGATTTCGCTGGATGAAGTCGTCGATCTGGAACCTGAGCCGGCGTCGGCGGGCCTCGGAGCTGTCATGCAGAGCGCTGTTCGCGTGCGGGGCCAGTGCGGCGGCCAGCAATGTGGTGGTGACCGAGGCCAAGGTGGAAACGTCGTCGTGGGTGAAGTAGCCGGGATCCCGTACGAGTCCGGTCACCCAGCGGGCGAAGACCGCGCCCATGCCGTGCCGCGTGTCGAAGGCGATCGCGGTCAGCCGGTCGGCCACGTTCGACGGGAGGGGCATCATCAGGCGGGGGATCTGGAGCGTGAGCGTCGAGTGCGGTGCGCTCGCCCGATCGCACCTGCGCCAGCCCTCGTAGGGGCGTGAGGTGTCGAGCACCACGAATTGCCCGGCGGTCATGGCGGCCTGCCGTCCCGCCTGGGACAACCCCCCGTCACCGGCGAGGAAGAGATTGATGTTGTACGCCTCCGGATCGAACTGCCTGATCAGCGACGTCGGCCGGCGTACTTGGATAGGGCCGTGGTTCAGCATGGCCACCTGCACGCCCTGCAGCTCCAGCACCCGTCCGGGAAGAACGGGTTCACCGGGTTCGTCGCTGTGAATGAGTGAAGGCGCGAGGTCCAGGACCCCTTGCTGCTGCCAGCGCGCCTGCGCGGCATTCGCGGAGCGGCTTTCCGCGGACCTGTCCGCGCCGAAATCATCAATGTGCACGCCGTTCCCTTCCGGTTAATCGGTCATGACATTCACGGAATCGCACACGTAGAAGCTGCTGGACCCAGCGGGCGCCAGTCAAACAAATATGTGCGCGAAAAGGCGTGGCGCTGCGTGATCGGCTACCTCCGTTTACCGTCCGAAGCACGACGCCCCCACCGGTCGCGGCCACGGACCCGATTCCATGCCGGAGCGACGAGATCCCCAGCCACCCCACCAAGTCGGACCGCCACCCCAACCGCGACCAGCTAGTCGAGATACTGCTCAAAAACAGGCGGACACGCGCAAGGAGCCGGTCGTCACGTTCGAGGCGCAGCAGGCCGGCGCTGCCGGCTTCCGCTCGCACCACGGGCGACGAGATCGGACCGTTCATCGAGGCCATCGACACGTTCGCGGAAGTGCTTCAGGTACGCGCCGGACGCATCTGAAGACTGTCTGCGTCGTGTGCTGCGCGGGAAGGTGATGACCCCACAGACGAAGCGACCGGCTCGGCGCGGACTTTCCATAGCGACGGCGAGCCGCCATCGACGATCAGACTGAGGGCTTTCGGGTTATATGCGAAGAATTAGCTACTCCAGTACGTAGTCATCTCAGGTGGCGCATACCTCTTGGTAACCCCCGCTGACGGTGCCGTCTCCGGGGAGCCGGTACACCACGTCGGCCCGCAGCGCAGGCCCTCAACACCTGATGCGAGGCGAACCTTGAGGTTTACTGCCGTCAAGGGCAGTGTGGCTACCCGTTTCGGGATCGGTTCTTCACCGGCTTCGGCGACATCTACGACGCCCGCACGGAGACGACCGTGATCTTCAAGGGCGCCGAGCTGCCGTCGGGTGGCAGGCAGTGGTCGGCAGGTAGCGGTGTCATCTTCTGGACGCAGGGCGCCGGCGTCCGCGTGGTGAACCTGGCCGCCCTTGCTCAGCCGTAGCGTATGCGTACAACGAGATCACTGTCACCGACGTGGGGGCGCCGCTGGATGGAGCTCTGACCCCAGCGGCGCCACTCCCGTCAGCCCTGGTGCCGGCTCAGTGGTGTCCCTGTCCACCCGAGGGGTCGGCCATCTGCCCCTATGCGTCGCGCAGCCGTAGGAGCAGCCCGCCGCCCAGGAGCGCCGCGGTGGCCCATGCGGTGAGTACGCACAGGCCGGCCCATGGGCTGAGGGGGAGGGTGGACAGGTGGGTGGTGGCCTGGATGGCGAGCCCGGCGTTCATCGGGGAGATCTGCCAGAGCAGCCGCTGCCAGTCATCATCAGCGATCACGAGGATGAGGGCGGGGAAGAGATAGAGCAGGCCGAGCACAACCCCGATGGCGGTGGCGGAGTCTCGTACGGCGGCGCCGACCCCCAGGCCGAACAGGGCGATCAGCGCCAGGTAGAGGACCGAGCCGACGGCGGCGCGCAGCACGGGACCGCTGGTGAGAAGGAGCACGTCGGCGGGAAAGCCGTTGTCGAGCAGGACGCGACGCGCGGCCAGCGCGGAGGCGAGCACGGCGACGCTCCCGACGATCGAGGTCAAGCAGACCAGAATGATCGCCTTCGCGGCCAGGACGCCTGTCCGGCCCGGCATGGCGGTAAGGGTGAGGCGGATCATGCCGGTGCCGTACTCGCCGGTGATCGCCAGGACGGCCAAGATGGCGACGACCGCCTGGCTCACCTGGACCCCGAAGAGGCCGATCTCGGCGGGGTCGTAGCCACAGCTTTCCGAGGCGCAGGACACGACGGCGGAGGCCGCGACGCTGACGCCGACGGTCAGCACCACGATCGTGAGCAGCAGCCGGCCGGTGCCGGCCAGGGTGCGCAGTTTCGTCCACTCCGCGTGCAGGTGCTCTCTCATGCGTCCCTCCGGCGGAGTCGGAGGACGGCCAAGCCGAGGGCGAGCGCGGCATGGCCGGCCAGCACGGCCAGGCCGGCCCACGGCGGCAGCGGGTAGAACCCGGCGATGGGCGCGTAGTGACCGAGCACGTGCGCGTATTCCGGGATGCTCTGCTGGATGGCGAAGCCGGCCGCCGGGGTGAGACGCAGCAGCCATTGCGCGGCGCCGTCGGGCAGGACCGAGGTGGTGGCGAGAACGTGCGGGACCACGATCACCGCGATGGCGGTGATGACCGCGGCGACGCTGCGCCGCAGCAGCGCGCCGAGGGCGAGGGCGAGCACGGCGGCCAGTGCGAACAGCGCCGCCATGCCGACCACGATGCGCACCTGGGTGAACCCGGAGACCGGCAGGACGGCGTTGCCGTTGTCGAGCAGGATCCGCCGGCCGGCCGCGAACGTGATCGCGGTGGCGGGCAACGCGACGGCGAAGGTGACCAGGCCGAGCGCCAGCGCCTTGGCCCCCAGCGTCCGGCCGCGGCGCGGGCCGGCCAGCAGGGTGATGCGGATCAGGCCATGGCGGTACTCGGCGGTGATGAACATGACCGCCACCACGATCACCAGGGTCAGGCCGGTCAGCGCGCTGCTGAGGGGACGTTCGGGAGCCTGGCCCTCGATGGCCGGCGCGATGTCGCCGACGCCGGTGACGGAGAAGGCGCCGCCGGCCCGGCCGGCGCGGCCCGGGTGGTGCTCGGTCCCGTCGGGCGCGACGCTGACGCCTATGTCGTCGTCGCGCCACGCGCCAGGCGCGCTGCCCTGCAGCCTGACCTGGTCGAACTCGCCGGTGGCTTCCGCGAAGCGGGCCGCCGCGACGGACCCGCCGAGATCCCCCTGCGTGACCGTCACATCGCCGGGGGAGGTCGCGAACAGCCCGACCTGGACGGTCGCCGGTAGCCCGGCCAGGGCCGCGGTGCCGATCTGGGTCCAGTTGGTGCCGTCCGCGGACTCGTACCCGGTGAGAGTGTCGCCGGCGCGGGTCAGCCGCAGCCAGCGCGGCGATTGCGGGGAGACGCCGCCCGGCCTGCCGGGCACGTCGTGGGTGAAGTTGTGCTGCATCCGCACCCCGTGCGCGCCGGTCATCATCACCGCCGCGTAGGCAGAGCCCTGCTTGGTGCTTTCCTTGATCATGACTCCGGCCTTCGCCCACGGCACGAGCCCGGCGACCTCGTTCCGCACCCCTGGGGTGACGTCGGGCTTACGGATCTTGCCGGTCATGGAGGTGAGGCGGGCGGTGATGCTGCCGTCCCCGGCCAGCGTCCGATGAACGAAAAAGAACTTGTCGTCCACCGCTGCGCCATCCGGCCCCGTCAGAGGCGGTGGACAGGCGACCTCGACCGTACCGGCGCCGCACGAGGCGTGGTTGCTGGACGCCGACAGCAACCCGAGCAGCACGGTGACCAGCGCCGCTGCCGTCAGGGCGACCACCCAGCCGCGCACCGTCCTGAACTTGGTCCACTCGGCGCGCAGCAACCGCCCGAACTCTCCGCGCCCGGCCTGCGGTTCGGAGCGGCGTGAGGCGCGGTGTGAAAGGGCGCTCATCGTGCCGCTCCCCGGTATTCGACCGCATCGGCGGTGAGGTCCATGTAGGCCTGCTCCAGAGTCACCCGGTGCGTCGCCACCTCGGAGAACGGCACTGCGCCGGCGTTGAGTACCGCCACGATGCGCTCCGACGGCAGCCCCGAGACGACGATCGTGTCGCGATCGGCCACGGCCGTCGTGGCGCCGGCGTCACCCAGCACCGACATCGCCTCCGAGCGCGCCGCCGTCCGCAGGGTGACCCGGCCGCGGGAGGCGGTCGTGATGAGATCGGCCACGCTGGTGTCGGCGATGACGCGGCCCTTGCCCACCACCACGAGATGGTCGGCGGTGTCCTCCAGTTCGCTCATCAGATGGCTGGACACCAGCACGGCCCGCCCCTCGCCGGCCAGCGACCGCAGGAAGGCGCGCATCCACACGATGCCCTCGGGATCAAGACCGTTGACCGGCTCGTCCAGCATGAGCACCGGCGGGTCCCCGAGCAGCGCGGCCGCGATGCCGAGCCGCTGGCGCATGCCCAGCGAGAAGCCGCCCGCCTTGCGCCGGGCGGCGGACTGCATCCCCACCTGATGGAGCACCTCATCGACCCGCCTGCCGGCCAGGCCCTGGGAGTGAGCCAGCCACAGCAGGTGGTTGCGCGCGGTGCGGCCCGGCTGCAGCGCGCCGGCGTCCAGCAGCGCGCCGACGTGGGTGAGCGGGTTGCGCAGGCTGGTGTACGGTCGTCCGCCGATCAGCGCGTGGCCCTCCTCGGCCGCGTCCAGGCCGAGGATCACCCGCATCGTGGTGGATTTGCCCGCCCCGTTGGGGCCGACGAACCCGGTGACCCGGCCGGGCAGCACGGTGAACGACATGCCGTCCAGCGCCAGGGTCGGGCCGAACCTTTTGCGCAGCCCGCTGACGTCGATGGTTGCTTGCATGCGATCGGTTGTACGGACGTGGCCCTAACACGGGTCGAACAGAGGCCGTCACCTCGCTGTTAGGTCCGGCCCAACCTCCTGGAACCCGCGCGAAAGTGGCGAGGATCGGCGTGCGCCGTACGGCTGCGCTTCACCGTCTTGTACGGCGCCATGCTCATGCTGTCCGCCGTCGGACTGCTGGCCATCACCACCCTCGTGGGCCTTGGAGGGACGCGGGTCAGCCGATCCGCACCCCCTGGGGCCCGCCGGTCGAGTCGGCCGCCCTCGCCGCTGCCATTGAGCGCATCGCATGGCTCCGGCTCAGTTGCCGGAGCACGCCTACGGCCGGCCAGAAGAGCGTGAGCGCCAGGTGGGTCACGCAGACGACCAGGACGCTCGCAAAGTGAGCCGGCGCGGGACTGCCGTTCTCCTCCAGTGTTCCTGCGCGGTCTCGTGGTCACCCGCGTCGGCGGCCAGAGCGCCGAGCCGGAGGTTCGCCACCGAGCGTGCCGATTCGGGTGGAGATCGAATCCGATCGAGATCACATGCGCCGAACAGGACAAAGAGCAACCCGATGAAGACCCGACAAGGTGCTCGTGTCGTGTTGTCAGATCACGATGACCGGCTTCTCATGATGCAGGTCCGCAACGATGGCAACATCGTCGTCCCTGGTCATCCCGTGCCGGACTGACAGCCAGGACATCAGCAGGAACCGTCTGGAACCCGGAGAGCACGAAGCGATCGCCGAGTACCGATGCTGGTCGCTCGCCGACCTGGTCGCCGCGCAGATCACCCACACCCTCCGGCCTCCAGGGCTGCCGCTTCTCCTGGAGGTCTGGGACGCCGAGCCCCCGGCGCCCGGTGCGCCCTGGGCCGAGGCCGGGCAGGTCGTCTGCCTCAGTCCGGGCGGCGTGGTGCACCTGTGCGGTCTCATGCGCGCCCCTTCCGGGCAGGCCCTGCTGCTGGGCCCGCCGCCGGCCCGGTTCTGCGGGCGGAGCCGGAGGCGATCGGTTGGGACACCGACAGGATGCGTGACATCCTCCCGCTCGACCTCGGCTCCCCCGTGACCCGGCCGGCGCAATGGCCAGCACTGCATCCCTCCGACGTGCCCGAACCGCAGGCCCGCCCCTTGTTCCCGTACGCCCCCTCCACCGCGGACGAGCCGAGCCGCCTCCGTGGCCTCGTTCCCCAGGAGACGATCGAAGCAGGGCGGCGGATCGAGGAGACCCTGGGCAGCCTGCGCATCGACATGCTCGGCAACCTTCCCGCGAACATCGAATCCTGGTCGCAGAAGGAGCTCGACCGGTACGCCAGGCAGTTGCGCGTGAGCATGCGCATCGGCAAGGAGCTGAACCCGCACGCCGTGCCCACCTACCGGCTGGCGCCCTCCGACGTCCGCACGGTCCTGCTGCGTCCGGGCCCCGGAGTCAGCGGCCGCGCCTGGACCTGGGGCAGTGACGACAACGCCCATGCCGCCGTGTTCTCCGTCGACCGGCAGGTCGTCGCCCGGGACCGCATCCGCCGGCTCACGCTGCTGACCGGGATCGTCACCATCCTGCGCCACGAGAACGATCTCGTCGAAGTGCGCGCGGCGACCGAAGCTGAGGCGGCGCGGGTGCTCACGGTCGAGGGGATGCGAAGCTGACCGTGCCGTCGGCGACGTCTTGGACCAGCTTTCTCCGGAGATGGGCCGGGATGCCGCAGGCGTGCACCTCGTCCTCCGGGACGACGCCGTCGCGACCTCCGGACGAGCCGGCCGAGACCCGGTGACGATGTGCGCGGCATCCCCACGGCAGCAGAGCGGGCCCGGTGAACACCTCTCCCCCGCCAAACCGTCCCACAACCGTGCCGACCCCCGCTCAACTGGCTGCACCAACTCCATCGCGTCAGTGGCTGACGGAGACCACGGTGAGGGCGCACGTCAACCGGGTGCTGAGCAAGCCGGCCGCCCTCGCCTGGACCGGGCCGCATCACACCTGGATCCACCCGATCTCCGGCGCGCGGACGCTCGACCAGCTCACCGACAACCTCGCCGCCTGCCACCTGCGGGTGCCGCCGGAGGTGGTCGAGCGGCTCGACCGGGCCAGCGCCTTCCCGCTCGGTTCCCGCAGAGCTTCATCGAGATGTCGCGAGAGTTCGTCCACGGCCCTTCGATCAGCCGCTTCGACCGCCGGGCGCCCTGAGCGGCGGGTTCCCGCAGTACCGCGACCGCAATCCTGGCCGGACGGCGACACCTTGAGCACCCGCTGATGGCAAATGCTGGTCGCGCGGACGCTGGGCGGACGACGCGGAGCGGTTCACTATACGTAAGCGCCCGATGGCAGGAGGTTCCTGGCAAGGTACGCCACCCGGCCCAGCCTGCCCGTCCACCTTCACGGAAGGGGCCCCGCCCATGTCGCCGCGACGTACCGCCCGAGGCTCGGCACGATCCGCGCCCGCTGTGTTCCTGGCCCTCGCCGTGCTGGTTGCGGTGGGGTTGAGCCTGCTGCCCGCGTCCGTCGCGCACGCGGCCTCCCTCCAGGTCTGCACCCTCCAGGAGGACATCGTCTACCAACCGCCGCTGACGAACACGCCCCAGACCCTGACGTACGCCGTCCACGGCCGGCTCACCGCCTGCACGGACAGTGCCGCCCCCACCGGCTGGTACGAGGAGTCCGGGACGGCGACGGGCGCCACCTGCACCAGCCTGCTCACCTCGGCCGGCGGGACCCGGACCTACCATTGGAGCGCCGGGGAGCACAGCACGTTCGCCTACACCCGGGTCGTGAACCGGCTCGCCGGCTACATCCAGGTCATCGCCACCGGCTCGATCCAGGACGGCAGGTACGAGGGCCTGCCCGCCATCTCGCAGGGCCTCGGGTTGCAGCCCGACCCGCTCGCCTGCGCCGCCGGTGGCGTCGCGCGGCTCACCGCGCCCGGAACCCTCACGATCGGCGTCTGACCGGCCGGGAGCTGCTTCCGCGCACGTCCTTGCGCACGTGGAAGCAGGCCCCGGGACGGTTGCGCGGAGAGGTCAGTCGGTCGGGTGGTCCGAAGCGGGGTTCTCCTTGAGCCGCATGCACTCGTCGTAGTAGAGGAGCGCCTCGTTGGCGGCCTTCTCAGGGCTCCACCCCCGAGAGACGAGGGCCTGGTAGTTGTGGTTGAAGATCTGGTAGCAGTCGGTCCGGCTGTCGGCCTGGGCGGGAACGGTGGCGGGGACCACCCAGGCGGCGGCCAGGAGCGCGGCGACGACGAGGCGGCGTGCGTGACGCATGGCGTTCCTTCCTGTCACTTGGTTCCCCAGCCCGGCGAGTGGCAGGCGGGTCCGTTCGGTCCGGTGTTGCACGACTGGCCTTCGGTCGCCTGGGCCGGCAGGGACAGCGCCCCCACGGTGGCCACGGCCAGCAGCGCGACGGTGAATACGGGACGAAGACGGGTCACATGGGCTCCTGCGGTGAGGTCGCGACGTACGCGAGGTGCGTCCGTTACGGCCACCGGATGCCCCGATGATCTCCGGGGCCGCACTGCGATTGTCGGTCGGCGGCGACGGCCGTTGCTCCTCCCCCAGGCCGGTCCCTCCGGCCACAAGAAGGACGACAGCCGCGGCCGTCCGGCGCGTCAGGAACCGGTGTGGAGCGGGCACACGCCCTGGACCGTCCCGGAAACGCACGAAGTGCCGACACCAGTTGGGGGCGCGCCGGTGCCGGCCTCACCAAGGGCGGACGCGGCCCGTCCGGCACCGAAGGGTGACGCGCCGTCAACCGGAGGGCAGGGGGTCTTGGCCGAGAATGCGGGCGCCGTTGGCGGCGGACATGCGGACCGCGGCGAACCCGGTGTCGATCATCTCCTGCTCGTAGGAGCGCAGCGCGGGGATGAGCGGGCCGCCGCGAGCGAGCACCGGGGCCAGCGCCTGGGTGAGCGCCGCCGCGTCGCGCAGGGCGAGGTTGGCCCCGGCCCCGGCTGCCGGGCTCATGGCGTGGGCGGCGTCCCCGAGCAGCGTGACGCGAGTGGTCTGCCAGGGCGGGATCGGGACGCTGGTGCGCAGCTCCAGCGGGAAGACGTCGTACCACTGGCTGATCATCCGCCGGACGAGGGGATGCCAGCCGTCCGTCAGGTCCATGACGAGGGACCTGAGCTGATCCTGCGTCATCAGGTTCAGGCCGGCGGGGAGGTCTTCGGCGCGGGCGCCGAAGGAGCAGGTGGCGTAGTCACGGGTCGGCGCAACGCCCACCACGCGATGGCCCGGACCGGTGATCGCAGTGAACACGTTGTCCATGCCCTCGGCCAACTCGGCCGGGATCTTGCCGTAGAGCTGGACGAGGCCGGTGCCGACGACGCGGGCATGCGGCAGGTACTGGCCGCGCACGGCGGAGTTGATGCCGTCGGCGCCGACCAGGACGTCGCCTGTGACGGTGGTGCCGTCGTCGAAGCGCGCCGTCACGTGGTCGGCCACGACCTGGAAGCCGGTCAGCCGCGTCCCGTACGTGATCGTCTCCGCCACGTCGGGCAGCAGGGACTCGCGGAGCGTCTGCCTGTCGATCGACAGGTGGCGTCCGCTGTGTCCGAGGACCTCCACCCCTGCGAGCGTGGGATCGAAGCGGACGAAGCGGGGCGAGGGTATGTGGGCGGTGGCAAGGAAGGCCGCTCGCCGTTCCGGGGTCATCACGCTGGTCAGCGCGTCGAGGCCCATGTCGCTGAGGTGCAGGCGGTAGCCCTGGCGGCGGACGTGCGGCGATAGGTCGCGCTCGTGGACGGCCACGTCGATGCCGGCCCTGAGGAGTCCGTTGGCCAGGGCCAGCCCGCCGAGGCCGGCCCCGATGACGATCACCCTCATCGCTGGTCGCCGCCGAAGTCGTCGGCGTGCTCGGCGGCCCACGCCGACAGCGTTGTTGCGGGCGCCCCGGTGATGTCACGCACCGCGGAGGTGACCTCCGGAGGCGGGGCGGCGGCCATCTTGGTGTAGCCGTCGAGCAGCTCGTCGATGAAGCCGTCAGGGAAGCCGGGGTCGGCCAGCAGCCGGGCGCGTTCCTGCTCCGGCGTCAACTCCTGCCAGTGCAGCGGGCGGCCGATGGCTTCGCCGATCAGGCGTACCTGCTCGGCCTGGGTCAACACCTCAGGCCCGGTGAGGGTGTGGCGGCGTCTGTCGTGCCCGGGTTCGGTCAGCGCGTGTACGGCCACCGCCGCGATGTCGTCCTGGTGGATCGGCGTCATCGCCAGCGAGCCGAAGGCCCCGCGGACGCTGTCGCCCGCCCTGATCTGGTCGCTCCACCACAGGGTGTTGGTCATGAAGGTGCTGGGGCTGAGCACCGTCCACTCCATGCCCGACCGCTCGATCAGCTGCTCGACGGTGGCGTGCCAGCGGGCGACCGGGTTGGGCTGCTCCTCGGGGGTGACTCCGGGCAGTGCGCCCCCACCGGTCATGAAGACGACGTGGCGGACACGGCGCTTGAGCGCGTCGACGATGGGGCGGGCGGGTTCGGCCGAGTGGAAGGGCCACATGAGGAAGGCCGCTTCGACGTCGTCCAGGGCGCCGGGCGCGGCCAGATCCGGGGTGATCACGTCGACGCTCCGGGGAAGCTTCGCGGCCGCGGGGTTGCGGCTCGTGGCTCGTACGGCTGCGCCGCTCCAGGCCAGCCGCTCGGCGACCCTTCTGCCGACGTTGCCCGTCGCGCCGAAAACCAGGTAGGTGCTCATGCAGCAAGAATCCGGCTACCTCGGCGATCTACGCACTTCAAATGCCATCTCGCGGCGATAAATAGCATGTAGCGTCGAATTATGGCGATAACTAGCGCATTGGACGCGCTGGACTACGCTCTCGTGCACGCGCTCCAGATCGACGGCCGCGCCTCCTTCCGCACGATCGCCGAGGTGCTCGGCGCCTCCGAGCACACGGTCGCCCGCCGCTACCGGAAGCTGCGCGCGCAGGGCGTCCTGCGCGTGGTCGGCTGGCTCAACGGCCAGCGCTTCGGCCGCACCGCCTGGTCGGTGCGCCTGGTGTGCACGCCGGATGCGGCGGCCCAGGTGGCCGAGGCCCTCGCCCGCCGTGACGACACCGTGTGGGTCCGCCTGCTGTCCGGCGGCACCGAGATCGCCTGCGGCGTCCAGGCAGGCGGCGACCAGGACGGCGACGCCCTGCTGCTGAAGAAGCTGCCGCGTACTCCGCGCATCGTGGCCATGTCCGCGCACGCGACCCTGCACATGTTCGCCGGCTGGCGCAGCCGGGTCGCGGTGCTCACCGACGAGCAGGCCGAGCGGATCCGGCACGTGCAGCAGCACGAGAAAGAGGTCTCGCTGACCGCGCAGGACCACGCCATGCTGCGGGTGCTGGCGAAGGACGGGCGGGCCGGGTACGGCGAGCTGGCCGGGGCCAGCGGATGGTCGCACACCACCGTGCGACGCCGCCTCGACGAACTGCGGGCCGGCGACACGCTCAGGTTCGACGTCGAGATCCCCTCCCAGACCCTGGGCTACCACGCCGAGGCCTGGCTGTGGATGAAGATCGAGCCGTCGGCCCTGGCCTCGGTCGGCGAAGCCATGGCCGCCCATCCCGAGGCCGACGTGGTGGCGGCCACCACCGGCCCCACCAACCTCATGGCCGGCGTGACCTGCCGCGACACCCGCGACCTCTACCGCTACCTCACCGAGCGGGTGGCGCCGCTCCACGGCGTGCGCGAGCTGGAGACCGCGCCCGTGATCCGCACGGTCAAGCGGGTCGGCACCTTCCTGTCCTGAACCCCGTCCCGCGCCTCCCTCCCAGCCTGGCCGCTGTCCGCCTGCAGCGACATCTCAGACGGCGGCTGGTGGGGCCATCCTCACCCGCAGACCCACAACAGGGCGTAGCAGAACGGTGAACCCAGCCGCGTACAGCACCTCCGCCATTGCACGCTCCATGGCCACCGTGGGGCACGTTCGGCCAGAGCCTGTCTCGAAGTGTTGATCAACGGCGTGTCGTAGCCGGACACGCAGAGAGGTCTCCGGTAAGGGTTCAACGACCAAGAAGAACCAATAACCGGAGACCTCGTGGCCACCTTAGCGGTGACACGGCGGTTCGACCTCACCGATGCGCAATGGACGTGGCTGGAACCGCTGCTGCCGGCACCCAAAAGGCCAGGTCGGCCGTCGCGGCGGAGCAAACGGCAGCTGATCGACGGGATCCGCTGGCGGGTACGGGTGGGCGCGCCATGGCGGGACGTGCCGGAGTGTTACGGCTCCTGGCAGGCGGTCTACAGCCTGTTCCGCCGCTGGCAACGCGCCGGCCTGTGGCAGCAGATCCTCACCCGCCTGCAAGCCCTGGCCGACGCCCGAGGCCTGGTCGGCTGGCAGGTCGGGGTGGACTCCACCGTCTGCCGCGCCCACCAGCACGCGGCCGGCGCGTCGAGGCGCGGCCAAGCGCAGGTCGAACCACCCGGCGGAGTACAGGCCGAACCCGCCGATCACGCCCTGGGACGTTCCCGGGGCGGCCTGTCGACCAAACTGCACCTGGCCTGTGAAAAAGGTCAGCGTCTGCTCGCCCTGGTGGTGACAGCCGGGCAGCGCGGCGACGCGCCACAGTTCCCCGCGGTCATGGCCGCTATCAAGGTGCCCCGGATCGGGCGCGGTCGCCCGCGCACCCGGCCCGAGATCGTCCGGGCCGACAAGGCGTATTCCTCCCGCGCGATCCGGCAGCACCCGCGCGCCCGCAAGATCCGGTGCACCATCCCCGAGCCGACCGACCGCGTCGCTGCCCGGCGACGGCGTGGCAGCCGCGGTGGCCGCCCGCCGTCCTTCGACCCAGACGACTACCGCGCCCGCTCAGCCGTCGAGTGCGGCATCAACCGGCTCGAACGCCACCGCGGCATCGCCACCCGGTACGACAAGCTCGCCGTCCGATACGAAGCCACCGTCCACATCGCCGCTATCAACGACTGGCTCACGATCCTTTGAGACAGGCTCTAGGCGGCCGGGTTGGCATACCGGCGCGATCCGGGCACCCACACATCCCCCGCCCGCAGGGCGTCCCGTAGCACCAGCAGCGTGCACAACTCCCAGTAGTGCCGGTAGGCGCTGGCATTGCCGCTCTTTGCCGCGGTATCCAGGTAGCCGCGCCAGCGGGCCGGTACGAGGGTGACCGGCGCGACCGCGGGACTTTGCGGGCGCCCGTGGCGTTCAGCTCCCGCCAGATCTCCACCGCCTTCAGCAGGTCAGCGGCGGCTCCAGCTGCTGGCGCGCTTCTACGACGTGGACGCCGGCGCGGTGCGCGCGGGAGGCGTGGACGTGCGCTCGATCAGCACCGAGGCGTTGACGGCGCGGATCGCCATCGTCTTCCAGGACGTCTATCTCTTCGACGGCACGATCGAGGAGAACGTGCGCCTGGGCCGTCCCGGCGCAAGCCTCCCGGAGGTGCGGGCGGCGCGCTGCTGTCCGGTGGTGAGCGCCAGCGTGTCTCGCTTGATCCAAGAGCCCGGCCGGACGGTGGGAGTCCGGCCGGGCGATGGTCAGGTGGTCACTTGCGTAGGTTGAAGGCTCGGATGGTGGTCTGCTTGAGTGTGTTGCCCGCCTTGTCCCAGGCTTCGACCTTGAGAGTCACCGCGCCCTTGGTGGCACCGAGGGCGGGGTAGCGGGCCGTGGCGGTGTAGGTGCCGTCCTTGTCGCGCTTGACGGGGACGGGGGTGTAGGTGGCGCCGTCGTCGGTGCTGGCCCACAATCTCAGGCCGGCGATGTCCGGCATCTTCGACGGGGACGGTGCGTGGTAGGGGGCGACGGTGAAGGTGTGTGACCGCCCGGCGCGCACGCTGTTGGTGACGTCCAGGGTGTCGCCCAGGTCGTAGCTGACGAACACGACCGGGGCCGGCTTGCAGGGCTTCGCCGTGCCGTACAGCACATCGAGCGAGCAGAAGGAGCCGGGCAGGCGCTGAGCCGTCACCGGGGTGTTGAAGACCCACTCGACGTCGTGCCGGTCGTTCTTGGCGGTCAGGCGGTAGCTGCCGGAGTCCTTCGGCAGGGCGAAGACCGGCAGGATGGTGGAGCCGCTGACCGAGGCGCGCGGGATCTCCTTGCCGTCCCGGTAGAGGCGGACGTCGAAGCCCGGCTTGGACAGGTCGGGCGTCGGCCAGTAGTCGCCGTTGTGCTTCCTGCTGCCGGGCGAGCCGTAGCTGGGCTCGAACTCCGCCCAGAGCTTGTCGCCCTGCACGCACATCAGGCAGCGCAGGTGCGCGCCGAGGTTGGCGCCCGGCTTGGCGAGCTTGTAGACCTTGTCCGAGCCGGTCGCGACGCCTGGTGTGAACGGCGTGGTCATCCACGACTGCCGGACGCGGACCGGTTCGTCGAACACCTCCAGGGCCCACTGCGGGATCCGGGCGTCCGTCGGCCCGCCGCGCTGCTCTTCCATGCCGTGCGACCACAGGAGGCCGGAGTCGAGCGGCCCGACCCAGTCCTGGCGTTCCTGCAGGGTGAGCCGGGGGCCGCCCCACCCGCTGAGCCCGGTCGACAGCGGGATGACATCGTCGGCCTTCTGCGCGTAACGCCAGTCGTTGTAGCGGTTGGGGGCGACGACGTGGGTGTCCAGGTCGATCCTGGCCAGGTCGCGCTCGCGGAAGGTGTAGTGCAGCGAGCGGGACACCCGGCCCTCTTCGTAGGGGGCGAAGGTGTAGCTGTAGGGCGTCTCCTCGGTGCCGGTCACCCGGACGGTGACCTGCCTGCCGCCCGCGAGCCGGTCGCGCAGGCCGAGGGCCTCGCGGGAGGGCAGGGACACCGTCGGGATGCCGATCGGCTTGGCCTGTCCGGTGAACGGGGTCTGCGTGAAGCTCAGCGGGATCGCGCATCCCGTCCCGGGCTTGGGGAAGTGCGCGATGGCGGCAGCGCCGGCGTCGCGGATCGGGCCGATCCGCTCGATCTGGACTCCGCACGCGTCGCCGAACGTGTTCTGCGACATCGGCGCCTCCAGCAGGACGAGCTTGCCGCGCAGGTCGCGGCCGGCGAGCTCCTCGGGCCTGCCCTCCCCGACGTCCACGAGCTCCAGGTCATGGGTGCCGGTGAAGGGCCGGAAGTCGGGGAAGCCGTCGCTCTGCTCGTGCACCCCGAAGGTGTTGTAGCCGTGCAGCGCCGAGGCCGGGCTCAAGGGGAGCCGGTCCCGCCCGCGCACGCTCATGGCGACCTCGGCCTTGCCGAGGGTGAAGCGGGTGTGGAAGCGGAAGGAGCCCTTGGTGACCTTCTCCGTGGGCAGCGCCCACACCCGGGTCCATGAGTCCTTGGGCCACACGAACCCCATGAACGGGGTTCCGCTGACCGTTGTCCGCTGGTAGGCCAGGTAGGGGAAGTTGCTCAACGGCTCGGCCGGCTGCGGGGTGGTGAAGCGGATCTCCGCCAGCTTCCTGGCGTCGAGCGTGATCTCGGTGTCCCCGGTGACGGTGAACTCCGGCACGGACAGCACCGCCAGGTTGCCCCGGTCGTCGTCGCCGACCCACTCGATGAGCTGCGTCACGCTGATGACGCTCTGCGGCACGCGGACGACCGTGGTGCCCTCGGCGATCAGGCCGACCCCGCCGATGAAGCCCTTGCCGCCGGTGATGTCGATGGTGTCCTGGGCCCAGGGGCTGCGCGGCTTGCCGTCGCGGCCCAGGGTGTGGATCGTCAGGGTGGCCTTGGGCACCTCGCGGACGACGCCCACGGCGGTGCGCAACTCGACGCCCTCGGCGGTCGCGGTGACGACGCCGGTGTAGTTGTCCAGGTCGGGCAGGGCCTTGGGATCGATGGTGGCGGCAGTGGCGGCGGTGCCTCCGGCGGGGAGGGTGAGGGTTGCCGCGGCGATGCTCAGCCCGCTCTCCACCGCCCTGCCGTCCGACCTGCGCAGTTCGGCGGTGAGCTTCAGGGTGATCGGCTCGCTGCCGCCGTTGGTGTAGGTCAGCTCCCTGGTGATGGGCTCGGCGCCGCTCTCGACCGCGCCGAAGTCGATCCCTCCGGTGGTGGCGAAGACCCGCTGGGCGTACGCCCTGGCCACGTCGATGCGGCCGGCTCCCTGCTTGTACACGCTGAGCGCGTCGTCCTTCGCGGTCGACATGAGCGCGGCCTTGATCTGCGGGCCCGTCCAGTCCGGGTGCAGCTGCGCCATGATCGCGGCGGCTCCGGCGACGTGCGGGGTGGCCATGGAGGTGCCGTTCGCGGCCGTGTAGTGCTCGTCGATCGGGCTCCCCATGCTGGTGCCGGCGGCGCGCGCCGCGGTGATGGCCACGCCCGGGGCGGCGATGTCCGGCTTGAGGCCGCCGCCGACGCGCGGTCCCTGGCTGGAGAAGGCCGCCCACGCGTCGCTCTTGTCCACGGCGGCCACGGTCAGCGCGGCGTCGGCCGTGCCGGGGGTGGCGACCGTCTCGGCGCCCGCCGCGCCCGTGTTGCCCGCGGCGATCACGAACAGGGCGCCTGAGGACGCGCTGAGCGTGTCGACCGCCTGGCTCATCGGGTCGGTGCCGTCGGTGGCCCCGCCGCCGAGGCTCATGCTGATCACCTTGGCGCCGGAGGCCGCGGCCCACTCCATGCCCTCGATGATCTGGGAGTCGCTGCCTGTCCCCTCATCGGACAGCACCTTGCCGACGATCAGCCGGACGCCGGGCGCGACGCCCTTGTGCTTGCCGCCGTCCGCCGCACCGGAGCCGGCAATGGTGGAGGCGACGTGGGTGCCGTGGCCGTGGCCGTCCCGCACCTGCTGGCCGGGGATGAAGGACTTGCTGTCGGTGATCCGGCCGGCCAGGTCGGGGTGTGCCGCGTCGACGCCGGTGTCGAGGACGGCGACCTTCACACCGGCGCCGTCGTGGCCGCCGGCCCACGCCTGCGGAGCGCCGATCATCGGGACGCTTTCGGCGAGGTCGGCCTTGACCTTGCCGTCCAGCCACACCTTGGCGATGCCGCCGCGCAGAGTGTCCGGCACGTTGGCCAGGCCGACGATCCCGTTGGCGCCCTTGGTGTCCGGTACGGCTCGCACCGCGTTCCAGAACGCGCCCGCCTCGGCCTTGGTGACCTGGATCGCCGAGGCGTTCACGCTTTCCAGCGTGAGCACGGGCTCGCTGGCCGGGATGGCCGCGGCCGCCGAGGCGACGGCCTGGTCGGTGTGCCGTTCTGGGTACTGCACGATGACGGGCAGCTGCTTGGACCTGTCGTCGGCGTAGCCGTTCTCGGCCAGATAGGTGACGTTGAACAGCTCCCGGTCCAGGCGCCCGGAGTTGATGGCGGGCACGGCGTCGCCCGGGGTGACGTACACGCCCTTGGGGGTGGCGAGCGCGGACAGCCGGGCGGTGGTGCCGTCGGGGCGGGCGTGCGCCTCTGGGCGCACGGTGTACTTGCCGCCGCCCGCGTCGCCGAGCCGTACCCGGTCGCCGGTGATCAGGGTGATCGTATGGTCGCCCGGGCCCAGCCCGGTCAGCGCGACCGGGCCGGTGACCTGACCCGGCGTGGGAGCGGGTTCCTCGGCGAGGGCGGGGGTGCCGGGCACCGTGAGGGCGCCGAGCGCCAGAGCCGAGACCACGAGCAGTGCGCTCGTGCGGCGTGGCCTGAGGGAGGGGGGATCATGCGGTGATCTGCGTGGGAACATGCGGAACTGCCCTTTCGGGTGCAGAGGGGGGAAGATCAGACGGGCTCGAACCCTTCGGGGGCGTCGTCAAGGGGTTCGATGACCGGCTTCTCCGGCGGTCCTTCCCGCGCTGGGACGGCGTCGCCCTGTTCGCCGTCGGTGGAGTCGGTTTCGGACATGCCATAAGCCTCGTGCGCACCGCCGGTGAGGACTATGGGTAGGGCACCCCATTCGCGGCTCACGGACGGGGTGGGTCACTACGGGGGTGCTCCAGGCCGAGGTGCGCGCCGAGGGCGGCGCGGGAGCGCAGCCCGAGCTTGCGCAACGCGGCGCCGAGGTGCTTCTCCACCGTCCGGGGGGAGACGAACAGCTGCTGGCCGATCTCCCGGTTGGTCAGGCCCGCGGCGGCCATGTCGGCTATTTCGCGTTCCCGGGGAGACAGGTCCGCACCGTAACCCTGCGGGCCACCGGGAAAGCGGCCCTTGACCGTCACGCCGTGCCTGCGGGCGAGCTGCGCGGCACGGTCGAGATCCCATCGGGCCGACAGGCCCCGGAACGTCGCCATCGCCTCCTGCAGCGGCTCTCCCGCTCCGGCGCACCCGGCGGCGAACAGGCGCCCGGCCGCCAGCTCGCGCGCCTGGGCCGCCTCGTACGGCGCGCCCAACAGGTCGTAACCGGCTGCCGCCGCGCGGAAGTCCGCCGCCGCGGCCTCGTCCCCGGTCGTGAGATGAGCGCGTGCGTGGGCCAGCGCCGGGGCGGCCATCGGCGCGTCGAGGTCGCCGAGCCGTGCCGACAGCCGGGCCACCAGCGCGAGCGCCTCCTCCTGCCGGTCGGCGGCCGCCATCGCCTCGGCGAGCGCGGGCAGCGCGCGAACCGCCAGCGGCCAGAGCCCCTTGATCTCCCACACGGCGACCGCCGCCTCGGTCGCCGCGAGCGCGGCCCCGGCCTCGCCGTTCGCCGTGGACAGCCGCAGGAACCCGGCCACCGACAGCGGAAGCAGCTCATAGGCGCCCATGACCAGGGCGTTGCCGGCGACGTCGGGGAGCTCACGCCGGGCGGTGTCGAGCTCGCCGCGCGCCAGCGCCAGGCAGGCCGCGACGGTCTCGGCGCCGAGACGGTCGAACGGGCGGCCGCCGTACTCCTCGAGCAGGAGCGCGGTCTCCTCCTCCAGGCCGTCCCACCGGCCTTGGCAGCAGGCCAGCAAGAGCGCGACCAGGCGGCAGCGCGCCAGCGGCTCGCGCGAGGACTCCTCGCCGGCCGCCTCCCGCATCGCCGCGGTCAGCAGGGTGGCGGCGACTTCGTAGTTCCCTGCGAGACAGGCGTTCTCCGCGATGGATCGGTAGGCGCCCACCTCCTGCCGGTGCCGTGGCCGGCCGCCGGTCCTGCGGCGCACCTCCCTGGTCAGTTCCAGCCAGCGGGGGTCGCCGTACCCGCCCAGCGAGGTCGCGATCTTGCCGAGGATGAACACCTCCTCGACCGGGTTGCCGATCGCCGGCACCACCGCCAGCGCCCGCTCCAGCCACACGATGTGCTCGGCCAGCGGCACCCGCGCGTCCATCGGCCGGCCGAGCGCCGCCATCACCCATGCCGCGAGCTCGGGCTGGCCCGCGAGGTCGTCGACGGCGGCGGTGAAGGCGCGGCGCTGCGCGCCGGGGTCCTCGCCGAGTCTTTCCTGGAGCAATCCGATGAGAAAGTGCAGCTGGCCGCGTAGCGGGCCCGGTTGCTCCGACTCCAGCGCCTGCGACAGCAGGTCGATGACCTTCGGCGGGCGCAGCACCTGGGCGGCGGCCCATCCCAGCCGTACCGCCAGGCGGCTTCGGCGTTCCGGGGCGAGGGGCGCGTGGCGCAGGACGTCCTCCAGAATGCGGACTGCCTCGGCGTCGTCGCCGAGTTGCGAGGCCTGTTCCGCTGCCTGTTCGGCGGCCTCCACCCAGTCGGCCAGCCGTCCGGCCCGGCGCAGGTGGTGGGCCTCCTGGCCGAGCGGCACCGGATTCAGGGCCCGCACGGCCGCGGCGGCCCGCGCGTGCAGCTCCTGTCGCCGGCCGAGCGGGATCGCCCCGTATACCGCCTGGGCGGTGAGTACGTGCCGGAACGCCACCATTCCGGCCTGCTCGACCAGCAGGCCGGAGACCAGCAGCTCGTCCGCCCCCGCCACGGTGTCGGCCCTGGTCAGCCCGCTTACCGCGGCCAGTTCCTCCAGCCGCACCGGTACATGCAGCACCGCCGCCGCCTCCGCGACGACCCGCGCCACCTCGGGCAGCCGTGCCACCCGTTCACGCACCGAGTCGCGGACGCCCGGCGGCACGTCGAGCTCGGCCACCGCCTTGCGCGCCCACCGCCCGCTGCGCAGCCTGATCAGCGCGCCGCGCGCCCGCAGCAGCGCCATCAACTCCTGGACGGCCAGCGGGAGCCCCGACGAAAGCTCATGCAGATGCGCGCCGAAGTCCGCGGTGACGCCCGCCTCGCCCAGTATCGCCGCGGCCATCGCGCCGGTCTGCGCGGCGTCCAGGGCCTTCAACAGGATGTGATCGTGGAAGACCGGGTCCGCGGGACGCCCGGTCACCTCCCGGACCGAGCCGTCCGCCTCCTCCCCCCGGTAGGCGAGCACGAGCGACATCTCCGGCAGCGGGACCGCCAGCGCGTAGGCGAGGAATTCGATCGTCTGCTCGTCGGCCCAGTGCAGATCCTCCACCACCAGGACGACGGGGCCGAGCGCCCGCAGCACCTCGGCCAGGCCGCGGAACAGCTGGTGACGTTCGGCGGCCCGGTCGTCCAGGGGCTTCAGCGCAGGCGGCAGCACGGATTCCAGTTCGGGCAGCAGAGCGCGCAGCGCGCCCGCGACCGGCGACAGTTCGGCGCGCGCCAGCGCGTCGCCGGTGCCGCGCAGCGCCTCGATCAGGGGGCCCAGAGGGAAAGGTTCCCGGATGCGCCGGGCACCGCCGCGCAGCAGCAGCCTGCCGGCCATCACGGGCAGCGCCGCCAGCTCGGCCAACAGCCTGCTCTTGCCGATACCGGCCTCGCCTTCGAGCACGACCACCGCGGGCGGCCGGCTCACCGCCGCGACCAGGCGGCGAAGCTCCTCCTTGCGTCCGATCAGGATCGGGGAGATCACCCGTCCCGCGGCCGTGTCGCCGTCCGCCATCGAGACCGCCTCCGCTCACCTGGTCCGTGCCTTGCGTGATGAATCACCTCAGTTGCGATCATTCATACAGCAAGCGCCCATGAAGGCTCATGTGCCCCTGGCGAACGTTCCTGGGTCCTGGTTCTCTCCCACCTTGTCCCGCACCTGCGCAGCCGACAGCCGATCGATGTGCAACCGCGGCTTCGCCGGCTCGCCGCGCAGGTGGCCGGTTTCGAGGCCATGCTCCAGATCAAGGGTTGGCAGCCGGGAATGTCGAAGCGATGGTCGCTGACGAGCGCGGGCACGGTGGTCGTCACTTCCAGCACCCGGCGGACCAGAGCTCGCGCCTCGGGCATTTGACGCGGCGGGCGCGAGCCGGCGAGGTGGTGGCGCGCGGGCCAGGTGGCAGGTGAGAGGCATATCCGTTGGATTTTGCGCCATTACACGGAGTGAGTGTTTGAGATCGGCGGTCTTCGTTAGTCGCAGCCGATTCTGGCTTGTCGCCGAGCGGCGCCCGTGCGGGTGAGACGGCAGGCCATACCGGCGATGGCAGCCCAGCGGATGACGGCCTCGGAGATCTTCGGGTCTCGTTCGTAGTCGCGGGCCAGACGGCGACAGGCGGTCAGCCAAACCAGTGTCCTCTCCACCACCCATCGCCGTGCGATGGGTGGTGGAGCCTCGCTGATCAGCGGGCTTGCGGACGATCTCCAACCTTGTACGCAGGGTGTCGCGGACCCAGTCCACCAACCGGCCGGCGAACCCCTGGTCGGCGAAGACGTGCCGGATCGGGGTCGCCAGATACGCCGACAGCAAGGCGGTCTTGGCACCGTCACGATCCTGCCGGCTCGCCGCCATCACCGCGACGGTGACCAGCAGGCCGGTGGTGTCGGTGATGATGAACCGCTTGCGGCCGTTGACCGTCTTGCCGGCGTCATGGCCGCGGCTGTCACGCCCGACGGTGTCGGCGTCCTTGACGCTTCGGGAGTCGATGATGCCGGCGGACGGCTCGTCGTCGCGGCCGTCCTGGCGGCGGGCCTTGATGCGCAGCTCGCGCAGCAGGGCCTCGGTCACGCCGGCCTGCTCCCACTGCTGGAAGTACCGGTACACGGTCTGCCAGGGAGGCAGGTCAGTGGGCAGATACCGCCACGGGCAGGCGGAACGGACCACGTACAGGATGGCATTGACGATCTCCCGGCGCGGGGGCTGCTCCGGGCGGCCGCCGCTGTTGGGCTCGGGAAGCAGAGGCGTGATGAGGTCCCATTGGGCGTCGGTCAGGTCTGAGGGTTGCGCTGCGGGGGCATTCGGCCGCCTTGGCCGCCCACGAGCTGGCCGTCACTGCCACGCCGTGCATAAACGATCTTCTCAAACACGCTCTGAACTGATGCGATGGGGCCGGTTTGGGCGTGGCCCTCTTCCTTTTCTCTCTTCCGGCCTCGGTACTGGTGAGGTCGTCTCCTGCTCAGCCTGTCTCGATGTGAGGCAGGGCGCTGCTGACCGTAGCCGCCTGGCACCGCGGCTCCCGATGGCTCGGAGGACCTGCAACTCTGGCTAACGGAGGACTCGGTAGCGAAGATGAGCCTCACTCGCGAAGGCTGATGTATCGAGGCGCTCAAGCTCGATGTGCCGCCCAAGGCCGGCGAACAGCGAGATGCCGTCGCCGAGCAGGACCGGCGCAACGTCCAGGTGGAGCTCGTCGACGAGACCCAGCCGCAGGCACTGTCGTGCGATGCTTCCTCCGAGCAGGCTGACCCAGCCGTCCCCGGCCGCTTGCGTGGCCAGCCTGACGGCCTCGTTGATGTCGTCGACGACGAAGTTGTACGTGATGCCGTCGCGCTCGATCGGCTCATGGGCGCTGTGGGTCATCAGGTAGACCGGGACCTTCAGCATGCCGCCATACGGGATCTCGCCGTCCTCGATGGTCTGGGTCTTGTTCGCGCCGCCGACCACCGCGCCGATCCGGCTCATCACTGACTCGACGACGGCGTCATCCTCGGGAGCGGAGGGCCGGCCGAACATCCAGTCGACCCCGCCGTCCTCCTTTGCCATGAACCCGTCAAGAGTGATGGTCGCGTGGACGATCACGGTAGCCATGAGCCGCTCCTATCTCCGAGAGGTGAGTCGATCGACTCACCTCTATTAACCTAATCGTGTTCGTAATGGTGAGTCAAGGAACTCGCCTCGATGAGATGCTGAACGGATGACACAGGGACGCTCCTCGTACCACCGTGCGGTGGCCGCGACCAATCGCGAGGCGATCCTCGGCGCCGCCGCGCAGCTCTTCCTGGAGTTCGGGTACGACCGCACGCCCCTGGCACGTGTCGCCGAGCGCGCAGGGGTGTCCAAGGCAACGCTCTTCAAGCAGTTCCCGACCAAGGCCGAGCTCTTCGAGGCAACGGTGCTCGCGGCAGGCGGATCGCCGGCTCCGGAGCCGGTCGAGATCCCAACCGGCGACCTCTACGCGGGCTTGGTGGTCCTAGGTCGCGCGTATGCGGAACTGTTGACTCGTCCTCGCATGGTCGCCCTGATGCGAACCGTGATCGCCGAATCGCACCACTTCCCCGAACTGCGCGAGCGGACCTTCGACTTCGGCACGCTGCCCGTACTGCAGGCGCTGGGGCGCTATCTGCGGGAGGCACACTCCGCGGGAAGCGCCGACATCGATGATCCGGATCTGGCATCCGCACAGTTCCTCGGCATGATCGCGTCCGCGATCTTCTGGCCGCGCCTCACGCACGGTACGTGGTCGATCACCAAGGAAGAGCAGTTGCGAGCGGTCGACGAAGCAGCCCGGACGATCGCCGCGCGCTTCGCAACTCCCTGACGTGATCATCCGCGTTCGGGGCAGTGCCCAACCTCAGGCTGCTGCCGAAGGACCTGGCGTTCGCCGCGGTGGACACGATGGGCGAGCGCGCCAAGAGCACCTTGGCACACAGAAGTAACGATCACGGCCGGGCGGTCAACGCCCTGAACTGCGGAAACGCGCCGGCGGTGTCAACCATGGCGGCCGCCATGGTGCACAGGTCGGCCGCACGCGCCCACTCGCGTGCGGGGGATGTTCGATGCCCGACGGTGAATAGCCAGAACCAAGCCCACCGGTTGGCAAGTCGAGGCGTGGAACAGAGCACGGCGAAGAAGACGAGCGCCCAGGAGGCGGCGATCCACCAGCCGCCGGGAATGTCGAAGGGCCAGTCAGGAAAGACACCGCGCCGGGAGGACTCCACCTGCTCCCGCACCGAGAACGGCGGAACAAGCACGCGGCTCATGTCGGCCATGAGGCGCGCGGTCGTGTACGGCCCTTCGAGGCCGGCCATCCTGCCCTCCACCTGGTGCCGAACCAGCGGGGATTCCGACCACCGCAGGGGATCCTGCAGGTCGCCAGGGAACACTTCGCCCGGGACGGCGCCGACCGCGCCTCCTACAACAAGATCATCGCCGAGCTCGGGATCTCCAAAACGTCGGCCTACCAGTACTTCGACGGCAAGGAAGACCTGTTCGCCGGGGTGATCGAGGATGTGCACGCGCGGATATCCCAGGCGCTCGGGGACTGGCCGGACGCCGGCTCGGCCGAAGAGTTCTGGGAGCAGTTGCAGGCGGCCTCCGGCCGGCTGACCGCGCACGGCCTGGCCCATCCCGATGACCTGGCGCTGCTCGACGCGAGCACGGCCCAGGACCCCGCGCCCTGGCTGGCCCCCGTGCTCGACAACGGGCGAGCCCTCGGCGTGATCAGGTCCGACGTGGATCGCGAGCTCATGCTCGCCGCCACCGCCGCCGTCCTGCGCGCCGCCGACGTCTGGGCTGCCGCAAGGCTACGCCAGGGCTCCGCCGTACCGGATGTGATCTGGAGCCTGGTGCGAGGGATGTGGAGCAAGCCCGATGAGAGCTGAGATCGACTGGACCATCCCCGCCACGCCGCCGGGATGGAGGGGTGCGTTCGAGCGGTTCATGGGGCCGGGCAAGAGCCGGGCGGAGCAGCGGATGGAGATCGCCGGCTCGCTCGCGTGCATGGCGCTGCTCGGCTGGCACCTGCTCCTGGCGCCGATCCAGGGTGGCTGGCCGCAATGGCTCGTCATGCTGGTCATCGGCCTCGATCTCGTGGGCGGCGTGATGACCAACGCGACCAACGCGGCCAAGAGGTGGTACCACCACAAACCCTCGCGCGCGCGGCTCGGGTTCGTCGCCGCACACCTCGTCTACCTGGCGGCCATGGCGTTCGTGGTGCTGGACGCCGCATGGGGGTGGTTTCTGACCAATTCCGCCCTTCTGCTGGCGGGCGCTCTGCTCATCGAGATGGTCCGACTGGAGGCCAAGCGGCCCGCTGCCATGGCCGCCTATATGGCCGCGGTGCTGGTCAACCTGACGGCCCTGCCGGTTCCGGAGACCCTGGACTGGTTCACCGTCTTCTTCTTCCTCAAGCTCCTGGTGTGCTATCTGGTGCCGGAGGCGCCCATGCGATCCGCGCCGGTCACTGCATCGGGATCACCCGCAGCGCCTCCTCCTTGAGCTCGCCCGGCGTCTTCATGTCATGCGGCGGAGCCAAGTTGTATTCGATGGCGAGCTGAACCGTCTGCGCCATCCGCTCCCCGGCTTCCCCGGCCAGCAACGTCAACGCCATGTCGATCCCCGACGACACCCCTGCCGCGGTGACGATCTTTCCATCGAAGACGACCCGCTCCTCGACTGCCGTGCTGCCGAGCCCTCCAGGTGCCGCACCCGCCCCCAGTGCGAGGTGGCCCGCTTGCCGGCCAACACCCCGGCCGCAGCCGGCGAGCACACCCAGAGCGGGTATCTCGTCCCACCGTCTGACGCATCGACCCTTCACTTCTACGGGCAGAGAAGTGGCCGATGCGATTCTCAGCCAACGCCTGCGGTTTCGCGGTCAGGGAAGTGAGGCGGGCAGCGCGAAGGGTGGGAAGTGGTCGGGACCGAGGAACGAGACGATCTCGCAGATGCGCGGGCCGCGGAGCGCGAACACGGTGATCGACCAGGCGGTGTGCGGCCCGGCGACGTCGCCGCCGAGGTAGAAGGCCACGGCGGGCTGGGCGTTGGCGCTGGTTGGAAGGGTGCGCCAGCTTGGACAGCTGGTGATGGGGACTTGCAGGGCGAAGTCGGTGACGGCCGCCAACCCCTTGTACCAGTGCGCCAGAGGCGGCATGGACCAGGTGACGTCCTCGGTCAGCAGGGGCACCAGGGCGTCGATGTCGCCGCGTTCCAACGCCGTCGCGAACGCCGCCACGAGTTTGTGCACCTTGGCGTCGCCGATCTTCCGCAGCGCCTGCTGCTGGCTCATCGAGGGGGTCTTCTCGGCAATGAGCCTGCGGGCCCTCGCCAGGGCGGAGTTCACGGACGTGGTCGAGGTGCCTATCATGGTGGCGATCTCGGCGGCGGAGAACCCGAGAACGTCGAACAGCAGCAGCGCGGCCCGCTGGTTGCCCGACAGGTGCTGCAGGGCAGCGACGAAAGCGAGTTCGACGGACTCGCGCCGCTCGTAACGCGCTTCGGGGGCGGCGCGGCCGTCGGCGAGGCCCTGATCGGGGTAGGGCGCCAACCAGGCGACGTCGGTCAAGGGGGCAGCGTCCAGCACGGCCCGGTCGCTGGATGAGCCAAGGTCGGCGGGCAGCGCCCGCTTGGCGCGGGAGGCGACCAGGTCCAGGCAGGTGCGGGTGGCCACGGTGTAGAGCCACGAGCGCAACGAGCCGCGGCCCTCGAACCGCGCGAGCCCTCGCCAGGCGCGCAGCAGGGCTTCCTGCAGGGCGTCGTCGGCGTCGTGAGTCGAGCCCAGCATGCGATAGCAATGGGCATGCAATTCCTGGTACAGCGGCCCGACCAGGCGCGCGAAGGCGGCATCGTCCCCCGTACGAGCTCGGGCCAGGTCAGCCTCCTGACCGCTTCGCACCGGATCCGCCGGGAGCCCGAAAGATATTTCCCCCATGAGCGACGATTGTGCCCTACAGCGGCAGTCCTACCAGGTGACGGGCCACACCGGCCCGGCCCCGCCAGAGAGGACTGCCATGACGTCGACCGGATCTCGCCCCGCAGCCGAATGGTTCGACATCTCCACACTCGATGCTCGGCAAGCGCGAGGCTTCCATCAGAAAATGTTCGGCTGGGAGGTGAACGCCATCGACGAGACCTACGCACTCATCGGCGACGACGGCGGCCGTCCTGCGGGAGGGATCGGCCAGGCCGGTCCGAACAGCCCGTATACGGGGATCGTGGTCTACTTCCCGGTTGACGACGTCGAGGCCGCGCTCGCTCGTGCGCAACGGCTGGGCGGCAGCCGGGTCCTGGAGCCGACTCAGACGCCCCTGGGGCGCATCGCGGTATTCGCCGACCTCGACGGCAATCGCGTCGGTCTGGTGAGCCGCTGACCATGATCGAGTTCACACCCGAACCCATCGACAAGGTCCACCTCTGGTCGCTGGTCCACGCCGAACGGGCGGCCCTGGCGGCCGACCTCGCGGATCTGACCGATGAGCGATGGGCCACGCCGTCCCTGTGCGCCGGGCTGACGGTCCGCGAGGTGCTGGCGCACATGACCTCTGGGGCGAGCCTCACGCCGGTACGGTGGCTGACCGGCGTCATCCGCTGCCGATTCGACTTCGATCAACAGGTGGCCATACGGCTGGCCGAACAACTGGGCGCGACCCCGGCCGAGACGCTTGCCAGGTTCCGCCGCATCATCACCAGCACGACCAAGCCCCCCTTGCCGGTCATGGCGATGCTGGGCGAGACGATCGTGCACGGAGAGGACATCCGGCGACCTTTGGGCATCCGACGCGACTATCCGATCGACCTGCTCACGCGGATAGCCCACTACTACCGGCGCACGGACATGGTGGTCCTGGCCAAGGGCCGGATCCGCGGCCTGCGTCTCGTCGCGAACGACGGCCCCTTCGAGACCGGTTCCGGCGCTCTCGTGGCCGGCCCGACAGTGGCGCTGACGATGGCGATGACCGGACGCGCCGGCTACTGGAACGAGCTCGAAGGCGACGGTGTTGCGGTGCTCCGCGCCCGCGGTACGGTCACGTGATCCCCACCTCAGGCCCTCACCGCTCGGGCTCTGAGCAGTTGGGTTGCATGTCTGCCTGTACTTGCCTGTGTGCCTTTGCCTGTACGCCGACAGCAAGCGGCGGTCATCTGTCTCGACAAGGAAGCCGTGCAGGCGAGCGTGGTCGCGCCCAGCGGCTCACTGTCGGACCAGGAGGCCCCCAGGGGTTCGGGCGCCTCCCAGGCCGTCAGCTGCCGCTCAGGGGCGGATTCCTGCTGCGCGAACTGGTTGATCAGGTCGGCGAGGGCTTGCCGGTCCTGCTCGGACGGGTCCTGTAGGAGGATGGCCACCGGCTCGATCACCCTGCATCGTGGCCGCGGGCGTAATGGCGTCGTCGTCGCTGAGGTCCAGCCTGATGACGAAGGTGGTGGCGCGGTGCATGTCCTTGGCCGATGTCATCGCCGCTCGCGCGGCCGACATGGCATCGCGGAAGCTGAACTCGTCGCCGTGACCGGAGTGCATGTAGCGGGTGCTCCAGACCTGGCGCCGGGCGGGGTCGGCGACGGCGTGTACCGCGCACCAGACCGATGCCGAGTAGCGCCGCCAACCAGCAGCACCCAGGGAAGCGCTCAGGCGGTACGGAGTGCCCAGCATGGGACGGGTTGTGCGGTGTCGCCGGTGGCCGGGGCCGCGTGCAAGAGGCTGATCGCCATACCTGCACCTTCCACGCACCTTGAGGACAATTGATCACCTGTGACGGTGAATCGCCTCCCCCACGCGAGCCAGTGACGGCTTCGACACATACCCGGATGGACGGGGTCAGGCGACGGATTGCGCCACCAGAGCCATGGCCTGCCGCATGGCGTTCCGCACCTCGCCGGGTCCGTCGCCGCGCTGCAGCGCGGTCACTGCGGATGCGCTGACCGCGCCCACCATTGCGCCGACCAAGGCGGAGGCGGTGATCGTGTCGAGTCTGCCGGGGAATGCCCGCTGCAGAGCCTGGGCCAGTTCGGCCTGCGCCGTGAGGTATCGCTGAAGCAGCCGGGCCTGTAGCGCCGGCACCGAGGCCGCCAGCCGTGCCCGCAGTGCCGCGAGCCCGCTGGGGAGGTCGCTGTCCCAGGTATCGGCGATCATCTGGTCCATCGCCCGCACCAGCACCTCAGGCAGCCCTTCCCCGGCGCGGCGCTCGGCGATCGCCTGCAGCGCCAGATCGACGCGCACGTCGGCATTGGCCAGAAGCACATCCTCCTTGGTCTGGAAGTGGAGGAAGAAGGTGCGGGGGGACACCTCCGCGGCGTCGGCGATCTCGGCCACCGTCACCTGGTCGTAGCCCTTGTCCTCGAACAGGCGCACCGCCGCCTCGATCAGTGCCTGCCGGGTGCGCTGCTTCTTGCGCTCTCGCAGTCCGTGCTTCTCCACCACGCAGGGCAGTCTATGACATCTCCTGAATTAATGCATACTGTGAATTAGTACATAGACTGCAGTCAGTGAAGGGAGATCGTTCATGGGAAGTCTGGACGGACGCGTCGTCCTCATCACCGGAGCGGGGCGCGGCATCGGGCGGGAAGAGGCGCTGTTCTTCGCCGCCGAAGGCGCGAAGGTCGTGGTCAACGACCCCGGCGTCGCCATAGACGGCACGGGCGGCGACGCCGGCGTAGCCGCGAAGGTCGTCGCGGAGATCATCGCGCACGGCGGACAGGCCGTGGGCAACACCGACAGCGTCACCGACTGGGACGGCGCCCGCCACATGGTGGAGACGGCTCTGGAGTCCTTCGGCGACCTGCACGTCGTGGTCAACAACGCGACCATCGAACGGAACATGGGCCTGACCGACCTGTCGGAGGAGGACTTCGACGACGTCGCGGCCGTCAAGCTGAAGGGCACCTTCGCGGTGACGCACTGGGCGGCCCGCCACTGGCGCGACCGGTATCAGGCAGGGGTCCACGCCGACCGCGCCGTGGTCAACACCTCCTCCGGCTCCGGGCTGCTCAACCCCCTGCCCGCGCAGGCCTCTTATGCGGCAGGCAACGCCGGGGTCGCGGCGCTGACCACCGTGGCGGCCCTCGAACTCGGCCGGTACGGCGTGCGGGTCAACTGCATCTCGCCCTCGATGGCCCGGACCCGCCTCACTCTCGCCGTTCCCGGCATGAGCGAGGAACCGCCGGTGGGCCGGTTCGACCCACTGCACCCGGCCGCCTGCGCACCTGTCGCCGCCTACCTGGCCGGCGCGGCCTGCCCGCTCACCGGCCAGCTGCTGTCGGTACGGGGCGGAACGGTCACGGTCAATCATGGCTGGTCCCTCGGCGCCCACATCCACAAAGACGGGCTGTGGAGCGTGGCGGAACTGGCCGAGAAGGTGAAGGAACTGCCGATGGACGACCCGTTCGACAAGCTCGCCCAGGCCCTGACCGGCGCACTCGGCACCATCGGACGCGATCAACTCCAGGAGATGATCAACGCCCTGCTTGACCAGGGGGTCCACTCCGACGCGGCCTCCGCATGACGCGATGAACCACGTCCCGGACCGCGTGCTCAGTCACGCGGTCCGGGGATGGACGGGGGTCTGTTTCATGGGTGACCGCCTCTGAGATGCGTCCGTTCTCTGCGATCTCGCAATCCAGGCACGCCCCCTCGTACCAGGCGCTCGAGGAACTGGGCCGCGTCATCAGGACGATCTTCATCTGCGAGTACGCAGTGAGCAACCGGCGGGGCGTGGCTGTTCGCGCGCCCGCGCCAGGCGAGGGCCTGCACAGCACCCTGGGGACACCTCGGCCAGGTCCGGCTCTGCGGCCGCCGGTTCCTCCGGCTTCCCCACCGTGGCGCAGCAGACCGAGTGGGTCTGCTTGGTCACGGTGTCGGCGTCGCCGTGGGCGGAACGTCAGGTCGGCGAACGGAGTCGGGGCCGATCATCCTGGGTCGGCCGCTGCAAGCGACCCCCTTCGGCGGGCCGGTGAAGCCATGGCCTAGCGTGATCGCCGCGAAGGCGGCTGCTCGGTATTTGTGCTGGTTGGCGTGGGCGCAGAAGGGCCGGGTCGCCTTGGGCGCGACGCTGGGCACCCTGTGGACGGTGGGCCTGACGCTGCCGCCGTACCTGCTGTCCAGGGCGATCGACGACGACCTGGCGACCGGCTGGGTCCTGACGCTGCTCGGCGCCGGCCTCGTCAACGCCTGGCTGGCGATGATGCGGCAGCGTACGATGACCAAGATCCGGATGGACGCCAACTTCCGCACGATCGGCCACCCTTCACCTCCCCCATCCCCTTCCACGCGGGCCGAGGCGTGCAGCCGCTGGCGGGCGAAGCGCTCGGCCAGCAGCGGCAGGACGTTCGCCACCGCCGCCTTGGTGGCGAACTGGTCGTAGCTGGTGTGCAGGAACCGCTCGATGTCCGGTACGGCGGCCAACGATGGTGGCGGTGCGGCGGCCTGGGACTATTGACGCCTGGCGGACGTCCGCGCTCCCGCCTCCTCGGCGGCGCGGTCGGCGCTCCAGACCATCGTCCGTTGGTGGACCCGCCGGCCGTCGTGGCGGAGGCCGGGCACCAGTGACGCCGGGCCGTGCTCGGCGAACCCCATGCGCTCGAAGAACCGCACCGCCCGGGTGTTCTCGACCAGGGTCTGCAGGTGGCAGCCGGGGGATCCGGCCTTCCTGAGCCGGTCGAGCCATCGGGTCATCAGCCCGTCGGCGGCGCCGGTCCCTCGCGCCTCGGGCGCCACGTTGATGTGCAGGTGCGCGGGCCACCTGGCGTCGGTGAGCTCGCCGGCGCCGGGCTGCCTGCGGATCGCGGCCCACGCCAGATCGGCCAGGCTGCGCGCGAAGAAGGCCGCGGGCCTGGGCCGGAAGACCAGCCGGTAGGTCCGCATCGCCTGCTCCATGCGCTCGCCCTCGCCGGGGAACCGCGCACTGTCGAGGCATCCCGTCAGGTAGCCCACCAGGGCGCCCCCGGCGACGGCGACGAAGAGCGAGTCCGGCTCCAGCTCCATGTAGGGGTCCAGGTAGACGGCCGCCTCCGAGTCCGTGTGCCCCCACAGAGCTGCCGTGGGAGCGCCCTCGCCCACGCGCTCGAACAGCTCGCGCAGCTCGGCGCGGTCGCTCGGTGCGAAGGTACGGATCTCCATGACGCCTCCCTCATGGTGTACGGTCTACTCTGTACGTCATACACGATTATCAGGCTATATGACGTACACAGATTCCGGCCGCGCGAGAGGATGTTCGATGGCAGAGCTGCCACCCGTCGTGGCGCGGATGTGGGGCCGCGAACCCATCACGCGCAGAGGCCCGAGGCCGCGCCTGGACCTGGCCACGATCACGACCGCCGCCATCGAGATCGCCGACGCCGAGGGGCTGGCCGCCGTCTCCATGAGCAACGTCGCCGCCCAGGTGGGCCTCGCTCCGATGGCGCTCTACCGCTACGTCGGCAACAAAGACGAACTGCTGACCGTCATGGCCGACAGCGCCGTGCCCGCACCGCCCGAACGCGGGAACCTGGCCTGGCGCGACTACCTCGCCACCTGGACCCGGCTCACCCGCGACCTCCTGCTGTCCCGGCCCTGGCTGCTGGATCTGCGCCAGAGCACCCCGCCCATGGGCCCGCGGCGGCTGCTCTGGCTCGACCGGGCCCTGGACGCGCTGTCCGACACCGGGCTGGACGACGGCCAGAAGTTCAACGCCGCCACGGTGCTGAGCGGCTACGCCCTCACCGTGGCCACACTCACGCACTCGCTCGGCGCCGGCGGCAAGGCCCCCGCGGCCAGGGCCGAGGGAGCCGCCGAGTACGGCGAGGTGCTCACCGAGGTCCTGGACCCCGCGACGTACCCGGCACTGTCGGCCATGATGCGCTCCGGCCTGCTCAGGGACTCCACCGGCTGGACGGAGGACGCCGACTTCCGGTTCGGCCTCGACCTCCTGCTGGACGGCATAGAGGCACTGATCGCCCGCCCAGCCCGGTAGCCGGCCCCGGTGCGGGATCACGCCCGTACACGGTGGAGCACGGCACGCCGAACAGGTCGTCGATCTGCTGCTCCGTCTTGACCCGGGCGTCCTACAGCTCCTGAGCTAGTGCAGCCTGCTCCGCAGACAACCGCGGTCGGCGGCCGCCGACTGTACGGAGAATCAGAAAAGATCCGAAGTCTCTGCCACACGACCCCATAACCCCAGGGTCGGCAAGCACACGAACAACATCTTCGCCAAGCTCGGCCTGCCTCCCTCCGACGACCACAACCGGCGCGTCATGGCGGTGCTGACCTACCTGCAGGCCGTGCCCGCCCCGCCGAGATCAACGGGCCGGCCGCCCGTGAGAGGATTCCCCCGCAAGACGGGTGAATCCTGGACGGAAAGGCAGCAATGTTCGCGATCTCCCTGGGCGACGACGGCGCGGAGCTGCGTCCGCTGGAGCCCTGGCGGGCCGAGGAGTTCCTGCGCCACATGGACCGCGGACGCGAGTTCATCGGACGGTTCATCTCCCTGCCCGACCTCGTCACCGACCTGGAGTCCGCCAGGTCGGTGCTGCAGGCGTACGCGGACAAGGCCGCGGCCGACACCGGGCGCATCTACGGCATCTGGACCGGCGGCAGGCTGGTCGGCGGCGTGCTGTTCCGGACGATGGACGTCCGGCTCGGCACCGCCGAGGCGGGCTGCTGGCTGGAGCCGTCGGCGGCGGGCAAGGGGCTGGTGACCAGGGCCGTCCGCGTGATCATCGACTGGGCCGTCGAGGAACGCGGCATCCATCGCGTGGAGTGGCAGGCCGCGGCCGGCAACACCGCCAGCATCGCCGTGGCCCGGCGGCTCGGGATGAGCAAGGACGGCGTCCTGCGCGAGAGCTACCCCCACCGGGGCGTCCGGCACGACGTCGAGGTCTGGTCCGTGCTGGCCCCGGAGTGGCGGGCCAGCCGCCGGACGGGCTGAACCGCTCGCGCGGCTACCCGGCTTCGTCCAGTCGCCTGGTGGTCTGGTCGATGCGGCGGATGCGGCCGTCCGGGGCCAGGCGGCCGAACATGAAGACCTCCGCCGTGAAGGTCGTGCCCTTGCGCAGCCTCGTGCGCAGGGTCCACCGGGCGGCGATCCGGTCGCCGGAGACCAGCGTCTCGTGGATCTCGACCCCGGCCCCGTCGCCGGTCGCCATCGCCTCCTGGTCGACCTGCCGCCGGACGGGGCGGACGTGGTCGATCATGCGCTGCCGGTCGATCACGAGCCCGTCGTTGCAGTACTCGAAGTCCGGGACGAAGTAGCGGTCGATGATCGTGGCGGGCTCCTCGGGGGAGACGGCCATGTCCCGGGTGTAGGCGGTCAGGAAGTCGGCGAGGTCGCGCTCGCAGGTGATGCCCATTCGGCGTCCTTGAGGGAGTGAGGGTGGCTGCCGTCCCGATCCTCGCCGCCCGCGCCCGCCGCCGTCGTCGTACGGCCGGAGACGGTCGGCGCTACTCCCGCCGTCGTACGCTCCCCCGCGGCTACGGCGCCGGGACCACCCGACCGCCCGTCAGGGCCGGGCCGTCACGTCGTTCACGGGGCTGCGCGGCGCCTGCCCGGTCAGGACCCGGACGGCCTCCTCGGCGGCGAACCGCCGCACCGTCTCCACCGCCTGCTCGGAGTAGTAGGCGGCGTGCGGGGTGACGATCACGCCGGGCAGCGTGAACAGCGGGTTGTCCGGACGCCAGTCGCGCTGCTTGGCCGGCTCCTCCTCCAGGTCGTCCATGGCCGCGCCGGCGATCCACCCCTCGGTGAGCGCCTGGTACAGCGCCTCGTCCTGCACGATCGGGCCGCGCGCGGTGTTGACGAGGATCGCGTCCGGCTTCATCCTGCGCAGCGTCGCGCGGTCGAAGGCGTGGTGCGTCCCCGGGGTGAGCGGGGCCTGGATCACCAGGTAGTCGGCGCCCGCCACGAGCTCGTCGAACGACACCGGCCGCACGTGGTGCGCGAGGATCTGGGAGTCGTCCATGAAGGGGTCGTGCGCCCAGACCTCGACGCCGAAGGGCCGCGCGCGGGCGGCGATGAGCTGGGCGATGGCGCCGAAGGACAGCAATCCGAACACCCGCCCGCGCAGCCGCAGGATCGGCTCGCCGCTCTGCCAGCGCCACACGCCGCGCCGGGTGGCGCGGTCGTACTGGCAGATCTTGCGGGCGGCGGCCAGCCAGAGCGCGACGGCGTGGTCGGCGACCTCCTCGGCGCACCACTCGTTCGGCGCGTTGGTGACCTGGATGCCGTGCCTGGTCGCGGCGTCGACGTCGACGATGTCCACGCCCGTGCCGTAGCGGGCGATCACCCGGCAGCGGGTGAACGCCTCGACGGCGCGGGAGCCGATCTGCGCGTACTGGGTCAGGACGCCGTCGGCGTCCCGGCCCTTCTCGATCACCTCGTCCTCGCTCTTGCACTGCTCGGCGCGGAGCTCGAACCCGGCGGCCTCGACGATCGCGCGTTCGATGTCCACGTCGCCGAAGTCGGAGTCGGCGATCATGATGGTGCCTCTGGCGTCAGTGCGAGTCACGGGGAAGCCCCTTGGTGTGTACGAGGTCCTGGTACGACAGGGCCAGCTCCAGGCATCCCCCGCCGTCGAGCTGCCCGACCGTGGCGCGGTAGATCTCCTGCCACGGCGTCTGGTTCTCCAGCGCCGGCGGCGTGTGACGGGCCCACCGTGCGGCGATCTCCTCCTCGGTCAGCAGCACGTCGACGCGCGCGTTGTCCACGTCGACGCGGACGAGGTCGCCGGTGCGCAGGATGGCGAGGTTGCCCCCGGCGGCGGCCTCGGGGCTGGCGTTGAGGATGGACGGCGCGTCGGAGGTGCCGCTCTGGCGGCCGTCGCCGAGTGTGGGCAGCGTGGTGACGCCCAGCCGCAGCAGCGCGGACGGCGCCTCCATGTTGACCACCTCGGCCGACCCGGGATAGCCGATCGGCCCGGTGTAGCGGATGACGAGGATGCAGCCCTCGTCCACGCCGAGCTCCGGATCCTGGATGCGGGCGTGGTAGTCCTCGGGCCCCTCGAAGACGATCGCGCGGTAGTCGCGGACCGCGCGGAACTCGTCGCTGAGGACGGAGGTCTTCATGACGGCCGAGTCGAACAGGTTGCCCGTCATGATGAGCAGCCCGCCGCGCGCGGCGACCGGGTCGTCGTAGGGGCGGATGACCTCCGGGGCGCCGGGCGGGGCGTCGGCCAGGTTCTCGGCCACGGTACGGCCGGAGACGGTCATGGCCTCGCCGTGCAGCCGCCCGGCCGCCAGCAGCGTCCGCATGACGGCGGGCACGCCGCCCGCCCGGTAGAAGTCCTCGCCCAGGAACTCGCCGGCGGGGGCGACGTCGGCCAGCACCGGGACGTCGGCTCCGACGCGCTGCCAGTCGTGGATCGTCAGCGGCACCCCGGCGTGCCGGGCGATGGCGTTGACGTGGATGGGCACGTTGGTGGAGGCGCCGATGGCCGAGGCGACGACGATCGCGTTCTCGAAGGCCCGCATGGTCATGATCTTGCGCGGGGTGAGGTCCTCGCGTACCAGCTGCACCGCCCGCAGGCCCGTGTCGTAGGCCATCTGCGCCCGGCGGCGGTAGGGCGCGGGGATCACCGCGCAGCACGGCAGCGACATGCCGAGCGCCTCGGCCAGGCTGTTCATCGACAGGGCGGTGCCCATGGTGTTGCAGTGGCCGATGCTGGGCGCGGAGGCGGCCACGCGCGCCATGAACTCGTCGTAGTCGATCTCGCCGGTGGCCAGCAGCCGCTTCGACTGCCAGATCACCAGCCCCGACCCCGACGCGGCCATGCGCCTGCCCTGGTGGTAGCCGTTGAGCATCGGCCCGCCGGACAGGACGATCGCCGGGATGTTGACCGTCGCCGCCGCGGCCAGGCACGCGGGCGTGGTCTTGTCGCAGCCCGTCGTCAGGACGACGCCGTCGAGCGGATATCCGTAGAGCACCTCGACCAGCCCGAGGTAGGCGAGGTTGCGGTCGAGGGCGGCGGTCGGGCGTTTGCCGGTCTCCTGCAGCGGATGGACGGGGAACTCCAGCGGGATGCCGCCGCCGTCGCGGATGCCGTCCCTGACCCGGTCGGCCAGGGCGAGGTGGTGGCGGTTGCAGGGCACCAGATCGCTGCCCGTCTGGGCGATGCCGATGATCGGCCGGCCGGACTGGAGCTCCTTCGGGGTCAGCCCGAAGTTGAGGAACCGTTCGAGGTAGAGAGCGGTCATCTCCGGATTTCCGGCGTTGTCCCACCATGCCTGGCTGCGCAGGCCGCCGCTCTCGGGATGCCCGGTCGGGCGCATCAGCTCGCTCCTCACTCGCGCGGGACCGCCGGTCGGGTGGTGTCATGGCGCACCCCGGACGGGCGATGACTGGCCTACCCCGCCGCCGTCACCGCGCAAACGCCTCAGATCATCGCCGCCATCACCTGCTCGACGCTGCTGACCTCGGGAAACTCGATGAGGCACCACGTCGCGCCCGCGTCCTCGTACGGGCCGGGATGCACCCCCGGCCGGACGCCGACCGCGACCTCGAAGCCTTCGAGCCCGCCCCGGTGCTCGGCGACGACGGCCAGCATCTCCCGCAGCCCGACCGGGGTGGTCTCGGGACAGAGACCGTCGAAGCGGGCGGCGCGGCGGAGCGGCGCCTGCCGGACCGACTGGGCGGCGACCCAGATCGGGATCCGCGGCCGCTGCACGGGCTGCGGCTGGAACGCCAGGTCGTCGACGCGGTAGTGGCGGCCCCGGTGGCGGACGGGCAGGCCGGTCCAGAGCCGGCAGATGACGTCGAGGCCCTCGTCGAGCATCTCCGCCCGGACGCGCGGGTCGCCGGTCTCGCCGAGCCTGCTCAGCTCCCCGCCGTCGTCCGCGCCGAGCCCGACGCCGAGCACCATCCGCCCGCCGCTGAGCTGGTCGAGGGCGGCGGCCTGCCTGGCCACCTCGTACGGCCTGCGCCGCGACAGCGGCGTGACCCTGGTGCCGATGCGGACGCGCTCGGTGGCGGCGGCGATCGCGGCCAGGGCGATCCAGGCGTCGCAGACGGCCAGCCCCGGGCTCAGCGGGCGCACGACGTGGTCCCACAGGAAGACGCCGTCGAACCCGGCGTCCTCGGCGCGGGCGGCCAGGTCGGCGAGCACCCGCGGGTCGGCCAGTTCCCCGAACGGCGGCAGGTACAGCGCGCGGCGCATCACAGCAGGCCCTTCAGATGCGGCGCGGTACGGCTGCGCGGGCTGGCGGCCACCTGCGCCGGCGTGCCCGCGGCCACCACCGTGCCCCCGGCCGAGCCGCCTCCCGGCCCGAGGTCGATGACGTGGTCGGCGGTCGCCACCACCCGCATGTCGTGCTCGGCGACCACGACCGTGCCGCCGCCGCCGACCAGGTCGTGCAGCCGGTCCATGAGCACGTCGGTGTCGTGCGGGTGCAGGCCGGTGGACGGCTCGTCGAGCAGGTAGATCGTGGACTCGGCGCGGCGGCCCTGCAGCTCGGCGGCGAGCTTGATGCGCTGGGCCTCGCCGCCCGACAGCTCGGTGGCGGGCTGCCCGAGCCGCAGGTACCCGAGCCCGACCTCGTGCAGCGTCTCCAGCGGGCGGCGTACCGCGGGGACGTCGCCGAAGAAGCCGGTGGCCTCGTCGACCGTCATCTCCAGGATCTGGGCGATCGTGCGGTCGCGGTAGGTCACCCGCAGCGTGTCGGGGTTGTAGCGGGCGCCGCCGCAGTCGGGGCAGGGCGCGTACGTCGTGGGCAGGAACAGCAGCTCGACCGCGACGTAGCCCTCGCCCTGGCAGGTCTCGCAGCGTCCGCCGGGCACGTTGAAGGAGAACCGGGCCGGGCCGTAGCCGTGGGCACGCGCGCCGTCGGTGGCGGCGAACAGCTTGCGCACCGTGTCGAACAGGCCGGTGTAGGTGGCCAGGTTGGAGCGCGGGGTGCGGCCGATGGGCTGCTGGTTCACCCAGACCACCCGCCGCTCCCCGGCGGCGGCCTCGGCGACGGCCGCCAGCAGGCTGCTCTTGCCCGCCCCCGACACGCCGGTGACGGCGGTGAACACGCCCAGCGGCACGTCGACGTCCACGCCTTGAAGGTTGTTGCGGGTGAGCCCGCGCAGCTCCAGCCGGCCCGCTTGCCGGTGCGCCGGCCGTTCCGGCACGACGGTGTGGAACAGGTAGCGGCGGGTCACCGACCCGGCGACCTCGCGCAGCCCGGCGACCGGCCCGCTGTACAGGACGCGCCCGCCGTCGCCGCCCGCGCCGGGGCCGACGTCCACCACCCAGTCGGCCTGGCGCACGACGTCCATGTCGTGCTCGACCAGGCAGACGGTGTTGCCGGTGTCGCGCAGGCGGCGCAGCAGGTCCGACAGCGCGGCGGAGTCGGCGGGGTGCAGGCCGGCCGAGGGCTCGTCCAGCACGTACACGACGCCGAACAGCCCGGCGCGCAGCTGGGTGGCCAGCCGGATCCGCTGCAGCTCGCCGCTGGACAGGGTCGGCGCGGGCCGGGCCACGCTCAGGTAGCCCAGGCCCAGCTCGTCCAGCACCTCGATGCGGTCGAGGATGTCGCGGGTGAGCGCCCCCGCCGGTCCTGGTTCGTCCCGGTGCGGGCGGAGCACGCCGGCCAGTTCGCCCATCGGCATCGCGGCCAGCTCGACGACGGTGCGGCCCGCGTACGTGACCGCCAGCGCCTCGGGACGCAGCCGCCGCCCGCCGCAGAGCGGGCAGGTGCGGGCGGTCATGAACCGTTCGGCGCGCAGGCGGCTCTTCTCGCTGGCCGAGGACGCGTACGCCTTGAGCACCAGCCGCCGGGCGCTGGCGTACTTGCCCTGGTAGGGGCGGTGGATCCGGCCCGCCTCGCGTACGGGATGGACGGTGACCACCGGCTCCTCGTCGGTGAACAGGATCCAGTCCCGCTGCTCCCGCGGCAGGCTGCGCCAGGGCGCGTGGATGTCGTAGCCGAGCGTCGCCAGGATGTCGCGCTGGTTCTTGCCCTGCCAGGCGCCCGGCCACGACGCGATCGCGCCCTCCGCGATGCTCAGCGACGGGTCGGGCACCAGCGACTCCTCGGTGACCTCGTGCAACACCCCCTGCCCCTGGCACTGCGGGCACGCCCCGGCGACGGTGTTGGGCGAGAACGCGTCCGAGTCCAGGCGCGGCGCGCCCGCCGGGTAGGCGCCGGCGCGGGACATCAGCATGCGCAGCGAGTTGGAGACCCGGCTCAGCGTGCCGACCGTGGACCGCGCGGACGGCGTGGACCGCCGCTGGCCGAGCGCGACCGCGGGCGGCAGGCCGGTGATGTCGTCGACGTCGGGCATCGGCAGCTGCTGCAGCAGCCGCCGCGCGTAGGGCGCGACCGACTCCAGGTAGCGGTGCTGCGACTCGGCGAAGATCGTGCCGAACGCCAGCGACGACTTGCCCGACCCGGAGACCCCCGTGAACGCCACCAGCGCGTCGCGCGGGATCGCCACGTCGACGTCCCGCAGGTTGTGCACCCGCGCGCCGCGCACCCGGATGCCGCTGACCACCTCGTCTTCCACTCTGCGCAATCTACCCATCGCCCGCCGGGCGACCGCCGGGCGGGCGGTCACTGCGGGGGGATCAGGCCGCCCGCAGCGGGCGCAGCGCCGAGCCCCAGGCGAGGACCTGGTCGAGGACGGCGTTCAGCCGGTCCTCGTGGGCGGCGGCGGGCCGGAAGCCGTCGGCGAAGTCGGTGTGGATCGACAGCCCGACCTGGTTGGACACGGTGGCCACGCTGAGCAGGCCCAGCACGTGCCGCAGGTGGGCGATGGCCCGGGGCGCGCCGTCCACGCCGTAGCCGACGAAGCCGGCCGCCTTGTTGGTCCACTCCGCGTACAGGAAGTCGAGGGCGTTCTTGAGCGCGCCCGGGTAGGAGTTGTTGTACTCCGGGGTCACGATCACGAACGCGTCCAGCTCCGAGACCGTGGCCGACCAGCGCCTGGTGTGCTCGTGCCGGTAGTTGCCCATGGCGGGGTGCTCGGGTTCGTCCAGGTTGCCCAGGTCGTAGTCCTTCAGGTCGATGAGCCGGTAGTCGGCGTCGCCCCGCTTGGCCGCCAGATCGCGGACCCAGTGGGCCACCGCCTCGCCGTTGCGGCCAGGACGGGTGCTGCCGAGGATGATGCCTACCTTGAGCATGTCGTTCTCCCTCAGTTCGGTTACGGAAACCAACCGTAGGGAGAGCGGCTGAGATACTGAATGCGCTGCAATCCACCATTTATACGCGAGCGTCTCAGCCCTTAGACTCAGCTCCATGGACGTGCTGAGCGACGTGATGGCCTTCATGCGGTGCGGGCGCCCGACCTCCTCCCGCATCTCCTGGCGGGCGCCGTGGGGGGTGGCGTTCCGCTCGGTGCCGGGGTCGGCGGGGTTCCACGTGGTGCTGCGCGGGTCGTGCTGGCTGATCCCGCCGGACGGCGAGCCCGTCCCGCTCAGCGTGGGCGACGTGGTGTTCCTGCCGCACGGCGGCGACTTCGGGCTGGCCGACGATCCCGCCCGCCCGCTGGCCGAGTCCGAATGCGAGCCGCACTCGGAGTTGTTCGCGTCGGCCGGGTTCGGCGGCACGGGGGCCGAGACGGTGGTCCTGTCCTGCGGCTACCGGCTCGACCTCGACCGGCCCCACCCCATCCTGGGCTCGCTGCCCGGCGTGATCCACCTGCCCGCGACGCTCGGCAGCCGTCCGGAGCTGCGGGCCGCCGTCGAGCTGCTGGCCGCCGAGATCGACGGCCCGCGGCCCGGCACGGACACCGTCGTGTCGTCCCTGCTCGACATGTTGCAGCTGTACGTCCTGCGCGCCTACTTCGAGACCCAGGACGAGCCCTGTACGGTCTCCGGCTGGGCCGCCGCGCTGGCCGACCCCGTCGTCGGCCGGGCGCTCGACGCCATCCACCGCGACCCGGCCCGGCGCTGGACCGTCGAGTCGCTCGGCGCGCACGCGGGCATGTCCAGGGCCGGCTTCGCCCGCCGCTTCACCGGGCTGGTGGGGCAGCCGCCGCTGGCGTACCTGACGTGGTGGCGGCTGATGAGCGCGGCCCGCCTGCTGCGCGAGTCCGACGCGCCGGTGGCGCGGGTGGCCGAGCAGGTGGGGTACGGGTCGGAGTTCGCCTTCGGCAACGCCTTCAAGCGCGAGTTCGGCGTCGCCCCCGGCCGCTACCGCCGCTCGGCGGCCTGATCCCCGCGGTCGCCATCGCCGGTCGGCGGCCCGGTCCCCCGGCCCCGCGAGCCGGGCGGGTCAAGGGCCCCAGCGTTCCTGGGCGTACTGGCGGCGGACGCCGGCGGACTCGCCGATCCGGGTCCAGGAACGGCCGTCCTTGCGGGCCGCGCGCACGGCGGCGTCCAGGTGGCCCTGGGCCCGGCGCACGGCCTCGGCGGCCTGGCGGACGGCGACCAGGCTCGGCGGGTCGAGGTGGGTCTCCCACTCCGCGCGGATCGCGACGGCCACGTCGTCGGGGGCGGCGCCGGACAGCAGGCATTCGCTCAGCGCGTAGATGCGCCGGGCCGCGAAGTCGTGGCGCGTCTGGGCCACGCGTTCCCACAGCGGCCCCTGCCATCCGCAGGCGCAGTGGCCGCGCCAGCCGATCGCGGTGCGGCCGTCCACGACGTCGCCGCGGCCGTAGCCGATGCGGCCGTCGGAGCCGATCGGGTGCACCCTCGCCCCGCCGTCGGCCGGGCCGGTGGAGACCCGCCCGTCCGGGAAGACGGCGGCATCCCAGCCTTCGTGGCGTCCGTCGTCGCCCTCCCACCACCTCATGACACGCCCCCTCCAGAGATCGTCCGGATCAGCTGGCGCCTCCATGGTGGCAGGCGGCACCCGCCCTTGCGAGGGCCCGCGGATTACGGTGTCACGCTGGGGGGATATCGGCCCGGCGGCGGGGCGCCGACTGGATCGGTCCACACGCTGACCAGGTCGTGCCTTCCGCCGGGGCGCCTCGTCCGGCCAGCCTGGGTGGCATGATCAGCGCCCTCGTCGTCATCGACGTCCAGAACTCCTTCCTGCAGCTGCCCGACTGGCGGCACACGTCCAGGCCCGACATCGTCCCGCAGGTCAACCGCCTGGCCGCGGCCGCCAGGCAGGCCGGGGACGCGGTCGTGTGGGTGCTCGGGTCGCGGCCCGGCTCGGGCACGGTCTTCGATCCGGCCCGCGGGTTCGTCCAGCTGATGGACGGCCTGGAGCCCCTTCCGGACGAGCCCGTCCTCACCAAGTCGGCGCACAACGCCTTCACCACCACCAACCTCCACCAGTTCCTCACCCGGCGCGGCGTCAGGCGGCTGACCGTCTGCGGCATCCGGACCGAGCAGTGCTGCGAGACCACCGCGCGCCTCGCCTCCGACCTGGGCTTCGAGGTCGACTTCGCCATCGACGCCACCGCCACCACGCCGCTCCCCCACCGCGACGCGCCCGGCGACGCCCCCTTCGACGAGCTCGTGCACGACCCGCGCACGCTCGGCGTGGACGAGATCCTCGCCCGTACCGAATACGCTCTGTCGGGTCGTTTCGCCACGATCAGGACCGTGGACGAGCTCACCGGGAACTGAGGAGGCGCCGGTCATGTCCCGAGTCGTCTTCCTGCTCATCCCGCGGGTGCACCTGCTCGACGTGGCCGGGCCCGCCCAGGTGTTCTCCACCGCCGCCGACCTCGGCCGGCCGTACACCATCGGCTACGTCGCTGAGGAGCGCGAGGTGGCCAGCGTGCAGGGGCTGACGCTGCACGCGCGGACCTCGTGGCCGTCACTGACGCCCGACGACCTGATCGTCGTGCCGGGCTGGCGGGGGCCGGCCCGGCCGGCGAGCGGCGAGACGTTGCGCCGGCTGCGCGAACACCACGCGTCTGGCGGCACCGTGGCCAGCGTGTGCGCGGGGGCCGACGCGCTGGGCCGGGCCGGGCTGCTCGACGGCCGCCGGTGCACGACCCACCACACCGTCCAGGACGAGCTGGCCCGCCTCTATCCGCGGGCGCGCGTCGCCAGGGACGCGCTGTACGTCGAGGACGACCGGATCGTCACCTCGGCGGGCGTGGCCAGCGGGATCGACGTGGCGCTGCACCTGGTGACCACCCGGCACGGGCCGTACGCGTCGGGGCAGGTGGCCCGCGCGATGCTCGTGCACGCCCACCGCGACGGCACGGCGGAGCAGGTCAGCCCGCTGCTGCGACGGCGTTCGCACGTGGACGAGACGGTCCACCGCATCCAGGACCTGATCGAGACCCGGTTCACCGAGCGGCTGCCGCTGAGCCTGCTGGCCGGGGCCGCGGGATGCAGCGAGCGCACGGTGACCCGGCTGTTCCGGCGGGCGACCGGGCTCACCCCGCTGGCCTACCAGACCGCGCTGCGGCTGGAGCGGGCCGAACACCTGCTCGGCCGCGGCGCGACCGCCGAGGTCGCCGCGCGCGAGGTGGGCTTCGCCGACGCCCGGATGCTCCGCCGGCTGCGCACCCGCGCGACGGCCTCCTGACCGCCGGCGCGGAGGCCCGGGGGCCGGTGCGGCGGCCTCCTGACCGTCGCCGCGGCAGGCCGGGCGGCAGGTCAGAGCGAGGTGGTGCGGTAGCGGGAGCGGAACTCCGCGAGCAGCTCGTCGGTGATCTGCGCGCCCGCGGCGACGGCCGCGTGCACCTCGCGGAAGTATCCCTCGTAACCCGAGGGCGTGTAGAGGCACAGCGCGCGCACGGTGCCGTCGCCGGCGTTCCGGAAGCCGTGCGGGGTGCCGCGCGTCGCCGCCAGCAGGTGGCCGGGGCCGACCGTCACCTCGCCGGCGCCGTCGTGCAGGGTCAGCTCGCCGTCCAGGACGTAGAAGTACTCGTCGTGGCCGTGGTGGACGTGCGGGCGCGCCCCGACGACGCCCGGGTCCAGCGTGAACTCCTCGAACGCGAACCGGTCCCCGGTGTGCTCCCCGGTCAGCCGGAAGAAGTGCCGGACCCCGGCGACGTCGATGAGCTCGCCCTCGGCGGGACGCCGGAGCAGGGGACGCGGTTCCGGGCCCTCGTTCGCGATCATGCCGGGCATTCTGCCACCCGCGGGACCGACGCCCTCACCTCCCACACGAAACCGCGAAAGAGGATAATCCGGATCATGGGAAAGACCTACGACCGGATCGACGGCCGGTTGCGCACGTTCATCGAGTCCCAGCCCGTCTTCTTCACGGCGACCGCTCCCCTGGCCGGCGACGGCACGGTCAATCTCTCGCCCAAGGGTCTGAAGGGCTCGTTCGCCGTCCTGGACGACCACACCGTGGCCTACCTCGACTTCGCCGGCAGCAACGCCGAGACCATCGCCCACCTGCGCGAGAACGGCCGCGTCACGCTGATGTGGTGCGCCTTCGACGGCCCGCCGAACATCGTGCGCGTGCACGGCCACGGCGAGCCGGTCTTCCGCGACGACCCCCGCTGGGCCGGGCTGCTGCGGCATTTCCCGGACATCGACCCGGTCCCGCACGGCCTGCGCGCGATCATCCTCGTGACCGCCCGGCTGATCCGCGACACCTGCGGGTACGCCGTCCCGTTCATGACCTACGACGCCGACCGCCCGCTGCACGGCTCCCGCTTCGCCCGCGAGGACGACGAGTCGCTCGACGCGTACTTCCACAAGAAGGAGCACGTGGCGACCAGCATCGACGGCCTTCCTGGGCTGCCGCTCCCGCTGCCCCCGCTCCCCCGCGAAACCTGACCGGACGGGCCGGCGTCACAGGACGGCGAGGGCCTTGGCGATGTTCCATTCGGCCAGGTCCAGCATCCAGCGCCGGTCGGGGAAGTCGGTGTCGGCGATGCGCAGCGGGCCCTCGATCAGCGAGAGCACCTGCGCGTACCGGTAGAGCTCCAGCCGGTCGGGGTCGAGGGCGGGCGGGCGCAGCGCCGGGTAGGCGTCCTCGAAGCGCATGCGCAGCCAGGCGTGCTCCCACTCGGCGTCGAAGTAGGTCAGGCCCTCGAAGTCGATCATGACGGGTTCGCCCGCGGGCGTGACGAGCACGTGGTCCGGCCCGAGTTCGCCGTGCACGAGCCCGTACCGTTCGCGGGGGGCGACCGCGTCGCGCAGGCGGCGCACGTGGGCGGCGATCCGCTCGTGCGCCCGGCCCATCCGGGCGTCGCGGTCGGCGACGGCGGCGAGGTGGGCGAGCGCGCGGTCCAGGACGACGTCCTCGGCGGGCCGGGACGGCCGAGCCCGGCCGTCGGCCAGGTGGGCGAGCTTGCCGTAGGACGGGCCGAGGGTGGTGTGCATGCGGCGCAGGGCGGCGCCGAGGTGGCGGCCGCCGGGGTCGAGCGCCAGCAGCCGGGGCACCCGCACGTCCGCCGCGGTCAGGGCCGCGTGGCCGGCGGCGAACAGGTCCGCTCCCGACGCGTCGGTGAAGGGGTCGTCCTCGACCGCCGGGGACGGCGGCCAGTAGTTCTCGCCCTCCGCCCAGACGTAGAGGATCACGCTGGTCGCGTCGTCCAGCCGGAGCCGGTAGACGCCCTTCTTGCTGCCGCCGGTCAGCCGGTCGAGCGCGGCCGGCCGCCGGTCGGCGCCGAACTGCTCGGCGACCAGGTCGCGCACGTCGTCGGGCCGCAGGAAGGTTCGGGTCATGATCGTTTTCTATCATCCCGAGCCCGGCGCACCGCCAGATGATCCGCCGGCTGCTCGCCATGGCCGCCGTCGGCCTGGGCATCATGGCGTACGGGCTCGTCCGCGTCGAGCCGTGGCCGTCCCTGTTCGGCCTGACGCCCATCATCGTCTCCCAGCTGTGGCAGATCGACCGTTTCGTGGCCGTCTACGAGGAGGGCCTGCGCCGCGCCGCCGCCGCGGGTTCGTGACAACATCTGATCGGCATGACTGGTCGTGCAGGAAGGTTGTCCCCGATGCCGCCCGCGTTCACCGCAGAGGAGAAGGCCCGCATCACCGCCCTGTTGCTGGCGAACGGCGAGAAGCTGTTCACCGGCCAGGGGCTGCGCAAGACCTCCCTGGAGGAGCTGATGGCCCCCACGGGGGTGGCCAAGAGCAGCTTCTACGTCTTCTTCGACTCCAAGGAGGCGCTGTACCTGGAGCTGATGCTGCGCCAGACCGGCGAGGTGCGGCGCCGGGTCATCGACGGCGCGCTGATGAGCGCCGACGACCCGCGCGAGGCGCTGCGCCGGTTCCTGCACGCCACCGTCGAGGAGTTGTCGGTCAATCCCCTGTGGCGCCGGCTGATGACCCATCCGGAGGAGATGCAGGCGGTGGCCCGCAAGCTCGACCCCGAACGGGTCGCCGCGATGTCCGGCAGCCCGGCCGCCGCCCTCACCGAGTACGTCACCGCCCGCCGGGCCGCGGGCGAGCTGGTCGACGCCGAGCCCGCGGTCATCATCGGCGTGCTGCAGTGCGTGCTGCTGGTGCCGATGTTCGCCGAGCGGCTCGGCGATCCGGACCTGCACCCCAGGATCATCGACCTGCTCATCGACATCGTCGCCTCGGGGCTGGCCCGTCCCGGCGGCTGACCTCCCCGCAGATGGCCCCCCGCAGATGGCCTCCCGGGGGTGGAGATAACTACAGGGGGAGTCGAGAGTCAGCCGCAATGGCGGCCGCCGCGCGATCGGCGAGGCTCCTGTCCATGGCAAACACCGCAACCACGACAATCCCCCACTTGGCCGGCGGCCGGCGAAAATACGCCTGGCTGGCGGCGGGGATCGTGCTCGGGCTGTTCGGCACGAACAGCGAATGGTCGGTCCCGCTGGCCGGATGGCTGTTCTCCATCGGCCTCATGCGCTTCACCCGCAGCTCGGGCGGGCCGGCCGGGCTCGCGGCCGTCGGCCTGTCGGCCGCCGCGACGACGGTGGTCTTCGTCGCGGCGGCGGGCGGGCTCACCGTCCCGCCGATCCTGCTCGGCTGCCTGCTGCTCAGCCTGGTCCTGAGCCTGCCGCTGCTGGCCGACCGGCTGCTCGTCCGGCGGCTCGCCCCGATCGCCGGCACGCTGGTCTTCCCGGCCGCCCGGGTGACGGCCGAGTTCCTGATCGCCACGGTCAGCCCGCTGGGTACGATCTTCGGGCCGCTGGCCGCGACGCAGTCGGCGAACCTGCCGTTGCTCCAGACGGCGTCCGTCACCGGCGTCTACGGGATCAGCTTCCTGATGGCGTGGGCCGCGCCGGTCGTCAACCTCTTGCTGGAACGCCGGGGGGCCTGGCCGTCGGTCCGGGGCGTCACGCTGACGTACGTCTCGGTGCTCGTCTCGGTGCTGCTCGGCGGCGGCCTGCGGCTGGCGGCCGCGCCGGCCGCGCCGGAGCTGGTGCGCGTCGCCGGGATCAGCGCCTCGCCGGCCGCCGAGAAACGCATGCGGGAGATCGACAACTTCCACACCCCGCAGGTCCTGCCCGAGCAGAAGCCGACGCTGCGCAAGGCGTTCGCGGTGATCGACGACGACCTGTTCGCCCGCACCCGGACCGAGGCCGACGGCGGCGCCCGGATCGTGGCCTGGGCCGAGACCGCCGCGGTCGTGCTCGGCGAGGACTACCCCGGCTTCCTGCGCAAGGCCCAGGACCTGGCCAGGGAGAAGGGCGTCTATCTCGACATGGGGGTGGCCGTCGTCCTCGACGGGGAGCCGCGCTCCCGCGACCTGGCCGTGCTGGTGACCCCCGAGGGGCGGGTGGCGTCGGTCTTCGACAAGGCGCATCCGGTGCCCGGCATGGAGAGCCTGCGGCCGGGCGACGGGGTCGTGCCGGTGACCGGCACGCCCTACGGGAGGCTGGCCCACGTCATCTGCTTCGACGCCGACTTCCCCGCCACGCTGCGCACCCGCGCCGACGTCATGTTCGTGCCGGCCAACGACTGGAAGGGCATCGAGCGCATGCACGCGGCGAACGCGGTGTTCCGGGCCGTGGAGAACGGCTACAGCCTCGTCCGGACGGCCAGCAACGGCCTGGCGATCACCGTCGACGCCTACGGCACCCCGCTGGCCAGGGCGAACTACTTCGGCACGGTGCGGCAGAGCATGGTCGTCTCCGTCCCGGCCCGCGGCGCCTGGACGCTGTACGGCCTGGTCGGCGACCTGTTCGCCGGGCTGTGCGCGGCCGCCCTGGCCGGGCTGACCGGGCTCGCCGTGCTCCGGCGGGCCGCGTACCGGGGCTGACCATGGGATTTCCGGAGGAAGGTGCGATGATGCCACGGGCGCGGAACGCGAGGACGCGGACGACGGGGAGACGAGGGGTGAAGGCGAGACTCACGACGCCGGTGCGGGCGCTGGCCATGATCGGGCTGTCGGTGGCCGGCGTGCTCGCGGCCGTCCTGGTCGTGCTCAGCGCGGTGCCGGCGGTGGCCGGCGTGGGCCGGGGGGCGTTCCGGCAGGCGGTGTCGCTGCAGCGCGCGGTCGCGGACGCGGCCCGGCGGCTGGCGGGCCGGCTCGGCGTGCGCGTCGAGCGTCCCTACGGTCCGGGGACGGACGCGTCCGCGCTGCTGAAGGACCCGGCGACCTGGCGGGACGTGCTCTGGGGCGTCCTCGACCCGCTCATGGGCACGTGGGCGTCCGCGCTGGCGCTGGGCATGCCGCTGTACGGCCTGTACGGCGTGGCGGTGCAGCCGTTCGTGTGGCGGGCCAACCTGCGGGCCGGCGGCGCGAACGCCTACGGCGTCATCCACGTCACCTCGACGGGCGCCGCGCTGGCGGCGATCCCGGTCGGGCTGGCGCTGATCGCGCTCGGCCTCTACATCGGCCCCCCGTTGCTGCGCCTGCGCGCCCGCTGGGCCGGCGCGCTGCTCGGGCCGTCGCGCAGGGCCGCGCTGGAGCAGCGGGTCGAGACGCTGGTGGAGACGCGCGCCGACAGCGTCGACGCCCAGGCCGCCGAGCTGCGCAGGATCGAGCGCGACCTGCACGACGGCGCGCAGGCCCGGCTGGTCGCCCTGGGCATGGGGCTGGGCCACGCCGAGCGGCTGTTCGACGAGGACCCTGAGGCGGCCCGCGCCCTGCTGGCCACGGCCCGCGAGTCCTCCTCCAAGGCCCTGGACGAGCTGCGCGACCTGGTACGCGGCGTGCATCCGCCGGTCCTGGCCGACCGCGGCCTCGCCGACGCGATCCGGGCTCTGGCCCTGGACTGCCTGCTCGACGTCGAGGTCACCACCGACCTGGCCGGACGGCCCGCGCCGCCGGTGGAGTCGGCCGTCTACTTCGCGGTCAACGAGCTGCTCGCCAACACCAGCAAGCACGCCGGGGCGGCGACGGTCCAGATCACGCTCGCCTACCGGCACGGGGTGCTGAGCTGCGACGTCGTGGACGACGGCGGCGGCGGCGTCGATCCGGCCGACGGCACCGGGCTGCGCGGCATCCAGAGCCGGCTGGCCGTCTTCGACGGGACGATCGCCGTGGACAGCCCGCCCGGCGGGCCCACCCGGGTGCATCTGGAGGTGCCGTGCGCGATCAGGTCCGAGTAGTCGTCGCCGAGGACCTGTTCCTCATCCGGGACGCGCTGGTCCGCATGCTGACCGAGCACGGCTTCACGGTCGTGGCCGCCGTCGACAACGGGCCGTCGCTGCGCAAGGCGCTGGCCGAGGAGCGGCCGGACGTGGCGGTCGTCGACGTGCGGCTGCCGCCGTCGTTCACCGACGAGGGGCTGCAGGCCGCGATCCAGGCGCGCCGCGACCGGCCCGGCTTCCCGGTGCTGGTGCTGTCGCAGTACGTGGAGCAGCTCTACGCCCGCGAGCTGCTGGCCGACGGCGCGGGGGCGGTCGGGTACCTGCTGAAGGACCGGGTGGCCAACACCGGGCAGTTCATCGACGCGGTCACCTCGGTGAGCCGGGGCGGCACGGCGATGGACGCGCAGGTCATCGCCAAGTTGCTGACCCGCGGCGACGCGCGTGGCCGCACCGGCGAGCTGAGTCCGCGCGAGCGGGAGGTGCTGAGCCTGATCGCCGCCGGGCGGTCCAACACGGCGATCGCGCACCAGCTCGTGATCTCCGCCAGCGCGGTCAACAAGCACATCTCCAGCATCTTCGGCAAGCTCCAGCTGCCCGAGTCCGAGGACGACAACCGCCGGGTCCTGGCCGTCCTGGCCTATCTCAACCGCTGACCGGGGCGCGGCGGGCGTAGTCGCCGATGGCGGGCCGCAGCAGGTCGTAGGCCTGCCGCGCGGTGCGGGCGAGGGCCGCGAAGATCTCCTCGGACTCCTCCCCCGCCAGGACCCGGCGCTGGGCCTCGTCGAACAGCAGCCGCTCCACCCCGGCGAGCGCGGCGGCCACCAGGCGGGGCGTGACGCCGCCGTCGCCGGTCTCCTCGGCCAGGACGGCGGCGAGCCTGGCCTCGGCCTGGTCGTGCAGCTGGCGCAGGCGGGCCCGCAGCACCGGCGTGTCGCGTACCATCCGCTGCCAGTCGGCGCCGGCGTCGGGGATCGCGCCGTCGCGGCGGCGCAGCCGTTCGTCGTAGTCGCGGTGCGCGGCCTCCAGGGCCGACTCGCCGGGCTCGCGCCGCGACACGGCCCTGGCCAGGCCGTCGACCACCTCCTCGTGCCGGTCGAGGATGAGGTCCTCCTTCAGCGGGAAGTGGTTGGTGACGGTCATCTTGGCCACGCCGGCGGCGGCCGCGACGTCGGCGATGGTGACGTCGTCGTAGCCGCGCTCCAGGAACAGGCCGGTCGCGACATCGGAGATGAGCTGCCGGGTCTGGTGTTTCTGGCGCTCCCGCAAACCCTTGGATCGTTCGGTCACGAGCTGTGCCCTTCCGCGCGTTCATTAGGTTTGACCTAACGATTAGGTCGGACCTAGTGTTTGGAGTCGTCCCAGTCAATCGATCCTAAGGGTGTTCGATGACCGCCACCTCCGCCGCCGGGGCCGCGCGCGACCGGCTCGACCCGCACCTGCTGCGCATGGGGATCGTCCTGATCGCGGCCCCCATCCTGGCCACGATCGACGCCACCGCCGTGGGCATCGCGGCCGACGCGATGGCGGCGCACTTCCGCACGTCGCTGACCGACGTGCAGTGGGTGGCGGCCGGCTACCTGCTCGCGATCGCGGTGGTCATGCCCCTGTCGGGCTGGCTGAGCCGGCGGTTCGGGGCCAAGCGCACGTGGATGGCCGCCGTGGCGGTCTTCACCGCCGGCTCGGCCCTGTGCGGCCTGGCCTGGTCCCTGCCGGCCCTCATCGCGTTCCGGCTCGTGCAGGCGGTCGGCGGCGGGCTGATGAACCCCGTGGGCCAGGCGATCCTGGCCCAGGCGGCCGGGCCGTCCAGGATCGGCCGGGCCATGAGCGTGCTGACGATCCCCGTCATGTTCGCCCCGGTGCTCGGGCCGATCGTGGGCGGCCTGGTCGTCCAGCAGCTCGACTGGCGCTGGATCTTCTACCTCAACCTGCCCGTCTGCCTGCTCGTCCTGCCGGTGGCCGCCCGCGTCCTGGCCCGGGACGAGGACGAGAACGAGGACGGGGACGGCGGCGCGCCCAGGCTCGACCTCCTCGGCCTGGCGCTGCTCTCCCCCGGCCTGGCGGCGGTGGTCTACGGGCTGACGACGGCGGGCGGGCGCGAGGGGGCGTGGACGCCCGCCGCGCTGGTCGGCGCGGGGCTGGCGCTGGTCGGGGGCTACGTCGTGCACGCGCTGCGCACCCGCCGTCAGCCGCTGATCGACGTACGCCTGTTCGCCAAGGGCGGGTTCACCGCGGCCTGCGTGGCGCTGTTCCTGCTCGGGGCCTCGCTCTACAGCTCCATGATCCTGCTGCCGCTGTTCTTCCAGCACGACCGGCACGCCGACACGCTCTCGACGGGCCTCCTGCTCACCCCGCAGGCGCTCGGGGCCGCCGTCGGCTCGTTCGCCGCCGGGCGGCTGGCCGACCGCCACGGCCCGCGCGCCGTCGTGACCGGCGGGCTCGTGCTCTCACTGGCCGGGCTGCTCGCCTTCACCCAGGCTCCCGCCCGTCCGGACACCTGGCTGCTGACCCTCTGCCTGGTCCTGTACGGCCTGGGCATCGGCGGCGTCTCCGCGCCCACCATGGCCGCGGCGTACGCCTCGGTCGACCGGCAGCAGACGCCGGGCGCCGCCGGCGCGCTGAACGTCGTCAACCGGCTCGGCGGCTCGCTGGGCACCGCCATCCTCACCACCGTCCTGGACAGCGGGCTGCGCCGGGGCGACGGCCCGGCGCACGCCTACGGCACCGCCTTCTGGTGGGCCTTCGGACTGTGCCTGGTCACCCTGGTTCCGGTGGCCTTCTTCCGCTCGGCGCGGCGTGATGGTCGGCCAGGCGGGTGAGCAGGTCGACCAGGCGCTCGCGCACCCGCGCAGCGCGCTGCTGCGCGAGGAGGCGGACCACCGGCGGCTGTCCGCGCTCAAGGCCCGGTACGACCCGGACCGCCTGTTCCGCGTCAACCACAACATCGCCCCGGCCGCGCCGTGAGGCGGCGCCGGCCCGGAGGGAGCCGGGCCGGCGCCGTCCGGCCGGGTCACACCGGCCGGAAGTACCACAACTGCTGACCCGCGTACTCGTCGCAGGTCCACTGCTGGATGTTGGCGCCGTTGTGCGTCCAGCCGTGGTCGACGTCGAGGCACTTGCCGCTCTTCTGGTTCTCCAGGAAGTAGAAGGTGTTCCACCACGCGTCGGTGTAGGCGTACTTCCAGCGCCACATCTGCTGCGGGACGTTCACGCACTGCCACTGCTTCACGTTCGCGCCGTCGAAGGTGTAGCCGTTGTCGACGTCCAGGCACTTGCCGCTGTGCTGGGCGCGCAGGAAGAACCACTCGCTCCCGGGGGCCACCCGCTGGGACTGCCAGTGCTGCTGCGGGACGTTGACGCACTCCCACTGCTTCACGTTGGCGCCGTCGAAGGTGTAGCCGTTGTCGACGTCCACGCATTTCTCCGGCGCGGGGAAGCGCCGGCGGATCTCGAACAGGTTGGACCAGGGCTCGGCGAGCGTGCGCCCGCGGGCCGCCACGGCCCCGGAGGCCGGGGCCGCCGCCGACCACAGGGGCACGGCGACCGACACGACCATGATCACGGCCAGCAGCCCCCGGCGGCCGATCCGTCGAAGATGTACGCCCTTGCGCACCGCATGCTCCTTTCCGGTGTTCCGTCCTTTGCAGGGTGCGCCGGCGGCGGCGGGAGGGCATGAGTACCGCCCTACTCAGGTGGGCGGGCTGGCCATCGAGGGGTGGGAGCGTCCATGATCGGCTCATGCTCAGCACCAGTGAGGGCGCGCCGACGAGCGCCTACGTGACCCGCCGGCCGCTGCTCGCCGGCGCCAACCCGTACGTCACCCTCTACGACGGCGACGTCCCCACCGGGTACGCCTCCCTGTGGCAGGTCGACTGGTCCACGCACGGCGCCGGCGCGGTGATGGTGGTGTGGACGCCCGCCGGGCTGCGCGTCGTCAGCGACGACCCGGAGCTCGGGACATGGATCGAGGAGCACTTCGTCCGGCACTTCGACGAGGCCGCCGCGCTGCCGTCCTGGCCGGCCGCGCGGGTGCAGCGGGCCGCCGTGGACCTGCGCGTGGACCCCGCCACGGGCACGCACGCGACGGCGGCCGGCCTGGCGGTCAGCATCACCGGGCCGCTGGACGCCAGGCCGTTCTCGATGGCCGACTTCCCGCTGCTGGGCGTCAGCCACGGGCTGTCGATGCAGATCATCCCGTGCGAGCACGCCTCGATCACCGTGGACGGCGTCCCCGTGCCGGGCCGGCCGGCCGTCACGTGGCCCGGCGGCCGGCCCGTCTCCTCGGCCATCACCACCGTCCACGAGGCGTGGAGCAGGTGAGACCGGACGCCCGCCGCGCCCCGGCTCCGGGTGAGCGGCGGGCCAGCAGGGCGAAGCGGTGGGCGTGGGCGGTCAGCGGCCGGCCGCCCGCCATCCGGTCGTGCAGGGCGCGCAGGCGGGGGCCGTACCGGACGGCGTCGAAATCGGGGACCTGCCACGGCACCATCCGCAGGAACAGCACGAGCGCCCCGACGTCGTGGAACGTCGTCCGCACCCGTGCCCGCGCGCTCCACGTCACGGTGAGCCCGGCCTCGGCCAGCCCGGCGGCGGCACGGGCGAGGTCCCAGCCGCGGTACGCGAGCGGCGGCGCGCCCAGGGCCCTGTTGACCTCTTCGAGGTCGCGGCCGCCCACCTGCTGGGTGACGAAGACCCCGTCGCCGGCCAGCACGCGGCGGACCTCGCGCGGGTCGTAGGACTCGTGCCGGTTCGCCACCACGGCGAACGCGTCGGCGGGGAACGGCAGCACGTCGTCCTCCCGGATCGCGGCCACCTCGACCCCGAGCGGCTCCAGGCGGCGGCGGGCGATCGGCAGGTTGGGCGGGTGGCCCTCCGTGGCGGCGGTGCGCGGCGGCAGCGGCGTCAGCCCGGCCAGGAACTCGCCGCCGCCGGTTCCCATGTCCAGCAGCGAGGCCGCGCCGTTCAGCCGGTCACGCAGGAGGCGCTCGTAGCTCCAGGGCAGCGGCTCCTCCACGACCCGGCCGCGCAGGGCGGTGAAGTCCCAGCCCTCGATCGCCGCCGCCGACGCCCGCGCGACCAGTTCGCCGTACTCCATGGCCGTGATCGTCCCCGACGCCGCGGGCGCCCGTCACGTGGTTTTCCGACGGAGGTCGGGGGCGATCCGGGACTTTCGGCCCTGACCGGCGCGTCGTCCCGCCGGGAAGGGTGGAGGCAAGGGGCGGCCCGAGGAGCGGTACGCGCATGCGCGCGCCCCGGCTGCCGCCGTCGAGAAGCGACCCTCCTGTAAGGACGTGACCATGTGCAATTACTGCGGCTGCCGGGAGTTCCCACTGATCGGCCGCCTGTCCCAGGAGCATTGGGACATCCAGGAGTGCGCGGGGGCGCTGCGCCGCGCGATCGGGGAGCTGCGCCACGGTGACGCCGTGGCGCTGCTGGCGGACCTGATGGCCCGGCTCGTCCCGCACACCGACACCGAGGAGCGCGGGCTGTTCGCCGAGCTGCGCGCCGAGGGGTCGCTGGCCGAGGAGGTGGAGCGGCTGTGCGCCGAGCACGCCGACATCCACGGCATCCTCGGCGCGATCGACCCGGCCGCGCCCGACTGGCCCGCCGTGCTGGACGCCCTCGACCGCCTCCACTGGCACATCGACCACGAGGAGCACGGCCTGTTCCCGGCGGCCGTCATCATGCTGCCTCTGGCCGCCTGGGACCGCATCACGCCCGACCAGTCCCCGGCGACGACCAGCTGACCGGCTCACCGGCTGACCGGCTGACCGGCTGACCGGCTCACCGGCTCACCGGCTCACCGGCTCACCGGCTCACCGGCTCACCGGCTCACCGGCTCACCGGCTCACCGGCTCACCGGCCGAAGCGTACGCGTCCTCGCGGCGGCGGGTCGGTCCTCCGGCGGGTCAGTGCTGCGGTGGGGCGCCGACCTTGAACAGGCCGTGCGCGCCCGCCTCCGCCTGCCGCATCGTGTGGTCCACGATCGGGTACGTGCCCGCCGCCGGGAAGACCAGTTCGGCGAAGCCGCCCTGCGCCGGGGCCAGGTCGAGGGCCTGCGCGCCGCCCGCGTCCCCGGTGCGCAGCCGGTAGGCGCCCTCCTTATGGACCGTGTCGCGTCGATCGGCCTGCCGCTCTCTATCCGGATGTCGACCGGCAGTCCGGGCACCTTCCTGTCTGCGGCCGCCGAGGGCCGGTGGATCGGGGGCGGCGCCGCTCAGGCACGCCGGGCCCCCGTCCGGTCGAGGACCTCGTACACCGGGCGCCGGGGGACGCGCGGGACCGGCGGCCCGTACCCGAGCCTGATCAGCATCTGCACGTGCCCGAACGGGCCGGGACGGTCGCCGCGGTGCTGCGGCGGGCGCAGGTCGAGCGGCTGGCTGAACATCGAGGCCGCCACGCCGTGCGCGGTGGCGGTGAGCAGGACGCGTTGCAGGGCCTGCCCGGCGCGCAGCCAGTCGTGCGGGCCGTCCCCCTGGGTGAACAGGGCGACGAGCTGCGGCTCGGCCTCGAAGTCGGCGACCTCGCCGCCGCCGAAGCCGCGCATGGGCAGTTCGCCGGAGCGGGGGCGCGGGCCGAAGGCGTGGGCGGGGACGCCGTCGGGGCCGCCTGCCGGCCGGGTCCAGCGGGCCAGCTCGGCCCGGTAGGCGGCGTCGGCCGTCAGCGTGTCGTCGGCCAGGGCGACCATGTCCAGGACCCGCCTGGCCGTCCCGCCCTTGACGAGGAGGAGCGTGGCGTCCTCGTCGTGGGCGGCGTTGACCAGGTCGAGCAGGACGTCCCTGGGCAGCGGGCGGCGCTCGAAGGGGAAGCGGTTGGTGCGCCGGTGCGGGATCATGTCGTGCAGCAGCCGCTCGTCGGGGGTGGGCGGCCCGCCGGGCGTGGCCCGCACGGTCGCCAGCAGCTCGGGCCGGCCGCCCGGGTCGGGCAGCGGCAGGACGCCGGGGTCGTGCCCGGTCATCCGGACCGCCAGCCGCAGGTTGAACAGCGCGGCCCCGCAGCTGATGCCGAGCCCGCGTCCCAGGGGGTCGGTGACGGCGAGCAGCCGGTCGAGGTCGGCGTACAGCTCCATGGTGGCGTCGTCGAGGCGGCGGAAGCGCCAGGGCTGGGTGTTGTGCACCGAGGGCGCCGCGACGGCGGCGGCGACGATCCGGCGCACGCCGGCATGTGAGGCGAAGGGTCCGTCCCAGGGGCGGGCGAGGCCGGCGCCGGTCATCGCGGGGCTCCCGGCACGTCGGTTGCTGCGGGCATGTCTCCACGATGGCGCGGCCGGCGGTGCCGCCGTCAGGGACCAAAGTCCCTTTCCGCGCCTCCGATCGGCCATGATCAGGTGGCGGGCAGCGCGGCGGCCAGCAGCACGACGCCGATCGACCCCACCAGGGCGCTGACGGCCATCGTCCGGGCCAGCCGGGGTCGGGCGCGGGCGGCGGCCCAGCCGTGCAGGGCGGCGGCGGCCATGACGGCGCAGAACAGCAGGAGCTTGGCGGCCAGGACGCGGCCGTAGCCGGGTTCGGCGAGCGAGGCCCAGGTGACGCCCTTGTGCCAGGCGATGGCCACGCCAGTGGCGAGCTGGAGGGGCAGGAACAGGGCGGCGGTGAGCAGCCCGAACCGGCGGCCGACGGCGCCGAGCACCAGGGCGCGGCGCTCGTCGTCCAGCAGGCGCCGGGCCAGGGGCAGCAGGACGAGGGAGACGGCGAGCTGGCCGCCGACCCACAGCGCGGCCCCCAGCACGTGCAGGAAGCGCACCACCGCCCACCAGGTCATCGCGCGCCCGCCCGGTCGCCGGGCGCCGGCCGGCGCGGGATGCCGGTCGCGCCGAGGTGGAGCCGGGCGTAGAAGTCCTCCAGCGCGGCCAGGGTGCTGTTGATCGTGCTGGGGGCGTAGCGGCCGCGCAGCTCGCCGTGGTAGGCGTGGGCGGTGCGGACGGCCACGGTCGTGTCGGCCAGCGGCTCGCCCGCCAGCAGGCCGCGGTCGGAGGCGGCGGCGACCCAGGTCAGGTAGCGGCCGACGCGGCGCAGGTAGCTGGCCTTGCTGGAGGCGGCCAGCGGCGAGCCGGCCAGCGCGGCGGCGTAGGCGGCCAGCATCGTGTCGTAGGGCGCGGCCAGCGCGCCGGCCCTTCTCCTGTCATGCACGGGCGGCTCATACATGGGCGGCCAGTTCCTTCTGGTAGGGGAAGCTGCCGGGCTCGTAGGCGCACCACGGCTCCTCGCCGAGGACGTCCCCCGAGCAAGCGTAGGCGCGGGAGCGGGAGCCGCCGCAGATCGTGCGGAACTCGCACGCGCCGCAGCGGCCGGTGAGCCGGTCGGGGTCGCGCAGCGCGGTGAACAGCGGCGAGGAACGGTAGATCCCGGTCAGGGGCCGGTCGCGCACGTTCCCGGCGTCCAGCGGGAGGAAGCCCGAGGGGTGCACGGTCCCGGTGTGGGAGACGAAGACGAACCCGCGTCCGGCGTTGACGTCGACGGGCGGGCGGCGGGTGCGCCGCTCCTCGATCAGCCCGGCCTGTTCGGCGCGTCGCCGCAGGGTGCGGTAGAGCGGGCCGAGCCGGAGCGCCTCGGCGTGGTCCACGCCCTGTCCGGCCAGGATGAGCCGTTGCACGGCGACCCGCCGGAAGTGGTGCGCCTCGGTGGTCTTGACCGGGATCGCGGTGCCGACGTCGTGCACGAAGTGCAGCACGTCCTCGGTCTCCTGCGGGGTCAGGGCCGACAGGTCGCGGCCCCGGCCGGTGGGCACGAGGAAGAACACGCTCCACAGCAGCGCGCCCTCCCGGCGTACCAGGGCGGCGATGTCCGGCAGGCTCGTCAGGTTGTGGCGGGTCACGGTGGTGTTGATCTGCACCTTGAGCCCGGCTTCGCGGGCCGCCCGCCAGGCGCGCAGGGTGCGGGTGAACACGCCGTCGTAGCCGCGGAAGGCGTCGTGGACGGGCGCGGTCGCGCCGTCGAGGCTGAGCGAGACGGCGGCGGCCCCGGCCTCGCGCAGCCGGGCGAGGTTGGCCGGGTCGAGGGCGGGGGTGGCCGACGGGGACACGGCCGGGGCCAGGCCGCGGGCGCGGGCGTGGCGGACCAGGTCGAGCAGGTCGGGCCGCTCGAACGGGTCGCCGCCGGTGATCACGAACAGCGGCGGGGGCGTGCCGAAGTCCGCCACCTGGCCGATGAGCCGGAACGCCTCCTCGGTGGTCAGCTCCGCCGGATGCCGGTCGGGCACGGCTTCGGCGCGGCAGTGCAGGCAGGCCAGCGGGCAGGCGCGGGTGGCCTCCCAGATCACGATGAACGGGCCGGCGGCGACGTCGCGCCGGACGCGGCGCAGCGGCCGCCCGCCGGGTGGTGCGGTCATGCGGGTGCTCCTCGCAGGAGGTGGTCCACGACGTCGGCGGCCGAGTGGTCGTCGGGCAGGCCGTCCAGGAAGCCGAGGTCCTGGCCCAGGGTGAGCAGGGCGGGCTCGTGGTAGCCGTCGGCGCGGTGCTGGCCCAGGCCGATGGCGGCGGTCAGCCCGTTGCACAGGCACTGGCGGCCCTCGGCCTCCTCGGCGGGCCGGCCCTTGCGGACGTAGGCGTCCACGGGTTCGGCGGGGCAGCGGTAGCCGATCGCGCCGCCGGGCCTGAGGTACGGGGTGCGCAGGTAGCCCAGGTCGCACAGCCTGGGACGCCGGTCGAACACCTCGGGCTCCGACAGGGTGCCGGGCAGGCCCGCGACCTTGAACGGGAAGCCGGTGGGCGAGGCGCGCGGGTCGTTGCGCACCTCCAGCGCGCCCCGGCGGGCCCGGCTCAGCATGCGCCGCCGCAGGCCGTCGTCGAGGCCCGACTCCCGGCACAGCGCGAACGCCGTCCCGACCTGGATGCCGGCGGCGCCGGTGGCCCGCGCGCCGGCCGCGCCGCCGGGGGTGGCGTAGCCGCCGGCCAGCCAGAACGGCAGCCCGATCGCGGCGACCTTGGCGGTGTCGGCCTCGTCGCGCGGCCCGTAGACGGGTTCGCCACGCTCGTCGAGCACCAGCCGGCCGCGCGGCGGCGCGCTGTGCCCGCCGGCCACCGGCGTCTCCAGGACGAACCCGTCGGGCCTGGTCACCGGCGAGCGGGCCAGGTAGGCGGCCAGCACGTGCGAGGAGACGATCGCCAGCAACTTGGGACGCCGCAGCGGCCCGGCCGGGGCGGTCCCGGGCCACAGCGCGGCCGGGTCGAGGCCGGCCGTGTGGCGGGCGTCGCCGGCCTCGGCCACCGCGACGGCGAGCTCGGCCGGGCGGTGGGCGGCGAAGGCGTCGAGCAGCGCCGGGATCTCCGCCGGGATGCCGGCGCCCATCAGCACGTAGTCGACGCCGGCCAGCATCGCGCCGTAGGCGGCGGCGGGCGTGGCGAGCTGGATCTTCTCCAGGTAGTTGACGCCGACCGGCCCGTCGTGGCCCTGCTTGGCCAGGAAGACCTCGGCGAAGTTGGCGACCACGGCCAGCTCGTCGCGGGCCCGGCTGGGCCGCAGCCCGAGCCGGGGCACCGGCCGGTACGGCGTGCCGGGCGCGATCCCGCCGGGCACGAACCAGCGTCCGAGCACCCGTTCGGCGATCTCGGGGATGGGGAAGCCGGCCAGTGCCCGGCGCAGGTCGCCGCCGGGGTCGCCGCGCTGGAGGCGGCGGGCCAGGGTGACGTCCAGGGCGGTGCCCGACACCACGCCGAGCTGCCCGGTGCGGGCGACCGCGCGCGCCAGCCGCCACCCGGACACCGCGACGCCCATGCCGCCCTGGATCAGGACGGGGAGCCCGGCCTCAGACACGCCGCGCCCGCAGCGTGCCGGCCCAGGTGAGCACGTCGGCGTTGATCTCCCTGGCCACCTCGCGGGTGGCCAGGATGTGCACGACGTCGTCCTCGGGCAGCGTCTCGACCATGAGCGACAGGCCGTCGCAGTCGCTGACGTGCGGCAGGATCTCCCGTGCCAGGGCGACGCCCCAGGCGGCCTGGTTCTCGTCGATCTCGCCCAGGCCGTCGACCGCGGCCAGGTCGGCCAGCTCGGCCAGCTCGCGGATGTTGCGGATCGTGTCGTCGTGGTCGCTGAGCAGCTTGTCCACGTAGTGCGCGCCGAGGACGGACGTCAGGCCGGGGTACATGGCCTCCTCCTCGTAGCGGAAGTGCGGCCCGACGGCCGCCGACAGCGCCGCCACCAGTTTCCCGGCCCGCGCCGCGTCGCCGGCGCCGAAGGCGTCGATCAGCGCGAGCAGCAGGTCCCTGACCTCGCGGTGCTCGGCGTGGAAGGTCTCGGTGAAGTGATGGCCGATGGACAGCACACAGTCCTCCGGCTGGAGGGTTCCGGACGTCGCCGGTCGCATGGTTCCCGTCCCCTGTCACTCGTCGGCGGCGAGGGTGGCGCCGCAGGTCAGCAGGGCGGCGCCGGTGAGCGTCAGCAGCCCGCCGAGGCCGATGGCCAGGTTGCCGAGCTGCCAGGCCTGGTAGGCGTTGAGCAGGGAGGCGCGCAGCATCTGGCCGGTGAAGGCGGTCTGCCGCAGGCTCTCCAGCTCGGCGTCCGCGCCGCCCGCCGCGAACAGCTCGGCGCTGACCTGCGCGTACGTCCGGCCGCCGGTGGCGGTCAGCACGTTGCGGCCGATCACCTGGGCGTAGGCCCTGGCCTGCGGGCCGGTCAGGACGGCGCGGCCCTCGTGGGCGGCGAGCTCGGCGGGCAGCCCCTTGCCGGGGAAACTGATGGCCTGCCGGCGCAGCTCGTCGCGGATCTCGCCGCGCGCCTGGACGCCTCGGGCGGCCATGACGGGGCCGGCGGCCGCCATCGCGGCGCCGGCGGCGCCCAGCAGCGCCCTCGCCGCGCCTCGGACAACGCTCATCTCATCCTCCTGGTCACGTGGATCGCCGGTGGACCGGCGGGTGGGCCGGCGGGCGGGCCGCCTGGGCGGGCGGTCAGCCGGCGGCGAGCCACAGGTCGGGCCCGAAGACCTCGTAGTGCACGTCGCGGGCCGCCACGCCGGCCTTCAGCAGCGCGGCGCGCGCCTCGCGCATGAAGGGCAGCGGCCCGCACAGGTAGGCGACCGCGCCCTGCGGGATCGGCACGCCGCCGAGGTCCATCAGGCCGTCGCGGTCGGGGGCCTGGGCGCCGTGCTCGTACCAGAAGACGTGCTCGGGGGCCAGGCGGGTCATGTCCTCGCGCAGCGCGTGCCGGTCGGGCGAGCGGTCGGCGTGCAGGGCCAGGACGCGGCGGCGGGAGCCGGTGGCGGCGAGGTGGTCGAGCATGGCGACCATGGGGGTGCCGCCGATGCCGGCGCTCACCAGCACCAGCGGCGCCTCGGAGTCGTCCAGGGTGACGTCGCCGAAGGGCGCCGACAGGGTGAGCTCGTCGCCCTGGCGCACGGTGGTGTGCAGCAGGGTGGACACCTCGCCGGCGGGGTCGCCGTCCACGCGCTTGACGGTGATGCGGCGCAGGCCGTCGCCGGCGTTGGACAGCGTGTACTGGCGCAGCTGGCGCACGCCGTCGGGCATCTCGACCTGGACGCTGACGTACTGGCCGGGTCGGGCGGGCGGCGGGGGCTCCTCGCCGAGCGGGGTGAGCAGGAAAGAGGCGACGTCTGGCGTCTCCTCGCGGCGGCCGGCCACCCGCCAGCGCCGCCACGTGCGGCCCTCGACGGCGCCGGCGTCGGCGTAGAGGCGGGCCTCCATCGCGATCAGGGCGCCGGCCATCAGCCAGTACACCTCGTCCCAGGCGGCGGCGACCTGCGGGGTGACGGCCTCGCCCAGCACCTCGGCGATCGCGCCGAACAGGTACTTGTGCACGATCACGTACTGGTCGTCGGTGACGCCGACCGCGGTGTGCTTGTGCGCGATGCGCGCGAGCAGGTGGTCGGGCCGCTGGTCGGGGTGGTCCAGGAGGGTGGTGGCGAAGGCGGCGACGGAGGCGGCCAGCGCCTTGCGCTGCTCGCCGCTGGCCTGGTTGCCGCGGTTGAACAGGCCGTCCAGCAGGTCGGGCCGGTCGGCGAACATCGTCGCGTAGAACCGCTCGGTGATGGCGTCGAGCGAGGCGCCCACGACGGGCAGCGTGGCGCGGACGACGGCGGCGGATTCCGCGGACAACATTGTGACCTCCACAGTCCCAGGGGGGAGACCCGCGACCGCGGGCCGGACCCCAGGCTAGGGAGCGGGGCCCGGCCGCTGACCGGGGCGAACGTCCGCACTTGAAGGGCCGAAGGTCCCGGACGGGACATCCGGCCGGTCGCGGGCCGGTCGCGGGCCGGTCGCGGGCCGGTCGCGGGCCGGTCGCGGGCCGGTCGCGGGGGAAGATGGGACTTTCGTCCCTGCCGCGGGCGGGGGCGGGTGGGGGATCCTGGAGAGCATGCAGCTCGACTCGTCCGGACTGCAGGTGCTCTCCGAGGAGGAGTGCTTCCTGCTGCTGTCCTCGATGCCCATCGGGCGGATCGTGTTCACCGATCGTGCCCTGCCCGCCGTCCAGCCGGTGAACTTCTGTCTCGACGGGCGGTCCATCGTGATCCGCACCGCGACGGGGTCGAAGCTGGCGGCGGCCACCCGGCGGGCCGTGGTGGCCTTCGAGGCCGACGACTTCGACGCCGGGCGGCGTACCGGCTGGTCGGTCACGGCGGTGGGGCACGCGCGCGAGGTGACCGAGGCCGCCGAGCTGGCCCGCCTGGCTGAGTTGCCGCTGACGACGTGGGCGCCGGGCGACCGGGACCACTACATCGTGGTGGAGGCCGAGCAGATCTCCGGCCGCCGCATCGCGCCCGCCCGCGCGGCCGTCGGGTGACGGGTCCTTGACCGGGCGGCGCCGCCCCCTGGCCGGGGGCGGCGCCGGCGCTCAGTCCTCGTGCGCGGTGGTCACCAGGCCGTAGTCCCCGTCGTCGCGGCGGTAGAGGAGGCAGCCCGCCCCGGTGGCGGAGTCGGCGAAGAAGACGAACGGGAAACCGGTCAGCTCCAGCCGGTCGAGGGCCTGCCCGGCGGTGAGGCGGGGGGCGGGCAGCGGGCTGACCGAGATCCCCGCGCAGGTCGGCGCCGGCAGGTCGGGACGGGGGTCGAGCTGGGCGAGGCGGTAGCCGTCGCCGGTGCGGTAGATCACGCTGTCCTGGCCGGTCGCGGTCTCGGTGAACAGCAGGAAGTCGTAGTCGAGGTCGTCCATGTCCACCGCCGCCTCGTCGGGCACGGCGCGGGCGGCCGTATAGGTCAGGACGATCCGGCGTTCCCCGGCGGGCGGGGCGGGGTGGGGCGGACGGGGGTGGCGGCCGCGCCGGTTCTCCCAGTCCCGGGCGCTCTCCAGCAGCCGCGCCCGCAGCCGGTCGCCGAGCAGGTGGATGGCGGCGCGGGTGGAGCCGGCGCCGGCCCGGGCCCTGATGAGCCGGCCCTGGACGTCCACCACGGCCTCGGCCGTCCGCCGCTCCCCCGCGACCTGCGGTGTGGCGGCGAGCTTGACCGTCGCGCCGAGCACCGGCTCGTGGGCGAGCCGGGTCAGGTCGGCCACGGTGTGGCGGGCACGCCGCACGTCGGCCGCGCGCACGCCGCCGCCGCGGATCCTGACCTGCACGTCGTCGGCGTCAAGGGCGATGGGCCTGTGTCTCATTCGTGAACACCTTCTTCGCATCCGGTGGTGCTGATCCAAGCCTCTGCCCTGGGCGGACGCGGCGGCCAGAGCCGTAGGTCCTCCCGCGCGGGGACCTACGGCCCGCCGGGCGGCGGGCGGCCTCAGGAACGGCGGTAGCCGGGATGCACGCCCGGCGTCAGGCCCTGGTCGGCGGCGACCAGCTCCAGCAGGGCGAGCAGCTCGCCGCGCTGGTCAGGGCTGAGGCACGAGGTCAGGTCGGCCTCGTGCGCCATCGCGGTCCTCCTGATGTCCTCCATCACCTTCGCGCCCTGCTCGGTCAGGTGCAGCTCGTGGTTGCGGCGGTCGCCGGCCGAGCGGCGCCGCTCCACCAGGCCGGCCCGGTCGAGCGGGTCGAGCAGCGCGGTGACCCGGCTGGGCACGACGCCGAGGTCGGCGGCGAGCGACTGCTGGCTGCGGCCCGGCTGGAGGGCGATCATCCGCAGCAGGCCGACGTCGGACGGCGACAGGCCGAGCTCGGCGACCCGCGCGGCGAACCGGCCGGCGGCGTGCGCGCCGAGCTGCGCGAGCAGGAAGGCGACGCCCATCGGGCGGTTGCGGGACGCGGACACAGCGCATACTGTACTCCGCACAGAACCTTTCACAAGGGTGAACCTTTCTCTAGAGAGAAGCAATATGCGATGACCACCGAGATGACCACCGACCGGCCTGACTGGCCCAGACATCCAGGACTGGAGGGCAAGGTCGCCCTCGTCACCGGCGGTTCCCGCGGCATCGGCGCGGCGACCTGCCACGCGCTGGCCGCCAACGGCGTCCGGGTCGCGGTCACCGGCCGCGACACCGAGGCGGTGGACCGCGTCGTCGCCTCGATCACCGCCGAGGGCGGCCGGGCGCTGGCCGCGCCCGGCGACGTGACCGACACCGGCGCCCTGGCCCGCATCCGCGCCGAGGTGGAGGCCGCGCTCGGGCCGGTGGAGATCCTGGCCCCCTTCGCCGGCGGGCAGGGCGCGCCCGCGCCGACGGCGGGGCTCGACCCCGGCCGCTGGCGCGCCGTGCTGGAGTCCGACCTGACCTCGGTGTTCCTCACCGTCCACGAGTTCCTGCCGGGCATGCTGGAGCGGCGCGCCGGGTCGATCATCCTGATGTCGTCCACCGCGGGCCGGCAGCCCGGAGGCGCCAACGCCGCCTACGCCGCCGCCAAGGCGGGCGTGGTCATGTTCGCCCGGCACCTGGCCGCCGAGGTGGGCGGCGACGGCGTGCGGGTCAACTGCCTGGCGCCCTCGGCCGTGCTCAACGACAAGCTCGCCGCGCTGCCCGCCGAGCGGCTCGCCCAGCTCGCCGCGGCCTTCCCGCTCGGGCGCGTCGGCCGTCCCGCCGACGTCGCCCAGGCCGTCCTCTACCTCGCCTCGCCCGCCGCCTCCTGGGTGACCGGGGCGACCCTCGACCTCACCGGCGGACGGGTCTCGTGATCTACGCCGCGCACCGCCCGTCCCCCGCATCCACCGTCCAGACGGAGGCCATGTCATGACCGACCCGATGACCGAACGGCTCGTCCGGTTCCAGCGGCCCGGCGCCCTGCCGTACCTGATCGGCGCGGACGAGGCCCGCCTCGCCGCCCTGTTCGGCCTCGACGCGGGCGCCTACCGCGCGCTGCTGGACGCCTTCGACCACCAGACCCGGCAGGCCGCCGAGACGCTGCTGGCCCGGCCCGGCCTCGCCGACGCCGTCGACCGGCTGCCCCTGCGCCCCGAAGACGCCCGCGACTCCCGCGACGCCTTCCACGTCGTCGCCCTCGGCGAGAGCACCACCGCCGACCGCCTGTCCTGGTTCGAGATCCTGCGCCAGGTGGTCGCGCTGCGCCGTCCCGGCGACGCCGTCCGCTTCACCAACCTGGCGATCACCGGCAGCACCACCACCCAGGCAATCACCCAGCTCCCCGCCCTCGGCTTCCAGCGGCCCGACCTGGTGCTGTGCATGATCGGCGCCAACGACGCCCAGCACCTGGCCCCCGACGCGCCGACCCTGGTCAGCGCCGCCGAGACCGAGCGCAACCTGGCCATGCTGCACGACCTGGCCCAGCAGCGGGGGGCCGTCCGCTGGGTCTGGCTCACGCCCAGCCCCTTCGACGAGCCGCGCGCCGCCGCCTACCCGCACTTCCGGCGCGCCGGCATCACCTGGGCCGGCAAGGACGTCGACGCCACCGCCGACCACCTGCTGGGCCGTCCCGAGCCGACCGTGGACACCAGGCTCGCCGTCCGCGAGGACCACCACTTCCTCGACGACGGCGTGCACCTGAGCATCGAGGGCCAGCGCGAGATCGCCGAGGCCGTCGTACGGGCCCTGGCCGGTGCGGCATGAGGCTGATGGTCCTCGGCGCGACCGGCGGCACCGGACGCCAGGTGGTCGAGCAGGCGGTCGCCGCCGGGCACGACGTCACCGTCCTGGCCCGCGACCCCGCCCGCGTCCCGGCGGGCGAGCGGGTGAGCGTGATCGGCGGCGACGTGCTCACCCCCGGCCCCTGGCGGGAGGCCGTCGCCGGGCACGAGGCCGTGCTGTCCTGCCTGGGCAGCACCGACCGCGGCCACCCCACCACCGTCTACTCCCAGGGCACCGCCAACGTCATCGCCGCCATGCGCGACGGCGGGGTGCGCCGCCTGCTGTGCCTGTCGTCGGCGGGCCTGGACATCCCGCCGGGCACGCCGCTGGGCCGCCGCCTGGTCACCCGCTTCGTGATCCAGCGCCTCTACCGGCACGGCTACGCCGACATGAGACGCATGGAGGCCGCCGTCACCGCCGCCCACGACATCGACTGGACGATCGTGCGCCCGCCGATGCTCACCGACGGCCCGCTGACCGGCCGCTACCGCACCGCCGAGAACGCGCCCCTGGCCAAGGCGGGCTCGATCTCCCGCGCCGACCTGGCCCACTACCTGCTCGACCACCTCACCGACGAGCACAACCGCCACGCCGTCGTCGAGATCGCCGGCGGCTCCTGATCCGCCAGGCGAACACCGGCGAAGGCGACATTCCGGCTGACTCGTGCCCGTCCGGCGTGTCAGACTGCGGCAGACGACGCAGCGGGAGGCGGGCATGTGGCCGTTCGTGGGCAGGGAGTCCGATCTGGGCCGCGTCACCACCGCCCTGCGCGATCCGGCGGCCGGCGCGCTGGCGATCACCGGCCCGCCGGGCGTCGGCAAGAGCCGGCTGGTGTACGAGGCGCTCGCCACGCTCGATCCGTCCAGGTTCGTCGTGCATTCGGTGCCGGCCACCTCGGGCAACTCCGACGTGCCGCTCGGCCCGCTCGGCGTGCTCGTGCCCGACGGCGTCGTGGGCGTGGCCAGCCGCGGCGTGCTGGTGCGGGCCATGGTCGCGGCCCTGACGGCCGGGTCGCGCCGCGCGGTGGTCGTCGTGGACGACGCCCACCTGCTCGACGACGAGTCGGCGGCCGTGCTGCGCCACCTGGCCCGGACGCGGGCCGCGTTCGTGCTGGTGGTGCTGCGCGCCGGCGAGCCGTTCTCCGAGTGGCTGGCCGCGTTGTGGACCGAAGGGCTGGCCGAGCGGATCGAGCCGGCCGCGCTGTCGCCGTCCGAGGTGGGCCAGGTGCTGCACGAGGTGCTCGGCGGCCAGGCGGCCGAGCTCACCGTACGCCGTCTGCACGAGCTGACCGCCGGCAACCCGCTCCTGCTGCGCGAGGTCGTGCTGGCCGGCATGCAGGCCGGGACGCTGGCCGAGACCAAGGGCGTGTGGCGATGGGAGGGCCCCTGGCTGGTCGCCCCCCGGCTGACCGAGCTGGTGGCCAGGCGGCTCGGCGCGCTCGCCGACCAGGAACGGTGGGCGCTCGAACTGCTCGCCCTGGCCGAGCCCGTCTCGGTCGGCGTGGTCACCCGGCTCGTCCCCGAAGACCTGCTCACCCGCCTGGAGGCGCGCGGCCTGCTGTGGATCCAGCGCGACGGCCGCCGCTCCCTGCTGCGCCTGGCCCACCCCCTGTACGGCGAGGCGCTGCGCGACGGCTGCCCGGAGCTGCGCACCCGCAGGGCCAAGCGCGTGCTGGCCGAGGCCATCGCCGCCACGGGGGCCCGCCGCCGCTCCGACGCGCTGCGCATCGTCCGCTGGAGCCTCGACGCCGGCGTCCAGCCGCCGCCCGGCATGCTGCTGACCGCCACCCGGCGCGCCTGGACGCTGCTCGACCTGCCGCTGGCCGAACAGCTCGCCCGCGCCGCCACCGAGTCGGCCCTGCTGAACGGCGACGTCGAGCAGGGCGTCGGCGCGGCGCAGGTCCTGTGGCGGGTGCTCATCTCGGGCGAGCGCACCGGCGAGCTCATGGCCATGCTCGACGTCATGGACGCCGTCGCCACCGCCGGCCACCACCACGACAAGATCGCGTTCGGCCGGGCCGAGACGCTGTTCTGGGGGCTCGGCGACCCCGCCGCCCATCGCGCGCTGCCCGCCCGCGACGCGGCCCTGACCCCGGAGCACGCCGAGGAGCGGGCGGCCCTGGGCTCGGTGTTCGCCGCGTTCTCCGGCGACCTGCGCCCGGCGCTGTCGGAGCTGCCGCCGCTGTTCCGGGCGGGGATGGTCAACAAGGAGGCCGAGGTCAAGGCCCGCCTGGCGCACGAGCTGGCCGGCGCCTACGGCGGCCGCCCGCCCGCGCCGCCGCACGACGCGCGCGATCCCGTGCTGGCCGAGGCGGTGGAGAACATGCCGTGGCTGCCGCCGACCACCGCGCTGGTCCAGGTGCAGGGCGCGCTCCTGGCCTGCCGTACGGACCTGGCCGCGCGGCTCGCCGGACGGGAGCAGGAGGCCGCCCTCGCCCACGGCTGGGAGTACGCGCTGATGGTGGCGGCCATCGCGATGGCCCAGGTCGCCCGGTTCACCGGCGACGTGGCGGAGGCCCGGCGCAGGCTGCGCGAGGCCGTCGTCCTCCATCGGCCCGACACCGTCACCGGCCGCCTGCTCCACCGCCTGCTCTACGGCGAGGTCGCGCACGCCGAGGCGCTGGCCGGTGAGGCCGACGCCGCGCAGGACGCGCTGCGCACCGCCGACCGCCTGGAGTGGCCGCCCGCGACCATGTTCGGGCTGTGGGCCGACCTGGCCCGGCCGTGGGTGGCCGCCGCCCGGGGCGACGCCCGCGCCGCGGCCGGCCTGGCCCGCGCGACCGCCGTCCGGGCGCAGGCCATGGGCGCCGCGGCGGTGCACGCGCTCGCCCTGGCCGACGCCGTCCGGCTCGGCGCGGACGTACGGACCGCCCCGCCTGCCGCCACCACGGGCGGCGGCGAGTCCCCCTACCTGCGATACGCGGCGGCGATCAGCACCGGCGACCCCGCCGCGCTGGAGGCGGCTGCCGGGGACTTCGCCCGCCTCGGCCTGCACCCCCTGGCCGCCGAGGGGTACGGCCGCGCCGCGCGCCGTCACCAGGAGCGCGGCCGTGCCCACACCGCCCGGCGCTGCTGGGGCCTGTCGGCCGAGCACCTGCGCCGCTGCCCCGGCCTGGCCCTGGCCGAACGGCTGCCCTCGACCGCTGAGCTGACCGCCCGCGAGCGCGAGGTGGCGACGCTGGCGCTGGCCGGTTTGACCCACCGGCAGATCGCCGAACGGCTGGGCATCTCCAAACGCACCGTCGACAACCACGTCGCCCGCGCCTACGCCAAGCTCGGCGTCACCAGCCGCGGCGAGCTGCGCGACGTCCTGCGCCCCTGACGGCCGCCACCGCACCGCCCGGCCCGGTCGTCAGGCCCGGTCGTCAGGCCCGGTCGCCAGGCCCGGTCGTCAGACCCGGTCGGCGGCGCGGGCGGGTGGCGCGGTCGCCTCGCGGGTCCACGACGACGGCGCGGCCCCCTGCAACGGCGTGAAGTACCACAGGAAGGAGAGGGTGGGCGCGACGACGCCGGCGATCAGGTCGGCCCCCGACCCGCCGCTCCCGCCGAACCCCGCGCCGCTGACGCGGGCGTGCAGGTCGATCCACGCCCGGTAGTCGTGGCGGGCGGCGCAGGCGAAGTCGCCGCTGACCGCCGCCGACCCGCCCGGCGCCGGGTTGCTGAACAGCAGCTTGTTCTCCCCCACGTTGAACCCCGAGTCCCGCGCGATGACGAACTCCGGCCCGGTGACGACGGTGCCCGCCGTGAGGTCCTCCAGGCTGACGGCGAGGGTCACCGACAGCTCGGAGGAGTTCCACGACCTCTCGACGTGGAAGCGGGAGTCGGGGTCCAGCCGGAACGTCGCCCCGACCTGGGCCACCGAGGGCCCGTCGATGCGCCCGTTCTCGTTGCGCGGGACGCCGATCGACGCGCCCAGCGAGGTGATCTGGTCCGCGGTGGAAGGCGCGCCGCGGTTGGTCGCCATCCGCAGCGCCAGATGACCGGTGGCCAGGTCGTGCACGGCGGGGGCGACGGTGGGGGCGCCCAGGACCGCGCCGCCGGCCTCCCACGTCCAGCCGACCCTTGCGAAAAACGTCATGGTCCGTCCTCCTTGTGTCGGCTGTGGTCAGCGGGGTGGTCCGGCGGGGATCCGCAGGGCCGTCTGGCCGGCCAGGCTCTGCCTGGTCAGCTCGGCGCTGCGCCGGAGGCTGTCGCCGTTGGCGCGCAGCTGCTCGGTGCGCAACCGCCAGTCCCGGTCCCGCGCCTCCGAGCCGTCCGCCCCCTGCCGCTGCGTCTGCGTCCGCGCTTCTCCGGCCGGCGTCGCCGCGGCCCGCCCGGACGGCAGGACCATCGCCGCCGTCGTGGCCACCGCGGCCGCCCCCGTCAGCCGCAGCAGCCCTCTCCTGCCTACGGACGGCTCCCGGTCGCCGTTCTGCTCGTCGTGCATCGCCCACCTCCATGCCGTGGTCTTCCTGCACCACGATGGTGGCCGCGCCGCGGGTCCCCTGTCGTGAGCACGCACGTGCTCAGCCGCGCCCGCCCGTACTCATCGGCGGCCCGCCGGCCGGGACGGCCTCCCGGCCGGCGGCGGCCTCAGGCCAGCCGGTCGGCGAGGAAGCGCAGGGCGCTGTCGATCTCGAAGTCCGGCACGTCCGCGTGCCCGCCGGGGTTGGCGTGCAGGGTCTTCTCGGCCGAGGCCAGGGCGTCGAACAGGGCCAGGGCCTCGGCCCGCGGCACCCGTTCGTCGTCCCACTGCAGCAGGAACCGCACCGGGACGGTGATCCCGGCGGCGGCCTGGGCCGAGGCCGGCGAGGTGCCGCTCAGCCCCAGGACCGCCGCGCCGATCCGCAGCTCGGCGGCCACCAGCGGGATCCCCAGGGCGCAGCCCAGCGACACGCCCCAGTAACCCACCGGCCCCTGGTCGCCGAGCGCGTCCAGGACCGACCGCCACTCCGGCACGATCTTGGCGGTCAGCAGCGTGTGCAGCTCGGCCAGCAGCGGGGTGGGGTCGCCCGCGCCGGCCATGCGCTCCCGCATCGCGGCGATGATCCGCTCGTGTTCGGCGCTTCTGGGCCGGTCGCCGTGGGCCGGCGCGTCGATGGCCGCCGCCGCGAAGCCGCGTTCGGCCGCCAGCCGGTGCGCGCGTCCCACGACGCCCGGGGCCTGCTTGTGCTGCCCGCCGCCGTGCCCGATGAGGACCAGGCCGCGAGGTTCGGCGCCCTGCGGGGTCCACAGGACGCCGGGGATGTCGCCGAGGGCGAAGGATCGTTCGATGACGCCGTCGGCCGACGTCCGGGAGAGAAAACGCATGCGCGTCTTGAGCCTTTCGGGATGCCTTGTGCGGGCGCTCCCTAGGCGATGCGCGTGAGGGAGCCCCGACCTGTCACAACGTTGATCGGTCTCACCCCCTCAGTTCGAATGCGTGGCGAAAACGTACCACACCATCAGATTTCGGCTGCGGTGAAGGAGATCCACACGTCCGGCGGGACGTCCGGGCGGTTCGGGACGGGCCGGCGCTCCTCCGTCCACGCCTCGCCGGCGAACTCGGTCGCGACGCGCCGCCAGAACGCCACGCCCGCCGCGTTGGCGTCCTGGAAGGCGATCCGCCACGGCCCGGGATGCCGGGAGATCACGTCCCGGACGACCCGCAGCCCGATCCCGGACCGGCGGGCGCCGCGGACCACGAAGAAGCTGTTCAGCACCCGGACCGGGCCGGCCGCCGCACGCACGAACGCGAACCCGACCGGCCGGTCGCCGCTGGTGAACAGGTAGGCCGTCCAGTCGTCGTCATCGAGGGCGGTGCTCAGGCGGTCGCCGTGGTAGGTGCCGTCGGGGTCGGGGAGCCCGCCCTGGAAGTCCGCCATGTCGTGGCGGAACATGAGCCAGAGGCGTTCGACGGTGGGATGGTCCGCGGCCTCGACGGGCCGCACAATTACCGGAGAAATGCTCATACAAGCACTCTCGGCCAGATGCAACATCCGGCCGGAAGGTACAAACTACCAGAAGACGATCACCACAGGGGACCCGCGGGCGTCAGCCGTGCAGCAGGTCGAGGATGTGCGGCCAGGCGTCGGCTCCGAGCCCGGCGTCGGCGACCGGGTCGCCCCCGTAGAGGAAGTCCGGCGACTCGGGGGCGGGCCCCTCCCCCGGCAGGCGCGGACGATGACCGGCCTCGGCCCGGCTGACCACCCGCACCGGGCGGCCGGCGGCACGACGCCGGGCGGCCAGCCGCCGGGCGAACGGCAGGGACGGCCACATGGCGTCATCCCCGCCCGCCACCAGCAGCACGTCGGCCGCCGCCGCCTCGATCGGGATCTCCGCGGCCGGCAACAGATCGGCGAACGTGCGCTGGCTGAGCTCGTACAGCTCGCGCAGGGCCAGCGGGCCGTGCTCGGGCTCGGCCTCGGCCCAGTCGTCGTCGTACGGGACGAACGGCAGCGGCCGCCCCTTCCACGTCCAGGACGACCGGTAGGGACGCTTCTCCCCGTCCGGCCCCGGCCCGACGTTGCCCCACACGAGCGAGGTCGGCGACAGCGCCACCACCCCGCCGATCCGCCGATCCCGGACGGCGGTCAGCAGCGCGGCCTCGGCCCCCTTCGACATGCCCAGCACGCAGACCCGCCGGACGCCGGTGGACTCCAGCAGATCGACGGCCGACACGAACGTCTCCAGCGGGATCTCACAGATGCCCGGCGGCTGCCCCGGACCGCCGAACCAGCGGATCGACAACGCGGTCACCCCCTCCGCGGCCAGCAGGCGGGCCCTGTCCCGTTCGATCCGCCCGCTCGACCCCGCCAGCACGAGCACGCCCGTGCGGACGGCCGGGCCCGGTGTGACCAGGACGCCTTCCCACGGGCGGCTCAGTTCGCGCTCGTCCATCACCGTCACCCCTCGGCCCTCGGCGGAACGGCATTCTACTGAGACGGCGCACCCACCGAAATGGTGCATCATGGCCGCAACACCCCATGACGAGCGGAGAACACCATGTCCTTCCAGGCTTACCTGGACAACATCGAAGGCAAGACCGGACTGACCCCTCGTGAGTTCATCGCCCTGGCCGAGGAACGCGGCTTCGACGCCCCGTCCACCAAGGCCGGGACGATCATCGACTGGCTCAAACAGGACTACGACCTCGGACGCGGCCACGCCATGGCCCTCGTCCACGTGATCAAGAAGGGCCCGCGGATCGACGCCAAGCACGTCGGCGCCACCGGTTCCCACCGCGACGAGTCCGACGTCCTCTGGCTGGACGGCAAGGACAACCGCCCGGAGCCTGCCTGACCCGCGCGGCGGGGGCGAACCCCCGCCGGGCGGCTTTACGTTGTAGATCTGTAAGGGTCAGAAGTCGGCGTCGAAGCTGACCGAGCCGGTCACCCCCACCTGGTACGCCGACACCCGCCGCTCGAAGAAGTTCGACAACTCCTGCACGTCCTGCAGCTCCATGAACGCGAACGGGTTCTTCGACCCGTACAGCGGCTCGATGCCGAGCTGGGCCAGCCGCCGGTCGGCCACGTGCTCCAGGTACGAGCGCATGTCCGCGGACGACATGCCCGGCACGCCCTGCCCGAGCAAATCCTCGGCGAACTGCGCCTCGCAGTCGACCGCCTCGGCCAGCATCTCCCTGACCTGGCTCGCCATCTCCTCGTCGAAGAGGTCCGGCTCCTCCTGCCGGACGACGTCCACCACGTCGAAGGCGAAGGCCATGTGCATGGACTCGTCGCGGAAGACCCAGTTGGTGCCCGAGGCCAGCCCGTTCAGCAGGCCGCGCGAGCGCAGGAAGTAGACGTAGGCGAACGCGCCGTAGAAGAACAGGCCCTCGATGCAGGCGGCGAAGCAGATCAGGTTGAGCAGGAACGCCCGCCGGTCCTCGCGGGTCTCCAGCCGCTGGAGGCTGCCGATGGAGTCGATCCAGCGGAAGCAGAACTCGGCCTTGCGCCGGATGGAGGGGATGTTCTCCACCGCCGCGAACGCCGCGAACCGCTCCTCCTCGTCCGGCACGTAGGTGTCCAGCAGGTTCAGGTAGAACTGGACGTGCACCGCCTCCTCGAACAGCTGCCTGCTCAGGTACAGGCGCGCCTCGGGGGCGTTGACGTGCTGGTAGAGGTTGAGCACCAGGTTGTTGGCCACGATCGTGTCGCCGGTGGCGAAGAAGGCGACCAGACGGCTGACCAGGTGGCGCTCGGCCGCCGACAGCTTGGGCAGGTCGTTCAGGTCGGAGTGCAGGTCCACCTCCTCGACCGTCCAGGTGTTCTTGATCGCGTCGCGGTAGCGGTCGAAGAACAGGGGGTAGCGCATGGGCCGCAGGGTCAGGCTCATGCCCGGGTCGAGCAACATCGGATTCTCCTCGGGGGTCACTGGCAGGCTTCGCACGACTCGGGGTTCTCCAGGGAGCACACCAGGGCCTCCTCGGACTTGTTCGCGAGGGGCGCGGGGGGCGCGAGGGGCACGGTGGCCTGCTGGATGCGGGTGGCCGGGCGCGAGCGCAGGTAGTAGGTGGTCTTCAGGCCGGACTTCCAGGCGTACAGGTACATCGAGGAGAGCTTGTCGATCGTCGGCGCGCTCATGAACAGGTTGAGCGACTGGCTCTGGTCGATGAACGGCGAGCGCGCGGCGGCCATGTCGATCAGCGCCCGCTGCGGCAGCTCCCAGGCGGTGCGGAACAGCCGGCGCACGTCCTCCGGCAGCTCGGCGATGCCCTGCACCGAGCCCTCGGCCTGCTTGATGGCCGCCCGGACGCGGTCGTTCCACAGGCCGCGCGACTTCAGCTCGGCCACCAGCGCGTTGTTGATCTGCAGGAACTCCCCGCTCAGCGTCTCGCGCTTGAACAGGTTGGACACCTGCGGCTCGATGCACTCGTAGCAGCCGACGATCGAGGCGATGGTGGCGGTCGGCGCGATCGCGATCAGCAGCGAGTTGCGCAGGCCGTGGGCGGCGATGCGCTCGCGCACCGCGTCCCAGCGCCCGGCCTGGGTGCCGCTCTGACCCCACAGGTCGTGCTGGAGCCGGCCGCGGGCCGCCCACGTCTGGTCGTAGGCGGGGTGGGCGCCGAAGCGCTCGGCCAGGCCGGCGGAGGTCTCCAGCGCCGACAGGTAGATCTCCTCGGCGATCCGGGTGGACAGCTCCTTGGCCTCGGCCGAGTCGAACGGCAGGCGCAGGGCGAAGAAGACGTCCTGCAGGCCCATCACGCCGAGGCCGACCGGGCGCCAGCGCGGGTTGCTGGCCGCGGCCTGCTCGCTCGGGTAGTAGTTGATGTCGATCACCCGGTCGAGGAAGGTGACCGCGGTGCGGACGGTGGCGCGCAGCCGCTCCCAGTCGATGCCGCAGTCGATGTCGCCGCCGGGGCCCGTGCCCGCCAGGTGGGCGGCGAGGTTGACCGAGCCCAGGTTGCAGACCGCGGTCTCGGCGTCGCTGGACACCTCGACGATCTCGGTGCACAGGTTGGACAGGTGCACGACGTTGCCGGGCTCGGCCGCCTGGTTGCACAGGCGGTTGGCGGCGTCCTTGAAGGTCATCCAGCCGTTGCCGGTCTGGGCCAGGGTGCGCATCATCTTGGCGTACAGGTCGCGGGCCTTGACCTGCCGGACGTACCGGCCGTCGCGCTCGGCGGCGCGGTAGGCCTCCTCGAACCCCTCGCCCCACAGGTCGGGCAGCTCGGGGACCTCGTCGGGGTCGAACAGCGACCAGGTGCCGTCGGCCTCGACCCGGCGCATGAACTCGTCGGGGATCCAGTTGGCCAGGTTGAGGTTGTGGGTGCGGCGGGCGTCCTCGCCGGTGTTGTCGCGCAGTTCCAGGAACTCCTCGACGTCCGGGTGCCAGGGCTCCAGGTAGACGCAGGCCGCGCCCTTGCGCCGGCCGCCCTGGTTGACGGCGGCCACGGACGCGTCGAGCGTGCGCAGCCACGGGACGATGCCGTTGGAGTGCCCGTTCGTGCCGCGGATCAGCGCGCCCCTGGAGCGCACCCGCGACCAGGAGATGCCGATCCCGCCGGCGAACTTCGACAGCTGCGCCACCTGGGCGTAACGGTCGTAGATGGAGCCGATCTCGTCACGGGGCGAGTCGACCAGATAGCAGGAGGACATCTGGGTGTGCCGGGTGCCGGAGTTGAACAGCGTCGGCGAGCTGGGCAGATAGGCCAGCGACGACATGAGCCGGTAGAAGCCGACCGCCTCGGCGGGCGTCTCGGCCAGCCCGCAGGCCACGCGCAGCAGCCAGTACTGCGGCGTCTCCACCACCAGCCGGGTGGACGGGTGGCGCAGCAGGTAACGGTCATAGACCGTGCGCAGCCCGAAGTACTCGAACCGCAGGTCGGCGGTGACGTCGATGGCGTCGTCGAGCTTGCGGGCGTTGGCGTTGACGAACTCGGCGGTCTCGTCGCCGATGAGCCCCTCGGCGTGGCCCAGCCGGATCGCCTGGCTGAAGGAGGCCACGCCCTGCCCGCGGACCTCCTTGTCGATGTAGCCCGACAGCAGCCGCGCGGCCAGGCGCGAGTACTGCGGCTCCTCGCCGATCATCTCGGCGGCCGTCTGGATGGACAGCCGGTCCAGCTCGGCGGTGGTGGCCCCGTCGTAGAGGCCGCTGATCGTCTTGGTGGCCACCCGCATCGGGTCGATGTCCGTCAGATCGGTCGCCCAGTGCTCCACCGCACGTACGATCTTGTTGACGTCGACCGGCTCCGCAGTGCCGTTGCGCTTGCGCACCTGCATCTGGACGCGCCGCGGCGCGGACCTGTCGGCGTCCGCCCGCGCCGTCCCGGCCAGGTCCGTCATCGGGTCCCCTGTGACCGTCACTGCGCTCTCCCCTCGTGAACTCGGTCAGTGGCCGAGAACGCGCGCAGGAGGCGGACGGCGAGGCGCCACAGCCCTCTCGCCGGTGCCGTCCACCGTCCCGCGCGGCCTCGGACCAGCCGCGCGCGCATGATCGCGCGCGGCGCGCCGGCAGGTCTTCGGACTCATGGGCATGCTGTCGCTGCCTACTGGCCGTCGCTTCCCGGGCCTTCGGCCCAGTGCGTCTGACGGCGGTCGTTCCCACTCACCGCTGCGGGGCAGTCCCGGATTCCCACCGGGTTCCCTCTTGCCTCGGCCGCCCTGGCGGGGCGGCCGAACCGGCTGCGGGAGACACCATATATAGGGCGGATCAAAAAGTCACACCCAACATCTCGTGTTGCGAAGAACCCCCGCTCCGATCCGGCCACCCGCCGCGGAGCCGCTCCCCGCGGGCCTCACGGGCGGACCGGCATGTGATCGAGGTCATAGACCGGCCCTGCCCGGTTTTCGCTACCTTAGGTATCGATACTTCAAGTAGCGAAAACCTGAGGAGACCACCATGAGCGAGACCTCCACCGGCCGCCGTCCGGTCACGCCGGACTGGGACACCGTCACCCCCGCCGAACTGGCCGCCTACGTCGAGGCGGAGAACCGGCTGCGCGCCTCCGTCGAGGCACAGGCGATCACCGGCCGGCCGGATCCCGGCGCCGCCGTCGACTGGCGGACGGTGGCGCTGCCCGGCCGCGACATCCGCGTCCGGGTCCACCGGCCCCGAGCGGCCGAGCCGGGGGACGTCCTGCCGCTCGTGCTGCACGTGCACGGCGGCGGCTTCGTCGGCACGGCGCCGCAGAGCGACTGGGTCAACAGCCACCTCGCCGCCCACCTGCCCGCCGTCGTCGTCTCGGTGGACCACCGCCTGCTCGACTGGCACACGCCGCTGGCCGCCGCCGCCGACGACGGCTGGGACGTGCTCCGGCACGTGCTGGAGCACGCCGCGCAGTGGGGCGTCGACCCGGCGCGGGCCGTCCTGTTCGGCGAGAGCTGCGGCGGGCTGATCTGCGCCCTGGCGGCGATCAGGGCCCGCGACGCCGGTCTGCCCCTGAAGGCCCAGGTGCTGGTCAATCCCGCCGTGGAGGTGGCCGGGACGATGTTCGGCCACCCGTCGATGATCCAGTACGCCGACACCCCGACGCTCAGCGTGCCGGTGCTGCGGCTGTTCCACCGGCTCGCCGTGCCCGAGGGGACGGACGCCCGCGCGCTCTCCCCGCTGCACGCCGGCGACCTGGGCGGGCTGGCCCCGGCGCTCGTGGCGGTGCCGACCCACGACCCGATCGCCGACCACGGCCGCCGCTACGCCGAGGCGCTGCAGGCCGCCGGCACCCCCGCCCGCCTGGCCGAGTACCCCGAGGCCGGGCACGCCTTCCTCAGCATGCCGGTGCTGGCCCCCCAGGCCGAGGACGCGCGGGCGGACATCCTGAGCTTCCTCCGCGACGCCCTCACCGCGTAACCCGCGACCGGAGCGGCCAGGCGAGGACGGGCCGGCCCCTCGCGCGGGGACACCGACCGGTGGATCTTCAAGGGCTCGACCGGCGGAGCTCTAGGCGACCGTGCTCTCCGCCTGCTGGCATCACCAGCGTTACGAGCTCCTGGACATCGAGATCGGGCTCGCCCTGCCCGGGACCTACGGCGACGACGACGTCGAGGAGATCGTCGGGATGGCCTTCAGGAACGTCGACCCGTACGACAAGGCGGCGGCCTGGGGGTGAGCCGCCGCCGGCGCGGTCAGCGCCCGGCGTCCCGGGCGACGATGCCGTGCGCCAGCCGGGCCAGGGCGGCGGTGATCTGCTCGGGGGTGAGCCCGCGCCTGCGCTGCTCGGCGTAGACGTCGGGGCCCAGCGGGGCGAGGAGGATGTCGGCCAGCGCCTCGGTCTCCGGGACGCCCGCCTCGGCCAGCAGCACCCGCACGTGCGCCCGCCAGAACCCGTAGGCGCCCGTGGCGTAGCGCAACGCGCCCTGCTCGGCGCCCAGGACGAGCGAGATGTGCTCGTCCAGCAGGTCGACCATCGCGGTGTAGAAGGCGGCGAGCCGGTCGGCGGGGGGCGCGCCGGGGCCGAGCGGCGGGTCGCCGCGCAGCAGGCGTTCCTGCAGCTCGCGCTCGTGCTCGTCCAGCAGGGCCTGCGCGATCGAGACGGTGTCGGGATAGCGGCGGTAGAGCGTGCCCCGCCCGACGCCGGCGGCCTTGGCGATGTCGTCCATGGTCACGCCGCGCGGGTCGCGGGTGGCGAACAGCTCGGCCGCGGCGGCGAGCACCTTGGCGCGGTTGCGGGCGGCGTCGGCGCGCTCACGCGGGCGGCCCGCCTCCGCCACGGGACGCCCGGTCAGCAACTCGGTACGGGACTCCATGGCGGCGACTCTAACCCACCCCGACATAAGTGGACAACGTGCCCGCTTAGTTGCTACGGTCACCTCGACCGCAAAACGGACGTCATGTCCACTTATCTCGAGGAGCCCCTCCCATGGCCGTTCTGCTGCACCTGGACGCCAGCGCCCGACGCCGTTCGATCAGCCGCGAGCTCGGCGACGCCTTCGCCGAGGCGTGGCGGTCCGCCCACCCCGAGGGCACCTACGTCCACCGCGACCTGGCCGCCGAGCCGGTGCCGCACATCGGGGAGGCCTGGACCGAGCTGTGCGACTACGTCATGGCCAACCAGATCACCGACATCTCCCGCTACCACGAGGCCGCCCGCACCCCGGAGCAGGCGGCCGCGTGGGCGATCGTCGAGCCGCTGCTGTCGCAGCTGGTGGCCGCGGACGTGGTGCTGATCGCCACCCCGATGTACAACTACTCGATCCCGTCTTCGCTCAAGGCCTGGCTCGACCAGGTGACCTTCCCCAAGATGTCCCTGGCCGGGCGGCGTTTCGTGGTCACCACCGCGCGCGGCGGGGCCTACTCGCCCGGCGCCCCCAAGGCCAGGTTCGACTACCAGGAGCGCTACCTGCGTGACTTCTTCGCCGGCCACTTCGCCGTCGAGGACACCACCGTCGTCGCCGCCGAGCTGGCCAACTCCCGCGTCGACCCCGGCCTCTTCCACCTGCGCGCCCAGCACGACGAGCTGTACGCCGCCGCGCTGCGCGGCGCCCGCGACCTGGGGAAGGAGTTCTGACGATGAACTGGCTCATCCTCGGGCTGGCCGGGCTGGTCGAGATCGCCTGGGCGCAGAGCATCAAGCCCACCCAGGGCTTCACCAGGCCGCTGCCCACGCTGATCTGCTTCGTCCTCATGGTGGCCGCGGTCTGGCTGCTGTCGTACTCGATGAAGACCCTGCCGGTCGGCACCGCGTACGCGGTCTTCACCGGCATCGGGGCGGTCGGCGCGATCGCCCTGGGCGTCGTCGTGCACAAGGACCCGATGTCGATCGGCCGGATGGCGGCGCTGGCGCTGATCGTCGGCGGCATCGTGCTGGCCCGCCTCACCAGCCCGGAGTGACCCCTCCCCGTCCGGACGGACGGCCGGGCTCAGCTCGGGCCGAACCAGCGGGCGAGCGCGGCCCTGAGGCCGTCGGGGCCCGCGCCCGCCCAGGCGACGTAGCCGTCGGGCCGGACGAGCATCGCCGGGGCGGGGGCGTCGGCGGTGGCGGCGGCGGCGGTGGCGGTGGCGGTGGCGGTGGCGGCCACGTGGCGCACCCGGCCGAGCCAGGGCGCGGCGGCGGCGGCCAGGGCGTCGCCGCCGGTCAGGTCCAGGAGCAGGGGGCGGGCGTCGCGCATCAGCTCGGCCAGGCGCCGCGGCCGCCCGTCGCCGGTGGTCAGCGCCATGGACGGCGCGAACCAGCCGGTGGGCCCGGCGGGCCGCTCCTCCCCCATGTCGTGGCGGACGTCGCCGCCCGCCATCAGCTCGGCGATCATGCGCAGGTTCTCCGTACGGCCCAGGAGCTCGGCGAACAGCCGTCGTAGCGCGGTGACCTCGGCGCCGGGCGCCAGCAGGGCGGTCGCGGCCAGGGTCTGGGTGACCACGCGTTCCGCGCACGCGCGGCGCTCGCTCTCGTAGCTGTCCAGGAGCCCTTCCGGGGCCTGCCCCCGGAGCGTGGCGGCGAGCTTCCAGGCCAGGTTGGCGGCGTCCTGGAGCGCCAGGTTCAGGGTGGGCCCGTGGCTCACCTGGGCGGCGTCGCCGGCGATGAAGACGCGTCCGGCGCGGTAGCGGTCGGCGAGCCGGGTGTTGCGCCCGCACAGCCGGCGCAGCATGACCGGCGCTCCCTCGGGCGGCGGGCTCAGCGGCAGGCGCACCCCGAGGACGCGTTCGACGCTCTTCTCCATCTCGGCCAGCGTCATCGGCGCGCCCGGCCCCGGGAAGCCGCCCGCCGGACGCTCCTCCCACTCGGCGGTGTTGATCAGCGGCCGCCGCGGGTCGTGGGCCAGGAGGGTGAAGACGCCGCGATCGGTGCGGTGGAAGTGGGCGGGGATCTCGCCGAGCCCCTCGATCAGGACGCGCCCGCCGGGCAGGATCCGGACGTGCTCGCTCGGGCCGATGAGGGCCGAGCGGTCCACGACGTGGTCGTCGCTGACGCCGGGGAAGCCGATGCCCGCCGCCTTCCTGACCATGCTGTGGCCGCCGTCGCAGCCGACCAGGTAGCGGGCGGTGAGGGTGGTTTCGGCGCCGCCGGGGCCGCGGGTCACGACCTCGACCCGGTCGGCGTCCTGGCCGAAGGAGATCACCTCCTGGCCGCGCCGCACCTCCGCGCCCAGTTCGGCCGCGCGCGCGGCGAGCACCCGTTCGAGGTCGCGCTGGTCGCAGGGCAGGAGGTACATCGGGTTGGCCTCGCCGAGCGTGTGCAGCGGCAACGGCATCCCGCCGAAGAAGTGGCCCGGCGCCGGCGCCGGGACGCCCCGGCCGCCGCAGCGTTCGAACAGGCCGCGGTGGTCCAGCAGCCGGACGACCTGCCCGGCCAGGCCGTGGGCCTTGTCCGACAGGTCGGGCTCCGGCCGTCGTTCCAGCACCAGCGGCCGCACGCCGGCCAGGCGCAGCTCGCAGGCGAGGAAGAGGCCGGCGGGCCCGGCGCCGACGACGATGACGTCGAACATCATGGACGGTCCTTTGGGTACAGGGCTGTATCTAATTCCGGCCACCGTAGGGCGCCGGGATAAGATACGCAAGTGAATCTCAAGCACCCTGCCCCCGGCGGCGCGTCCCGCCGTCGCGGCCCCGCGCTGGAGGAGGCGATCCTCGACGCCGCCTGGCAGGTGCTGGTCGAGCACGGCTACCACGGCTTCACCTTCGAGGCCGTCGCCGCCCGCGCCGGCACCAGCCGCCCGGTGCTCTACCGGCGCTGGCCCCGGCGCGACGACCTGCTGCTGGCCACCCTCGCCAAGTTCTGGCGGCTGATCGACGTGCCCGACACCGGCAGCCTGCGCGAGGACGCCGTCGGGTTCCTGCGCAACGCCGGCGACGACCGCGCGGGCATGCTGACGCTGATGAGCGTGCAGCTCGCCGACTACTTCCGGGAGGCCGGCACCAGCCTCACCGAGCTGCGCGACACCCTGCTGCCGCCCGGCCGGGCGACCGCGTTCGAGACGATCGTGGGCCGGGCGGTCGAGCGCGGCGAGCTGCCCGACGTGCCGCGTTCGTCCAGGGTGGTGAACCTGCCGCTGGATCTGCTCCGGCACGACATGCTCGTCACGATGCGCCGGGTGCCGGAGGAGTCGATCGCCGAGATCGTGGACGAGGTGTGGCTGCCCCTGCTGGGCGCGCCCCCCGGCTGACCGGCGGCCACCAGGGGACGGCCTCCCGTGGCGGCGAGCTGGTCAGCTCCCGTAGTAGTCGCGGATCTCCCAGAACCTGGACGGGTGCCCGTCACAGGTGTACTGGACGGCCTCCAGGTTGTTGGCGGTGCTGACCCCGCCGGCGATGGTCAGGCACTTGGCGGTCTGCACGTTGCGGAACTCGACGTACTGGCCGACGCGGTTGCCGAGCGCCCAGTAGCGCGAGGGGTGGGTGTCGCAGGTGTACTGGAGGGCGACGACGTTGTTCTCGGTGCTGACGCCGCCGGCGATGGTCAGGCACTTGCCGGTCTGGCGGTTCCTGACCTGCAGGGCCGCGCTGGAGTAGCCCCACACGTCCCAGCGGCGGGAGGGGTGGCTGTCGCAGTCGTACTGGACGGCGTGCACGTTGTTCTCCGTGCTGACGCCCCCGGCGATGGTCAGGCACTTGCCGGTCTGCCGGTTGACGAGCTGGACGTTGGAGGCGGCCCAGACGGACGAGGCCGACGCGGGCGCCGGGGCGGCGGTGAGGGCGAGGACGAGCAGCGGGGCGGCGACGGCCGCCGGGCGAAGGAGGTGTCTCTTCATGCGGCCAAGCCTGCGGCCGCGGGGCTCGTACGGCCTGAGTAGCGCGTACTCAATGTGCGCCGGCGGGGTTGTGCGCCTGGACGATCATGAATGAGGATCGTGCACATGACAACACAACGGATTCAAGGAAGGGTCTTCGGCGAGGTCGCCGACGAGTACGACAGGGTCCGGCCCGGCTACCCGGCCGAGCTGGCCGCGGACGTGCTGGCCTACGCCGGAGGGCCCGCGCTGGAGGTGGGCGCGGGCACGGGGAAGGCGACGGAGCTGTTCGCGGCGACCGGCGTCGAGGTCGTGGCCACCGAGCCGGATCCGGCCATGGCCGCCGTGCTGGCCCGGCGGACCGCCGACCGGCCGAACGTGACGGTCACCGTCTCGGCGTTCGAGGAGTACGTCCCGCAGCGGGCGTTCGGCCTGCTGTACTGCGCCCAGGCGTGGCACTGGGTCGACAAGGAGGTGCGCTGGCAGCGGGCCGCCGCGGCGCTGGCCCCGGGCGGCGGGCTCGCCCTGTTCTGGAACGTCGACTGGCCCGCCGACGAGGGGGTGACCGCGCGGCTGCTGGCCGCGCACGAGCGGTTCGCCCCGCACGTCAGGCCCAACACCGGCCCGATCGGCAGGCCCATCGGCGAGGAGGCCGGCGCCCGCGAGTGGGCCCGGGAGATGGGGCTGCCGCCCGAGTTCGGCGACCTCGGCACCCGCCTCTACCGGTCGGGACGCACGGTCTCGGCCGCCGACTACGTCGCCCTGCTGTCCACCCAGTCGTCCTACCGCATCCTGGCCGAGGACGTGCGCGAGAACCTGTTCGGCACGCTCCTCGACACGCTCGGCGAGCAGGTCGCCCTGAACGTCGAGACGGCCCTCTACCTGGCCCGCCACCTCCCCTGACCGGCGGCACGGCACGGACGGGCGCACCCCGTCACGGCTGGGCCCTGCCGGTCGCCCACGCCCACCCCGCGATCATCACGCGGTTCCTCGCGCCGATCTTGCGCTGGACCGCGGCGACATGGTTCTTCACCGTCCCCGGGGACAGGAAGAGCTCGGCGGCGATCTCCGCGTTGGTCCGCCCCCGAGCCACCAGGGCCACGATCTCGTCCTCCCGCTCGGTCAGCACCACGTCCGAGACCTCCCGTTCCGGGCCGCTGCCGCGCAGCAGCCGGACGGTGAGCTGGGGGCTGATGAGCATGTCGCCGTTCACCGCCGCCCGGACGGCCTCCACGAGCAGCGCGGGCCCCGAACGTTTCAGCACGAACCCGGCCGCGCCGTGCTTGAGCGCCGCCTGGACGTACTCCTCCAGCCCGAACGTGGTGACGACCACCACGTGGATGCCGGTGCCGGCCAGGGCGCGGGTCACCTCGATGCCGTCGGCGCCGGGCATGCGGATGTCGGCGAGGACCACGTCCGGCCGGACGGCGAGGGCGGTGTCGATCGCGGTGCGGCCGTCGGCCGCCTCGGCCACCACGCTAAGGTCGGGCTGGGCGTCCAGGATCAGGCGGAAGGCGTCGCGGATGCCCTCCTGGTCGTCGGCGACGAGGATGCGGATGCTCACCCGGGAGATTGTCGCAGCGGCAGCCGCGCCGCCAGCGACCACCCGTCCGGCACGGCCCCCGCGACCAGCTCGCCCCCTTGTTCGGCGACGAGCGCGGCCAGGCCGGGCAGGCCCGAGCCGCCGCGCCGGCGGCCCGCCGCGCCGGACGTCCCGTCGTTGGTCAGGGTGATCTCCAGGACGTCGCCCGGCGTCGTGACGGACAGCTCGACGCGGCCGGCCCGCGGCGCGTGCCGCCGGATGTTGGTCAGCCCTTCGATCACGATCCGGTAGGCCAGCGCCGCCGTCTCCGCCGGGACGGCCGCCGCGCGGTCGATCCGCACGCCGACGTGCGCGGATCCGGCGGCGGAGAAGCGCGCGGCGGCCTCGGCGACGCCGTCCAGGTCGCCGGACGGGCCGAGGGGCCGGTCGTGGTGGAGCATGTCGAGCGTGCGGTCGAGCGTGGACAGGGCCCGTTGACCGGCCGCCTCGACGCGTCGCAGGGCCCGCAGCGGATCGCCCGCGACGGCGCCCGCCTGGGCGTGCGCGACCATCTCGCTGATGTCGTGGGCGAGGAAGTCGTGCAGGTCGCCGGCCAGCCGCAGCCGCAGGACGGTGCGGGTGTCGGCCACCGCGCGCCGCTGCCGTACGTCGAGCAGGCGCAGGTAGGCTCCCACGGCGGCGCCCGCCAGCACGCCCGCCCCCCAGAACGCGCACGCCCCCACCGCCTCCAGCGCGGAGGCCGGCGTGAAGACCCGCGGCAGCCAGGTGGCCGCGGCGAGCCCCGCCAGCAGCGCCGCGGGCACGGCCCGGCGGACCGGCGCGTACCGGACGACCAGCCCGGCCGCGACCGTCAGCGCCGCGCTCTCGGCCATGCCCAGCGCGCCGACGCCCGGCGTGGACGGCCCCCCGGCGGCCCGCCACAGGACCGTGACCGCCAGGGACGCGCCCGCGGCCGGCAGGACCAGCCAGGCGAGCCACCCGGCCCCGCTCCCGGCCCTGCTCCCAGCCAGGAACAACCCGATCGCCGCCACGGCGACGGCGACCGCCGCCGGCAGCGCGGCGGCGACCATCCACAGCACGTTCATCCGGGACACGATATGCGCCCGCGCCGCGCGCCCCCACGTGCCGAACGGCACTGCCGCGGCCCGCGGGAGGTGCCGAACGGCATCTGCCCGCCGTGCGCCCGCGCTGGAAGGCTCGTGGGCATGACGATCTTCACTTCCGGCCGGTACGGTTACGCGGCGGCGCTGTGGGCGGTCGCCTACGGCCTGCTCGGCGCGGCGTGGGCGCTAGGGGCGCCCGGTTACCCCTGGGGGGCCGACGATCCCGACCCCGACGGGGCGCTGTCGATCCTGGCCGGCACGGCGCCGCCGTTCGGCTGGTGGATCGCGGCGTTCTCGGCCCTGGTGGCCGCGACGGCACTGGCCCTGACCCGCCGCGACGACGCCCACCCGGCGAACGACCCCGGACCGAACGACCCTCCGCCGCTCCTACCCGGACCGCCGCACCACCCCGGGACGAGCCCCCGGGGTGGTGAGCGCCCGGCGAAGGGGGTGTGGGGGCGGGTGCCGGTCCTGCTGGCCTGGCCGATCGCCGTGCTGCTGGTGCTGGTGGTTCCCGACTCGCGGCTGATGATGGGCGTCGCCTACACGCCGTTGCTCCTGGTCGCGCCACTGTTCGGCTGGGGGCTGGGCGGCGCGACGTTCGCCGACGCCTGGCCGTGGCCGGTGCTCAACCAGCTCGTGTGCGTGCTGGGCGGTCTGCTGCTGGCCGCCGCCGCGCGGGACCACGGGCGCGGGCGCGGGAACTGGTTCACCCCGGCGCGCGGGCGGATGGCGGTGTACGTGGCGGTCGCGGTGCCGCTGGTCTACTGCGCCACCCGGTGGGCCTGGGCGCTGGGCATCCCGCTCGGCGTGAGCACGGAGTTCCTGGCCGCGGGCGAGGACGGGCTGTGGCTGGCGGGGGCGTACCTGGCGACGTTCGGGGCGCTGGGCGGCGTGCTGACCCTCGGGCTGGTCCAGCGGTGGGGCGAGGTGTTCCCGCGATGGATCCCGGGGCTGCGCGGCCGGCGGGTGCCGCCGCTGCTGGCGGTCGTCCCGGCCGGGTTCGTCTCGATCATCGTCACGGTGGCCGGGCTCACCTACATCCGCTGGACCGTGGCCGGCCGGTTCGCCCTGGAGGAGTGGGGAGCCTGGCTGCCGGAGTGCTTCTGGCCGGTGTGGGGCGCCGCGCTGGCCACCGCCGCCGTCTGCTACCACCGGCGCCGCCGGGCGAACCCGCATCCCACGGCGGAGGTCAGCCCGCGCTCTGCCGGTCGGGCTCGATGAGCAGGACGACCCGTTCCTCCGCGCGCGAGTAGGGGCCGCCGATGTACTTCGCGGCGATCCGGTCGACGATCTCCCAGCCCGCCTCGCCCTCGACCCACTCCACGACCCTGCCCCGGACGAGCACCGGCCGGAACGGGTCGCCGGGCGGCGTCAGGGAGAGCGCGACCCGCGGGTCGCGCCGCAGGTTGAGCGCCTTGCGGGAGCGCGGGCCGGTGAGGACGGCGACATGGTCGCCGTGCGTGCCGATCCAGACCGGGACGGAATGGGGGGCGCCGTCGGGCAGGACGGTGGCGAGATGGGCGATCGGGGTGCCGTCGAGCACGCCGCGCACGTCGGGGTCGAGTTTCATGGGTTCTCTCCGGATTCTGGGGTTCCTTGAGGAGACTCTGTAACCGTAGCACCGAGAGTTCCTTAAGGGAACCCCGAGAGGTAGGGTGGGACCCATGCAGCGCACGAACTTCGCGGAGATGGCCTGCTCCATCGCCCGCACCCTCGACGTGATCGGCGAGCCATGGTCGCCGCTGATCCTGCGGGACGTGTGGGCCGGAGTACGGCGGTTCGACCAGCTCCAGGCCGATCTCGGCATCTCCCGCAAGGTGCTGACCGAACGGCTCGCCCACCTCGTCGACCACGGCGTCCTCGAACGCCGTCCCTACGACCGGCGGCCGCGCCACGAATACCACCTGACGGTCAAGGGCGCCGAGCTGGTCGACCTGCTCATGGTCATGGCCGGATGGGGTGACCGGTGGCTCGCGGGCCAGGCCGGGCCGCCCGTGCTCTACCGCCACCACGCCTGCGGCGAGATCAGCGCCGTGGAGCTGCGCTGCGCCCACTGCGGCGCGCCGATGCACGCCGGCGACGTCGACCTGCTGCCCGGTCCCGGCGCGGCTGTCGTCCCGGATGAAGTCGATTTGCCGCCCGGCCCCGGCGCGACCGGCAGGCCCGGGTAAATCGGTGGCCGGCGCCACGGACGGCCTGGGAGCCTGAGTCATGCCTCCCACGGAACCGGGCCCGTACCGAGCCGGCGGAACGGCGCTCGTGGTCGCGATCCCCGAAGCGGAGCCGCTGGTCGGCCCCTGGCGCTCCCGGCTGGACGCCGTCGCCGCCGACGGCGTCCCCGCGCACGTGACGATCCTCTACCCGTTCCTCGATCGCGACCGTCTCGACGAGGGGGCGCTCGACCGGCTGATCGGCGCGCATCCCGCCTTCGACGTGCGGTTCACCGGATGCGGCAGGTTCCCCGGGGTGCTCTACCTCTCCCCCGCCCCCGAGCGGCCGTTCCGGGAGCTGACGGAGGCGGTCGCCGCTGGCACGCGGACCGGATCTTCGCGCTCGGACGGCACTCCTGAGCGCTCGACAGGCTTTCGTCACTCACCGTGTCTTTGCCATTCCTTGGCGTTACGATCAGGGGAGATTCCCGTCCCTGATCGATCACGGAGTGCCGCATGGAGCGAACGGTTCTGGCCGCCGTCACCGAACACCCCGACGCCGACTCGGCGCTCGCCGAGCAGATCCGCCGGGTGTGCGCCGAGATGGGCGAACTCGGCCTCCAGGTGCGCTGGACCCGCCGCACGGCCGACGCCCTGGCGGTGGTCGGGTCCGACGCCTCGCTCACCGCGATCCTGGCGGCCTGGGACGCGCCCGGCGCCGAGGACCTGCTGGCCGCGGTGGCCAAGCGCTTCCGCGGCCTGCCGGTCTTCCTGATCACCCAGGACCAGGAGCTGCCGCTGTGGGTGTACGAGGTCATCCAGGGTTACGTCTTCCCGCTGGAGGACACCCCGCAGTTCATCGCCGGGCGCATCGCGCACGCCGCCGACCAGTACGCCGACCAGATCCTCCCGCCGTTCTTCCGCGCGCTGGTGCACCTGGAGGACCACCACCCCTACTCCTGGCACACCCCGGCGCACGCGGGCGGCGTGGCGTTCCTGAAGTCGCCCGTGGGCCGGGCGTTCTTCGACTTCTACGGCGAGCGGCTGCTGCGCACCGACCTGTCGATCTCCGTCGGGGAGCTGGGCTCGCCGCTCGACCACACCGGCCCGATCGGCGAGGCCGAGCACAACGCGGCCCGCGTCTTCGGCGCCGAGCGCACGTTCTTCGTGGTCAACGGCAACTCCACCGCCAACCGCATCGTCGGGCACCACGCGATCGCCCGCGACGACACCGTCCTGGTCGACCGCAACTGCCACAAGTCGATCCAGCACGCGCTGGCCATCAGCGGCGCGCGGCCGGTCTACCTCGTTCCCGAGCGCAACGGGCTGGGGCTGGCCGGGCCGATCCCGGCCGCCGCGCTGGAGGCGTCCGCCGTCCGGGCGCGGGTGGCCGGCCATCCGCTCGCGGCGGGCGACCCCGCGTACGCGGTCGTCACGAACTCCACCTACGACGGCGTCTGCTACGACGCGGTCCGGGTCGCCGAGCTGCTGGGCGCCACCGTGCCGCGGCTGCACTTCGACGAGGCGTGGTTCGCCTACGGCCGGTTCAACCCGCTCTACTCCCGCCGATACGCCATGTCGGTCGACGAGCGCACGCTGCCCGGCCCGGGGCGTCCCACCGTGTTCGCCACGCAGTCCACGCACAAGTTGCTGGCCGCGTTGTCGCAGGCGGCGATGTTGCACGTCCGGCCCGCGCCGCGGGCGCCGGTCGACTTCGACGCGTTCAACGAGACGTACCTGATGCACGCCTCGACCTCGCCGCTGTACCCGATGATCGCCTCCCTCGACGTGGCCGCGGCGATGATGGACGGCCCCTCCGGGTCGTTCCTGACCGGCGAGGCGATCGTCGAGGCGGTCCGGTTCCGGCAGGCGATGACCCGCCTGGCCGCCCGCATCCGCGAGGACGGCCGGCGGCCCGGCTGGTTCTTCGGCCTCTGGCAGCCGCCCTCGGTGCTCGACCCGCACACCGGCCGGGCCGTGCCCTTCGCCGACGCCGACCCGGCGCTGCTGAGCTCGGAGCCGCGCTGCTGGGTGCTGGAGCCCGGCGCCGCCTGGCACGGCTTCGACGGCATGCGCGACGACTACGCCCTGCTCGACCCGGTCAAGGTGACGATCACCTGCCCCGGCGCGGACGCGGCCGAGGGCACGCTGGAGTGGGGCATCCCGGCCAAGGTCGTGGCCGCCTACCTGCAGCGGCGCGGCATCGTGGTGGAGAAGACCGGCGACCACACCCTGCTGGTGCTGTTCTCGATGGGCATCACCAAGGGCAAGTGGGGCACGCTGATCGACGCGCTCACCGACTTCAAGAACGCCTACGACGACGACAGGGCGCTGGCGGACGTGCTGCCCGGGTTCGGGCCGTCCGGCGTGTCGTTGCGGGCGTTCTGCGGCGAGGTGCACGCCAAGCTGCGCGACTCGGGCGTGGGCGCGCTGCTCGACCAGGTCTTCACCGCGCTGCCGGAGCCGGTCTCCACGCCCGCCGACGTCTACCAGGCCATGATCCGCTCCCGTACCGAGCGGGTCCCGCTGGCCCGGCTGGCCGGGCGGGTGGTGGCGGCGACCGTGGTGGTCACCCCGCCCGGGATCCCCATGCTGATGCCGGGCGAGGCGACCGGCGCGGCCGACGGCCCGCTGATGCACTACCTGCGCGCCCTGGAGGACTTCGACCGGACCTTCCCCGACCTGGCCACCGACATCCACGGCGCCCACCGCGACGGCGAGGGCCGCTACTGGGTGGAGGTCGTCCGCGACTGACGGCCCCCGAAGGGCCCATGTGGCCCTTGGCCGGCTCGGTGGACAGCCGCACGGTCTCCCGTCGATCGACTCGCTCCACCCGGCGGGTGAGCCGTCACGCCGCCAGGCCTCCCTGTCGGCCGGGGTCGTGCCCGGTTCGCGGTAGGCGTCCCAGGCCCTGCCGTCGGGGGTGGTCCACCGTTCCGTGATCGGCCGCCGCGGCGGGCGCCGGCGTGCCCAGGGCGGCGCCCATGGCGATCAGGCGGTGGAACGTCGCCGCCCCGCCGCCTTCCCCCGCTCTCGCGGGCAACCGCCGCCGGCCCCCAGGCGTATAAGGAAGCGTGAAATCGGACAGACAGCCGTGAGCGCCACGGAACACGACTTCGGCGCATTCGTGGCCGCACGCGCCACGAGCCTGCTACGGGTCGCCTACCTCGCCTGCGGCGACGAGGCGGAGGCGGAGGACCTGCTGCAGACCGCGCTGGAGCGCACCTATCGGAACTGGGACCGGGTCCGCCACGACAGCCCCGAGCCGTACGTGCGCCGCGTCATCGTCAACGCCGCCATCAGCAGGGCCCGCCGCCGGGCGATCCTCAGGATCATCCCGATGCACAGCCCGCCGGACACTCCGGACCGGGCGACGGACACCGACCTGCGCCAGGTGCTCATGGACGCGCTGCGCGCCCTGCCGCCCCGGCAGCGGGCGGTGATCGTCCTGCGCTACTGGGAGGACCTCAGCGAGGCGCAGACCGCCGAAGTGCTCGGTTGCTCGGTCGGCACGGTCAAGAGCCAGGCGTCGAAGGCGACGGCCAAACTCCGTTCGGCCCTCGGACGGGAGACAGTGGAAGGAGTGATCAGGAATGCCCACGCTTGAGGAGGAGCTCCTCCGGCTCATGACGGAGGAGACCGCCCGGCTGCACGCCGCGCCCGACCTGGTGGAACGGGTGGTGCGCAGGTCCCGGCGCAGGCGGGTGAGGGGCCGGATCGCGGCGTTGTCGGCGTCCGTGGCGGTCGTGGCCGCGCCCGTGGCGTACCTGGGCGCGAGCACGACGACCGCGACGGGCAGCCAGGTGGCGATCTCCGTGACGCCGGAGCCGCCCGCCATCGACGACACCCCGCCCCAGCCGTCGGAACCGCCGAGCCTCGGCGACCTGGGCGACGGGATGAGGTTCGGGCACGTCAAGGTGGGATACCTGCCCGAGCGGCTGAAGTGGTCCGGCTGGTCGGTGGACTTCGGCGACAAGTACACGACCGCCTACTTCTACGAGGGCGACGACCCGGGCTCCTACCGGGTGCAGATCTACATGTACGAGGAGGGGGCCGTCCAGGAGGTCGGCGACCGGATCGCGGCCTACCGCGACGAGGGGGACGGCGAGGAGGTGACCGTCGGCGACCGCGGCGGCTACCTGGTCGTCCAGAACGTCGGCGAGGACGGCATGAAGGGCACCCCCACCCTCTTCCTCCGCATGGGCGACAAGCAGTGGGCCGAGATCATGTTCAGCCCGACGTACGCCGAGGAGTTCCGCGACGCCGCGGCCGTGTCCGCCGAGCTGAAGAGGATCGCCGAAGGGCTCACCCCCAGCCCGTGACCGCCTCCGCCTCCACCGCGCCCCCGCGGACGTGCGCGGCACCATACCTCGGGGGGTATATTGGCGGTGGAGGTGGAGCGAATGGACATGAACGCGGCCGTCCTGGCCGAGGCGCTCACCCGGCTCAAGCGGGCCCACGGCCAGCTCGGCGGGGTGATCGCCATGATCGAGAACGGTGACGACTGCGAGCGGGTGCTGACCCAGCTCGCGGCGGTGTCCAAGGCCCTGGACCGGGCCGGATTCAAGATCATCTCCACCGGCCTGCAGCAGTGCCAGGCGGCGCGCGAGCGCGGCGAGGAGCCGGCCATCACGCCGGAGCGGCTGGAGAAGCTGTTCCTGGCCCTGTCCTGATGCAGCACTGATCTCCCCGCGGGCAGCCGAAGGCGACGAATGAACTCGTACGCCCGAGCCTGCCCGTCTTTTTACCTGCCGGATACCCCCCGGGGTATCAATGGGTAGGACGGTCCCTGACCCGGAAACCGGCCGGACCGCGACTGCGACGACACGAAGGCGGCGAAGAAGATGAGCACGATCCACATCGAGGTGGTGGAGACCTCTTCCCTGGGCGACCGCAGCTACCTCGCCCACGACGGCCAGGTCGCCCTGGTCGTCGACCCGCAGCGGGACATCGACCGGATCCTCGCCCTGGCCGGACGTCTCGGCGTGCGCATCACCCACGTGGCCGAGACCCACCTGCACAACGACTACGTCTCGGGCGGCCTGGCACTGGCCCGGGTGACCGGCGCCGCCTACCTGGTCGCCGCCGACGAGACCGTGCGGTTCGACCGCCGGCCGGTCTCCGACGGCGACCAGGTCACGCTGTCCGGCGCCATGAGCGTCCAGGCGGTGGCCACGCCCGGCCACACCTTCCATCACCTGTCGTACATCCTGACCGGCCCGGACGGCCCCGAAGGCGTCTTCACCGGCGGCTCCCTGCTCTTCGGCACCACCGGCCGCACCGACCTGCTCGGCGCCGAGCACGCCCACGACCTGGCCCACCGCCAGCACACCTCGGCGCACCGCCTGGCCGACCTGCTGCCCGACGGCGCCCACGTGTGGCCCACCCACGGCTTCGGCAGCTTCTGCTCGGCGACGCAGGCCGACGCCCCGGCCTCCACGATCGGCCGCGAGCGGCAGGCCAACCCGGCGCTGCGTCTGGAGGCCGACGACTTCGTCGCCCAGACCCTCGCCGGTCTCGACGCCTACCCCGCCTACTACGCCCACATGGGGCCGCGCAACTCCGAGGGCGGCGGCCCGATCGACCTCACCCCCGTACGGACCGCCGACCCCGAGGAGCTCGGGAAGCGGATCGCGGCCGGGGAATGGGTGGTGGACCTGCGCTCCCGCAAGGCGTTCGCCAGCCGCCACCTGACCGGCACGCTCAGCTTCGGCCTGGACGGCCCGATGTCCACCTGGCTCGCCTGGATGGCCCCGTGGGGCGCGCCGATCACCCTGCTGGGCGAGGACGCCGCGCAGGTCGCCGCCGCCCAGCGCGAACTGGCCCGCATCGGCGTCGACCGCCCGGCCGCCGCCGCGACCGGCGACCCCGGCCAGTGGGCCGGCGGCCACGACGACCGGCTGGGCGAGCTCGCGGTGGCCACGTTCGCCGACCTGGCCGCCGTCCGCGCCGGGCGCGCGCCCGCCCACCTGCCCGCTCCGGACGTCGTGCTGGACGTGCGCATGACCAACGAATGGCGGGCCGGCCACGTCGCGGGCGCCACCCACATCCCGCTGCCCGACCTGCCGCACCGCCTGGCCGACGTCCCGGCCGGCACGGTGTGGACGCACTGCGGCTCCGGCTACCGGGCGGCCGCCGCCACCAGCCTGCTCGCCCGCGCCGGACGCCGCGTGGTGCACATCGACGACGCCTACGCGGCGGCCGCCGAGGCGGGCCTGACCATCACCGACGACTGACCCGGCGCGCTCGCCGCCGCGCACGTCCCGGGCTCCCGCAACGTGCCGCTCGGCCTGCCGCGCGTACCACACCATCCCGTGCCCGGACGCGCGCCTGGGGTCAGGAGCCGGCGTGGCGGTCGAGGCCGAGGGTGGAGATCAGGTCCTCGTGCAGCTCGAACCAGACGCGGTGACAGGAGTCGACGTCGGTGCGGTCGACCCACGCGCCCTCCCCGTTGCGGGCGCGGGCCAGGGCCGCGGTGAAACGCGTGTCGTACCCGCCGAACCGGGCCAGGACGCCGGTCAGCCGGTCGGCGAGCGGCTGGAGGGCGCGGCCGACGACGGTGAGCTCGTGCAGGATCCGGGCGTCCCAGGCGGGGTCGGAGTGGTCGTTGGCGGCGAGCCGGTCGCGGCCGTCCGGGCGCAGCTGCCAGTCGGTGCACGCCTTGAGCAGCAGGGCGTTCAGCGGGAGGAACTCGCGGTGGACGTCGCGGACCTCCTCGGCGCCGCCGGCCTGGTCGAGCTCGGCGGCCAGGCGCCGCTCGTCCTCGGCCCGGCCCGTCTCGGTGAGCGACCAGCCGCCGGTGCCGGCGAACTCGGAGCGGCTCACCCAGCCGCGCGCCTCGGCGTCGAGCAGCTGCTCCTCCGTCTCGGCCACGCCGAGCGCGTACCGGCGGGCGAGCACCGGGGTGTCGGCGAAGCCGGTGACGCGTACGGCGTGCAGCGCCAGCAGGCCGGGCGCGGACTGCCAGGTCATGAGCCGGCCTCCTGACGGATGGTCAGGCGGGTGTAGTGCTGCTGGCACGCCTGCGGCGAGTTGAACCCCATCGCCTCCGCCATCTGCGCCCAGGTCAGCCCGGCGCTGCGGGCGGTGAACAGCAGGGCCGACTCGATCGCCTCGACCTCGGCGCGCGCGGCGGGCAGCAGGGCCAGCGCGCCCAGGATGTCCTCCGGCTCCAGGCCGGCGTTGCGCCAGACGGCGAACCGCGTCAGGTCGACCGCCGACGGCGGGACGGGCGGGGGTTGCCACGGGCGCGGGTCGAGCAGGTCGGCGCCGAGGGCCATGAGCCGCCGGCGGGCCTCCCTCTCGCGCTGGGCGTGGAGCTGGTCCGCGTTCGGGACGGGGTCGTGGTTGCGTTGCATGCGGGCCATGATTCACAATCGGCGGGACATCGTCAACATTTTGTTGAAGGGCGGCGGATGATCGTACCCCTTGTGGAGGCCGCGGCCGACACCTGCGGGGGCAAGGGCGGCGCGCTCGGCGCGCTGCTGCGGGCCGGGCTGCCGGTCCCGGACGGCTTCGTGGTGCCGTTCGCCGCCCATCTCGCCGCGGTCCGCGGTCTCGACCTCGGACGGCACACCGCCGGACCGGACGACCTGGCCGCGGCTCGGCGGGCGATCGAGGCACGCACGCTCGACGCCGGGCTGGCCGCGGCGCTGGCTCGGGGGCTCGGCGCGCTCGGCGACCCGCCCGTGGCCGTGCGGTCGTCGGCGGCCGACGAGGACACCGGCCTGAGCTCGGCCGCCGGCCGGTACGAGAGCTTCCTCGCCGTGCGCGGCGCGGGCGGGGTGGCCGAGGCCGTGCGCGCCTGCTGGGCGTCGCTGTTCTCGCCGCGCGCCGCCGCCGGCCGCCGGTCCGGCGAGGGCCCGGCGATGGCCGTGGTCGTCCAGCGCCACCTGGACGCCGAGGCGTCCGGGGTCATGTTCACCCCCGGCGGGCCGGACGAGCCCACCGGGATCGAGGCGTCGTGGGGGCTCGGGCCCAGCGTCGTGGGCGGCACGGTCACCCCCGACTCCTACCGGGTCGCCGCGGACGGATCGGTCGTGCGCGCCGTGGCCGACAAACGCACCCGCCTCGACCGGGAGGGCGCGCGGCTCGTCGTGCGGAACGTGCCCGACGACGTCCGGGGGCGGGCGGCGATCGACGACGCGACCGCCGTGCGGCTGGCCGGGCTGGGCGCGCGGATCGCGGCCCTGCGCGGCGGGCCGCAGGACGTCGAGTGGGCCGTCGCGGGCGGCCGCGTCTGGATCCTGCAGGCCCGCCCGATCACCGCCGCTCCCCCGGCCGCCGGCCCGCCCGCCCCGGCGGCGGACGTGCCTGCCGGGGCGCTCGTCGGGACGCCGGGCAGCCGCGGAGCCGTGACCGGCACCGCGCGGATCGTGCGCGGGCCGCGCGACTTCGCCCGCGTGCTCCCGGGCGACGTGCTCGTCTGCCCCTTCACCGACCCGGCGTGGACGCCGCTGCTGCGCATCGTCGCCGGCGTCGTCACCGAGACCGGCGGCGTGCTCTCGCACGCCGCGATCGTGGCCCGCGAGCACGCCATCCCCGCCGTCCTCGGCGTCCCGGACGTGACCAGCAGGCTCCGGGACGGCGCGCTCGTCACCGTCGACGGCACCGCCGGTACCGTCACCGCCACCTGACCCTGGGAAAGGAGAGGGGAGCGGCCTGCGACACGCCGCTCCCCGACCACCTATGTCGCTACGACGCCTCTATCTGGCCCGCCACGGCGCGGCCGACGCGTTCGGGCAGCTCACCGACGCCGGGCGGCAGCAGGCGGCCCTGCTCGGCGAACGGCTGGCCGGGATGCCGGTCGGCGCGGTGTGGCACTCGCCGCTGCCGCGTGCCGCCGAGAGCGCGCGCGAGCTCGCCCGGCGTCTGCCCGGCGTGCCGGTGGCCGCGGCCGACGAGCTCGTCGACCATGTGCCGTACGTGCCCGCTCCCGCCGAGACGCCCGCGTCCTGGGCCGGCTACTTCGACGGCTTCGACCAGGCGGAGGCGTCGGCGGGCCGCGCGCTCGCCGACGCCCTGATCGCCCGGTTCGCGAAGGTCCCCGCCGAGCCCGCGTCCGACGTGCACGAGGTGCTGGTGACGCACGCCGGTCAGATCGCCTGGCTGGTGCGCCACGCGCTGGACGCGCCGCCGCCGCGGTGGCTCGGCCTGAACAGCGCCAACACCGGCCTGACGATCATCGAGTACCGCACCGGCCTGCCGCCCACGATGGTCATGTTCAACGACCTGAGCCACCTCCCGTCCGGCCTGCGCTGGACCGGGTTCCCGCAGGACATGTGGCCGTGAGCGGCGGGGCGGGGGCGTCGGGAGGTGGCGTCGGGAGGTGGCGTCAGGGGATGCCCTCGTCAGGAGATGCTGCGTCCTTCCACCGCGTCGAGCACCAGGGGGCTGGGGCCGGGGTCGCCGCGCACGCCGAAGCCGTAGCGGTAACCGGCCCTGACCTCGGGGTCCGACAACGCCGGCAGGTGTTCCAGCGTGGCCGCGGTCACCAGCTCCCAGCCGGAGCCGGTGTCGGCGTACATGGCGGCCCGCTCGCCCACCAGCGACAGCGCGAAGCGGCCGCCGTCGGGGACGGTGACGCCCTGCTTGACGCCGAAGACCGCGATCCCGCCCGGCACCTGCGGGCCGCGCACCTCGAACCCGGCGAACCTGTGGCTGTTGACGTAGAACGCCGCCACATCCGTGCTGCCGTCCTTGACCAGGCCCGTGTAGACGGTGTCCATGTCGGTGGAGTCGCCCTGGAACCTCCTGATCGTGATCGCCGTGGCGAACGCCGGGTTGCGCGGCGAGACGCCTGACGACATCAGCCCGAACCAGGACGCCGACGGGTGCCCGGCCGACAGCGCGCCGCCCGCGTACGTCACCTGCGGCAGCTCCTTGTCCTCCGGCTGGACCCGGTGGGCCTGGTAGTCTCCGGCCTGGTCGAAGCCGTCGGCCAGCTCCTGGTTGGCGAAGGCGTCGGGGGCGGGCGGCACGTACGCGGCCCGCGGCGGCAGCCGGAACGTCACCCGGTCCGTGTGCCCCAGGTAGGACGCGCACACGACCGGATACTCCTGGTTCGCGGGCGCGTACGCGGTCAGCGTGGTCTCCGTCGTGCGGCTCGCGCCCGTGCGCAGGCCGGTCACCGGCAGCGCGGGCGGATCGACGGCCACGCCGTCGCAGGCGGACAGCGTGACCCGGCCGGCCATCGGCAGCACGTCCCGGTTGGTGACGGTGAAGGTGACCTTGGAGCCGAGCCGGCCGCGCTCGGCGGTGGACGCGCTCACCTCGACGTTGCGCCGGGCGAGGCCGGGCAGCGCTGCCGCGGCCAGGCTCAGCCGGTCGAGGTCGTACGAGCCCGCCCAGTCCGAGCCGGCCGAGCCGCGTACCCAGACCTTGACCCGGGAGATCGCGGCGCGCGGGGCCCAGCGGGACAGGTCCAGCGTGAGCCGGTTCCAGCCGAGCTCGGGGTCGACCGTGCCGGCGCCCTCCGCGACCGCGCCGCCGCGCCCGTAGACGCGGACCTTGGCGGTGAAGACGTTGCCCGGCTTGAAGCCGTCGTCGGCCTCGGGCGGCACCCGGACCGACACCGACAGCGACGGCGTGCGCGAGGCGTCGAGCGGCTTGCCGAACAGCACGTCGGCGCCCTTGTACGACTTGGCGTACCGCGACCAGCCGGGCAGGTCGCGGTCGAAGCGCACGCGCAGCGCGTGCCCGCCGTCCACGGCCACCCGCTCCACGGCGGCGGCGTTGTCCGAGGGCCGCCAGCCGTCGGCGCCGGTCTCGAAGCCGGAGATCACCCGCTCGGCCACCGGCCTGGCGTCGAGCTGCGTGCCCACCGCGGCGGGCGGCCTCCTGACGGCCAGCTCGGCCGGGTCGAAGCCGGGGATGACGTCCTTCCAGTCGGAGATGCCGATGATCTTCTTGGCGAACTCGGTCACCTCCAGCGACCGGCCGGTGTCGATGGCGGCGAACACCTCGTGCAGGGGCTTGCGCTCCCCGGCGTTGGAGGGCGCGCTGTGCTCCTCGTCCCACGTCCACAGGCCGAGCCGCAGGCCGCCCTCCTGCTTGTGGTCGACGTGCCGGTGCAGGATGAAGGAGTCGATGCCGTCGGCGAAGGCGATCTTGTAGTAGGCGTACGCGTAGGCCGCGGCCTGCAGCTCCAGCTCCTTGGCGGAGTAGTCCTGGGAGTTCAGGCCCTGTTCGGAGAGGATCACCCGTCGCCGTTGCCCGTGGTAGGTCAGGTCGTCCTGGGCGAGGTAGCGCGGCAGCAGCTCGATGTTCTTGAACGTGATCCGCAGGGTGTCGAAGCCGTCCGTGGCGGTCTTGTCGTTCCAGAACGCCGGGTTGAACAGGTTCTCCGGGTAGGGGTGGTAGGCGATGTTCCAGTCGAAGTCGCCCTGGCGCTTGGTGAGGGCGTTGAGCCCGTCCACCACGTCGCGGCCCTTGTAGGTGTACTTCGGGTCGTCGTTGGCCGCGCCCGTCCAGAAGTGCGTCAGCGAGGTGTAGACGCGGGCGGCGGCGTCGGCCTTGCGCACGGCCTGCCAGGTCAGCCGCATGGCGCGGGCGTACTGGTCGAGGAAGACGTCACGGTCCTGGCGGCCCATGTTGTACCAGAACTGCTGGGCGTCGATCTCGTTGCCGACGATCCAGCCCCACGCGCGGCCGTAGCGGCCGTCGGCCTGGCTGTAGCGCTGGGCGAAGAACTCCATCGCGGCGGTGAAGTGCGCCTCGCCCTCGGCCGTCTTGGTGTTGAACGCGTACACCGTGCCCTTGCCCAGCTCGGCGTCGGGGTGGATGAGCGTGCGCGCGGCGGAGTCGGGCGCGCCGCTGTTGTAGACCAGCACGATCATGTTGACCAGGACGCCGTTGTCCGACAGCGGCTTGACCTGGGCGTCGAGCCCGGCGACGGCGCCGCGGTCGAAGTAGTACGTCTTGCCCTGCGAGACGAACTCGATGGTGTTGCCCGGGGCGCCCGGCCCGGCCGTCATGACCGAGTCGAGGGCCAGGTTGATGCCGGCGTGCTGGACGCCGATCTCCTCGGCGTCGTCCGTCATTTGCACCTGTAACCCCTTTTTGCCCGACATTTCGGGATAAGGGGCTTGGTTGGCCGAGGGGAAGCTCAGCTTGTCAGCGTAGTGCACCTCTCCCAGCGGGCCGTCCGCGCCCACCGCGAGGAACTTGTCGTAGAGCCGGTCCTGGTCACCGTCCATCCGGGGCACCTCGACGCGGAACGGGCCCGCCTCGACGGACGCGACCGGCCGCTCCCCCGCGGGCGAGTCCTGCCAGGTGTCCAGCGCGTACAGCTCGGCCGGGCCGGGGGCGACGCCGGTGACGGTGACCGTGTCCCCGCCGACCTCGACGCCGCTCACCCCGCCGGCCGCCGCCGCGCGCGCGGGCAGGCCCTGCGCCGGGAGGGCCAGCATCGGGACGGCCAGCGCCAGGGCGATCAACAACCGCATGTCATCTCCTCCTACTTGGCCCAGTCCTCGTCGCCCCAGGCGTTCTTCTTGATGCCCGCCTCGATGCCGCGCTTCCACCACTTGTCCAGGTCGGCCAGCTCCTCCTCCAGGGAGCGCCGGCCGAGCAGATAGCCGTCGAAGACGTCGCGGAAGGAGGTGCCCTCCGGGCCGCCCGGCAGGGCCACCACCCGGAACGGCTTGCCCCACTCGCCCTCCAGCAGCCCGGCGGTCTCGGCCGACGGCTCGACGCCCTCGACGGCGGGCAGGCCGCCGGTCGCGTCCAGCCAGGGCTTGATCGCCGGCGAGCTCATGTACTGCAGGAACTTGACCGCCGCCGCGTACTTCTCGCCCTTGACGGTGGAGGGGATCATGTAGCTGGTGCCGCCGATCGAGGCGCCGTAGCGGGCCGGGGCCTCCGACGACAGCGGCGTGCTGGCCTTGGTGATGGTCGGGAACGGCATCGTGCCGAGCGCGAACTTGGCGTCCGCCTTCAGCGCCTCGACGGCGAAGTCGGTGCCCCACGACATGGCGGCCTTGCCCGAGACGAAGTCGCGGTAGCCCACGGTCGCGCCGCCGTCGGCGACGCCCGTCCAGTTGGGCGTGCCGCAGTCGAAGAACTCCTTGTAGATCTTCAGGGACTCGGCGACCTCGGGCGTCCCGGTGGTGAGCGTGCCCTCCTTGATGACCCGGCTCATCGACTTCTCGGTCACGGTCGGCGCCTTGCCCGGCTTGCCGGTGGCGTCGAAGAGGTTCCAGTCGTCGTGGTACTTGTCTATGAGCTGGGTGCTGACCGCCTCCCACGTCCAGCCGGCGGCCAGGCCGCCCTTGTCGAGGGCGACGGGGTCGAAGCCGGCCGCCTTGAGCTTCCCGCAGGCGCTCCTGAAGTCCTCCCAGGTGGCGGGGGGCTGGTCGACGCCCGCCTTGGCGAAGGCGTCCTTGTTGTAGAACAGGCCGATGGCGACCAGGTTGAAGGGGACGTACTCCAGCTTGCCGCTCTCCTTGCTCAGCGCCTTGGAGACGGCGGGGCCGTAGTACTCCTTCCTGAACACGTCGATCCAGCGCTGGTTGCCCGGCACGTACGGGTTGGGCTTCTGCAGCTCGGCGTCGAGCGCGTGCACCTCGTGGGCCTTGTGCGGCGGCTGGTTGAAGACCAGTTCGGGCGCGGTGCCGGCGGCGAGCTGGGTGGTGATCGTCTGCATGAAGCCGTCGAGGGGCAGCACCTGCGTCCTGACCTCGATGCCGGGCTCGCGCTTCTCGAAGGCGTCGACCAGCGCCTCCCAGGCCGGTCCGAAGCTGCTGCCGCTGGCGTTCCACTGGTTGGGGCCGGCCAGCGTGATCGTCACCTTGCCGCCGCCGTCCTGGGCGGACGTGCCGCCGGTGCCGAGCAGGCCGCAGCCTGTCAGCGCGAGCAGCGCGGCCAGCGCCGCGAGCCCGCTCTTGGGGGGTGTTCTCATCGGGGTACGGGTCCTTTCCTTATTGATACGTTTCAATCACGGCGCCGGCTCACTTGCCGGACACGATGCCGCCCTGGATGCCCGCCAGGAACCACTTGGACAGGAACGTGAACAGCACCACCAGCGGCAGGCTGGCCAGCACGTAGCCGGCGAACAGCGGGCCCCACTGCTGCGCGTTCTGGTTGGCGAAGAAGGCCAGCCCCGCGGGGATCGTCCGGTAGGCGTCGGTCTGCACGGTGAGTAGCGGCCAGAAGTAGTCGTTCCACACGCCCAGCACCGTCATCAGCGCGACCGTGCCGATGACCGGCCGGGCCAGCGGCAGCATGAAGGCCAGGAACAGCCGGACGCCGCCCGCCCCGTCCACCCGCGCCGCCTCGAAGATCTCCTCGGGGATCTGCGCCATGTACGTGCGCATGACGACGATCCCGAAGACCGTGTTCGCGGTGACGTGCGGGATGATCAGCACCAGCCGGCTGTCCAGGATGCCGAGGTCGCGCATCAGCACGAACAGCGGGATCAGGCTGGTGATCGAGGGCACCATGAGCAGCGCCGCGACCAGCCCGAACAGCGCGTTGCGCCCCGGGAAGCGGTGGCGGGCGAACACGAACGCCGCCGCCGGGGCCAGCAGCATCGTGCCGGCGATGGCCAGCGCCGCCACCACGAACGAGGTGAACAGGTACGGGCTGACCTGCTCCCAGGCCGCCGCGTAGTTGTCCAGGTGCACCGGCCAGGCCGGCGACCAGTAGCTGCCGAAGAACTGCTCGTTGTCCTTGACCGAGGCGGCCAGCATGAACAGGTACGGGAACAGCCCGGCGAAGGCCAGCACCGCCAGCACGCCGCCGGCCACCAGGTCGGTCCTGCGGGTCCGGCTCACGATCCCGACCTCCTGCCGAGCGCCAGCGCGACCAGGCTCACGCCGAGCGTCAGGGCGAACAGCACGGTGCCGAGCGCGGCCGCGTACCCCCAGCTGGTGTCCACGAACGCGGCGTCGAGCATGCGCAGCACCGGCACCTGCGTGGCGTTGTCGGGGCCGCCCTTGGTCATGATGTGGGCCTGCATGCCGTACTGGAGCACCGAGATCACCGCCAGCACCAGCAGCAGCTTGACGTCGCGGAACATCATCGGCAGGTCGATGCTCCAGAAGCGGCGCAGCCGGCCGGCGCCGTCCACCTCGGCGGCCTGGTAGATCTCGGCCGGCACGTTCTGCAGCGCCGACAGGAAGACCAGGAACGGCAGGCCGGCCACCCACGGGAAGCCGATCGTCATCAGCGCGGCCAGCGCCGTGGCGGGGTCGCCGATCCAGTTGCCCGCCAGCCCGTCCAGGCCGAGCGCGCGCAGCAGGCTGTTGACGACGCCGTCGCGCGGGTCGTACATGAACTGCCACAGCAGCACGTTGACCACGGCCGGGAAGGCCAGCGGCAGGATGAGCAGGGTGCGGAAGACGAACCGCAGCCGCTCGCTGGACAGCGACATCACCAGTTCGGCGGCCAGCAGCGGGAACACCCACATGAGCGTGACGGCCCAGACGAAGATGATCCCGGCGTTGCGGAAGGAGGCCCACCACAGGTCGTCGCCGAGCATCGTGAGGTAGTTGTCCAGCCCGACGAACGGCGAGCCGAAGCCCGGCCGCCACTCGTACAGCGAGTGCAGCATGCCGTTGAGCGCCGGGTAGTAGGCGAACGCCGCGAGCAGGGCGAAGGTGGGCAGGAGGACGAGGTAGACGCCCCACGGGATCCGGCGGCGCGCTTTGGTGCTGGTCACGATCGTCAATGCCTCTCAGCGGTGGTGCGGAACGCGTACGAGCCCGAACCGACCCGGTAGACCGCGGCCCCGTCGTCGAGGCGGTCGAAGGTCACGCCCTCCGCCTCGGCCGCCGGCCGGCCGCCTTCGGTCACCCGTTCCGGCGGCGCGGGCACGTGCACCTCGGCCCGGGTGTTGGGCGGCACGACGACGTCCAGGGCCAGGCCGCCGTCCGTCAGCCGCCAGGAGATCTCCACCTGGCCGTGCCGGGTGCGGTGGGCGGTCCGCGCCCAGCCGATCCCGCCGCCGGGGCGGGGGCGCACGACGATGTCGGCGTAGCCGGGCGAGCCGGGGGCCAGGCCGCCGACCGTCCGGTACATCCAGTCGCCGACGGCCCCGTAGGCGTAGTGGTTGAAGGAGTTCATGCCGGGGTCCTGCAGCCCGCGGTGGTGGCTCCAGGAGTCCCAGCGCTCCCACATGGTCGTCGCGTCGCCGTGCACGACCGGGTAGAGCCAGGACGGGAAGGTGTCCTGCGTCAGCAGCCGGTAGGCCACGTCCAGCCGCCCGGTCGAGGTGAGCGCGTCCAGCAGGTACGGCGTGCCGAGGAACCCGGTCGACAGGTGGCCGCCGCGCGCCTCGACGTCACCGGCCAGCCGGGCCGCGGCCCTGGGCAGCTCGTGCTCCTCCAGCAGCCCGGCGGTGACGGCCAGCACGTACGCGGTCTGCGTGCCGCTCGCCACCACGCCGGGGCCCTCGACGAAGGCCGCGCGGAAGGCCCGGCGCACCCGTTCGTACAGCTCCAGGCAGGAGCGCCGGTCGGCGTCGCGGCCGAGCGCGGCGGCGAGCCCGGCCAGCTGCCGGGCCGACAGCGCGAAGATCGCCGTGCCGACGAGCCTTTTGGGGGTGTCGGCGCAGATCGACAGCCAGTCGCCGAACCCCTCGTCGGGGAAGACGCCGTTCTCGGAGCGCCGGTCCAGGTAGGCCAGCCAGCGCAGCATCGGCTCGAAGCAGGCGGCGACCACGCGGGCGTCGCCGCGCAGCCGGTGCAGCGCCCACGGCAGCATGATCAGCGCGTCGCCCCAGCCGGGCGAGCCGGCCTCCTTGGGGTTGGGCGACAGGCCGCGGCCCGACAGCACGTCGGGCACCACGTGCGTGACCGCGCCGTCGTCGCTCTGGGCGTCGACCACGTCGGTCAGCCAGCTCCGCAGGAAGGCGGCGGCGTCGTAGTTGAACAGGGCGGTCGGGGCGAAGGCCCAGATGTCGCCGGTCCAGCCGAGCCGCTCGTCCCGCTGCGGGCAGTCGGTGGGGACGGCCAGGAAGTTGCCGCGCTGCCCCCACACGATGTTGCGCTGCAACCGGTCGAGCCGCTCGTCGGAGCAGGTGAACTCGCCGGCCGGCTCCATCGCGGCGTGGGCCACCCTGGCCGTGATCGACTCGGGGGCCGCGCGCAGGCCGGACACCTCGGCGTACCGGAAGCCGTGGAAGGTGAACCTCGGCTCGAACGTCTCGGCCTGCTCGCCGCGGGGCAGGAACTCGTCCGTGGCGCGGGCCGAGCGCAGGTTGGCCAGGTGCAGCCCGCCCTCGTGGTCGAGCACCTCGGCGTGCCGCAGCACCACCGGGCGGTCGCGGCCGGCGCGGCCGGTGAGCCGGACCCAGCCGACCAGGTTCTGGCCGAAGTCGGCGATCCACACGCCGGGCCGCTGCTCCCACACCCGCACCGGCGCCACCTCCTCGTGCACCCGGATCGGCGGCGCGACGGAGGCGGTCACCCGGCCGGCCGGCGGGCTCACCGGCACCGCGGGCGCCCAGCCGGAGTCGTCGAACCCGGCGGCCGTCCAGCCGAGCGGCTCGGCCGCCAGGTCCTGCCGCTCGCCGTTCTGCAGGTCGGCGTAGCGGATCGCGCCGGAGCCGGCGCGCCAGTCGGAGTCGGTGCTCAGCCGGGTGCGGGTGCCGTCCTCGTGCAGGATCTCCAGCTCGGCGCGGAAGGCCAGGCGGCGGCCGTACTGGAAGGAGCCGAACCAGCTGATGTTGCCGGCGTACCAGCCGTCGGCGAGGACCGCGCCGATCGTGTTGCGTCCCTCCGACACCAGCGCCGTCACGTCGTAGGTCTGGTACGTGACGCGGTGGCGGTAGTCGGTCCAGCCGGGGGCCAGGTGGTCGGCGCCGACCCGGGCGCCGTTGAGGTGGATCTCGTAGACGCCGAGCGCGGTGGCGTACAGCCTGGCCCGGCGCACCGGCGACGGCACGCCGAACTCGCGCCGCAGGTACGGGCTCGGCCGGTCGCCGACCGGTTCGCGGCCCAGCGGCGGGTCGCCGTGCAGCCCGACCTCCTCGGCCAGCCGCCAGCCGGAGTCGTCGAAGCCGGGCTGCTCGAAGCCCTCGCCCGGCCGCTCCTCGGCCCGCCACCGGCCGCCGGAGGTGACGGTCACCGTGCTCTCGCCCGCCACCGGGACGAGCTGCGGCAGCGCGGGCCGCCCCTCGACCACGACCTCCAGCCGCACGCACAGCCCCGGCCCGGCGGCCCTGATCGCGAGCACGTTCTCGCCCGAGGCCACCAGGTCGCCGGCGTCGGCCACGAACGCGCCCGCCCGCCGCTCCCCCGCGACCCGCACCCCGTTGACGTACGCCTCGACCGACCCGACCGCCTCGGCCGACCCGGCCGCCTGGACCGCCTCGACCGACCCGACCGTCTCGGCCGCCTCGGTCCCGCCGCCGTCGCCGATCACCAGCCACGCCGACAGCGGCCTGGCCCCGCCCGGCACCGCGAACCGCGTCCGGAACGCCCCGGTCGGCGACCCGGACGGGCCGAGCGGGCCGGCCACCCAGATGCGCGGCACGTTCTCCAGCGACGGCAGCCGCTCGGAGCCGGGCACCAGGGGGGTGCCGATCCAGCCGGCCATCCAGCCGCCGGCCTCGCCGAGCCCGGTCTCGAACCAGTGCGCGGGGCTCCAGCCGGACCATTCGCCGTGCTCGTCGGCCACCTTGACCCGCCACTGGTAGCGCGTCCTGGGCCGCAGCGCGGCGCCGCCGTACGGGACGTCGAAGGTCGCGGCCGAGTTCACCATGCCGCTGTCCCAGACTGATTCGGCCTCCTCGTCGGCCGGATCGCCCTCCCGGGCCACGACCAGCCGGTACGCGCTCTGCGCCCGTCCACGCCCGGCCCCGGTGATCCGCCAGGAGAACTCCGGCGTGTCCACGTCGAGGCCGAGTGGTTCGGCCAGTCCTTCGACGCGCAGGTCGGTCACGGCGAGATGCGACAAGGGTACTCCCGGCTAGTTGAAACATTTCAAGCAATGCGCACCGTAGGCACCGTGAGGTACATCCGTCAATGCCCCGGTTCCAGATGTGCAGCGCGGGTTCGTTTGGCTGAAACATTTCAACCAGTAGACTGGCCCTCTCTGCCAGGTGACCAGAAGGGCTGTCCACCGGTGACCGACATCCACAAGCCGGCCGAGCGCCGCCGGCTCAGCATGGTCGACGTCGCGGCCCATGCCGGCGTGTCCGTGGGAACGGTCTCCAACGTGCTCAACCGGCCCGAGCTGGTGGCCGAGCGCACGTTGCGCCGGGTGCGCGCCTCCATCAAGACGCTCGGCTTCGTGCCCAGCGCGCCGGCCCGGCAGCTGCGCGGCGGCTCCGGCCGCTCGGTGGGCGTGATGGTGCGCGACATCGGCAACCCGTTCTTCAGCGAGGTGCTGCCGGGCATCGAGACCCGGCTGTCGCAGGAGCAGCTGCTCCTGGTGCTGTGCAGCTCCGGCGACTCGGCCGAGAAGGAGGCCCACTACCTGCAGATCCTGGAGCAGCACCGGGTGCCCGGCATCCTCATCACGCCCGCCGGGCCCGACATCTCCCATCTGGTGGAGCTGCGCCGGCGCGGCATCGGCATGGTGCTGCTCGACCGGCCGGGCGCCGACGCCCAGCTCTGCGCGGTGGCGGTGGACAACGTCCGGGGCGGCGAGCTGGCCGGCGCCCACCTGCTCGCGCTCGGCCACCGGCGCATCGCCTTCCTCAACGGGCCGCCGATCGTGCGCCAGTGCGCCGATCGGCGCGAGGGGCTGGCCAGGGCGGTGCGGGCCGCCGGGCTCGACCCCGACGAGGTGATCACCGAGGTCACCCTGCCCGCGCTGACGCCGCGCGAGGGCGAGGCGGCGCTGGAGCGGCTGCCCGCGCGCAAGGGGCCGACGGCGCTGTTCTGCGTCAACGACACGGTGGCGCTGGGCGCGCTGCGTGGGCTGGAGCGGCGCGGGGTGCGCGTCCCGCACGACATGGCGGTGCTGGGCTACGACGACGTCGAGTTCGCCGAGCTGCTGTCGCCGTCGCTGACCTCGGTCCGCCAGCCCAAGCACCAGCTCGGCCAGGCGGCCGCGGAGCTGCTGCTCACCGACGCCCGGGGCGACGCCAACCACTGGCACCAGGAGATCGTCTTCCAGCCGGAGCTCATGGTCAGGGCGTCGACCGTTCCTCAGTGACGTTTCAAGTCGGTCCGCCGCAGCGAATCGGGTCTTGCCTGGCCGCCTTCTGGGCCTCATTGTTGAGACGTTTAAATCCAGGAGGTCCCATGGGTTGGGTTGCCCGCATCGCCGCCGTCCTCTTACTTCTGCTTCCGGCCGCTCCGGCCGACGCCACCGGCACCGCCGCCGCTCTGCCGTATCCGGTCAGGTCCGACTACCGCATCAAGGGCCTGCAACCGGACTTCTGGCCCGACAAGAACGAGATCGCCGGCAACAACGCCGGCGGCGTCGCCATGAACCTCATCTGGGCCGACTGGGAGCCCAGCGTGAAGACGCCGCCCTGCGCGGCGGGCGCGCAGGAGTTCGGGGGGCGCTGCTTCACCGTCGGCTCGGCCGTCGACGCCGCCATCAGGGACTGGACCGCCCGCGGTCTCGTCGTCACCGCCGTCGTCTACGGCACCCCGGCCTGGGCCCGCGGGGCCCGTCCCTGCACGCCCGCCGCCCCCGGGTTCGAGAAGTTCTGCGTCCCCGACGACCCCGCCGACTACGGCCGCTTCGCCGGCATGCTGGCCCAGCGCTACGACGGGCAGCACGGCAACGGCCGCATCGCCGACTTCGTCGTCATGAACGAGGTCAACAGCAACACCTGGTTCGACATCGGCTGCGGCCAGGGCACGGCCTGCGGCACGACCGCCTGGCTGGACGCGATCGCCGCGAACTACAACGCCGCCTACGACGCCGTCGTGGCCCAGCAGCCCACCGCGAAGGTGCTCACCTCGCTCGACCACCACTTCGGCACCGCCTACGACCAGCCGGCCGCCTCCGAAGCGATGTTGTCGGGCATGACCGTGCTCAAGGGCCTGGCCGCGCGGGCCGGCGACCGGGCCTGGCGGGTCGCCTACCACCCCTACCCGCCGAACCTGCTGGCGCCGCAGTTCTCCGCCGACGACTTCCCGAAGGTCACCTACGGCAACATCGGCGTGCTGGTCGGCTGGCTGCGCCAGCAGTTCCCGAACACGCCGTCGGCCTGGCAGGTGCAGCTCACCGAGAGCGGCGTGAACTCGTTGTCGCCCTCGTCGGAGGCCGCGCAGGCGTCGCAGTTGTGCAACTCCTTCCGCAACGTCCTCGGCACGCCGGGCATCGAGAGCTACGTCTGGCACCGCATGAGCGACCATCCGGACGAGACGGCGGCCGGCCTCGGCGTGGGGCTGCGCCGCACCGACGGCTCGGCCAAGCCGGCCTGGGCCACGTGGGCGCTGGCCAACCGGAACGACCTGTCGCCGCCGCAGTTGTCGTGCGGCTTCGAGCTGCTGCCCCACACCCAGCTCCGCCGCGGCTACCAGTCGAGCAAGGGGCACGTGGCCAGCTCCCGGCTGCTGCCGCCCGGCTTCGCCCAGGAACGCGTGTGGAAGCTGCTGCGCAACCAGGCGGCCGGCACCGTGCCCCTGTACGAGTGCAAGGTCGGCGCGCACACCATGCTCACCCGCGACCCCGGCTGCGAGGGGCAGTTCCCGATGGGCCCGGTCGGGCACGTCTACACCAGCCAGGTGCCCGGATCGGTGGCGCTGCACCGGTGCCGGGCCGCGAGCGGCGACCACCTGGTCACGGACCAGGCGGGCTGCGAGGGCCTGATCCACGAGCAGGTCCTCGGTTACGCGCTGCCCTGACCCCGTCCCGGGCCGGCGGCCGTCCGCGTGGCGGCCACCGGCCCGGCGGCTTCCGGTGGCCGTCCGCGTGGGGGCCGCCGGGCCGGCGGCTAGCGGGCCCGCTTCGCCGGCGTCCTGGGCGCGGCGCGGACCAGGGTGAAGTCGTCGACGTCGAAGTTCGCGCCGGTGAACACCAGGTACAGCCGGGCCGCGCCGGAGGGCAGGCCGGTCAGCGCCGTGGAGACGTCGGCGTAGGACTCCCAGCCGCCGGTGTCCGGCACGGTGACGGCGCCGAGCACCGGCCCGGCCGGCGAGCCGGTGCGGATCTCGAAGCCGCCCGACGGCCCCGGCGAGGCCACCCGTGCCCGGAACGCGGTGACCCCGGTCAGGTCCACGTCGTAGGCCGCCCAGTCGCCCGGGTTGACGTAGCCGAGCACGGTGCCGCCGTGCGCGGGCGCGTGCGGGTAGGTGGCCACGCCCGACGCCTGCGCCCAGGTCTCGGCCTGGACGACGGAGTCCCCGGCAGGCGGGCCGAGCTCCTTGATCCGGATGTTGCGGAAGGACGCCTGGTCGGCGTCGCTGTGGTTCTGGATGCCGATGTGCCCGTTCTTCAGCGAGCGGGCCGGGTCGGTGTTGGTGAAGTCGTTGATCTTGGCGCCGTTGAGGAAGACCTGGAGGCGTTCGCCCTCGACCCGGATCTCGTAGGTGTTCCACTCTCCCGGCGGGTTCAGCGCGGCGTCGCGGGCGGCGATGTCGGCGGCCTTGAAGCCGTAGACCGAGCCGGTGGTCCGGTCCGGCGCGTCGGTGGCGTCGATCTGGATCTCGTAGCCGTTGTTCACCGCCGAGGACGGGTCGGTCGAGGGCGGGAAGCCGACGAAGACGCCGGAGTTGTCGTCACCGGCCAGCTTCCAGTCCAGCTTGAGCGAGTAGGAGGTGGTGTACTCCTTGGCCTTGTACCAGAGCAGGCCCATGCCGCCCTGCGAGGTCAGCGTGCCGCCGGCGTTGGCGAAGCCGCCCGGCCCGGCCTGCTCCCAGCCGGTGGTCGAGCCGTCGTAGAGGGTGGTGTAGCCGGTCTCGGGACGGCAGTCGGCCTTGGCCTGGCCGGTGGCGTAGGCCAGGCCGCCGCGCAGGTGCTGCCGGAAGGCGGGCTCGGCGAAGGACTCCGCGGTGTGCCCGCCGCCGGTGTAGAAGGAACGCCCCCCGTCGTACGGCTTGCACCAGGCGATCGGGTGGTCGGCGCCCATCGTGCCGCCCGAGTACGTCGACTCGTCCAGGGTGGCCAGCACGTGGGCGCCGGTCCTGGCGTTGGTCCGGTAGTCGTACCATTCGTCCGTCCGCGGCCAGGTGGCGTCGAGGTGGGCGGTCGCCGGGTGGGCGCGGTCCTCGACCTTGACCGTCGCCTTCTGCACCGCCGGGTGGGCGGCGAACCAGGCGCCGACGAGACCGCCGTACCAGGGCCAGTCGTACTCGGTGTCGGCGGCCGCGTGGACGCCGGCGTAGCCGCCGCCCGCTTTGACGTACGCCTCGAACGCGGCCTGCTGCGCGGCCTCGAGCACGTCACCGGTGGTGTTGAGGAAGACGACCGCCTTGTACGCGGCCAGGTTCGCCGCGGTGAACGCGGCCGGGTCCTCGGTGGCGGTCACGCCGAACCCGAGGTCCCTGATCGCCTGGACGCCCGCCGCGATCGAGTCGTGCCGGAACCCCGCCGTACGGGAGAAGACCAGGACGGCGGGGCCGCCGGCGGCGGGGGTCGCCGTGGTGAACCTCTGGGCCGTGCCGCCGTTGCACGTCCTGATGACGAGCTGAGCCGGGTCGGTGGCGTCGAGGCACTTGCCGAGCGCCTTGAGCGCGCCGCCCTCGGCGGTCCACTTCTGCGCGCCCGTGCCGTTGCAGGTCCAGATCTGCACCTTGGTGCCGTCGGCGGTGCCGCCCCCGGCCACGTCGAGGCACTTGCCGAGCGCCTTGACGGTCTGGCCGTCGATGGCCCAGTTCTGGGCGTTCGTACCGTTGCAGGAGTAGAGCTGCACCTTGGTGCCGTCGGTGGTGCCGGCGCCCGCGACGTCCACGCACCTGCCGTCGGCGGCGCGGATCGGGCCGACCGCTATCGCCTCCTTGGCCAGGGTGAAGTCGTCGAGGTCGAACAGCGCCCCGGCGCCCCCGGTGAAGACCAGGTAGAGCGTGGTGGACGCGGCGGTCGCGCCGGTCAGCGGGGCCTGCACGTCGGTGAAGGTCTCCCAGCCGCCCGTCACCGGGACGGCGGCCTTGCCGAGCAGCGGCCCGGTGGGCGAGCCCGCGCGCACCTCGATGGAGCCGCCGGCGCCGCCGGAGGAGACCCGCGCCCGGAACGTCCTGGCGTCGTCGAGCCGGTAGGGGGTGAAGGCGATCCAGTCGCCGTTGTGCACGTCGCCGACCGTCCTGCCGCCGTGCGCGGCCGCCTTGGAGATCTGCGAGACGCCGGACATCGTCGCGTAGTGCTCGGCCTGGCGGTGGCGGGGCTGCAGGACGTGCTGGGTGTGGGTGGTCAGGCCGCCCTTGTCGGTGTACTCGGCGTCGAAGACGGCGAAGATGTTGGCCGCGTCGTCGTGCTCGCCGTCGGCCGGGATCGTCAGCTCGCCCGCGCAGCCGTTCTTCGAGGTGATCTGGTGGCCGTGGCTGTCGTGGCCGAGCACGTACGTCATCCTCACCTTGGCGCAGTCGATCTGCGTGTCCTCGGGGTCGGTCACCCCGATCGTGAAGGGCACGGTGTCGCCCCAGGTGAACAGCGTCCCGGGGGCGGGCGTGCCGATGGTCACGGCGGGGGCGGTGTTGCCGGCCGTGATGACCACGCCGGCGGTGCCGGCGTTGCCCTGGGGGTCGCGCACGGTGAGCGTGGCGGTGAACTCGCCCTCGCTGGTGTAGGTCTTGGTGGGGTTCGGGGCGGTGGAGGTGGTGCCGTCGCCGAAGTTCCAGGCGTAGGTGAGCGCGCCGCCCTCGGGGTCGGCGGAGCCGGCGCTGGAGAAGGCCACGGTGAGCGGGAGCTTGCCGGACGTCCTGTCGGCCTTGGCGACCGCGACCGGCGAGCGGTTGCGGTCCTTGATGTACTCGACGCGGTAGAGGGCGGAGTTGGCGTCGCCGCCGAAGTAGCCCGAGCCGTAGTCGAGGACGTAGAGCGCGCCGTCGGGCCCGAAGGCCAGGTCCATGACCTGCGTGCCGGTCCAGGGGAAGGCGGCGATCTCGCCGCGCGTGCCGTCGGCGGCCACGTCGATCGCCTTGATCCACTTGCGGCCGAACTCGCCGGCGAAGAAGTGCCCGTCGAGGTCCTGCGGGAACTTGACGGCGGAGTTCAGGGCGGCGTCGTAGCGGTAGATCGGGCCGCCCATCGGCGACTCAGAGCCGCTGCCGAACTCGGGCGGGGAGCCGGCGTCGCCGCCGTACCTGATCCAGGCGGGCTTGGCGGGCGGGAGCTTGGCCAGGCCGGTGTTGCGCGGCGAGTCGTTGGCCGGGCCGCCCGCGGCGCAGTCGTACTTCTGGCCCGACGGGCCCGAGGGGAAGGTGTAGTCGTTGTAGGTCTCGGTCAGGGTGTTGGTGCCGGTGCAGTACGGCCAGCCGTAGTTGCCGGGGCCGGTGACGCGGTCGAACTCGACCTGCCCGGCGGGCCCGCGGTTGGGGTCGGTGCTGCCGGCGTCGGGGCCGTAGTCGCCGACGTAGACCACGCCGGTGGCCTTGTCCACGGTCATCCTGAACGGGTTGCGGAAGCCCATGGCGTAGATCTCGGGCCTGGTCCGCGCGGTGCCCGGCGGGAAGAGATTGCCCGCGGGGATCGTGTAGGTGCCGTCCGCGGGGTTCACCTTGATGCGCAGGATCTTGCCGCGCAGGTCGTTGGTGTTCCCGGCGCTGCGCTGGGCGTCGTAGACGGGGTTGCGGTCGGGGCGCTCGTCGATGGGGGCGTAGCCGGCCGAGTCGAAGGGGTTGGAGTCGTCGCCGGTGGACAGGTAGAGGTTGCCCTGGGCGTCGAAGTCCATGTCGCCGCCGACGTGGCAGCACATGCCGCGGTCGGCGGCCACGTCGAGCACGGTCCGCTGGGAGGCCAGGTCGAGCGTCCAGTCGGGCTTGAGGGTGAACCGGGCCAGGCGGTTGACGCCCTGCCAGGCCGACCAGTCGGCGCCGGTCGCGGGCGCGTCGCCGGACGGCGTGCTGAGGCGGGGGGCGTAGTAGAGGTAGATGGTCCGGTTGGCGGCGAAGCCGGGGTCCACGGCGACGCCCTGGAGGCCCTCCTCGTCGTGGGTGTAGACGGGCAGCGTCCCGATCACGGTGGTCAGTCCCTGGGCGTCGGTGCGGCGCAGCGTCCCGTCGCGGGCGGTGTGCAGCACCGACAGGTCGGGCAGCACGGCCATGGTCATCGGCTCGCCCATCTCGGCGACGCCCTTGGCCAGCTCGACGCGCTGGTAGTCGGCGGGGTCGATGGCGGCGTGGGCGCGGGCGGGCGGGGCGGCCAGGGTGAGCACGACCGCGCTCGACATGGCCAGGAGGACGGCGCTGACCCGCGCCGTCCATCGGGCGGCACGGGTGGGTCTGCTGGGGGGCGTCCTGGGAGGCATCGCGGAGGTTCCCTTTCCGTGGGGGGTGGACCGGGAAGGAGGGTTCCATTGGCGGACGATCGAAGAACCTTCGTAGATCGCGACAGTAGATCTGACTTTTGATGATTGTCAACGAAAGTCTGTTAAGTTCTAGACGAAACGGTTTCGGCCCGTGGCCGGAACGACGAAGCGCCCCGCCTGCGCGGGCAGGCGGGGCGCTTCGCGGACGAGGTCAGCCGGCCAGGGCGCTGTCGACCGCCTCCGGAGCCAGGACGTGCTCCAGCACCATGACGGCCGCCCCGATGACGCCCGCCCGGTCGCCCAGCTCGCTGACCTGGATGCGCAGGTGCTGGGTGGCCAGCGGCAGCGAGCGCTTGTAGATGGCCTCGCGCACCCCCGCGAGCAGGTGTTCGCCGGCGTCGGCCAGGTCGCCGCCGATCACGATCGCGGCCGGGTTGAAGAAGTTGACGATCGTGGCCAGCACGTCGCCGATCTCGCGCCCGGCCTGGCGGACGAGCTGGGCGGCGTCGCGGTTGCCGGCGCGCAGCAGCGCGACGACGTCCCGGCCGCCCGCGGCGGGCACGCCGGTCGCCGAGATGCGGGCGGCCAGCGCGGCCCCGCCGGCCAGGGCCTCCAGGCAGCCCACGTTGCCGCAGTGGCACAGCACGCCGTCGTCGGCGGTGGCGACCCGGATGTGGCCGATGTCGCCGGCCGCGCCCTGCGCGCCCCGGTGGAGGCGGCCGTCGGAGATCACGCCGCAGCCGATGCCGGTGCCGATCTTGACGAAGACGAGCTGGCCGGTCGCCTGCCGCCCGGCGCGCTGCTCGCCGAGCGCCATGATGTTGACGTCGTTGTCCACGAAGACCGGCACGCCCAGCCGCTCCCCCAGCCACTCGGGCACCGGGAAACGGTCCCAGCCCGGCATGAGGGGCGGGTTGACCGGGCGCCCGGTCGGGTACTCGACCGGGCCCGGCAGGCCGATGCCCGCCCCGCACACGTCGGCCAGGTCGCGCCCGCTCTCGTCGAGCAGGTCGGTGAACGTGCCCGCGAGCCGCCCGAGCGTCGCCTCGGGGCCCTCGTCGATCGGCGCGTCGGCGGTCCGCTCGGCCAGCACCGTGCCGCCGAGGTCGGTGATCGCCACCCGCTCGTGCGTGACGCCGAGGTCTGCGGCCAGGACGAGCCGGGCGGTGCGGTTGAAGGCGAACATGGCCGCGGGCCGCCCGCCCGAGGAGATGGCCTCCTCGGCGGGCAGCACCCAGCGGTGGCGGAGCAGCGCGTCGAGGCGCAGGGACACGGTGGACCGGGCCAGGCCGGTGAGCTGGACCAGCTCGGTCCGGGTGCGCGGCGGCCCGTCCCGCAGCAGGGAGAGCAGCGCGCCGGCCCCCGCCGTCGCGCCGTTGAGCGTGTCCAGAGTCAACACCAGCCTCTCCGCCGATGACGGCAGCCACTTCAGAGGAGCCCAAGTCTATCTTCGCCGAATGGCACACGACTTATGGCTGAGCATCGACATAAGCCCGCCGATCCCGCGGACGATCACGTCGCCAGCGGGAGCCTCAGGACGAAGCGGGCGCCACCCGGGTGGTCGGCCACGAACAGATCGCCTCCGTAGGCGTGCGCGATCTCGCGGGCGATCGGCAGGCCGAAGCCGGAGCCGCCCGCGTCCAGCGAACGCGCCTGTTCCTGCCGGTACAGCCGGTGGAAGATGCGCTCCCGCTCCTCGGGCGGGATGCCGGGCCCGTCGTCGATGACCTCCAGGACGGCGTACGGCGGCGCGGCGGCGACCACGAACTCGATCCTGCCGGTGGTGTGGCGCTCGGCGTTGGCCACCAGGTTGGACAGCAGCCGGGCCAGCCGCACCCGCGAGGCCCGGACCACCACGTCCGGCTCCAGCCGGGTCAGGACGGACGCGCTCGGCGGATGCGCGTCCAGCTCCTCCACCACCAGGCGGGCCAGGTCGACGAGATCGGCGCCGGGCGGCGGGGCGGTGTAGAGGCGGGCCAGGGCGAGCAGGTCGCCGACGATGTCGTTGAGCCGCTCGGCGTCCCGGTGCAGGCTGCGCAGTGTCCGGCGGAGGTCGGCGCCGGGGTCGGACAGGGCCTCCTCCAGCTCGGTCAGCAGGCCGGTGATCGGGTTGCGCAGGTCGTGGGCGGCGTCGAAGACGAACCGCTGCTGGTGCTCGATCGTCTCGTGCAGCATGGAGACCTTCTGCTGCTCCTGGCGGTAGGCCTGGTGCAGCAGCGCGTCGGGCTTCAGGGGGCCGGAGGCGCGGCCGCCGGGGCGGGCGGCGGGCCGGGGTTCGAGCGACCCGGTGACGTCCCCGAAGACGACGACGATCTCCGTCACCTCGCCCGACGGGTCGAGCACCGGGGCGTTCGCCAGGCGCCAGTGGCGCCGGCCGGGCGGATCCCAGTCGTCGCGCAGCAGCGGCACGACGTCGCCGGCGGCGGTGGCGGCCACCCGCTCCAGCGAGGCGCCCACCTTCGCCGCGCCCGACCCGCTCAGGCCGCCCAGCACCGGGGCCGCGCCGAGCAGGGCGCGACCGACGACCTCCGTCCGGTCCTGGCCGGTCATCCGCAGGTAGGCGTCGTTGACGGCCAGCACGACCTGGCCCCGGGTGAGCAGCATGCAGGGACACGGCAGCGCCTCGAACGCCGCCTGGTATCCGACCGTCGCTCCCATCACCGGGTCCCCCTCAGGCCCCACATACCCCCATAAGGCCACTGACATGCGGAAATGCCGCGTCCTTGTCATTCTCATTCTCGATAGTGATAACGTGTAGGCGTGACGACCTCGACAGAGCGCTGGGCCGAGCTGGCGCTGCATCCCGTGCGCATCCGCATCCTGCGCGCCGTCGCCGGGGGCCGCCGTACGCCCTCCGACCTGGCGGGCCTGCTGCCCGACGTGCCGCAGGCGACGCTCTACCGGCAGATCGCGACGCTGGCCAAGGCCGGGATGCTGGAGGTCGTCGAGGAGCACAAGGTCGGCGGCGCGACCGAACGGGTCTACGCGGTGCCCGGGGGCGGCCTGACGCCGTCGCCCGAGGCCCTGGCCACGGCGTCGGCGGAGGACCACGCGCGGTGGTTCACCGCGTTCGCCGGCAGCCTGCTGTCGGAGTTCGCGCGCTACCTCGACCGCGAGCGCGTCGATCTGGCCGCCGACGGCGCCGGATACCAGCAGGTGGTCCTGCACCTGGACGACGAGGAGTTCGTCGCCTTCGCCACGGGGTTCGCCGAGCTGGTGCGCCCCCTGCTGGCGAACGAGCCGGGAGAGGGGCGTACGCCGCGCTTGCTGGCGACGGTCCTGCTCCCCCTGAAGGAAGGCTGAACCATGGCAACGATGTACGTCGACGAGGATCTGGTCACGATCGAACTCGGCCGCTGGGAGCGGTTGCTCACCGGTCACGGCCGGTACGCGTGCCCGCTCGCGTCCGTGCGGGAGGTGCGGGTCGCGGGCGAACCGTTGCGCGTCCCGCGCGGCGCGCGCAAGGGGCTGAGCGTGGCGGGCCACGTCAAGATCGGCGTGTGGGGCCTGTTCGGCGGGCGGCGGCAGCTCGTGTCGGTGACCGGCGACACGCCGGCGGTGCACCTGCTGCTCGACCGCGCCGCGTCCGGCGGCGAGTTCGACGAGGTGGTCCTCTCCGTCCCCGACGCCGGCCGGGCCGCCGCCGCGATCCAGGCGGCGGTCCAGGCAGCGGTGCGGGCGGCGGTCGCGTGACCGGCGTCGAGGTCACCGGCCTGACCAAGCGGTACGGCGCGCTGACCGCCGTCGACGACCTCAGCTTCACGGTCCGGCCCGGGGCGGTCACCGCGTTCCTCGGCCTCAACGGCGCCGGGAAGACCACGACGATGCGCATGATGGTGGGCCACGTCACCCCCACCCGCGGCCGCGTGACGATCGGCGGCCGACGCTACCGTGACCTGCCGCGACCGACCACCGTGGTGGGCGCGACCTTCGACGCCGCCTCCTTCCATCCCCGTCATTCGGTCCGCGACCATCTGCGCGTCTACGCCGCGATGGGCGGCCATCCCGATCGCCGGGTCGGCGACCTGCTGGGCCTGGTGGGCCTGGCCGGAGCCGCCGGGCGGGCGACCGGCGCCCTGTCCACCGGGATGCGGCAGCGGCTCAACCTGGCCACCGCCCTGCTCGGCGACCCCCGGGTGCTGCTGCTGGACGAACCGGGCAACGGCCTGGACCCCGAGGGGGCGGCGTGGCTGCGCTCGTTCCTGCGCGAGATGGCCGCGCAGGGCCGGGCGGTGCTGGTCTCCAGCCACGTGCTGGCCGAGGTGGAGCAGGTCGCCGACGACGTGGTGGTCATCGGGCGGGGGCGGCTGCTGGCCGCCGGCCCCCTGCGCGAGCTGTGCGGCACTGAGCAGGACGTGCTGGTGCGCACCCCCGACGCCGCCGCCCTGCGCGCGGCGCTGGCCGCCGAGGCCGCGCAGGTGGACGTGGCCGGCCCGCACGACCTGCGGGTCCGCGGCCTCGATCCGGCGCGGGTCGCCGCCCTGGCCGCGGCCCACGGGCTGCCGGTGCACGGCCTGACCACCGAACGCCCCACCCTGGAACGGCTCTTCCTCGGCCTCACCGGCCAGACGGCGGGCGTGCGAGAGCGGGCGGGCGCGGTCGGGGAGGCGGCGGGCGCGCCGGACGGGGCGGGCGCGGGCGGGAAGGCGGCGGCATGACCGGGTTCGTGCGGGCGGAGTTCCGGCGCCTGCTGGCCACCAGGATGTGGTGGGGCATGCCGCTGGCGGCCGTCCTGCTCGGGGGCGGTCTGATCGGGCTGCTGGCCCTGGTCGGGCCGGAGAACTTCGAGCCGCCGATGCCGGGGCTGGACACCGAGGCGGGGGTGCGGGCCGTCCTGGGGTTCCTCGGGTTCACCGCCTTCGTGCCGGCCGCCGTCGGGACGCTCGCCGTCACGTCGGAGTACCGGCACCGCACGGTGAACTTCACCTTCCTGTTCGCGCCGGACCGGTGGCGGGTGCTGGCGGCCAAGCTCGTCACCTACGCCGTGGCGGGCCTGGCGTACGGGCTGGTGCTGGCCGGGACGGCCGGGGCGGCGCTGTTCGGCGTGGCCGCGGCCCGCGGCGTCGAGCTGGGCCTGCCCGCCGGGACGATCGTGGCGCTGCTGGCCCGGCTGGGGGTGGCGATGGCGGTCTACGTGGTGCTGGGCGTGGGCATGGGCGCGCTGATCCGCAACCAGGTCGCGGCGCTGTGCGTGGTGATCGGCTACCTGTACGGCGGCGAGCTGGCGCTGATCATGATCCCCGGCGTGCGGGAGTTGTACCCGTGGCTGCCCGGCGGCGCGACCTCGGCGCTGACCGACTTCACCGCCGTGGCCGACGCGCTGGCCGCCCAGCTGTCGAGCGAGCCGGTCCGGCTGCTGTCACCGGCCGCCGGGGCGCTGGTCCTGCTGGCGTACGCGGCGCTGGCGAGCGCGGCCGCCGTCCTGCGGCCGCTCCGCCGCGACGTGGCCTGACCTGGCGCGGGCCCGGACGGCGGCGTCCCTGCCGGCCTTCGCCACGGCCCACGACGTGCCGCCGGACGCGGCGGCCGGAGGACCAGCGCGTCCGGCGGACCCCCGCGTCCGGCGGGTGAGCCCCGGGCGCGGGGACCGGGTTCGGTCCGCGTGCCCGGGGCCGGGGATCAGAAGAAGCCGCCGAGGAAGTCGTCCAGGCCGCTCTGGTCGATCCATCGGGTGACCCGGGCGCCGGTCTCGGCGATCGTGCCCGTCCGGGTGTTCTCCGGCTCGATCTTCTCCGGTTTGAAGATCTGCTTCTCCGCCTGCCCGGAGCCCTGGGGCCTGGTCAGGCTGGGCGGCGGCGGCCCGTCCGGGTACATCTTGCCGTCGCGGTAGACGGTGTAGGACTGGGTCGGCTGCGTCGTGCCGTCGTTCCGGTAGACCTGGCTGGGTCTCGGCTGCGCCGGCTGCCTGGCGGCCTTCGGCGGCGACTGCCGTTGCACCGCCCGATGACTGGTCGGACGCTGGGCCGGACGCCGCGCCGCCTGGGCGCGCCGGGCCTGGGCCGCCCGGTAGCGGTTGCGCTCCCGCGCCGCCTGCGTGGCCCGCCGCTTGGCCGCCGCCTCGGCGGCCTTCCTGCGTGCCTCCCTCTTGGCCGCCGCGGCGGCCCGTCTCTTGGCCGCCGCCGCGGCCGCCTTCCTGGCCTTCTCCGCCGCCTTCTTCCTGGCCGCGGCCAGCGCCCTGCGCTTGGCCGCCGCCGCGGCCTTCTTCTTGGCCGCCTCCAGCGCCTTCTTCCTGGCCAGCGCCGCCGCCCGCCGCTTGGCCGCCGCGATGGCCGCGCGCCGCGCCGCCGCACGGGCCGCCGCGAGCGCCGCCCGCCGGGCCGCCGCCTGCGCCAGCTTCCTGGCGATGATCCGCGCCGCGATGCGTGCCGCGATGCCGACGGCGATCCAGAACAGCTGGCCGTCGGGGTCGCTCATGCTGATGGGGCTGTTGTTGGCGTAGGCGTAGGCGTTGAGCTGCTGCGGGTCCTCCTCGTCGATGATGGGGTCGACCGACAGGAAGCGGCCGTTCTTCGGGTCGTACTCGCGGGCGCCCAGGTGCACGAGCCCGGTCGTCGGGTCCTTGGTGCCGCCGACGAACGACCGCTGACCCGGCCACCATGGCGGCGGCGACCCGCGGTCCTCGCCGAACGGCGTCATCCGCCGGACGGCCAGCTCGCCGGTGCCGCCGTTCACCGCGGCCTGCGCGGTGCCCTGGTGGTCGGCGGCCAGGAAGTAGACCTGGTTGTCGGGCGTGCGGACCGCGATCGGCTCGCCGTTGATGGTGTAGTAGCGGGTCTGCTCGACGGCGTCCTTGGCGAAGTCGAAGCGCAGTTCCATGTCGTCCACGTACAGGGTGGCGTCCGTGGCGGTCTTGCGCAGCAGCCGGTCGCCGTCGGCGTCGTAGAGGAACGACGTCGTCTTCCCGGCCTCCGTGACCGACTCCAGGTTGCCCTCGGCGTCCCAGACGAGGGTCTGGTCGGACGTGCCGACCTTGCGCCTGGTGGTGTTGCCGGCCTCGTCGTAGGCGAACAGGTCGGCCCCGATGCTCTGCACCGCGTGCGGCTGCTTGGCGCCGGCCGCCGGGTAGACCGAGGTGCGCACGGTCTCGGGCGCGCCGCCCCAGGCGTGCCTGGTCTCCTTCACCCGGTTGCCGGTGGAGTCGTAGGCGTAGCTGACCGCGTACGGCGCCACACCGCCGATCTTGTCGGAGGCCGGCGTGCCGCTCGCGCAGTCGTCGTTGGCCGTCCACGCCGAGGTCATCCGGCGCAGGTGGTCGTAGGTGAAGCACTGCGTGTCCTGGCCGCCCGCCCGTTCGGCGATCTTGGTGATGTTGCCGGCGGCGTCGTAGGCGTAGTTGAGGTCGAGGTCGGTGGCGGCGGCGCCCTCCCGGTCCAGCCGCATCCTGGTCAGCCTGCGGGTGGACTCGTCATGGGTGTAGGTGAGCCAGGTCTTCTTGCCGCCGGAGCCCAGCTCGTACTGCAGGGTCTCGCCGAGCTTGGAGTAGCGGGTCGCGGTCACGTACGACGACAGCCCGCTGACCTTGGTCGGCTGGCTGAGCTCGTCGTAGGAGTAGACCACCGACTCGGCCTCAAGCCCGCCCCCGGCCGGGAAGCTGACCGACTGCACCTGGTCGTCGAGGGTGTAGCGGGTGTTGAGCACGTACGAGCCGGCCAGCTTGCCCTCCCGCTCGGGGACGGTCACCGTCTCGCGCAGCGTGCGGTAGTCGGAGTCGATGGCATTGATCTCCGCCTTGTAAGCCTGCCCGCCCGCGTACCGGATGCTGGCGTTCATGTGGCCCTTGGCCAGCGCGTCGTACTTCCACTCGGCCAGCAGCGCGCCGGTGGCCGAGCCGTCGCGCAGCTCCTTCTTGCGGCCGAGCTCGTCGTAGACGTACCAGAGGGTCTTGCCGCGGGCGTCGGTGGTGCTCACCAGCTCGTCGGCGTCGTTGTACGTCATCGTGGTGACGCCCTTGTCGGGGTCCTCCGTCTTGATCTCCCGGCCGCGCACGTCGTAGTGGTGGCGCCACACGTTGCCCGCGGCGTCGGTCACCGTGGACAGGCGGCCGGCGGGGTCGTAGGTGTACTTGGTGGACTCGTACGGGCCCGTCGGGGTGGCGCCCTTGTACTGGCGCAGCTCGATGAGCCGGTCGTCGGCGTCGCCGATGCGGGTCGTCGCGGTGCCGCCCGCCGGCGGCGTGATGTTGACGCGGTCGCCCTGCTGGGTGGCCGAGACGCGGTACCTCTCCACGCCCTTGGCCTTGAGGATCTGGGCGTTGACCTCGCCGGCGCCGTCGAAGACCGACACGACCTGCGTGGGCACGTCGGTGTCGGCGACCGCGAGCAGCTCGGTGGCGGGGGTGCCGGTGGCGAAGTAGCCGGTGTTGGACTTGCTCACCTCGCCGAGCGAGTTGTAGAAGGTGTCGGTGATCGTGCGCCCGTCGCGCAGCGCCGGGTCCTGCGTCTGGTCGTCGCGGGGGGCGGGTTCCTGCGTCTGGCGCTCGCGCATCAGGCCGTCGTACAGCTCGTGGCTGACGGTGTAGCCGCCGTCGGCGCGCAGCGTCTTGGTGGTGACGACGCTGGGGCCGTCGGTGCGCATGGTGTAGGCGTACTCGGTGCTGGGCGACTGGCCGGCGGCCTTGCTGCGGTCCGGCTGCCAGACCTTGACCAGGCGGCCGAGCGCGTCGTGCTCCATGTCGGTGCGCCGGCCGTTGGCGTCGACCTCGGCGACCGGCTCGCCCCAGGCCGGCTCGACGAGGGTGCGCTCGACGTGGCCGAGCTGGTTGGTCTCGACGATCTCCGTGGCCTGGGCCCCGGTGGCCGGGCTGTAGGTGATGGTGGACTTCGTCCCGACCGGGCCGGTCTCGCTGGTCTCGCGGCCGTAGACGTCGTAGGTGTGGGTCCTGTCGGTGACGGTCGACCCGTCGGCCGCGCCGAGCTGCTGGACGGTGGTCACGTCGCCCCTGGTGGGCGCCTGGCCGTAGGCCTTGTTGTCGTACTGGACCCGTTCGTCGGAGATCACCTCTCCGGCGGCCAGGGCCGAGACGGCGGTGCCGCAGCCCGCGGCGACCTTCTGGATCCTGCTGGCGTAGTCGAGCATCCAGGCGGTGTCGTTGCGGGCGTAGGTGTAGCGGGTGCACTGGTCGTCGTCGGCGGTGGCCAGGTCGCCCTTCTCCTCCACCTGGGTGAGCAGGCCCTTGGCGTCGTACGAGCGCTCCTCGCCGGTACGCCGCCACGCCCCGCCCGCCAGCGCCGTGCGGGTCACCATCGACTTGGGCTCGACCACGTAGGCGGTCTTGGTGACGCCGCCCTGCGTGGACTCGGCGGTCTTGAGCGACCACGGCTCCTCGGCGGTCGCGGTGAGCACCGTCGCGCTGTCGCCGTCGTAGAGGATCTCCTCGCGTTCGAAGCCGGACAGCTGGTCGAGGTCGTCCAGCTTGCCGCCCTCGGTGTCGACGACCTGCGCGACGCGCTTGGAGCCGTCGGCCTGCCTGTCGCCGTGCATGCCGCGGAAGTACCTGAACTCGGTGAGCGTGCGCCGGGTGTCCTGCCCGTCGCCCTCACGCACCCGGACGCGCCCGAACCCGCGCCAGTCCGACCAGGTGCGCTGCTCGGGCTTGACGAGGATGTTGTCGGCGTAGTGCCAGGCCGCGCCGTCGAGGTACTCGTAGTCGGTGACCACGTTCGGCGAGCCGGCGACGCGGTCCACCTCGACGGTCTGGGTGACGACGTACTTGTGGAACCAGTCGGTGACCTCACCCTCGTCGGGCGGCGCCCAGCGCTGCGGGAAGCACAGCCGGTTGTTCTTGTCGGCCGCGGCGGGCACGTCGCCGGGCTTGCAGTCGGCCGCGGCGTAGTTGACCCGCAGCTCGCCGCCGGTCTCGTTGTTCACCGCCTGGACCCGCCACTTGACCAGCGGCGCGCGTCCTTCGTTGGCGTCCACCCGGTTGGGCAGCTGCACGCCGCTGAAGGTGATCTTCGGCATGGTGAGGGTGCCGCCCACGTGGCCGCTCTGCTGCACCGAGGCCAGCCACAACGACGGGCTGAGGCCGTCGCCCGTGGCGGGGAACTGGTGGGTCAGCGTCCAGGAGTCGACCGGGCTGTACTGGCCAGAGGCGCCGAGCACCTGCGTGGTGACCTTGGCCAGGCGCTTGCGCGAGAAGAACGTCGGCGACAGCCGGTCGGTGCACTTGACCCCGGCGTCGCAGATCTGGTCGAACGGCACGTCCGGCCAGGACGCGGCGGTCTCCTTCTTGAGCTGGTCGGCGGCGCAGGTGACGGCGCCGGAGGGCAGGCAGCGCTCGGCCACGTCGAAGACCACCCGGGCGGCCGGGGCCTTGGTGAACAGCTCGTTGCTCAGGTAGCCGTAGTCGACGCGGGTGAGGTACGCGCCGCGCACGTACACGGTGCCCAGCTCGGGCTTCATGCTGCGGCCGTAGTAGTTCTTCTCGGTCTCGTACCAGTACGTGGTGGCGTTGCCGTGGGTGTCGACCGCGTAGTCGAGGTTCCATCGGTAGGCCTGCTGGCACCAGGCGTTGGCGGGGGTGCTGGAGTAGCACGGCTCGCCGCTGTTGTTGCCGAACACCGGCACGGTCTGCACCGACTTGGTCTCCGGCTTGCCGGTGACCCAGCCGGGCAGGCGGTTCAGGCCGAAGCTGTACTGGGTGCCGTCGGCGGTGGTGACCCGCCAGTACTCGCCGTTGTTGTCGCCGTTGGCAGCCCCGGTGAGGTACTCGATGCGGGTGCCGTCGTCGCGCTTGGGCCGCCACTGCTTGGTGGTGGCGTCCTTGACCAGCTCGACGGCGGAGTTGCCGAGCGACAGGGTGGCGTTGTCCTGGTCCCAGCACAGGTCGCCGGTCTTCTTGCCGTCGATCATGCACGCCTTGTAGCGGCGTTCGACGTAGCCGCTGGGGTTGAGTTCGAAGCCCTCGCCCACCCAGGACGGCTGGTTGTTGGTGGAGACGGTGCGGCCGTCCACGCTCTGGGAGGAGTAGTCGAGCGACAGGTCGGGCTCGTCGCCGCCCAGGGCGGGCGGGGTGCGCAGGTCGTAGCTCCAGGAGAAGTCGCCGGACTGGTTGCCGACGCTCCAGCTCGCCGAGGCGGCCAGCGAGGTGGCGGCGTGGTCGCCCGACGGGCCGGAGGCGGCGGCGGTCACGGCGTACAGGCCGGTGGTCTCGACCTCGGCGGTCAGCTTGCCCGCCTTGGCGTCGTTGTCGCTCCTGACCGGGCGCGGCGCGGCGCAGGTGGCGGCGGCCTTGGCGTCGAGCGCGCACTCGTCGAGCTTGACCATGCGCAGCCGGGCGCCGTAGTCGCCGCCGAAGGCGTACCGGAAGCCGGAGTAGTCGATCTCCAGCCGGGTCTTCCCGTCCGCCTTGGCCGCCGTGACGCCCTGGCCGGGCGAGACGCGCATCGCGACGCCGAGCAGGTCGGTCCTGAGCAGCTCGACCTTGACCGGGACGGCCTCGGCCGCGGCCACGCCCTTGGCGGCGGGCGCGAGCCGCACCGGGAACCCGGCGGAGAGCGTGGCGGCCCCCTCGGTGGCGCCGCCCAGCTCGGCGGTGCCGGCGGCGGGCCAGGCGACCTTGGGCGGGGCCTTCCACGCCTGTTCGGCGGCGGGATCGGCGAGCGGCGGCAGGACGGGCACCTTCCCGCCCTTGACCGGCGTCTCCTTCTGCACCGCGGGCGCCTTGCGGGGCGCGGCGGAGGCGGGCATCGCGTACGCCATGGGCGCCAGGAGCACGACCGTGAGCACGGTCGCCAGCCTGCGCGGCCAGGCGGTCTCGGGCTTGACGCCCTCGAAGCGGTTCCAGCGGGGGTCGGGGGCGTCGGGCTCGGCGGCGGGCTGCTGAAAACGATTCCAGTTGGGCTCTGGCAGGTCTAACTCACTGTCCACGGATTCTCCCAGGGAGGGGCTACTGGGCTGCTAGCTGGGCTATCTGCTCGGCGCTGAGCACGCCGTCGTACGTGCGGACGTCGTCGACGGTCCCCGGCCAGTAGCCGGTGAAGACGCCCGCTGTCCTGGTCCGGCCCAGTTGCAGGGGGCCGGTGGCGGACCAGGTGCTCACGTGGGGGGTGACGGTGGTGGCCGACAGGCGGCCGTTGACGTAGACGCGCAGCTCGCCGGCCAGGGCGTCGTACACGCCGGCGACGTGCGTCCATTCCAGGGGGGCGGGGACGGCGTCCGAACGGGTGCGGACGAGGGCGGCGGTGTCGGTGTCGGCGGCGGCCATGCCGAGGGCCCACCGCCCCTGTTCCTTGTCGAAGCCGAGCTGGAACCCGGCCGCCCTGGCGCCCGGCTGGGCGACGGCCGCGGTGTCCTTGGCGGGCAGGTAGTCGAGCTGGGTCCAGACGGCGACGGTGAACCCGGAGCCGGTGGCGACGGCGGGCGCGGCGGTCTGGGCGTAACCGGTCGCGCCGTCGAGCGCGAGGGCGCCGTCCAGCCAGCCGTCGGTCCAGGTGGCGGCGCCGGCCAGCGCGGCGGGCGTGGCCCGGCCGGAGGAGTCGGCCGCCGACAGGCCGCCGTCCTCGTCCAGCTTCCAGTGGCCGACCAGCGTGGCGGCGCTGTTGACCAGGTCGGCGACCTCGTCGGCGAACATGGCGCGGCCGTAGAGCCGCACGTCGTCCACGTCGCCGGGCCAGAAGTCGGCCGCCGCGCCGGTCGCCTTGCCGCGGCCGATGGTCAGCGGGCCGGTGGCGTTCCACGGCGCGGGGACGGCGGCCGAGGACTCCAGCCGGCCGTTGACGTAGAGGGAGATCTGGCCGGACGCCGAGTCGTAGACGCCGGTCAGGTGGGTCCACTCGTTCAGCCGGGGCGCGGCGGCCGACAGCGCGCGCACTGCCGTGGCGGCGTCGGCGTCGGCGCTGGTGACGGCCAGCGCCCAGCGGTTGTCGGCCTTGCTGTACTGCAGGGAGAACGCGCCGGTCCGGCCGCCCTCCTGGGTGACGGCGGTGGCGGAGGCGGCGGTGCCGGTCAGCCGGACCCAGGCGGCGACGGCGAAGTTGCGTCCGGTGTCGGCGACCGGGCCGCCGGTCTGTGCATAGGCGCCCGCCAGTCGCAGCGCGCCGCCGGTGCGGCCCGAGGTCCAGGTGGCGCCGTACAGGGTGGCCGGGTGGGCGCCGGCGGCGTCGGCGGCGGTGCCGCCCTGGCCCTCGTCCATGGGCCAGTGGCCGGCCGGTCCCCGTCCGGCGTTGACGTTGAAGACGTACGTGCGGATCGGGCCGAGCTGCCCGGCGCGGTCCTTGCTGCGCACCGACAGGACGTTGGGGCCGTCGTGGCGCGGGGTGAGGGTGATCGCGGCCGTGCCGTCCTGGGCGGGCGGGACCTCGGTCTTGGGGGTGGTGTCCAGGCCGTAGACGTAGGCGGCGACGTCGGTGACGCCGTTGGGGGCGAAGGTGAACCGGCCCGCCAGGCCGACGCCGTCGCTCCAGCCGTTCTCGGCGAACCGGTCGGAGGACACCTCGGGCTCCCGGCCGGGGGCGGTGGCGTCCACGGTGGCCTCGCACCAGGGGCTCCAGGCGCTGTTGGCCTTGCCGTCCTCGGCGCGGACCCGCCAGCGGACCAGCGCGCCGTCGGCGTACAGGCTCTGCGGGACGAGGGCGGAGAAGGCCGTGCCGGTCGAGCCCACGGGGGTCAGGTACTCCCCGGCCTTGGTCCCGTCGGCCCGGTACCACTCGAAGCGGCCCCTGACGGAGTTGTCGGCGTCCTTGAGCCGGGCCCAGAGCTTCGGCGTCGGCGTGCTGATGACCGGCCGGTCGTCGCCGGAGACGCACGGGCCGCCCGGGTCGGACCAGGCGTCGGCCGCCACCGGGTCGGCGGGCAGCGAGTTGTACTCGATGACCAGGCTCGGGTTGTTGCGGAACTTCTTCCAGGCGTACTGGTCGGTCTCGCTGGTGGCGCGGAGGCCGACGGTGATGTTGGCCCACTTGTTGGCGGCGGCGTCGGCGACCTGGGAGGTGACGTCGAACTCGACGCCGCCGGGCAGGCAGGCCGAGCCCCAGCCCTTGGCCACGTTCACCGTGGACAGCTTCTTGACCCACTTGGGCTGGTTGCTCCAGGTGGTGCTCTTGCTGATCGTGTTGGTGGACCACGCCTCGACCGCGCGGGCGCTGCACGAGTACGACCAGGTCTCGTACGTGCGCAGCGTGCCCTTGATGATCTGCTTGCCGTGGATCGTGGAGCCGGTGTTCATCTGGAAGAACGAGCGGTTGGTCTGCGAGTTGACGTGCCCGACGCGGGCGACGTCGCTGGAGTTGAGGTAGTTGGAGCTGGGCCAGTTGCTCCACACGGCGGTCCAGGCGCCGCGGGCGGCCGAGAAGTACGGGTCCAGGAACACCGGATACCGGGTCTTCGGGTCGCTCATCATCGCGCGGTCCGGCCGCAGCCGCAGCTTCCTGCCGTCGAGCGAGACGCCCATGGTGGCCTGGCGGGCCTCGGGCGCGCGGCCCTCCTTGACCGCGGCCTCGCCGGCGCCGGTCGAGTCCCACATCGTGGGGGTGGGCGCGATGAAGATCGTGCCGCCGGTGCGGTCGACCGCCTCCAGGTTGCCCGCCTTGTCGGCGGTCAGCGACAGGCCGCTGACCGACAGCGGGAAGTCCAGGTCGGGCAGGGCACGCGCGGCGGCCCGCGTCTTGACCACCAGGACGTGGGAGAACCCGTCCACGTCGGCGGTGACCCGCAGGTCCACGCCGGGCAGCACCTCGGGGTAGGTGGCGGTGTCGCCGTCGAGCGAGGGCCTGGGCAGCGTGCCCGGCCAGGTCAGCTCCAGGGCCTTGCCGCCGCGGTACAGGCGGGCGAGCGGGCCGCCGCCCCCGCCGGAGAAGGTCAGCCCGGCCGCCGTCGCCACCGGCTCCACCGCGCCGTCGGGACGCAGGCGCAGCGTGGTGTCCACGGGCACCCAGCCGGCGGCCTGGCGGACGCGGACGGGGCGGGCGTGCTGTTCGAGGGTGAAGGTGCCGTCCGGGCGGGCGAAGACCTGGCGGGTCTCGCTGCGCATCGACTCGATCTCGACCGGCCGGCCGGTGCGTCTGGCCGTGGCGGTCGCGGCCGTCTCCGGCGCGAGAGGCGCGGAGACCGCGGGGGGCGCGGGGGGCGCGCTCGCCGCCGGAGGCGCGCCTGCCTCCGGCGGCTCCGCGCCGGCGGGCGGCACCGCCGGGATCGTGAACGCCAAGACAGCCGCGACCAGCCCACGCCCAACCCGCATCGGTCCTCGCATGTCGACCAGAGGTCCGCGCGGGACCAGGCGATCTTCGATTGACGAACGGATTGTCACCCGCGTAATGCCGTACGTCTAGATCTTCTGGCGAAATTCGCCATAAGTTGGGACACGTCTGGAAGGAACCGCCGTCAGCCGTTCGCGGACCCCGTCACCGGGGCGCGGCGGCGAGTTCGGCGACCGCCGCGACGACCAGGTCCACCTCCTGCTCGGTGTTGTAGTAGTGCGGCGACAGGCGCAGGCACCAGTCGACGTCCTTGTCCCCGAAGTCGAACTGGGCGAAGTGCCGGAAGCTGAGCGCCGAGTTGACGCCGCGCGCGTCCAGCGCCGCCTTGAACGGCTCCGCCCGCCAGCCCTCGACGGCGAAGGTGACCAGGGCGCCCAGCCGCCGTCCCCGGTCGAGCACGCGCACCCCGGCCAGCGCGGCCAGCCCGTCGCGCAGGCCGGCGGCCAGGGCCGGGGTGCGCCGGGCGACGGCCTCCACGCCCACCCGGCGGGCGTAGCGGGCGGCGGCCGCGCAGCCGAGCACGACGGAGTAGGGGAACTCCCAGTCCTCGAACCTGGCCGCCGTCGCGACCGGCTCGTAGCGGCCCGGCTCGGTCCAGCGCGCGCCGTGCATGTCGATGAACAGCGGCTCGTACCCGGCGTCCAGGACGCGGTCGGCGACGTACAGGAAGCCCGAGCCGCGCGGGCCGCGCAGGAACTTGCGGCACGTGGCGGTGAGCAGGTCGCAGCCGATCTCCTCGACGTCGACCGGGTACTGGCCGACGGACTGGCAGGCGTCCACCAGGTAGAGCAGGTCCAGCTCGCGGCAGTGCCGGCCGATCTCGGCGACCGGCTGGACCAGGCCGGAGTTGGTGGGGATGTGGGTGGCGGCCACCAGGCGCGGGCGGTGCCGGCGCATCAGCGCGGCCATGGCGGGCACGTCCACGCCGCCCTCGGGCAGGTCGGGCGCGTGCACGACCCGTACCCCGAACCGCCTGGCCAGTGAGAGGAAGGCGATCTGGTTGGAGATGAAGTCGTTGCGGGTGGTCAGGACGACGTCCCCGGCCGCGAACGGGATCGCCGACAGCGCGGTGGAGAAGGCGTGGGTGGCGCTGCCGGCGAAGGCGATGTTGCGGGGAGCGCAGTTGATCAGGGCGGCGGTCTCGGCGTAGAAGTCGGCGACCTGCGCCGCGCGGGCGGCGGCGGCCTCGTAGCCGCCGAGGTGCGCCTCCAGCCGCAGGTGGTCGACCATCGCGGCGAGCACCGGAGCGGGCAGCAGGCCGCACCCGGCGTTGTTGAAGTGCACGACCTCCTCCGCGCCCGGGGTGTCGGCGCGCAAGGCCACGACGTCCAGAAGCGATTCCGCCGAAGTGCTGGAAGCGCTATCATCGATTCTCATGTCCGACAGTAGCAGTTCGGCCGAGCTGGCGACCAGGATGCGCACGATGATCGACCGGCTCTCGCCCGGCGACCGGCTGCCGAGCAGCAGGGAGCTGATCCGGCGCTACAAGGTCGGCCCCGCCACCGTGTCCCAGGCGATCGCCGCGCTGGCCGCCGAGGGCGTGGTGGTCACCCGTCCCGGCAGCGGCACCTACGTCGCGGCCCCGGCGCGGCGGCGCGCCGGCGTCCCCGACACCGCGTGGCAGAGCGTCACCCTCGCCGACCGGGCCGTGGACACCCGCAGCCTCACCGGCGCGGTCGGCGCGCTGCCCGAGGGCACGATCCTGCTGGACGGCGGCTACCTGCACCGCTCGCTCCAGCCCACCCGCGCCCTGACCGCCGCGCTGGCCCGCGCGGCCCGCCGTCCCGACGCCTGGGACCGCGCCCCGGCCGCCGGCCTGGCCTCCCTGCGCGGCGTGTTCGCCACGATGGCGGGCGGCGGCGTGAGCGCCGAGGACGTCCTGGTCACGGCCGGCGGGCAGAGCGCCCTTTCCATGGCGTTCCGGGCGATCGCCGGGCCGGGCGACCCCGTCCTGATGGAGTCGCCCACCTATCCCGGGGCGATCGCCGCGGCCCGAGCGGCCGGCCTGCGCCCGGTGCCGGTGCCGACGGACGCCGACGGCCTCAAGCCCGACCTGCTGGCCGACGCCTTCGCCCTGACCCGCGCCCGCCTGCTCTACTGCCAGCCGACCTACCACAACCCGACCGGCGCGGTGCTGGCCCCGGGCCGCCGGCGCCAGGTCCTCGACACGGCCCGCGCGGCCGGCGCCTTCGTGATCGAGGACGACTTCGCGCGCCACCTCGGCCACGGCGCGCCGGTGCCGCCGCCGCTGCTGGCCGACGACCGCGACGGCACGGTCGTGCACCTGACCTCCCTCACCAAGCCGGCCGCGCCCAGCCTGCGCATCGGCGCCCTGACCGCCCGGGGCCCGGTCATGGAACGCCTGCGCGCCGTGCGGCTGGTCGACGACTTCTTCGTCGGCCGCCCGCTGCAGGAGGCGGCGCTCGACCTGCTCACCTCCCCCGCCTGGGAACGGCACGTCCGGTCGCTGGGCGCGGCGCTGCGGGAGCGGTGCGCGACGCTGGCCGCCGCCGTCCTGGCCGAGCTGCCCGGCTGGACCCTCGACCGCGTGCCCGCCGGCGGCCTGCACCTGTGGGTGCGCCTGCCCGAGGGCGCCGACGACGCCGTGGTCGCCGACGCGGCCCGCCGCGACGGCGTCGCCGTCAGCGCCGGCAACCGCTACTTCGCCACCGAGCTCCCGGCGGCCTTCCTGCGTCTCGGCTTCGCCGCGACCGCCGGGCACGCCGAGCTGGCCGAGGCCGTGCGGCGGCTCGCGGAGGTGGACCGCGCGCCGGCGGCGTCCCGGTAGCGCTTCTGGGTCAGCCCTGTGCCCAGGCGGTCGCCGTCCAGGTCAGCGCGTGCGTGGCGGCGGACTTGCGGAGCAGCCTGAGGTGGACGACCTGGTGGTCCTCCGTGACGACGCACAGGCCCATGCCCGTCCGCATGCGGGCGAAGGTGAGCGAGGAGCCGAGCGGGTTCAGGTTCACCGCGTCCACGCAGGCGGCCGGGCCGGTGGGGGTCAGGTCGACGCCGTTCTGGAAGTGCGAGAAGTCGGTGCAGGGCGGGCCGCCGGGGAGGGTGAAGCGCACGTTCTCGTACTCCTTCTCGTACTCCTTCTCGTACTCCGGCAGGGTCGGGGAGGGCACGGCGGCGGCGCCCGTCCAGAGGGCGAGGGCCGTCCTGGCCTTCCGCGGGCGGGCCGGACGCGTCGGCGAGCCGCGCGGCGGCGCGTAGGTGTGGAGCGTGGACGCCACCGCCGCGGGCAGCCAGGGACCGGCCGCCGCGTCCCCGGCTCCTCCGGCGAGCGCGGCGACCTCCGCCGGGGCGGGCCGGTCGGCCGGGTCCTTGCTGAGGCAGCGGGCCAGCGGCCCGGCCAGGGCGGGCGGGCATCCGCGCAGGTCGGGCTCCTCGTTGGCGATGCGGTGGAAGAGCACGTCCGCCGGGCCCTCGCCGAACGCGGGCCGTCCGGTCAGGGCGAAGACGGCGAGCTGGCCCAGCGCGAACACGTCCGTGGCCGAGGTCACCGGCAGGCCCTTGACCTGTTCGGGGGTCATGAACACCGGGGTGCCGACGCGCATGCCCGTGCGGGTGAGGCAGGTGGCGTCCACGGCGCGGGCGATGCCGAAGTCGATCACCTTGGGCCGGTCCTCGGCCAGCAGCACGTTCGAGGGCTTGAGGTCCCGGTGGACCAGCCCGGCCGCGTGGATGCCGATCAGCGCCTCGGCGACCCCCGCGATCAGCCGCCGGACGGTGGCCGGCGGCAGCGGACCGTGCTCGGCCACGGCCTGGTGCAGGGATCGCCATCGGGACTCCAGGGCCGGTACGGGGGTCGTCCGCGTGGACCCGGGGGCGGCCGATCGGGCCCGCCCCGGCGTCGCACGGGATCATTGTCGGCCCGTCGAGGCGTACGGCGCCTGTCCTGTATTCGTCCCACACCGTGTGTGGTGCGGGCGGCCGTCAGCGGACGGCGATGGCCTCCTCTACGAGCGCCACGGCGGCGCGCGGGTCGGCGACCTCGATCACGAGCCGGGCGTAGCGTTCGTCGGCCAGCTCGATGACCACGGCCTTGGCGGCGTCGTGCACGTCCCAGAAGACCTTCTCACCGTTGAGGTGGAACGTTCCCGCCGTGATGACGCCGGGCAGGTGGGCGCCGGGCGCGCGCACCCCCTTGGGGTCACCGACGATCCCGGGGTCGGCGGTGGCGCCGCGCACGTTGGCCAGCGGGATGACCAGCCGGCTCTTCAACGCCCACAGTTTGTCCAGGCCCTCGATCTCCACGACCAGCGTCTGTCCGTCAATGCTGATCCTCGCCATGTCATGCTCCTTGGTGGTGGTGGTTGAGCCGGTGGGCCAGAGCGGCGCCGGCCCGGTCGATGTCGGTGTTCGCGGTCCCCGCCCTGGCCCGCAGTCGCAGGCCGAGGAGGGCCGCGGTGAGCGCGAAGGCCAGGCCGTCCTCGGCGCCCTCGCTCCCGGACGCCGCCGTGGCGGCCTGGTCGAACGCGGCCAGCACGGCGGCGAGCCGGTCGGCGACCTCGCGGTCGACCGGCGCGCGTTCGACCGCGGCCAGCAGCAGCAGGTTGAGGCCGACCTCGGCGTCCGGCTCGGCGGCGGCCACGCGCAACGCCTCGGCCAGGTCGCCGGCGGCGGCGATCCGGTCGATCAGCGGGTTGACGTCGTGCTCCAGGGACCAGCTCAGCGCGGCCTGGTAGAGACCGCGCTTGCTGCCGAAGGTCTTGTACAGGCTGTTGCGGTGGACGCCGAGGTGGGTCACCAGCTCGTCCATGGAGATGCCGTCGTAGGACCGGGTCGAGAACAGCTCCGCCGCCGCCCGTACCACGGTGGCCTCGTCGAATCCTCTTGGTCGTCCCATGCCTCGATCGTAGACAATAAAGGAACGTTCAGTCAAGAACGTTCATTCCTAAACCTCCGAGACGTGCGCCTGGACCGCACTGGGAGGATCGGGTCATGTCCGAACTGCGCCGGCGAACAGCGGCCCTCGTCTCCAAAGCCGGCTACCGCGACGACGAACCGATCGTGGCCGGGATCCACCGGCGCGGCGCGCCGCCCGTCCTCGTGGCGCGCGGGGTGACCGCCTCCGGTGCCCCGATGAGCGCCACGACCGTCCTCTATGCCGCGTCGCTGTCGAAGCAGATGACCGCGGCGTGCGCGGCGCTGCTGGTCAGAGACGGGGTGCTGGACGTGGAGTCGCCCCTGTCGGGGTGGTTGCCGGGCCTGCCGGGGTGGGCCGGCGCGATTCGGATCAGGCACCTCGTCCACCACACGGCGGCCCTTCCGGCGGACGCCGAGATCGACGCGCTCCAGGGCTCCGCCGACCGCACCACGCCGGGCATCCTCGCGGCCCTCACCCGCTTCCCGGCCCTGGACCGCCCGCCGGGCACCGGGCACGTCTACTCCAACGCCGGGTACGTCTGTCTGGCGGCGGTGCTGGAACGAGCGTCCGGCCTGACCTTGCCCGATCTCGCCCGCCGCCGGCTCTTCGCTCCCCTGGGGATGACCGGCACCCGCTTCTGGCCGGGCCCGGACCCCATGCCGGCGGGCGCCGCGCCGCTCGTCCGCCTCCGTCCCGCGCCTCTGTCACTCGGGGACGGGGGCGTGTGGACGACCCTCGGCGACCTGCTGCGCTGGAGCCAGGCACTGAACGCGGACGAGCTCGGCGTCTCATCGCTCATGCAGACCCCGGGACGGCTCGACGACGGGACGCCGATCGACTACGCGTGGGGAATGGGCGTACGGTCACATGCCGGACATGTCGTCTACCGCCACGGCGGAGGCTGGACCGGACTGCGCGCCCTGCAGGCCCGCATCCCCGACCTGGACGTGAGCGTCGCGCTCATCGCGACCCGCGACGACACCGACCGCCGGATACCGCTCCTCGACACCCTCCTCGAAGCAGCGCTCCAAGCCCCCTGAACCGGAACGACCACCCCCCGTGCGGACGGTCGCGACCGACGAAACGCTGGACCCAGCGGCGGGACAGCAGGCCCCACACCCCCGACCCGCCGCCAGATGCCCGGGGCGGGTTCACAGCTGGCGCGCCCGCCGCAGGACAGGCGACTGCGCGCTTGGTCTAGGTTTGGGCGGGTGCGAGTGGTTTCGGTGAATGCGTGGGGTGGGGCCATGTTCGGGGAGCTGGCGCCCTGGGTGGAGGGGTGCGGCGCCGACGTGCTGTGCCTGCAGGAGGTGACGCGCACGCCCGGCCTGCGCGGCTGGACCAGGTTCGACGACGCCGAGCGGTCCCTGCCGCAGCGGGCCGACCTGCTGGCCGACGTCGGCGCACGCCTCCCCCGCCACCAGCCGCTGTTCGCCGTCAGCGACTCCGGGCCCGTCCAGGACGAGGAAGGCGGCTCGCACCGGCAGGACTTCGGGGTCGCCACGTTCGTCGCCGAGACGCTGCCCGTCGTCGGCGTGCGGTCCGCGTTCGTGCACGGCGGCTACGTCGAGCACCACGACGGGTGGCCGGCCGGCGACCGGCCGCGCGCCGCCCTGGCCGTACGCGTCTTCGACCGCCCGGCACGGCGGTTCGTCACCGTCGTGAACCTGCACGGCCTGCGGGACGCCGGCGGCAAGGCCGACACCCCGGCCCGCCGCGCCCAGGCCGGACGGCTCGCCGCCCTGGTCGCCGGCGCGCGCGAGGACGGCGACCTGACCGTGGTGTGCGGCGACCTCAACCTCATGCCCGGCAGCGAGACGTTCCGGATCCTGGCCGGGCTGGGCCTGCGCGACCTGGTCGGCGACGCCGACACCAGGACCTCCCGCTATCGCAAGCCCGTACGGCACGCGAGCTACCTGCTCGTCTCCGACCCCGCCGCCGTCAAGGAGTTCGAGGTGGCGGCCGCCCCCGAGGTGTCCGACCACCGGGCCCTGATCCTCGACCTCTAGCCCTGTTTTCCGCACCTGGACGATCGTCCGGCCTTCAAGGGCACGGAGTCTTCTGGGCGGCGGCCGCCGTCAACCCTTGCGTTCGTGATCGTAGGCGGCCTGGGCGGCGGCGACGGCGGCGCCGTGTCGCTTGGCCCAGTCGGTGAGTTCCAGCAGCGACTTGTGGAGTTCCCGGGCCATCTCCGTCAGCGTGTACTCGACCTTGGGCGGGACGACCGGATGGACGGTGCGTACGAGCAAGCCGTCCCGCTCCAGCTTGCGCAGCTTGAGCGTGAGCATGCGCCTGCTGATTCCGTTGATCGAGCGTTCCAGCTCCGTGAACCGGACGGGACCCTGCGCAGCGGCTACCAGGATGCCGATGCTCCACTTCCCGGAGACGTGATCGAGGACCTCCGAGACCGGGCACGCCTCGCGGGCCAGGGCTGACACATCGATGTGACTCTGGGACATGAAAGTGCCTTCTTCCGCTGGGCTCGACAGTCACCAATCATGTACTCCGTATCAAATCGTGCACCAAGCCGGAAGGTGGCCCCATGCTTCAGGAGCTCGCAGACCGCACCGCGATCGTGGACACCGTCATCGCGTACGCGACGGCCCTGGACACCAGGGACTGGGAGACCCTGGGCGCGCTGTTCACCGACGACGCCTGCTGGGAGTACAGCGGTTCGGGCGAACGGCTCCGCGGGCCTGAGGCGATCATGGCCAGGATCAGCACCAGCGTGGCGCGATTCGACGCCACCCATCACCTGAACGGCAACCATGTCGCCACAGTGCGCGGTGACGAGGCCGAGCACACTTGCTACTACCAGGCCCAGCATGTCCGCCTCGGTCTGCCCGATGGCGAGAAGTTCCTTGCCGGGGGTCGCTACGACGACCGGCTGCGCCGCACCCCGGACGGCTGGCGGTTCACCCACCGCAGGATCACCAGCGTCTGGAGCGAGGGAAACCCCGCCGTGATCACGTCCTGACGGCAGGCTGCGAAGATCCACATGTGCGGTGAACGGGTCTAGCCGGACGCGGCGGTCTTCCGCACGCGGGAGGTCTCGGCGGAGAGCGGCGTGCCGTCCTGGCCGAGCGGGTGCAGCCGGGGCAGCTCCCGCCCCTGGCCGTCGACCAGGACGGAGTGCGGCTCGTCCGGCGCGAAGGCGTGGCGCTCGCCCCATTGGCGCAGGGCGACGACGGCGGTGAAGAGGTCCCGCCCGGCCTCGGTGAGCCGGTAGGCGTGCCGCCTGCCGTCGGCGGCGCTCCTGTCGAGGATACCGTGCTCGACCAGCTTGCGCAGCCGGTCGGTGAGGATGTTGCGGGCGATCCCCAGCCGCTGGTGGAACTCGGTGAAGGTGGTGGCGCCGTCCATCGCGTCACGGACGATCAGCAGGCTCCACCGGTCGCCGACCAGGTCGACGGCGCGCGCGACCGGACAGGCCGGGTCGGTCCAGGCGTTTCCCGCAGCGAGTGTGACGTCCACCGAACCCTCCGATCAGTTGCGATTCGAAACCATTATGCCCTACCCTCCGATCGGTTGCATATTGAAACTAATCGGGGAGTGACATGTCGCCAGGACTGACCGGAAGGCAACGGATCGTGCTCGCGCTGGTGTGCGCGGTGGCCGTGTCGCCCGTCTACGGCATCCAGCCCGTCCTCCAGGCCGCCGGCCGGGACCTCGGGCTGGCGGACGGATCACTGGGCTGGCTGGTCGCCGCCGGCCAGACCGGCTATCTGGCGGGGCTGGTGCTGCTCGTCCCGCTCGGCGACCTGTTCGACCGGCGCCGGCTCATCACGGCCCACCTGCTGCTGACGGCGGTGGGCGCCGGGGTGGCCGCCGTGGCGCCCGGCGGCGGCCTGGCGATCGCGGGCCTGGCCCTCGCCGGGCTGTTCGCCGTGGTCGTCCAGGTCACGGTGGCCTACGTCGCCGCCGTCTCACCGCCCGGCGAGCGCGGCCGCAACATCGGCACGGTCACCTCGGGCGTGGTGGCCGGGATCCTCGGGGTCCGGATGGTCGCGGGCCTGCTGGGCGAGCTGGCCGACTGGCGGGCGGTCTACCTGGTCATCGCCGCGTCGTGCGTGCTGCTCGCGTTCGCCGCCCGCCTGGTCCTCGACGCCGACGTCCGGCGTCCCCGGGTCTCGTACGGCCGGTCGCTGTCGTCTCTGGGCCGGCTGGTGGCCGGGGACCGGCTCCTGCTCAGCCGGGGGCTGATCGCGTTCTTCCTGTTCGCCTCCTTCGGCACGTTGTGGAGCGGGCTGGCGCTGCCGCTCGGCGCCGCGCCGTGGCACCTCGGCACCACCGAGATCGGGCTGTTCGGGCTCGCCGGGCTCACCGGCGCGCTGGGCGCGGCCCGGGCCGGCCGCTGGGCCGACCGGGGCCTGGCGTCCTCGGTCACCGGCTGGTCGCTGGCGCTGCTGGCCGCCTCCTGGCTGCTGACCGCCCAGGCGGGGTGGTCGTTGTGGCTGCTGATCGCCGGCGTGGTCGTGCTCGACTTCGCCGTGCAGGCCGTGCACGTCAGCAGCCAGCACCTGCTCACCACCGCGCGTCCCGACCGGAGCAGCGGGGTCATCGGCGCGTACATGGCCTGCTACTCCCTCGGCTCCGCGCTCGGCGCGATCACCACCACCTGGGCCTACAGCCTCGCGGGATGGCCGGCCGCCTGCCTGCTCGGCGCGGCCTACGCCGCGCTCGGGCTCGTCGTCGCCGTCTCGACCCGGCGGCTCGGCGCCGCGCCGGCGGCACGCGTGTCCGCCTCGGCCTGAACGGGGTCAGGGAAGGTCGAGGATCGGCACGAGCTGCTCCTCCTCGTACGCCAGATGCGCTTCGAGCTCGTCGGTCAGGCGCTCGATCTCCGCGCGCACCCGCACCGGGTCGTCACCGGACAGGGCCTCCTTCAGCTCCGCCACCAGCACGCTCACGCGCTCGTGCTCCACGGCCAGCCGCTCGATCACCGGGGCGAGCGCGGGATGCCGCTCGGCCAGCGCCGGGAACATCATCGTGTCCTCGCCGGTGTGATGGTGGTGCAGCCCCTGGCACATGGTCAGGCAGTTGACGCGCAGCTGCACGCCCAGGCCGGGGCGTCCGGTGTCGGCCAGCTCCTTGCGGATCAGCGCGAGCTCGCGGCGGAAGCCGTCGTGCACCAGCTTGAGGTACGCCCCGCCGGAGGGCGCGGTCGACCGGGGCGGCCCCGGCACCACCTTCAGCGCGACGACGGGGATGATCCGGGTCGTCTTGGCCTGGTAATCGGCCCAGCCGGGGTCGCTCTCCACGGCGCGGGCGAAGGCGGCGTCCCGTTCGGCCCCCTCCAGGACCTCCGCCTCGACGTCGAAGACGAAGACGCCGCTCTCGACGGTGGCACGGGGGTCGGCGCGCAGGTTGTGGTACCAGGCGGGGTTCCTCGGCGCCCCGCCGGCGGAGGCGATGACCAGCATGCGCTCGCCGCCGTCCGGCAGGTAGCCGAGCGGGGTGGTGTGGGGCTTGCCCGAACGGGCGCCGGTCGTGGTGAGCAGGAGCAGTCTCGCTCCCTCGAAATAGCCGCCGACCTGGCCGTTGTTGGCGCGGAACTCGTCGATGACCTGCTTGTTGAAATCCACTCTTCTCCATGGGTGATGGTCTCTGCTCTGACGTGCTGAGGAGGAGAAGAGGGAGCGGCGGGCCGCGCGCCCGCCGGGCGGTCACGCCAGGGCCGGGCTGCTCTCTGGTGCGTGGCCCAAGGCCGACCCGGCAGTCACGGAGGTGACGTTACTTCATCAAGATATTTTTCGCAAAGCCGACAAACCTCCAGGCCGGGTCCGCGGTGGTCCGGCGTCGGCACGATCGCGCGCCGGCGCCGGACCTCACCACCTCCCCTGGAGGCGCCCGCCGCGGCTACTCGGCGTAGGGCTGGTCCTCGCCCTGCTCGCTGTAGCCCAGGCTCCAGACGTAGCCGTCGGGGTCGGCGAAGGTGCCGCCGTACCCGCCCCACGGCAGGGCGCCGGCGGGCTTGAGGATGGTGGCGCCGGCCTTCTCGGCCTCCTCCATGATCTCGTCCACCCGCGCCTCGCTGCGGACGACATAGGTGAGCACGACCCCGCTGAACCCGCTGCCCTCCGGGCTCAGCCCGATCTGGCCGGCCAGGCCCTCGCGGCCGTAGAAGCCGACGGGCGAGGCGCCGTCGGACTCGAAGAACACCGAGATGCCGTAGTCGTTCTGGATCTTCCAGCCCAGGCCCTCGGTGTAGAACCGCTTGGCCGCCTCCATGTCGCGGACGGCGAGGAGGATAGAGCTGACGTGCGCTTTCATGCCATGTCTCCTTGGTGCTTCAGACGTTTCCGACGATGAGAGCAACGCTACGGAGGACGCGCGGCCGGGCGCTTCTCGAATCCTGACCGGTTGGACCGGCCTTGGGAGACGTACGGCGGCAGCCATGACCTGGGCGCGGCCCTCGCCTGCGCGCTCCCCTCGAAGGGCACGCAGGACCAGCGGTGATCCCCCGCACACGAACGACGGCCCCCGCGATCTCGCGGGGGCCCTTTCTCGTTGCCGCCTCCTCGCCGGACGGTGATTTGACGAGCGTCCCCCAACTGTACGAGGATCCCGAACTGTACGTAATTTCCGGACAATCGTATGAAGGTGGACATGAGACGCCGACCCGGCCTGGTCCTCGCCCTGCTGGCCCTCTCCCAGCTCATCACCTCCCTCGACTTCAACATCGTCTTCGTCGCCCTCCCCCGGATCGGCGCCGACCTGGACTTCTCCCCGCAGACCCTGCAGTGGGTGGCCAGCGCCTACGCCGTCGCGTACGGCGGGTTCCTGCTGCTCGGCGGCCGGGCGGCCGACCTGCTCGGCCACCGCCGGATGTTCGTGGGCGCGCTGGCGCTGTTCGCGCTCGCCTCCCTGGCCGGCGGCCTGGCGCAGAGCCCCGGGGCGCTGGTCGCCGCGCGGGCCGCGCAGGGACTGGGCGGCGCGCTGCTGTTCCCGGCCACGTTGGCGCTGGTCAACACCGGCTTCGCCGAGGGCACGGCGCGCAACGGGGCGCTGGCCGTGTGGAGCGGCGCCGGAGCCAGCGGGCTGGCGCTCGGGTCGCTGCTCGGCGGCCTGCTCACCGGCGCCTGGGGCTGGGAGGCGGTCTTCTACGTCAACGTGCCGCTCGCCGTCGTCGCGATCGCCGGAGCCTGGCTGCTGCTGCCCGCCGACGGGGCCCGCGCGCGGGGCCGCCGGTTCGACGTCCCGGGCGCGGTGCTGGCCACCGGCGGCGTCAGCCTGCTCGCCTACGCGCTCATCCAGGGCCCCGAGTCGGGGTGGAGCTCGCCGCTGATCACCGGCGGGTTCGTGCTGGCCGCCGTGCTGCTGGCCGCCTTCGTCGCGGTCGAGAAGGCGGGCGCCGACCCGCTCATGCCGCTGCGGCTGTTCGGCAACCGCAGCCTCAGCTCGGCCGTCGCGGTCATCCTGGTCTTCGGCGCCACGTTCAACGCGCTGCCGTACTTCCTGACCGTCTACTTCCAGACCGTGCTCGGGTACGGCGCCGTGGCGACCGGGCTGGCGTTCCTGGTGCCGTCCCTGCTGATCGCGCTGGGCACCCAGCTCGGCGGGCGGCTGGCCGGGCGGATCGGGATGCGGGTGACGCTGCTCCTCGGCACCGTCGGCGGGGCGGCGGGCACCGCGCTGCTGGCGATGGGGATCAGCGCCGACGGCTCGTACTGGGGTGTGCTGCCCGGCATCGTCGTGTCCGGCGTCAGCCAGGGCCTCACCTGGACCGGGATGTGGATCGCCTCGGCCACCGGCGTGGCGGCGGGCGAGCAGGGGATCGCCTCCGGCATGGCCTCCACCGCGCTCCAGGTCGGCGCGGCGCTCGGCCTCGCGGTCCTGGTCGCGGCCGGCGGGGTGGGCGAGGCCACCGGGCCCGCGCTCGCCTCGGGGATGCGCACGGCGGTGCTCGTCGCGGCCGCGGGCATGCTGCTCGGGACGGTCGTCGCCCTCACCTTCGCCCGCCACCGCGCCACCGCCGCCCCGCTCCCCGCCTGACCGGTGGGCCCCGAGCTCAGCCCTGGTGCAGGCGGTCGTAGAGCAGGCAGATCGCGCCCGATTCGGTGGTCGTCAGGTCGGTCAGCGACCAGTGCGCGGCGGGCAGGCCGTCCTCGAACAGCCGGGCGCCGCCGCCGGCCACCTCGGGGCAGAGCGTGATGCTGAGCCGGTCCAGCGCGTCCGCCTCCAGCAGGGCCCTGATGACGCTGCCGCTGGCCAGGACGACGACGTCCCCGCCGGCCTGTCCCCGCAGCCGCTCGACCTCCGCGGCGGGGCCGGTCTCGGCCAGGCGGGAGTTCTGCCACGTCGGGTCCGTCAGGGTCGAGGAGAAGACGATCTTCTCGGTCTCGTCGAGCCACTGGGCGAAGGCCCGGTCGCGGGGGTCGGCGTCCTCGTCCTTGGCGACCGCCGGCCAGAAGGAGCCGAAGCCCTCGTAGTTCCTGCGGCCGAGCAGGACGGTGGTGGCCGCGCCGGTCACCCGGATCATGTGGTCGCGGGCGTCGTCGCTGAGGGCGTGCGGGACGATCCAGCTCATGTCGTACTCGCCGCCCGGGCCGCTGACGCGGCCGTCGAGGGACAGCGAGATGTTGCCGACGACCCTGCGGCCCTGGATGGTGTCGTGCTGCGTCATGTCCGGCTCTCCTGGTGAGGTGTTCGTTGCGATGGGCACGATCCTGCCGTCCTGGCGGGCCGGGAACATCGGCCACCTGGCAGAGATGCCGCCGGTCCCCTGGCCTGTTTGCTGGCATACTTCGGGCGATGTCTGATGTCCGTCATGTTCCGGCAGAGTTGTCGTCGTTCGTGGGCCGGGCCGAGGAGCTGGCGGCGGCCGGCGAGGCGGTGGCGGCCGGGCGGGTCCTGACCCTGACCGGGCCCGGCGGGTGCGGCAAGACCCGGCTGGCGATGCGCCTGTGCCGGGCGGCGTCCGGGGCGTGGCCGGACGGCGTGTTCTGGGTCGGCCTGGAGCAGGAGACCGACGGCGGCCAGGTCGGCCGCCGGCTGGCCGCCGCCCTGGACGTCCCGCTGCCCGCCGACCGGGACCCGCTGCCGGTGCTGGCCGCCGCGCTGCGCGAGCGCGAGCTCCTCGTCGTGGTCGACAACTGCGAGCACGTGCTGGACGACGCCGCCGGGGTCGTCGCCGCCGTCCTGGCCGAGTGCCCGGGGGTGGCGGTGGTCGCCACCAGCCGGTCCAGGCTCGGCGTGCCCGGCGAGCGGGTGTGGCCGGTGCCGCCGATGAGGCTGGCCGACGCGCTGGAGCTGTTCCTCGAACGCGTCCGCGCCGGCGCCCCGGACGCGGCCGGAGCGGCCGGATCGCAGGCCAGACGGATCTGCGACCGGCTCGACCGGCTGCCCCTCGCGCTGGAGCTGGCGGCCGGCTGGGCGGGCGCGCTGTCGCTGGCCCAGATCGCCGACTCCCTGAGCGCCCCCTACGCCCTCCTGGACGGCGGCGCGCGGACCACCCCCTTCCGGCAGCGCACCCTGCAGGCGTCGATGAGCTGGAGCCACGACCTGCTGGACGACGACGAGCGGGTGCTGTTCCGGCGTGCCGGGGTGTTCGAGCCGGGCTTCACCGCCGATGCCGTCACCCGCCTGGCCGAGCTCGGCGGGCCGGGCGCCGGACGTCTGCTCAGGGCGTTGCGGGGGCTGATCGACAAGTCGCTGGTGGTGGCCGACACGACCGGCCCGGTGGCCCGGTACCGGATGCTCGGGGTGGTGCGGGCGTACGCGCTGGACCGCCTGGCGGCGGCGCGGGAGGAGACCGCCGCGCGCGACCTGCATCTCGACGTCCATGCGTCGTTGCCGGCGGAGCTGGCGCCGCTGCTGGAGACCGACAAGGACGCCTGGCGGGCGCGGTTGGGCGCCGCCTACCCCAACGTGCGGGCCGCGATCGAGTGGGGGCTGTCGCGTCCGGACCCGGCGCGGGGGCGGCGACTGGCCGCGGACTGCGCGTGGCTGTGGCACCTGGAGGGACGCGGCGCCGAGGGGGCCGCGCTGCTGCGCCGGGCCGCGGCGCTCGGCGCGGACGAGCGCAGCCCGCTCCAGGCCCGGGTCCTGACGGCGCTGGCGCTCGTGCTCAACACCGCCGAGCCGGGGATCGAGGCGTTCGAGGTGGCGCGGACGGCCCGGGACCTGGCCGAGGCGGCCGGCGCCCCGGAGGCCGCCCGCCCGGCCGGGCCGCTGATCGCGCTCGGCCTGCTGGCGACGGGCCTCCCCGAGGCGCTGGCCGAGGCCCGCGCGGTGCGGGACGAGGCCGTCCGGGCCGGGGACGGGTTCGTCGCCGACAGCGCCGAGGCGATCGCCGGCCTGGTGCACGTGCTCGGCGACGACTACCGGCGGGCGATCGAGTGCTTCGAGCGGGCCGTGGAGCGGCTGGTGGCGCGCGGCGACCGTGGCGTGGCCTCCTTCGCGCTGGGCTGGTGGGCGCTGGCCGCCGCCCGGTCGGGCGCGCTGGAGCGGGCCGCGGAGCTGGCCGGACGGGCCGTCGAGACCGCGGAACCGCTGCGTGACCTGCACTGGACCGGCTCGGCCCGGGTCGTCCTGGCGGAGATCCGCATCCTGCAGGGCCGCCTGGACGAGGCCGCCGCCGCCCTGGAGCCCGTGGACCGGCTGATCGACGGGCTCGGGCGGCTGCCGTTCATCACCGGGTGGGAGCGTTGCCAGGCGATGCTCGCGCTCGGGCACGACCGGCCGGGCGAGGCGGTGGAGTGGTGCTGGCGGGAGGGCCGCTGGCAGGAGGAGCCGGACGCGGCGTGGCTGGCGCCCGACACCCAGCTCGTGCTGGCGGCGGCGCTGCGCCGGTCGAACGAGGAGGCGGCGGCGACGCGGCTGCTGGACGCCCTGTCGCGGTCGCCGGTCACCGCGCGCATGCCGCGCGTGCGCGCCGGGGTGCTGGACGAGCTGGCGCTGCTGTCCCACGACAGCGACCCGGAACGCGCGCTGCGGCTGCACCACGAGGCGCTGCGCATCCACGCCGACCACGACCTCGTGCTCGGCCTGGTGGCCGGCCTGGAGTCGCTGGCGCTGCTCGACCTGCGTCGCGGCGCCGTCAGGACGGCCGGGGTGCTGGCCGGGGCCGCCGAACGGGCACGCGCGGACCTCGGGGCCGCGCCCCGCCCCCTCCTGGCCGCCGACGGCGAGGAGGGCCGCGAACTGCGCGCGGCCGTCGAGCGGGGACGCGCGATGGACCTGGACACGGCGGTCGCCCACGCCACCCGCGCGCGGGGGCCGCGCCGCCGGCCCGACTCCGGATGGGAGAGCCTGACCCCGGCCGAGCGGTCGGTGGCCGGGCTGGCCGCCGAGGGGCTGTCCAACCCGGAGATCGCCGCCCGGCTGTTCGTCAGCCGGGGCACGGTCAAGACCCACCTGGCGCACGTCTACGCCAAGCTCCAGGTCGCCAACCGCACCGAGCTGGCCCGCGCGACCGCCGCCCGTCCCGCCGGCGAGAGGGACGAGGTCAGGCGTCCGGGTTGAGTTCGCGGCGGATCGCCTGGCTCGCCGCGCGGTGCTCGGCCGCGGCGGCCGGGTCGCTCTCGTCGAGCACGGCCGCGATGCCCTCGTGGGCCAGGGCCTCCTTGTGCCGCGCGCCCACCTTGGGCGCCAGGTCGAGGGTCTGGCGGTGCAGGCGCAGCGCCTCCTCCGGCAGGCCGGCCAGGCGGCAGGTCTCGGCGTAGCCGTAGAGGAAGTGCACCTTCCAGTGCTCCTCGAACAGCTCGTCCAGGAGGGCGAACGCCTCCCGGTGGCTCTCCAGCGCCTCCTCGTGGCGGCCCATCTGGCGCAGCGCGACGCCCAGGCAGTTGAGGCACCATGCCTCGTTGTGCTTGTGGCCGTCCTCGCGGGCCAGCTCCAGGGCCTGGCTCAGGTGCTGCGCGGCCTCGCCGGGCTCCTCGTGGACGATCGCCATGCCGAGGGTGATCCGGGCGGTCAGCGTGGCCGGCCAGCCGGGCTCGCCGTGCGTCCGCGCCAGCACGTCGCGGGCCAGCCGGGCCGCCTCCTCCCGGCGTCCCAGTTGCAGCATCGCCCACGCCTCGTCGGCGGCGGCGTGGGCCGCGCCCGTCGGGCAGGCGGCGTCGGCGTAGAGCCGGGCCGCCTGCCGGAAGAGGTCAAGCGGCTCCTCGACGTGCCCCTCGTCCCAGCTCAGGTAGCCGCGGCGCATCATCAGGTCCGCCGCGGAGCGGGCGTCGCCGGCCTGGGACACCAGGGGGGCCGCCGCCTCGTACGCGGCTCCGGCCTCGGCCATGCGGCCCGCGTTGTAGCGGGCGAAGCCCAGGTCGCTGTGCGCCTCGGCGAGCTGCCACGGGTCGCCCAGGCGTTCGGCCGCCGCCAGCGAGCGTTCGAAGAGCACGTTGAGGTGAGTGGTGCCGCAGCGCCGGGCGAAGAACGCGCGCATGAAGCGGGGCAGCTCGCACGCGTGCGCGTCGGCGCCGGTGGCGACCGCCACCTCGAAGGCGCCCATGAGGTTGGTGTACTCCGCGCCGAACCAGCCCAGCGCCGCGTGCTTGCTGCCGAAGGCCGGCAGGGCGGCCGGCGGGCTGCCCGCGGACGCGGCCCGGCTGCCCGACTCGTACGGCATCGCGGCGTCGGCGGCGGCCGCCGCGTGCACGTAGTAGTCGAGCACCCGGCCCAGCGCCTGCTCCCGCTCGGCCGGCGTGTCCTGCTCCTCGGCGGCCCGGCGCGTGTGCTGGTGGACGAGGTCGTGCAGCGTGTACCGGCCGGGCGAGGGCTGCTGGACGAGGTGGGCGTCGAGCAGGTCCTCCAGCATCGCCCGCGCGTCGCGCAGCGGCACGCCAGCCAGGGCGGCGGCCACGTAGTCGTCGAAGGAGGACCCGGACAGCAGGCCCAGCAGCCGGAACAGGCGGCGCTGTGCCCGGTCGAGCTGGCGCACGGACATGGCGAAGGCGGTGTCGAACTCGCTCGGCCCCTCGGCCATGCGCTCGACCAGGATGCCGACGGTCCAGCCTGGCCGGTGGCGCAGCCGGGCCCCGGCCAGCCGCAGGGCCAGCGGCAGGTGGCCGCACAGCCGCAGCACCTCGGCCGCCGCCTCCGGGTCCTGGGCCAGCCGCCCGTCGGGCCCGCTGGGGTCGCCGCTGGCGCGGGCCAGCAGCTCGGCGCTCTCCTGCGGGGTGAGCACGTCCAGCGAGACGGGCGGCACCTCCTCCAGGCCCACCAGCCGGTTGCGGCTGGTGATCAGGGCGACGGACTCGCCCGCGCCGGGCAGCAGCATGCGGACCTGGTCGGCGCCGGCGGCGTTGTCGAGGACCACGACGGCCCGCCGTCCGGCCAGCTCGGCCCGCCAGCAGGCGGCCAGCGGCTCGATGCCGCCCTCCTGCGGGATCTTCTCCGAGGGCACGTCGAGCGCGGCGAGCAGCGACCGCAGCGCGGGGTCGGGGTCGAGCGGTTCCCGCCCGTCGGTGAACCCGTGCAGGTCCAGGTAGAGCTGGGCGTCGGGGTAGTCGGCGGCGAGCCGGTGCGCGGCGTGCACGGCCAGGCACGTCTTGCCGACGCCCGCCATGCCGTCCACGGCGACCACCCGGCTCTGCGCGACGGCGGCGAGCACGGCGTCGAGATGGGCCGCGCGCCCGGTGAAGTCGGGCACGTCGCGCGGCAGGTCGTTGCGCGGCGGACGGGGAGCGCCGGCGGGCGCCGAGGGCGGCTGGACCTGGCGGCTCGCCTTGGGCGGCGCCGGAAGGGGGTTGGCCGCCCGGTCCCACAGCGGGCGCAGCGGGCGCGGGTCGCGCTTGACCAGGCGGCACAGCTCGATCACCGCGGCCCACGGCGGCACCGACTGGCCGCTGAGGTAGCGCGACAACGACGACGAGCTGAGGCCCGTCTCGCGGGCGAGCGCCCGTACGCCGTGCCCGGAGAGCTCCTGGAGCAGGCGCAGGCGGGTGGCCAGCTCGTCCTGGGGGCCCGCCGTCTGCTGTCGAGTCACGCGTTCCTGCCTCTCTGTCCCGTCGCGGAAGAAACTTACCGGGACGAATCACCGCAGGCCAACGGCATTCCGGCTGTCCCACGGTGTCCCACGGGCATCGTCGCGCCGGGCCCGCTGCGCTGAGATGGAGTCACGCCCCGGGGGACGGGGCGCCGACCAGGGAAAAGGGAGAACCACCATGCAGTCCCGGATGAAGAACCCGGCCGCCGTCCTGCCCGGCGCGATGCAGTCGATCCAGGAGCTGTTCAAGGCGGTGCACGCCGGCGGCGTGGACGCCGGGACGCTGGAGCTGGTGCACCTGCGGATCAGCCAGATCAACGGGTGCAGCGCCTGCGTGGACGCGGGCGTCAAGGGCGGCCGCAAGGCCGGGGTGAGCGAGGACCGGCTGGCCACGGTGGCCGCCTGGCGGGAGGCCCCGTACTTCACCGAGGAGGAGCGGGCGGCGCTGGAGCTGGCCGAGGCCGCCACGCGGCTGGCCGACCGGCCCGACGCGGTCAGCGACGAGGTCTGGGACCGGGCCGCCACCTACTACGACGAGAAGCAGCTCGCCGCGATCGTGCTGATGATCGGCGTGACGAACCTGTTCAACCGGCTCAACGCCAGCACCCGGCAGATCGCCGGCGCGCGGGGCTGAGCGACACCACCCCACAAAACGGTCAGTACTAGCATTCACCCCACACACAAGGAGATTTCACCATGAGCACCACGAAGAACGCCGACGCGTCCGGCAAGGGTTTCGAAGGCTTCACCGAGGACGAGCGCGCGGCGATGAAGGCGCACGCCAGCGAGCTGAAGAAGGCCGCGCGGCGCGGCGGGAAGGCGTCGGCCGCCGACGGCGAGCGCGACGTGCTGGAGAAGATCGCCGAGATGGCCGAGGACGACCGGGTGCTGGCCGAGGCGGTGCACGCCATCATCAGGGCCGCCGCCCCGGACCTGACGCCGAAGACCTGGTACGGCATGCCGGCCTACGCCAAGAACGGCAGCGTCGTGTGCTTCTTCAAGCCCGCCGCGAAGTTCAAGTCCCGCTTCGCCACCCTCGACTTCAACGACGGGGCGAGCCTTGAGGACGGCGCCATGTGGCCGAGCGCCTTCGCGCTGAAGGAGCTGACCCCCGACGCCGAGGCGCGCATCGCCGCCCTCGTGCGGCAGGCCGCGGGCTGAGCCTCCGGCGGACCCCTGCGGTCCTGCTCCACCGCGGCGCGCCGGACCCTGCTCCGGACCGGCGCGCCGCAGTGGAGCACGGGACCGTCAGACCTCGTCCACGCTGCTCGGCTCACGCCGGGACAGATCGATACCGAGTTCCTCCGCCGCGCGGAAGACGTCCTCGTCGGTGTCGCGCATCTCGATGGACAT